>NZ_CP045644.1:1395000-1995000 GCF_009498455.1 Variovorax paradoxus | reverse complement strand
GCCCAGGCGCATGTCCTGGATGCGCTGGCCCATGGCGGCCGTCGGGTCGCAGGTGTACTGCAGCCCGCCCACGCGCACCATGTCGCCGCCCTGCTGGTAGTACGGGTCGGGGTTGAAGAGGTTGTCGCACACGTCTTCGAGCACGGTCTTCAGCGTCTCGCCGGTCATCTGCGTGACGGTCGCGTACGAGTACGTGGTGGCCGTCATGTCCATGAGCCACTCGCGCGTGATCGCCTGGCCGGGCAGCAGCGAGGTGCCCCAGCGGAAACCGGGCGAGAAGGCGATGGGCGCGTCCTGGACTTCCATGAGCGCGTCGAGCAGCAGCTGGTCGCCGGTGCCGTTGAAGTTGCCGCGCCGGTACAGCGCGCCGTCGGTGTGGGCGAGGGTTTCCGCAAGCTTGGCCTCGTAGGGCGCGCGCACGCGGGTGATGAGCGCGTCCATCTCCTTGTCGGCCGGAATCAGGTCGGAGAACACGGGCAGCAGGCGGTAGCGGAAGTCGCTCACCTTCTTGCCCTTGACGTCGAAGTCGATCACGCCGAGGAACTTGCCGTTGGAGCCGCCGTTGACCACGATGGTCTTGCCGCCCGCGTTGCTCACGAGCGTGGGCATGGGCGTGCCGTCGTGCGTGTGGCCGCCGAGGATGGCGTCGATGCCGGTGACGCGGCTGGCCATCTTGAGGTCGACGTCCATGCCGTTGTGCGACAGCACCACCACCACCTGCGCGCCCTTGCCGCGCGCCTCGTTCACCACGCGCTGCAGGTTGTCGTCCTGGATGCCGAAGGTCCAGTCGGCCACCATGTAGCGCGGGTTGGCGATCGGCGTGTAGGGGAAGGCCTGGCCGATGATGGCGCAGGGCACGCCGTTGATCTCGCGCATCACATAGGGCTTGAACACCGGGTCGCCGAAGTCGGCGGTCTTGACGTTCTGCGCGACGAACTCGACCTTGCCCGCAAAGTCTTTCTCGATGATCTGCTGCACCCGCGCCATGCCGTAGGTGAACTCCCAGTGCCCGGTCATCACGTCGACGCCGAGCAGCTTGCAGGCGTCGACCATGTCCTGTGCGTCGGTCCACAGCGATGTGGCCGAGCCCTGCCAGGTGTCGCCGCCGTCGAGCAGCAACGCGCCGGGGCGGCTGGCCTTGAGCTGCTTGACCAGCGTGGCCAGGTGCGCGAAGCCGCCCACCTTGCCGTAGCGCTGCGCGGCGTTGTCGAAGTCGAGGTAGGTGAGCGCATGCGCCATGCGCGTGCCGGGCTTCACGCCCGCGGCTTTCAGCAGGTGCTCGCCCACGAGGTGCGGCACCTTGCCCCGCATGGCGCCGATGCCGATGTTGACGCCCGGCTCGCGGAAGTACAGCGGCTTGAGCTGCGCATGGCAGTCGGTCATGTGCAGCATCGACACGTTGCCGAAGGCCGGCACGGTGTACATGCCGTCAAGGCCGGCGGCCACGCTGCTGCCGTGGCGGCCCAGGCCCAGGCCGGCGACAGCGCCGGCACCGAGCATCTGGACGAACTCGCGCTTGGAAAGGTTCATGAAGAAGAAAGCCGGACGCTCAGCGGTTGACGGGAGACTGGGGGTCGAGCAGCAAGCCCATCACGTCGCGGATCTGCTTCTCGTTGAGGATGCCGGAGTGGCCGACGCGCGGCATGTTCGAGCAGGCGTTGTAGGCGCGCGCGTTCCACAGCTTGCCCCAGGTGTATTCGACGATGGGCTTGGAAGCAGCGCTCGCCGGGTCGCTCACGCCGCGCAGCTTGCCGTAGTGGTACAGGCTCGGGCCGAGCGTGCCGAAGGAGATTTCTTCCTTCGACATCTGGTGGCAGTTGTAGCAATTGCCGCCGTTGGCCGCATTGGCCGCGTCGGTCCAGGTGAGGCCGCGGCCGTTCTGCGCGATCTTCTCGCCCTCGCGCCAGTCGCCGACGAACTTGCCGTCAGAAGGCCAGCGCACGGTCTTCATGTTGGCGGCCTCGATCTCCTTGGTGCGCTGCTCGTCCAGCGGCTTGCCGCTGGCCTCGGCTTCGCTGCACGCGAGGTTGGCCGGGTCTTGCACGAGGCGGTCGACCTTGGCGATGCCCTGGTCACGGAAGGAACGCTGCAGCGCGTCGGCGGTGAGCTTGTCGAGTTCGGCGGCGCTGTCGACCGACGCGCAACCGAACACGGTGAGCGCGCAGGCCACGGCGGCCAGGCCGACGAAATGATCAGACTTCATGGCGTGGCTCCTTCAGCGCTTGATGCCGGGCGCGGTGGTCTTGCCGCCCTTGCCGTTGACGCCCATGTACACGGCCAGTGCCACGGTCACGTCGCTGGCGTAGCCCGGGTACGGAAAGCGCTGCTGGCGGAAGCAGTCGTTGAGCCGGCGCTGCATGCCCCACAGCTCGCCCGACGACACGCGGTAGGCCGGCCAGGCACCGAAGCCTTCACCGGCGCCGGGGTTCTTCGTGAGGTTGGGCAGGTCTTGCAGGCGAATGCGCTTGCCGTCGGCGCCGTGGCAGGTGGCGCAGGCAAAGTCGTGCGGGCCGGCGCGCAGGAAGAACAGGCGCTTGCCCACTTCGTACGCGCGGCGTTCGCTGGCATGCGACTGCGGCAGGTTCAGCGGCAGGCCTTTCGATTCGGCCGAGATCCACGCCACCAGCCCTTCGAGGTTCTTCTGCTCGCCCTGGCCGAACGGCGTCTTGGCGATGGCGGCGGCGTCGAAGCCCTGCAAGGTTTCCATGCAGGTGAGCAGGCGCGACTCCATGTCCTGCACGCGGCCGGTGTCGGGAAAGTAGCGCGGCAGTTCGGCGAACGCGCCCTTCACCACGCCCGGGCCCTTGCCGAGGTCGCACTTCTCCATCGACGCAGCCTTGGGGCCGCGCTTCTGTTTCCAGAGGTCTTCGCCCTTGGCCTCGAACAGTTCGGCGGGGTTGCCGTCCTGCAGCAGCGCGCGGTACTCGGCGATGCCTTCGGCCGTGGTCTTCTGCGCCGCGGCGGGCAGCGCGATGCTGCCGGCCAGCACCAGCAGGCTCAGGCATGTGGTTGTCCTCATGGGGCCGCCTTTTTTCTCGTGGGGAACACAACAACACGTGAGCGATCGCCCGCGTGGAGGAGGAAGCGTCAGCTGACGGTGGCTTCGTCGGTGCGGGTGTCGCCGCGGTTGTCCTTCCAGGTCACGGCGATCTTGTCGCCGGCCTTCGCGCCCTTCAGCGTGAACTGCATGAAGGGGTTCTTCGACACCGCCGGGCCCCAGTCGGCCGTGAGCACGGTCTTGCCGTTGAGCGAGGCCGTGACCTCCTGGATGAACCAGGCGGGAATCGTCTTGCCGGCGGCGTCCTTGCGCTGGCCGGTTTCCATTTCGTGCGCCATGAGGATGCGCACGGTCGTCTTGTCGCCCGCGGCCTGGGCGCGGATGCGCATGGGATCTGCCATGGTGGTCTCCTTCTTCTCGTCGTGTTCTTGTGTGTGAAGCCGTCGCTCAGCCGCCGCAGCCGCCGAGCGTGACCTTGACTTCCTTCTTGGCGAAGAGCGCCTTGCCGTCGTTCATGACCGCGATCGCGTACACGTCGGACGACTGGCCCAGCTTGGCGCGCGTGGTGAAGTTCGACTCGACGAACTCCGAGGTGTTGAAGATCGCGACCACGGCGTTCGGGTTCTTCTCGACCAGCAGCATGAGCTGCTTCACGCCGGGCAAGGCGGTGGCCACGCTGAGCGGCACCACGGCGCCGTTCTCGGCGATGTCGGGGCCGGTGATGGTGACGTCCTTGCTCTCGGTGGGCGCGCCGGTGACACCGACGGCCTTGAGCGCGTCGGCCACGCTCTTGGCGTCGAAGGCGTCTTTGGAGTACGCGAACGCGGTGGCGGGGAGCCAGCCGGCGGTGGCCGCCAGGCCCGCGAGGGCGGCGGACTGCGTGAGCATCTGTCTGCGGTTTTTCATGGGGTTGTCTCCTGTCGAATCATGGTCCGGTGCTGTCGGCGAGCCAGCGGGCGATGGCCTTGGCATCATCGTCGCCGAGGGTCTGCGGCGGCATCGGGATCGCCCCCCAGACACCGGTGCTGCCCGCCTTGATCTTCTGCAGCAGGTGGTCGGTCTGGCCGGGGTACTTTTTCGCGATGTCCGAGAAGGCGGGGCCGACGAGCTTCTGCGTCATGCCGTGGCAGGCGGTGCAGCTGTTCTTCTCGAGCAGCGCCACGGGCACTTTCGGTGCTGCTACAGCGGGTGCGGTGGTCTTCACGGCAGCGGGTGCGGCGGTGGCGATGCCGCGCTGCGCCCCCACCAGCCGGTTCTGGTCGGCGAGGTTGCCGTGGCTGCCGCGCGCATGCGGCGGCAGCTGCGCGACGGACGACGCCGCCGGCACGCAGTCGCGCATGCAGGCCACGGCCGACACATCGGGCTTCGTCGCGCGGCCCAGCTCGGCGCCAGGCCACATCGCGTGCGCGGTGGTGCCGCCGTTGCGGTTGGGCATGCGGGCCTGCACTTCGCGGATGTTCTTGTCGGACAGCGTGAAGTCGTCGGGCACGATGCCGCCGAGGTTCAGCATGTAGGCGGTGACGGCGTACACATCGTCGGGCGAGAGCGACTTGGGCTGGTTCCACGGCATGGCGCGGTACACGTAGTCCCACACGGTCGACAGGCTCGTGACCTTCATCAGCGTGGTGCGGCCCGGGAAGGCCGAGTCTTTCAGGCGTGCGACGTGGCCGCTCTTGATGTCTTCGGCCGTGGTGCCGCCGACGATCGGGCTGAACACCTGGTTCGATTCGCCGAACACGCCGTGGCACGAGGCGCACTTGCCTTCCCACACATCCTGCCCGCGCGTGACGGAACCCGAGCCGGGCGGCAGGCCCTTGAAGTCGGGGCGCACGTCGATGTCCCACGCGGCCACTTCCTTGGGCGTGGCGTCGCGGCCGATGCCTGCGTAGCCTGCCGTCTTGGGCTGTGCCCAGGCCGCAGCGCCGACACTGCAGGCGAGCGCAAGAACGAGCAGCGCGCGACTAGGAAAGCTGGACATTCGCCACCTCCCCGTTCGCCTGCACCTGCCACGACTGGATGGCGTTGTTGTGATAGATCGAACGCGTGCCGCGCACCGCGCGCAGCTGCTTGTAGCTGGGCTGCACGTAGCCGGTGTCGTCCATGGCGCGGCTCTGGATGATGGCGGGCGTGCCGTCCCACACCCAGTCGATGTTGAAGCGCGTGAGGCACTTCGAGAGCACGGGCGATTCGAGCCGCGCGGTGCGCCAGTTGCGCCCGCCGTCCACGCTCACGTCCACACGCTTCACCTGGCCGCGGCCCGACCACGCGAGGCCGGTGATGTTGTAGAAGCCCTTGTCGAGCAGCATCTGGCCGCCCGAGGGCGTGGTCACGACGCTCTTGCATTCCTGGATGCTGGTGTACTGGCGGTGCTGGCCGTCGGGCATGAGGTCGACGTAGTGCACGGTCTCGTCCTTGGCACCGTAGGGCTGGTCGCCGAGTTCGATGCGGCGCAGGTACTTGACCCAGCTCACGCCCTGCACGCCCGGCACCACGAGCCGCAGCGGGTAGCCCTGCTCGGGCCGCAGCATCTCGCCGTTCTGGCCGTAGGCCACGAGCACCTCGCCGGAGCGGATGAGGCTCATGGGAATGGTGCGCGTCATGGACGAACCGTCGGCGCCCTCGGCGAGCACGAAGCGCTCGCCCTTGAGGTCGGCGCCCGCCATCTCGAGCAGCGTGATCAGCGGCACGCCGGTGAACTCGCTGCACGACAGCATGCCGTGCGTGTACTGGGCCGTCGGCACCGCGACGTTGCCCCACTCCATGCCGGTGTTGGCGCCGCACTCGATGAAGTGAAAGCGCGACACCGACGGCAGCCGCATCAGCTCGTCGAGCGTGAAGACCTTCGGCGTCTTCACGAGGCCGTTGACCATGAGCCGGTGCTTCGACGGATCGATGTCCCACCAGCCCTGGTGGTGCCGCTCGAAGTGCAGGCCGCTGGGCGTGACGATGCCGAACAGCGACTGCAGCGGCGCGAACGACACCGAGGCCTGCGCGGTCGGCGTGAGCCCCGGGCTCTGGCGACGCTGCACATTGGCTTCGTATCTGGAAGGCTTGCCGTAGCCGTCGGTGACCACCGGCTGGCCGAGGCCCGTGCTGTGCGCGGGCAGATTCAAGATGGCGGGGTCGCCATCGCCCACCGCAGTGCGCGATTGCGCGAGCGCGGACGATGTCGCTGCGGTGCCTGCAACGGCCGCTGCGAACGCGTTGCGAATGAAGTCGCGCCGCCCCTTGCCGGCTTCGGCGAAGACGGCACGCACGCCCTGCGCATCGAGAAAGTTCTCGGGTGC
Organism: Variovorax paradoxus; assembly: GCF_009498455.1. Classification (NCBI taxonomy): domain Bacteria; kingdom Pseudomonadati; phylum Pseudomonadota; class Betaproteobacteria; order Burkholderiales; family Comamonadaceae; genus Variovorax; species Variovorax paradoxus. Next base: position 1,988,715 of record NZ_CP045644.1, on the reverse strand, counting down.
CTTGCGCACCTTCCCGGTCTGCTGGATGCTGCCGCTCATTGCGTCGCGTCCGTGCGCCTTACTTGGCGCCGCCCAACACCCAGGCGGCCAGCGCCTTGGCATCGGCCTCGCTCATCGCGGGCTGCGCGGGCATGGGCACGGCGCCCCACTTGCCGGTGCTGCCCTTCTGGATGCTCGCGGTGAGCACGGCGAGCGCATCGGCCTGGCCGGTGTACTTCTTCGCGACGTCGAGGTAGGCGGGACCGACCAGCTTCTTGTCGACCGCATGGCACGCGAGGCAGGCGTTCTTCTGGGCCAGTTCCTTGTTGGCAAGGGCCGGTGTCGACAGCAGCAAGGTGGTGACAGCAACGGCGAGCGACGGCAACAGCAACTTCAAATCGGTCTCCTTGAAACGCGCCCCGAAGCGGCTGGTTTCATCGTTAAATAAGTAAATCGTTATGTATTGATTTTAGGGACGATCGCGCACAAGGGAAGGGCTTCGGCCTTGGGGGAAACCCGTGCGGTTTCTCGCTGCGCCACGTCAGCTGCGGACGGCGGTGCGTGCGTGCTGCAGGCGTGCTTCGAGGTAAGCGCCGTAGAAGTCCGAGTCGCCGCCGGTCAGCCGCTCGGCGACCTCGCGGCCGTTGCGGCCGAAGAAGAGCACCGTCGGTGCGACGGTGACTTTCCACGCCTTGATGAGCGCGTCATGCGTGCGCGCTGTGCCATCGAAATCGCGCACGCTGCGTGAATCACGAAAGTCGATCTGCACCACAGGCAGGCCGGCTGCGACTTCAGGCACGAGGTAGTGCTCGCGCACGATCTTGCAGAAGGGGCAGCCCTGCAGGCTGGCCATGACGACCAACGGTTGCGAGCGGGCCAGCGCCGCGGCGAGCGCACCGGCCAGCGAGACGGGCGCGGGCAGTTGCTGCACCTCAGCCGCATACACCGCCATCGGCGCGACGCACCACGCGGCAAGACCCGCAACGAGCTGCCGGCGCGTGCGGTCGCCGCTCATCGCGCCTCCTGCTCCAGCAGCAGGTAGGTGTTGTAGGCGTTCATGCGGTTGGCCACCTTGAACAGCGGCCAGGCCTCGAAGCGCGACCAGTCGGTGGCGGCGTAGGCCTCGTCGAAGGGCGTCATCTCGGTGGCCGCTTTCTGCATCGCGCCGCGCAGGAAGACGAGGTAGTCGCGCGTCTGCCGCAGGTCTTGCGCCGGGTCGTCCGACGCGGGGCCGTGGCCCGGCACGATGGTGCGCGCATCGAGTGCGAGCAGTGCGTCGAGCGACGTGATCCAGTGCCGGCTGTCGGCCGAGCCCACGTAGGGCGTGCGGTTGCGGAACACGATGTCGCCGGTGAACAGCACCTTCTGCTGCGGCAGGAAGATGGCGAGGTCTTCGGGCGTGTGCGCGGGGCCCGCGGGCTGGATCACGAAGCGCGTGCCGCCGATGGTGAGCTCGGTGCGGCCGTCGATCCACACATCGGCCGGCACCAGCCGCGTGCGCTCGTCGATCCATGGGGCGAGCTCCTGGCGCGAGGCCTCGAGCCGCAGCCGTGCGGTGTCGGACGTGAGGTAGGTCTTGCCCCGCGTGTGCGCCACGATCTGCGCGCCCAGCGCCTTGAACACCTGCAGGCCGTAGATGTGGTCGGCGTGGTAGTGCGTGAGGATGACGTGGCTGATCGGCTTGGGCGTGAGCTTGCGGATCTCGGCCACCATGCGCTCGGCGACCGCGGGCGAGCCGAGCGCGTCGATCATCACGACGCTGTCGCGCGTGATGACGAAGCCGGCGTTGGAGATGAAGTTCTGGTTGTCCTTCGAGCCCAGCGCGGGGATGCCCTGCACGTAGTAGATGTCGGGCGCCACCGGCAGCGGGCGGATCTCGGGGGCGGCGACTGCGGCACTGGCGCTCAGCCAGAGCGCAGCGCACATCAACAGCGCCTTCGCGCGAACGGCGGTGGGCCGGCACGGGAACATCGTGGGTCGTCTCCTGCGGGCTGGGCGGCGAGGGCCGCGGGCTTGCCCGGCTGTAAATATAAGCAGAAGATGATATTTTGCGGGCAACGACAACAGCCAGAGGGTTTCCCCATGAGACACGCATTCATCGCCTTCCTGCTCGCCATGGTCGCCACGTTCGCGGGCGCACAGGAGACCAAGGTGGTCTACCACGTGAACACCGGCGTGGAGAACAGCGCCGCCATCCTCGCGAACATCACGAACCACCTGAACGCGGAGCCGAAGGCGAAGATCGTCGTGGTCACGCACGGCCCCGGCATCGACTTCCTGCTGAGCGACGCGAAGGACAGCAAGGGTCGCGAGTTCAGTGGTCCGGTGAGCGCACTGGCCGGACGCGGCGTGGAGTTCAAGGTGTGCAACAACACGCTGACCTCGCGCAACATCGACGCGGGCAAGCTGCTGATGGAAACCAAGGTGGTGCCCTCGGGCGTGGCCGAGGTGGCGCGGCTGCAGGCGAAGGAAGGCTACGTCTACCTGAAGCCCTGAACGCAGCGCTGAAGAGAAGAAGCCGGCTGACGCCGGCCTTCTTCTCTTCCTATTCCTGCTCGATGGCGATCTGCACGCAGATGCTGCGGCACAGCGCCACCACGGTCTCGTTCGCGATGCTGTAGTAGATGCTCACGCCGTCGCGGCGTCGTGCGAGCACGCCCGCCTGGTAGAGCGTGTTCAGGTGCTGCGACATGTTGGGCTGCGTGGTGTCGATCTGCGCGAGCAGCTCGCTCACGTTCTTCTCGCCGTTGCACAGCAGGCTCACGATCTTCAGCCGCATGGGCGCGGCCATGGCCCGGAACAGGTCGGCGGCAATGTCGAAGACCTCGTCCTCGGTGACAGCCGAGGACTTCTTGCGGGGTTTGGTGGCCATGCTGAATAGGTTCATGCGCAGGTCGCAATGTACATCGGCGCCTGGCGCGGCGAGCGATGTCCCGGCGGCCGCACGGCGATTGCACAGCGGCGCCGCGTCACAAAAGCGACGAGCAGTCCGTCTTCGGGGTGCGGGGATGTCCCCGCGCCACCACCGGAGCACCCCGCATGCACGCGCTGCAAAAGATAGCCCTGTTCTATCGAGGCCATTGCCACGTCGTTCTCGACTTCATTCGGACGCGATCTAATAATCAAAGCACTTTCTTTGATAAAAGAGCAGGTTGCGTATGAACAAACAATCCAGGACCTGGCTCGGCGCCGGTCTCACGGTCGCGGTGCTGGGCGCGGCGGGCTACGGGCTCGTGGCGAAATTCCAGCCGGCCCATGCACAGGGCGGCGCCATGCCCCCGGCCAAGGTGGCGGTGGCCCCCGCGCGGCAGACCGAGATGGCGCGCTTCCTCAGCGGCATCGGCACGCTGGAGGCCAACCGGCAGGTCGAGGTGCCGGCCGAGGTGGAGGGACGGGTCGCGAAGATCCTGTTCACGCCGGGCGCGCAGGTGCGTGCCGGCCAGCTGCTGGTGCAGCTCAACGACGCGCCCGAGCAGGGCGACCTCGAACGCCTGCGCGCCCAGCAGGCCAATGCCAGGGCCTTGCTCGACCGCACGCGCCGCCTGCTGCCGCAGCAGGCCGCCACGCAGGAGCAGATGGAACAGGCGCAGGCCGCCTTCGACCAGGCCAGCGGCGAGCTGCGGCGCGTGCAGGCGCTCATCGAACAGAAGCACATCAAGGCGCCGTTCGACGGCGTGCTGGGCATCCGCAAGGTCAACCTCGGCCAGTTCGTGCGCGCCGGCGATGCGCTGGTGTCGCTCACCGACAGCCGCACGCTGTTCGCCAACCTCACGCTGCCCGAGACCGCGCTGCCGGCGCTCAAGCGCAACCAGGCGGTGGCGCTCGCGGTCGATGCCTACCCGGGCCGCGTGTTCCCCGCGAAGCTCAGCGCCATCGAACCGATGATCGGCAGCGACACGCGCACCGTGCGGCTGCAGGCCACGGTCGACAACGCCGACGGCGCACTCACACCCGGCATGTACGTCAACGGCAAGGTGGCGCTGCCCACGCGCGCCGACGCCATCGCCGTGCCTGAAACCGCCATCACCTACAGCACGCACGGCGACTCGGTGTTCGTGGTGCGCGCTGGCGACAAAGGCGACGGCTACTCGGTGCAGCAGGTGTTCGTGAAAACCGGCGAGCGGCAAGACGGCTTGGTGGTTGTCGAGCAGGGCCTGAAGGCCGGCGAGCAGGTCGTCACCTCGGGCCAGCTGCGCCTGTACAACGGCGCCGCCGTAGCGCCGGCCGCGAAGGACACGCTGGCCCTCACGGAGCCGAAGTCATGAAGTTCACCGACCTCTTCGTGCGCCGGCCCGTGCTGGCGCTGGTGGTGAGCACGCTCATTCTTCTGCTCGGCGCCCGCGCGCTGGGCGACCTGCCGGTGCGCCAGTACCCGCTGACTGAAAGCACCACGCTCACCATCACCACGCAGTACCCCGGCGCCTCGCCGGAGCTGATGCAGGGCTTCGTCACGCAGCCCATCGCGCAGGCGGTGGCGACCATCGAGAACGTCGACTACCTCTCGTCGTCGTCCACGCTCGGGCGCAGCGTGATCAGCGTGCGCATGAAGCTCAACGCCGACGCCAACCAGGCGCTCACGCAGGCGATGGCGCAGGTCAGCCAGGTGAAGTACCGGCTGCCGGCCGAGGCCTTCGACCCGGTGATCCTGAAGTCGGCAGGCGAGGCCACGGCGGTGGCGTACGTGGGCTTCTCGAGCAAGACCATGGCCGTGCCGCAGCTCACCGATTACCTCTCGCGCGTGGTGCAGCCGCAGTTCGCGTCGATCGAAGGCGTCTCGGGTGTCGAGGTGTCGGGCGGGCAGACGCTGGCGATGCGCGTGTGGCTCGACGCCAACCGCATGGCCGCGCGCGGCATCTCGGCCGGCGAGCTGGCCGACGCGCTGCGCCAGAACAACGTGCAGGCCGCACCGGGGCAGGTGAAGGGCCTGTACGTGGTGTCGAACATCCGCGTGAACACCGACCTGGTGAACGTGGCCGAGTTCCGCGACATGGTCATCAAGCGCCAGACCGACGGTGGAAGTGAAGCCATCGTGCGGCTGGGCGACGTGGCCACGGTGGAACTCGGTGCGGCCAGCGCCGACAGCAGCGCGACGATGGACGGCGACAAGGCCATCTACCTCGGCCTGCAGGCCGCGCCCAACGGCAACCCGCTGGTGATCGTGAAGCGCATCCGCGACCTGCTGCCCGGCATCAAGCAGAACCTGCCGCCGGGTGTGGAGGTGCAGCTTCCCTTCGAACTCGCGCGCTTCATCGAGGCCTCGATCGACGAGGTGCAGAAGACGCTGCTCGAAGCCATCGCCATCGTGGTGCTGGTGATCTTCCTGTGCCTGGGCTCGCTGCGCGCGGTGCTCATTCCGGTGGTGACGATTCCGCTGTCGATGCTGGGCGCGGCGGCGCTGATGCTGCTGTTCGGCTTCAGCATCAACCTGCTCACGCTGCTGGCAATGGTGCTGGCCATCGGCCTGGTGGTGGACGACGCCATCGTGGTGGTGGAGAACGTGCACCGCCACATCGAAGAGGGCAAGTCGCGCGTGCAGGCCGCACTGATCGGCGCACGCGAAGTGGCCGGCCCGGTGATCGCGATGACGCTCACGCTGGCCGCGGTGTACGCGCCCATCGGCCTCATGGGCGGGCTCACGGGCTCGCTCTTCAAGGAGTTCGCCTTCACGCTCGCAGGCGCGGTGGTGGTGTCGGGCGTGATCGCGCTCACGCTGTCGCCGGTGATGAGCTCGTTCCTGCTGCCGCAGGACGCCACGACGGGCCGCATGGCGCGCTATGCGGAATCGTTCTTCCACAAGCTCGCCACCGCGTATGGCCGGCTGCTCGACGTGTCGCTGCACCACCGCTGGGTCACGGGCCTGTTGGCCGCGGCCGTGCTCGTGAGCCTGCCCTTTCTGTACAACGCGGCGCAGCGCGAGCTGGCGCCCGGCGAAGACCAGGCGATGGTGATGACCGTCATCAAGTCGCCGCAACACGCCAACATCGACTACGTCGAGAAGTTCGGCCAGACGTGGGACGCGGTGCTGGCGAAGCTGCCCGAGAACACCGGCCGCTGGCTCATCAACGGCTCGGACGGTGTGTCCAACAGCATCGGCGGCGTGCAGCTGTCCGACTGGAAAGACCGCGAGCGCAACGCCGACCAGATCCAGGCCGACGTGCAGGGCGGCATGAACGAGGTCGAGGGCAGCAGCGTGTTCGCCTTTCAGTTGCCGTCGCTTCCCGGCTCGACCGGTGGGCTTCCGGTGCAGATGGTGATCCGCAGCGCGGGCGACCACGCCACCGTGTTCGAGGCGATGGAAACGCTGAAGAAGGCGGCGCGCGAAAGCGGCAAGTTCGCCGTGGTCGACAGCGACCTGGAGTTCAACAACCCCGTGACCGAAGTGCGCGTCGACCGCGCCAAGGCCAACAGCATGGGCGTGACCATGAAGGCCATCGGCGACACGCTGGCGGTGCTGGTGGGCGAGAACTACGTCAACCGCTTCGGCATGGACGGCCGCTCGTACGACGTGATTCCGCAATCGCCGCGCGACCAGCGGCTCACGGCCGAGGCGATGTCGCGCTACTTCGTGAAGAGCGCGAGCGGCCAGCCCGTGCCGCTGGCCAACCTGGTGACGCTGTCGACCAGCGTGGGGCCCAACAAGCTCACGCAGTTCAACCAGCTCAATGCCTCGACCTTCCAGGCCATTCCGATGCCGGGCGTGACCATGGGCGACGCCGTGGCGTTCCTCAGCGAAGAGGCGAAGAAGCTGCCGGCCGGCTTCAGCTACGACTGGCAGTCGGACGCGCGCCATTTCACGCAGGAAGGCTCGGCGCTGGTGATGGCCTTCGTGTTCGCGATCGTGGTGATCTACCTGGTGCTGGCCGCGCAGTACGAGAGCCTGCGCGACCCGCTGATCATCCTGATCAGCGTGCCGATGTCGATCTGCGGTGCGCTGGTGCCGCTGGCGCTGGGCTTTGCCACCATCAACATCTACACGCAGATCGGGCTGGTGACGCTCATCGGGCTCATCAGCAAGCACGGCATCCTGATGGTGGAGTTCGCCAACGAGATCCAGGAGCGCCAGAACCTGGACCGCCGCGCCGCCATCGAGCAGGCCGCGCGCATCCGGCTGCGCCCGATCTTGATGACCACGGCCGCGATGGTGGTGGGCCTGGTGCCGCTGCTGTTCGCGAGCGGCGCGGGCGCCAACAGCCGCTTCAGCATCGGCCTGGTGATCGTGGTCGGCATGCTGGTGGGCACGCTGTTCACGCTGTTCGTGCTGCCCACGATGTACACGCTGCTGGCGCGCGACCACCGCACGGTGGGCCGCTCGGCGCGCACCGCCGAACTCGAAGCGCTCGTGGCGCGCGAGCCCGCCGGCGACCCCGCCTGATGACACCGGGAGCATGACCATGACGACAGGACTTTTCTCTTACGCCGCACCGTTCGCCCTCAGCGTGCTGGTGCTGGCCGGTTGCGCGGTCGGGCCGAAGTACGCCGCGCTGGACGATGCGCCGGTGGCCATCGCCGCCCCCGAGCGCGCGCTGTTCGCGCCCGACGCAGTGCAGCGCGACTGGTGGCGCCAGCTCGACGACCCGCAGCTCGATGCGCTCATCGAACGCGCACTGGCCGGCAACCACGACATCCGCATCGCGCAGGCCCGGCTGCTCGAAGCCCGCGCGATGCAGACCGAGGCCGAACTCGACCGCCTGCCCGTGGTGACGCTGGGCGCCAGCAAGACGCGCAGCATCGCCCAAGGCAACGGCGTACCGGCCGATGCGCGCACGCTGGCGCAAAGCAGCCGCGCCGGCTTCGACGCCGGCTGGGAGATCGACCTCTTCGGCCGCCTGCAACGCCTGGACGAAGCCGCCACCGCGCGCGCCCAGGCCAGCGCGGCCGACCTCGAACAGGTGCGCATCGTGGCCGTGGCCGAACTGGCGCGTAACTACTACGAGATGCGCGGCGCCGAGCAGCGCTTGGCCGTGACGCAGCGCACGCTCGACAGCCTGCGCCAGAGCCTGCGCGTGACCGAGGCGCAGGTGCAGACCGGGCGCGGCCTCGAAGGCGACCTGGCGAGCGCGCAGGCCAATCTGGCCAGCACTGAGAGCCAGCTGCCTGCCTTCGAAACCGCGCGCCGCCAGGCCGCCTACCGCGTCGCCGTGCTGGCGGGCCTGCGTCCGGCCGAGCTGGTGCCGATGCTGCAGCCGCAAGCGCTGCGCGTGCTCGACAAGCGCCTGCCCATCGGCGACCTGGGCGAATTGCTGCGCCGCCGGCCCGACGTGCTGCGCGCCGAGCGCGGCCTGGCGGCCAGCACCGCGGACGTGGGCGCTGCCACGGCCGAGCTGTATCCGCGCGTCGATATCGGGGGGTTCCTGGGGTTCATCGCCTTGCGCGGGTCGGACCTGGGCAGTGCGTCGAGCCGCGCCTTCAGCGTCACGCCCGGCGTGAGTTGGCCCGGCCTGCGGCTGGGCTCGGTCAAGGCCCGCCTGCGCGGCGCCGAAGCCCGTGCCGAAGGCGAGCGCGCCGTCTACGAACAGACGGTGCTGCGCGCCATCGAGGACGTGGAGAACGCCCTCACCGGCTACGGCCAGAACCAGTTGCGCCTGCAGCGGCTGCTGGAGGCCTCGGCCCGCAGCGGCCGTGCCGCCGAGCTGGCCCAGGTGCGCTACCGCGAAGGCGCCGCGCCCTACCTGAGCGTGCTCGATGCGCAGCGCACCCTGCTGCGCGCGCAGGACGCCGTGGCCGAGGCCGAAACGGCCTCGTTCACCAGCCTCGTGGCGCTTTACAAAGCACTGGGCGGCGGGTGGCAAGCGCCCACGGATGCGAAGGGAGTGCCAACCACCTGACAATGACACTGTTTTTCCCCACGACCGAAGTTGCCATGTCCGCCCCCGATGCCACCAAGCCCACCTGGATGCCGCACCAGCCGGCAGACCGCATCCTCTCCACGCTGAAGACCCGCGGCGCGCTCGGCATCCCCGACATCGCCAAGGTGCTGAACGTGACGGTCGAGGCGGTGCGCCAGCAGATGGCCAAGCTCGAGACCGAAGGGCTGGTCGACGCCGAGAGCCGCTCCAGCGGCCGCGGCCGTCCGACCCAGATCTGGCGGCTCACCGGCGAGGGCCACCGGCGCTTTCCCGACACGCACGCCGAGATGACGGTGCAGATGATCAGCGCCGTGATCAGCGTGTTCGGCGAGAAGGGCATGGACCAGCTCATCGGCGCGCGCGAAGCCACCATGCGCGCCACCTACACCGAGGCCATGCGCGGCGCGCGCAACCTCGAGACGCGGCTCGAGCGGCTCGCGGACATCCGCAGCCGCGAGGGCTACATGGCCGAGTACCGGGCCGAGGGCGAGGGCTTTCTCTTCATCGAGAACCACTGCCCCATCTGCACCGCGGCGCAGGCCTGCACCGGCTTTTGCCGCAGCGAGCTGCAGCTCTTCAACGAAGTGCTGGGGCCCGAGGCCGACGTGAGCCGCGTCGAGCACGTGCTCGCGGGCGCGCGGCGCTGCGCCTACCGCGTCGTGCCCAAGGCCGCCTGAAACGCCGACGCACCTTTTTGTTTTTATCCACCAACTAGAAAGAAAGACTCCACCATGGAACACACCCTTCCCCCGCTGCCGTACGCCATCGACGCACTGGCCCCCGAGTACTCGCAGGAAACGCTCGAGTTCCACCACGGCAAGCACCACAACGCCTACGTGGTGAACCTGAACAACCTGCAAAAGGGCACCGAGTTCGAAGCGATGACGCTCGAAGAGATCATCAAGAAGTCCAGCGGCGGCATCTACAACAACGCTGCCCAGATCTGGAACCACACCTTCTTCTGGAACTGCATGAAGCCGCAAGGAGGCGGCGCACCGACGGGCGCATTGGCCAAGGCCATCGATGCCAAGTGGGGCAGCTACGACGCCTTCAAGGAAGCCTTCGTGAAGTCGGCCGTGGGCAACTTCGGTTCGGGCTGGACGTGGCTCGTGAAGAAGGCCGATGGCTCGGTAGACATCGTGAACACCGGCGCTGCCGGCACGCCGCTGACCACCGCCGACACCGCGCTGCTGACGGTCGACGTGTGGGAGCACGCGTACTACATCGACTACCGCAACATGCGCCCGAAGTTCGTCGAGACCTTCCTGGCCAAGCTGGTCAACTGGGACTTCGCGGCCAAGAACTTCGGCTGAAGCCCGCGTTCTCGCACTGAAGGAAGCCGACCTGCGGGTCGGCTTTTTTGTGGGCGGTCGGTTCAGCGCGGCGCCGTCACCATCCAGTCGATCCAGCGCGCGACCTGCGCCTGGTCGAGGTCGAAATAGTGCGTGTGGGCGCCGCGGCCGAGGCACGCCTCGTGCTCGGCCGTGGCGCACCAGGCCGGCGCCACGCTGACCTGCGCGTACGACTTGTCGTCGGCGCCCCAGAGCCAGCGCCCGACGTAGTCGCCGGCCGTGTACAGGTTGACCCAGCGGTCCACGCCGACCTTGGCCGCGCTCGGCCCGCCGCCGTTCGCGTCTTCCGCCGTCACCCACGCATAGAGGTGCGGAAAGCGCGCCGCGTACAGCTGGCGCAGCGGGCAGCCGGCGGTGAGCAGCAGCAGCCGGCTCTTGTTCAACGCCGCCCAGAGTTCCGTCACGCGCGCGTCGACCTTCTGCTCGGCACGGAACTGCAGGTAGCGCAGCAGCTCCGTCGAGATCACCGTGCCCTGGCTGTGGGCCACGATCACGATGCGGTCGTAGCCCTGCGCCGCCACATGCTCCAGCAGCGACACATAGCGCGAGAAGATGCGCGCACGCGGAATGGCGCGGCGCGGAAACTCGCGGAAGTGGCCGTCGACGTCGAGCGCCACATCGAGCGGCATGCGCAGGCCCGGCACGGTGCGCGACAGGAAACCGCCGAGCAGCGAGACGGCAGCGGTCAGCGTGGCGGCGGTGAAGATCAGCGGCTTGAGGCCGGTCTGCGACAGCGCCGACACCCAGATGACGGCGTCGTCGATCCGCCCACCGACCGAGACACCGCATTGCTTGAGCACCAGCAGCAGCGCGACCGCGCAAGCGACCAGCACGCTGGCGCTCGTGAGGATCGTGACGAAACGGTCGAGCCGCCGGTAGCCCGCGCCGAGCCAGTGTCCCAGGCGCTCCGAGGTCCCGAAGGCCACCTTGAGTTCCGCGAACAGGCTGGGCACCAGCACCGCGACGAGATACGCCAGCAGCGAGAGCGTGAGCCCCGCCGTCAGGGCGAAGGCCTGCGTGCTCTTCTCGTAGCGGCCATGCAGGAAGTTCGCGCCATCGGCCCAGTAGATGCCCTTGCCGAACCAGAACGGCGCGTAGTCGACGTTCTTCGCGCCGAGCTCCACGACGTTCGTGAGCACGGCCCAGAACACCATCGACAGCGCCACGAACGCGGCCACCGACACGAAGAGCCCGAGCCGACCCGTGGCGATGCTGGCGCACGCGGCCGCATCGCGGTCGGGCACGGTCTGCCCTGCGATGAGCCAGGCGATGAGCAGCACGCCGGCCACGCCCCACCACGCGACGACGCCCAGCAGCAGGTACTCGACCACGCGCATGCCGGCGCGCACCCAGTGGCGCAGGTCGTCCGTGCCGCCTGCCGCCGCGGCGTTGATTGCCACGTGCAGCAGCAGCGCCGCCGCGGTCAGCGCCATGAGGCCCAGGCCCCAGGTGCGTGCTGCCGGAAAGCGGTCGCGTGCGATGCGCAAGGCGCGGTCGGCCAACGCGGCGAGCAGTGCCAGCCAGGTCATGCCGACCACCCAGTGCGCGGGCAGTTGCGCCCACAGGAGCCACCCCGCGAGCAAGGCATACAGGCCCACGACGATGCGCCCCGAAACCCCGGGGCGCGCCTGGTAGCCGTACCACCAGAACGCCAGCACCGGCACGACCACGGCCAGCACTCGGCGCAGAAGCTCGGCACCTGACGCGGCCTCCGCCCGCGCCAGGCCGCCGAGCCCCGCGATCACCAGCCCGATGAGCAGCAGCTGCAGAAAGAGATTCGCCAGCAGGTTCGCAAACGCCCAGTCGAGCGCCGTCTGCAGCGACGCCAGGCAAGCCCAGCGCCGCGCGCCCGGCGGCCGGGGCTTCCTGTTGACGCCGGCTGCTTCGGCCGCGCGGTCGACCGCATCGCGGCCCAGCTGCGAGAGGCGGAACACGATGGTGAACAGCTCGGCGACGATGCGCGCCACCGAGCCCGGCAGGCGCGACAGGTCGGCCCAGTACATCTCGTGCACGTCGATGCGCTGCTGCACCGGCTGGCCGTTGGCATCGGTGGCGTCGCGCGTCATGCGCACGCGCGTGGCCTCGTAGGCTTCGTGGTCGGGCTCGGCGCGCTGCGACTTGAACAGCAGGTAGTCGCTGAAGGCGATGTCGGGGTTGCTCTTCTTCAGCTCGCGCGGCGTGAGCGGCCCGCGCCCCTTGGCGGCGCGCACCACGCCCGCGTCCTCGGACTCGGCGGTCGAGATCCAGTCGTCGGCGCTGAAGTCGGAGGTCTTCGACTGCCGCATCGCCTTGCGCACGGGCGGCACGTAGGCCTTCTGCGCGGCACCGCCTTCCGTTGACTTCGGATGGCCCGTGCGCTGCTGCACCATCGATGTCAGCGGCGGCACCGGCAGCAGGTGGGTGTCGCAGTCGGCCTGGCGGTAGGTCGCGCCAGGGCCGGGATTGTTGAGCATCAGCGAGGCGATGGCGCGGGCCGTGTCGCCGGCCTTCTGGTCGGCCACGCCGTGGATGGCGATGACCGCGACGCGCTCGGGGCGCGCGGGCGTTGACGGGTCGGGCGACGATGCGCGCATGGGGTGACTCCTCATGCCACGCGGGTGCATGGCAGGAGGGATTGTCCGCAGCGCGCCGCCTTTGGCTTCCCCCAAACGAGGGATGCCGGACGGCCAGTGCCTCAGCCGCCGATCAGGTGCAGGATGTTCCCGTCCGGGTCCTTGAACCACGCCATCTTCATGCCGTCCGCGACATGGAGGTCGCCTTCGCGCTTCGTGTCGGGCATGTCGTAGTGCTCGAAGCGCACGCCCTTGGCCTTGAGCGCGGCGACGAGGCGCCCGATGTCCGCGCCGACCTGCCAGCTCACGGCCGTGGCCTGGTTCGTGCCTGCGAACGACGAGCGGTACACCTGGATGCGCGTGTTGCCGCTTCGGTACACGATGACCTCGTCGCCTTCGGCATCCACCTGCGCAAGGCCCAGGGTGTCTTCGTAGAAACGGCGCGCCACGGTCATGTCTTTCACCGCGAGATTCGCCACTGCATCGATGTTTCCGAGCATGGGTGTCTCCTGTGGGGGGAATGGACATTTCATCTTCGGCGCCAAGATGGCCCTGTCAAGTCGGCGCCGTCCGATACGGGGCCCATCGCAAACCACGAAAATGGGGCGATGCCCCTTCCGGCACACTGCACCGTGGGTGCAGTGAGGTCGAAAGACCTCCACCGACACTGCCGCCCCCCGATCCGCTCAGACCGAGAGAGACAAACCCATGATCCGAAGAAAACTCACCCGCTCGCTGGCCCTCGTGCTCGCACTCCCCCTGGCCTTTGGCACCGTGGCCGCGCAGGCCCAGACCGCCGCCTACCCCGCCAAGCCCATCCGCATGGTCGTGCCCTTCCCGCCCGGCGGCGGCACCGACATCCTGGCGCGCCTGGTCGCGCAGAAGCTCACCGAGGCCAACCACTGGACCGTGGTGCCCGACAACCGCGGCGGCGCCGGCGGCACCATCGGCATCGCCGAGGCGGCGCGCGCCGCGCCCACGGGCTACGACATCGTGATGGGCCAGAAGGACAACATGGTCGTCGCGCCCTGGCTCTACAAGAGCCTCAGCTACAACCCGGTGAAGGACCTCACGGCCGTGGCCCACGTGGCCTACACGCCCGTGGTGATCGTCACGCAGGCCAACTCGAAGTTCAAGACGCTCGACGACGTGGTGAAGGCCGCGCGCGCCGCGCCCGACACCGTCACCTACGGCTCGCCCGGCAATGGCACCACCATCCACTTGGCCGGCGAGATCTTCAACGGCGCCGCCAAGATCAAGATGCGCCACGTGCCCTACAAGGGCTCCAACGCGGCCATGATGGACGTGCTCGCGGGCAACGTCGACCTGATGGTGTCGTCGGTGCCTTCGGCACTGGCGCAGATCAAGGCCGGCAAGCTGCGACCGCTGGCGGTCACCTCGGCCAAGCGCAGCACCTCGCTGCCCGACACGCCCACCGTGGCCGAGCTGGGCTACAAGGACTTCGACGTGAGCACCTGGTACGGCGTCTTCGTGCCGGCCGGCACGCCCAAGGACATCGTCACCACGCTGAACGCGGCGGTCAACAAGCTGCTGGCCACGCCCGAGATGAAGGCGGCCATCATTGCGCAGGGCGCGGAGCCGCAGAGCATGACGCCGGAGCAGTTCGGTGCGCTGCTGAAGACGGACTATGAGAAGTGGAAGGGGATCGTGCAGGCCTCGGGGGCGACGATCGAGTAAGACTCTTGCCCCTTCCCCCTCTGGGGGAAGGTGGGGATGGGGGCAGGCCTCCGACGAAGCGCCGCGCTGTTCAGGAGGCCGTCGTGCCCCACCCCAACCCTCCCCAGCGGGGAGGGAGAAACTCCCGCGCGCTCAATCCGGCACGAACTTCGTATTGAAGATCTCCACGTCCGCCGCATCCTCGAACGTCGCGACCTGCCCCATCTTCCCGTCGCTCATGCGGCAGGCCGAGAACAGGCTGTAGCGGCCCTTGAAATAGAACTCGTCCATCACGATCAGCGCGTACGGGTAGGGCACGAAGACCTGGTGCTCGAAGACGATGCGGTGCACGTTCCTCGGTGACGGGAAGAGCTTGTATTCGACGGTGTCGATGGACTTTGCGGTGGCCATGATGTGCTTCTGTCTTCGGTGCTCAGGCCGGGTCGCGCACGTCGGCCACGGGGTTGGCGCCGAAGTCGGCACGTGCCAGGTAGGCGAGCACCTTGCCTGCGGCGCCCTGGGGGCTGTCGAGCCGGCCTTCTTCCTTCATGCTCACGAAGCGCGTGCGGTCCGGAAACTGTTCGGCCGACGCGCCGCGCAGCTGCACCTGCATGTCGGTGTCGATGATGCCGGGTGCCAGCGACACGATGCGCGCGCCGTTCGGTGCATGGGCTTCTTCGAGCGCCACGGCGCGCGAGAAATGGTCCATGCCGGCCTTGGCCGCGCAGTACGGCGCCTGGCTGCCCAGGGCGTTGCGGCCCAGGCCCGACGAGATGTTCAGCACCTTGCGTGCGCCGCGCCATTCGCGCGTGGCACCGAGAAAAGCGGCCGTGAGCAGCATCGGCGCTTCGAGGCCGATGCGCAGGGCCTGTGCCAGTTCGGCCGGCACGGCGCGCGACAGTGGCGCGGGGTTGCCGACGGTGCCGGCGTTGTTGATGAGCGTGACGCTGTCGAAGCGCTGGCCGTCCAGCGTCTGGAGCCAGTCCGACAGGCGCGCCGCGGCGGCCACGGGGTCGGACAGGTCCTGCTCCCATTGCGTCAGTTCGGCGCTGGCGCCCTTCGCCGCTTCGGCGAGTTCGGGCGATGGCTTGCGCGCAATGCCGAGCACCGCGTGGCCGGCCTGCAGCAGCTGTTCGGCCATGGCACGGCCCAGGCCGCGCGAGGCGCCGGTGATGACGGTGAGGTGGGAAGGGGCGGAGGTGGTCATGGGTGTGTGGGGGCAGGAGAAGGCCGCAAGGCTAAGGGATATCGAAAGGCCGCGTGCATCAGCCGGTACGGAACTGGCTGCGCAGGAAGTTGCGGTGGCGCGCGATGTGCTGCAGCTGCGCCGGTGCGATGCTGCCGCCGAGGTCGACTTCGTCCGCGCCGTTGAGCACCGCGTTGGCGTTCGCCATGGCGCGCGCGACGACTTCTTCCTCGCTCACGCCGAGTTGCGCCGCCAGGTCGAGCGCGACGCGGCGCATGGCGCGCTGCGACAGCATCCACATCGCGCCGAAGCGGTCCCAGGCCAGTGCGGCTTCCTCGGACTTTTCGCGGTCGGCAAGGATGTCTTTCAGCGGGCGCGCCAGGATCTCGTTGAGCGCGTCGATCTGTTCGCCCAAGGCCTCGGCGCGGTCGATGGCTTCTTCGAGCGTCGGGCCGTCGTCTTCCTCGTTGCGGGCCTGCGTGGCCTGTTGCTGCTGCGGCGGCAGAAAGCTCGCCTGTGCGTCGGCGGGCACGATCTGCAGGTGGTCGGAGAGAGCCATGTTTTTATCTTTCAGTTCGAGGTGCTGTTGTTCTTGCGGCTGGACATCGCGGTGGCGCGCAGGCCCGGCAGGTCGAGCACGCGCAGGCCACCGTACTCCACGCGGATCAGCCCCTGTGCCGACAGCGCATTGAGCGCCTCGTTCACGCGCTGGCGCGACAGGCCGACAAGATACGCCAGCTCCTGCTGCGTGATGCGCAAGACCTCGCCCACGCCGGGGTAGAGCACGGGGTTGAACAGCGACACGAGGTTGCGCGCCACGCGCGCGTCGGGGTTGTTGAGGCGGTCGATTTCCAGCGCCGCGATGAACTGCCCGAGCCGCTCGTTGAGCTGGTTCATCACGAAGCGGTTGAAGCCGATGGAATGGTCGAGCAGCCAGTGGAAGCTCTCGATCGGCAGCCCCGCCACGAGGCTGCGGCGCAGCGCCTGGATGTTGTAGCGGTAGGGCTCGCGCTTCATCACCGTGCCTTCGCCGAACCAGCCGCCGGGCGGCACGCCGGTGTAGGTGACCGAGCCGCCGTCGGCGTTGTCGTTGCTCATCTTCAAGAGGCCCTCGACCACGCCGAACCAGTAGGTGGGCGAGCGGCCGACGCGGCACACCAGGTCGCCGGGCTCGGCCTCGCCGACCACGAGCGTGGCCTCGGCGCGGCGGCGCTCGGTCGGCGTGAGCGTGGGCAGCCACGGAATGCCATCGAGTTCATTGGCATTCGCGGGGCGCACGCGGTCCTTGATGGAACCGCCGAGCACGTTCTGCGGGTTGAGGTTGCCAGGAGGCATCGGGAAACTCCGGGGAGTAGTGTCCCTAGGATTGTCGTTGGAACGACAACCGGGCGTCAAAGTGGGACCTACGATCCGGCCACTGTGCAAACCACCGCCCCCACCTTCCCCCGTCTGCTGCTCGCGCATGCCGAGGCCCGTCCCGAGGCCCCCGCCGTGCGCGAAAAAGACCTTGGCATCTGGCAAACCTGGACCTGGAACGCCGTGGCGCAAGAAGTGCGCGAGATGGCCTGCGGTCTGGCAAGCCTTGGCTTCAAGGCCTTCGACAACCTTGCGATCGTCGGTGCCAACCGGCCGCACCTGTACATGGCGGTGCTCGCCGCGCAAAGCCTGCGCGGCGTGCCCGTGCCGCTGTACCAGGACGCGGTCGCCGGCGAGATGGTCTTCATGCTGAACGACGCCAGCATCGAGTTCGTGATCGTCGAAGACCAGGAGCAGGTCGACAAGCTGCTCGAGTGCCGCGAGCTGCAGCAAGGGCAGGAAGGCCAGCAGCAGGGCATCCGCCACATCATCTACGACGACCCCAAGGGCCTGCGCCACTACGAGCAGCCGGGGCTCATGGGCTACGAGCAGCTGCGCGAGCTGGGCCGGGCCTTCGACAAGGCCAACGCCGGGTATTACGACCGCGCCGTGGCCAGCGGCGAGGCGGCCGATGTCGGCGTGATCCTCTACACCTCGGGCACCACCGGCCGTCCCAAGGGCGTGTGCCAGACGCACGCCAGCTTCATCGCGGCGGGCCGCGGCGGCGTCGAGACCGACAAGCTCGGCCCCGGCGACAACATCATGAGCTACCTGCCGATGGCGTGGGTGGGCGACCACCTGTTCTCGGTGGCGCAGTGGCTGGTGGGCGGCTTCACGCTCAACTGCCCCGAGTCGGCCGAGACGGTGATGAACGACATGCGCGAGATCGGCCCGAGCTACTACTTCGGCCCGCCGCGCACCTTCGAAGGTTTGCTCACGGCCGTGTCGATCCGCATGGAAGACGCGGCCGCGCCCAAGCGCTGGCTGTATGCGAAGTTCATGGCGCTGGCACAGCGCGTGGGCGCCGACATCCTCAACGGCGCGCCGGTGAGCACGGGCGACCGGGTCATGTACAGCCTGGGCAACCTGCTGATCTACGGCCCGCTGCGCAACGTGCTGGGCATGAGCCGCATCCGCGTGGCCTACACGGCCGGCGCGGCCATCGGGCCCGACCTGTTCCGCTTCTACCGCTCGATCGGCGTGAACCTCAAGCAGTTCTACGGCCAGACCGAAACCTGCGCCTACGTGTGCCTGCAGCAGGACGGCAAGGTCAAGCTGCAGACCGTGGGCACGGCGGCACCGGGCATCGAACTCAAGATCGCCGAAGACGGCGAGGTGCTGGTGCGCGGCGTGTCGGTGCTCAAGGAGTACTACAAGCGCCCCGACGCCACGGCCGAGGTGCTCGACGCCAACGGCTACTTCCACACCGGCGACGCTGGCGTGCTCGACAGCGAAGGCCACCTGCGCATCATCGATCGCGCGAAGGACGTGGGCCGGCTCGTGAGCGGCGCGATCTTTGCGCCCAACTACATCGAGAACAAGCTCAAGTTCTTCCCGCAGATCAAGGAAGCCGTGTGCTTCGGCAACGCCCGCGACGAGGTCTGCGCCGCCATCAACATCGACTTCGAGGCGGTCGGCAACTGGGCCGAGCGCCGCGGCCTGGCCTATGGCGGCTATGTCGACCTGGCCGGCAAGCCCGAGGTGCTGGCACTCATCGCCGAGTGCATCGGCAAGGTCAACGCCGACCTCGCGGCCGAAGACGGCATGGGCGAGACGCAGATCGCGCGCTTCCTCGTGCTGCACAAGGAGCTCGACCCCGACGACGACGAGCTGACCCGCACGCGCAAGGTGCGCCGCGGCTTCATCGCCGAAAAGTACGCCGTGCTGGTCGACGCGCTCTACGGCGGCAAGGCCGAGCAGTACATCGAGACCCAGGTCAAGTTCGAGGACGGACGCACGGGGGTTGTCAGCGCCACGCTGAAGATCACCGAAGCCAAGACCTTCCCCATCGTGAAGGCCGCCGCATGAGCAACCGAAAGATTGGCGAGGTCATCCTCGACGTCCAGAACATCAGCCTGAGCTTCGGCGGCGTGAAGGCGCTGACCGACATCAGCTTCAACGTGCGCGAGCACGAGGTGCGGGCCATCATCGGCCCCAACGGCGCGGGCAAGAGCTCGATGCTGAACTGCATCAACGGCGTGTACTGGCCGCAGCAGGGCTCCATCACCTTCCGCGGCCAGACCTTCAAGCACATGAACTCGCGCCAGGTGGCCGAGATGGGCGTGGCGCGCACCTTCCAGAACCTGGCGCTGTTCAAGGGCATGAGCGTGCTCGACAACATCATGACGGGGCGCAACCTCAAGATGAAGAGCGGCTTGCTCGCGCAAGCGCTGCGCTGGGGCCCGGCCGAACGCGAAGAGTTGCAGCACCGCGAGTTCGTCGAGCACATCATCGACTTCCTGGAAATCCAGGCGCACCGCAAGACGCCGGTGGGCCGCCTGCCCTACGGTCTGCAAAAGCGCGTCGACCTCGGCCGCGCGCTCGCGATGGAACCGCAGGTGCTTTTGCTCGACGAGCCCATGGCCGGCATGAACGTCGAAGAGAAGCAGGACATGAGCCGCTTCATCCTCGACGTGAACGACGAGTTCGGCGCGACCATCGTGCTCATCGAGCACGACATGGGCGTGGTGATGGACATCTCCGACCGCGTGGTGGTGCTGGACTACGGCAAGAAGATCGGCGACGGCACGCCGGACGAAGTGCGCAACAACGAAGACGTGATCCGGGCGTATCTGGGTGTGGAGCACTGACGCCATGCCGATCATCGCCATGAAGCATTGCTCCTTCCCCCTCTGGGGAAGGCTGGGATGGGGGCACGCAGAGCGCCCAGTGGATACGCCGCCTGCCCCACCCCAACCCTCCCCAGCGGGGAGGGAGAAAAACAAGAGAGACATTGACCATGGGCTTTTTCCTCGAAACCCTCTTCGGCGGCCTCATGGTCGGCATGCTGTATTCGCTCATCGCGATCGGCTTCGTGCTGATCTACAAGGCCTCGGGCGTCTTCAACTTCGCACAAGGCGCGATGGTGCTGTTCGCAGCCTTGGCCATGGCGCGCTTTGCCGAGTGGTTCCCGCTGTGGTTCGGCTTCGAAAGTCTGCTGCTCGCGAACATCCTGGCCTTCATCGCGGCCATGGCGGTGATGATCGTCGTGGCCTGGCTCATCGAGCGGCTGGCGCTGAGCAAGCTGGTGAACCAGGAAGGCATCACGCTCCTGATGGCCACGCTGGGCATCGCCTACTTTCTCGACGGCGTGGGCCAGACGATCTTCGGCAACGACATCTACAAGATCGACGTGGGCATGCCCAAGGAACCGCTGATGGTGCTTGAAGGCACCTTCCCCGGTGGCCTGCTGCTGAGCCAGGAAGACCTGGCAGCCGCGGCGGTGTCGGCCGCGCTGGTGGTGGTACTGGCCATCTTCTTCCAGAAGACCGCCACGGGCCGCGCGCTGCGCGCAGTGGCCGACGACCACCAGGCCGCGCAATCGATCGGCATTCCGCTGTCGCGCATCTGGGTGATCGTGTGGTCGGTGGCCGGCTTCTCGGCCCTGGTGGCCGGGATCATCTGGGGCTCCAAGCTCGGCGTGCAGTTCTCGCTCTCGCTGGTGGCGCTGAAGGCGCTGCCGGTGGTGATCCTCGGCGGGCTGACCTCGATCCCCGGCGCCATCATCGGCGGCCTGTTGATCGGCGTCGGCGAGAAGCTGTCTGAAATCTATCTCGGCCCCATGCTCGGTGGCGGCATCGAGATCTGGTTTGCTTATGTTCTTGCACTGGTCTTCCTGCTCGTGCGGCCCCAAGGGCTGTTCGGCGAAAAGATCATCGATCGGGTCTGACATGTTCTACAGAGAAAACGGCCAGTTCAAGTCGAGCTACCGCGCCGACCAACAGATCTTCCCGATCGCGCAGGACCGCATCGCGATCCTCGTGCTGCTGCTCGTGGCGTTCGTCGTGGTGCCGATGGGCGTGTCCGACTACTGGATGCGCGCCATCCTCACGCCCTTTCTGATCCTGTCGCTCGCGGCACTCGGCCTGAACATCCTGGTCGGCTACTGCGGCCAGATTTCGCTGGGCACCGGCGCCTTCATGGCGGTGGGCGCGTATGCGGCCTACAACTTCCAGGTGCGCATCGACGGCATGCCGCTCATTGCCTCGCTGCTGCTGGGCGGGCTGTGCGCGACGGTGATCGGCGTGCTGTTCGGCATTCCGAGCCTGCGCATCAAGGGCCTGTACCTCGCGGTGGCCACGCTGGCCGCGCAGTTCTTCACCGACTGGGCGTTCTTGCGCATCCAGTGGTTCACTAACAACTCGTCGTCGGGTTCGGTGAGCGTGGCGGGTTTGAACGTGTTCGGCGTGCCGATCGAATCGCCGGTGCAGAAGTATTTGTTCTGCCTGATCTTCGTGGTGGTGTTCGCACTGCTCGCCAAGAACCTGGTGCGCAGCGCCATCGGCCGCGAGTGGATGGCGATGCGCGACATGGACGTGGCCGCCGCGGTGATCGGCATCCGCCCGGTGTACGCCAAGCTCACGGCCTTTGCGGTGAGCAGCTTCATCGTCGGCGTGGCCGGCGCGCTGTGGGGCTTCATTCACCTGGGTGCGTGGGAGCCGGCGGCGTTCAGCATCGACCGCTCGTTCCAGCTGCTGTTCATGGTGATCATCGGCGGGCTCGGCTCGATCATGGGCAGCTTCTTCGGCGCCGCCTTCATCGTGCTGCTGCCGCTCTTTTTGAACCAGCTGCCGGGCTGGCTGGGCTTCTCGATCTCGACCGCACTGGCCTCGCACCTGGAGACCATGATCTTCGGCGCGCTGATCGTGTTCTTCCTGATCGTCGAGCCGCACGGCCTGGCGCGGCTGTGGTCCACGGCCAAGGAAAAGCTGCGGCTGTGGCCCTTCCCGCACTGACAGACAACGCATTGCAAGAGTTCCCGTTCGTTCGCACGTAAAAACCGGCACCGAGGTGCCCACAAAAGGAGACAGGCATGACACTGAAATCGCTCGCTCTGACCGCCGCCCTGGTGGTCACCACCCTGGGCACGGCGCTGGCGCCGTCGCTGGTCCAGGCGCAGGCCAAGGAACAGTTCTTCCCGCTGCTGGTCTACCGCACCGGCCCCTACGCGCCCAACGGCACGCCTTGGGCCAACGGCAAGCAGGACTACATCAAGTACGTCAACGCCACCGGCGGCATGAATGGCGTGAAGATCGCCTACGAAGAATGCGAAACCGGCTACGCGACCGACAAGGGCGTGGAGTGCTACGAGCGCCTGAAGGGCCGCCCGGGCGTCGCGCTGTTCGATCCGCAGGCCACCGGCATCACCTTTGCACTGACCGACAAGGTGCCCACCGACAAGATCCCGCTCATCACGCTGGGCTACGGCCTCTCGGCCTCGCAAGACGGCGGCGTGTTCAAGTGGAACTTCCCGCTCATGGGCTCCTACTGGACCGCGGCCGACATCCTGATCCAGCACATCGGCAAAAAAGAAGGCGGCATGGACAAGCTCAAGGGCAAGAAGATTGCCCTCGTGTACCACGACTCGCCGTTCGGCAAGGAACCGATTCCGCTGCTGCAGGAGCGCGCCAAGCAGAACGGCTTCGAGCTGTCGCTCATTCCTGTGACCGCGCCCGGCGTGGAACAGAAGTCGGCCTGGCTGCAGGTGCGCCAGTCGCGTCCTGACTTCGTGCTGCTGTGGGGCTGGGGCGTGATGAACTCCACCGCCCTGAAGGAAGCCGTGGCCACGGGCTACCCGCGCGAGAAGATGTACGGCGTGTGGTGGGCCGGCGCCGAACCCGATGTGAAGGACGTCGGTGCCAACGCCAAGGGCTACAACGCGCTGGCGCTGAACACCTCGGGCACGCAGCCGAAGGTGATCCAGGACATCCTGAAGCAGGTGCACGACAAGGGCCAGGGCACGGGTCCGAAGGACGAAGTGGGCT
Organism: Variovorax paradoxus; assembly: GCF_009498455.1. Taxonomy (NCBI): domain Bacteria; kingdom Pseudomonadati; phylum Pseudomonadota; class Betaproteobacteria; order Burkholderiales; family Comamonadaceae; genus Variovorax; species Variovorax paradoxus. Next base: position 1,965,783 of record NZ_CP045644.1, on the reverse strand, counting down.
CGGTGCTGTACACGCGCGGCGTGATCATCCAGATGCTGACCATCGAGGCCGTCAAGCGTGCGCAAGAGCGCTTCGGCAAGGGCAAGGTCATGACCGGCGAGCAGGTGCGCTGGGGCATGGAAAACCTCGCACTCGACCAGAAGAAGCTCGACGCGCTGGGCTTCTCGGGCGTGATGCGTCCGGTGAGCACCTCGTGCCAGGACCACATGGGCTCGACCTGGGCGCGCGTCCACACCTGGGACGGCGCGAAGTGGGGCGGCATGTCTGATTGGTACGAGGCCGACAGCCAGATCATCAAGCCGATGGTGAAGGCTGCCGCCGACAAGTACGCAGGTGAAAAGAAGATCACGCGTCGCGAAGCGGCCGACTGCCAATCCTGATGCACTGACCTTCAAAGAAAGTGCCGTGGCGGCTCGCAAGAGCCGCCATTCGCAAGGACGGCGATGTGCCGTTCTTGCGAATGCTTCGGACCACACCATGAGCGAACCCAAGATCCTTCTCAACGTCAACGGCATCGAGGTTATCTATAACCACGTGATCCTCGTGCTCAAGGGCGTGTCGCTGACCGTGCCCGAAAGCGGCATCGTCGCGCTGCTCGGCGGCAACGGCGCCGGCAAGACGACCACCTTGCGCGCCGTGAGCAACCTGCTCGCAGGCGAACGCGGCGCCGTCACCAAGGGCACCATCGAGCTGCGCGGCGAGCGCATCGAGGCGCTGTCGCCGGCCGAGCTGGTCAAGCGCGGGCTGATCCAGGTGATGGAAGGCCGTCACTGCTTCGCCCACCTGACCATCGAAGAGAACCTGATGACCGGCGCCTACACGCGCACCGACGGCAAGGCCGCGGTGCTGGAGACGCTGGAAAAGGTCTACGCGTACTTCCCGCGCCTGAAGACGCGCCGCAGCTCGCAGGCGGCCTACACCTCGGGCGGCGAGCAGCAGATGTGCGCCATCGGCCGCGCGCTGATGGCCAACCCGACGATGGTGCTGCTCGACGAGCCCTCGATGGGCCTGGCGCCGCAGATCGTGGAAGAGGTGTTCGAGATCGTCAAAGACCTGAACACCAAGGAGAAGGTGACCTTCCTCCTGGCCGAGCAGAACACCAACATGGCGCTGCGCTACGCCGACTACGGCTACATCCTGGAGAACGGCCGCATCGTGATGGACGGCGAGGCCAAGAGCCTGCGCGAGAACGAGGACGTGAAGGAGTTCTACCTCGGCGTGGGCGGCGCAGACCGCAAGAGCTTCCGCGATGTGAAGAGCTACAAGCGCCGCAAGAGGTGGCTGGCTTGAGAGGCTTTGTTCCCTCTCCCGCGTGCGGGAGAGGGTCAGGGTGAGGGCATCGGCCTTTGCACAGACACCGCCTCCGCCATCGCCGCCGACCCTCACCCCAGCCCTCTCCCCAAGGGGAGAGGGAGCAAGACCGAACAGAAAGATGAAGGGTACGGACATGACCGACCACTACGACGACCTCGAGATCCGCGACCCCGCCGAACGCGAACGTGACCTGCTGGCCGCGCTGCCCAAGCAGATCGCCCAGGCCCAGACCGCCTCCCCCGCGTTCACGAAGATCCTCGACGGCGTGAAACCCGGCGACGTCACCTCGCGCGAGGCACTGACAAAACTACCGGTCACGCGCAAATCGGAACTGCTCGAGCTGCAGAAGGCACGCCGCGCCGACGACCCGTTCGGCGGCTTTGCGTCGATCGTGCGCGGGCCGCGCATGCCGCGCATCTTCGCGAGCCCCGGCACCATCTACGAACCCGAGGGCGAGGCGCGCGACTACTGGCGCACCGCACGGGCGCTGCATGCGGCGGGATTTCGCGGCGGCGAGCTGATCCACAACAGCTTCAGCTACCACATGACCCCGGCCGGCTCGATCATGGAAAGCGGCGCGCATGCCATGGGCTGCACCATCTTCGCGGGCGGCACGGGCCAGACCGAGCAGCAGCTCGAAGCCATCGTCGACCTCAAGCCCGATGGCTACGCGGGCACGCCGAGCTTTTTGAAAATCCTGCTGGAGAAGGCCGAAGAAAAGGGCCAGAAGCTGCCGTGGTTCACCAAGGCGCTGGTGTCCGGCGAGGCCTTTCCGCCCAGCCTGCACGACTGGATTGCCGCGCACGGCGTGCAGGGCATCCAGTGCTACGCCACCGCCGACCTGGGCCTCATCGCTTATGAAACCAGCGCGCGCCAGGGCCTGGTGATCGACGAGGGCGTGCTGGTCGAGATCGTGCGCCCCGGCACCGGCGACCCGGTGCCCGATGGCGAGGTGGGCGAGATCGTCGTCACCACCTTCAACCCCGACTACCCGCTGGTGCGCTTCGGCACCGGCGACCTCTCGGCCGTGCTCGCGGGCACCTGCCCCACGGGCCGCACCAACAAGCGCATCAAGGGCTGGCTCGGCCGCGCCGACCAGACCACCAAGGTGCGCGGCATGTTCGTGCACCCGTCGCAGGTCGCCGAGGTCGTGCGGCGCTTTCCAGAGATCGTGCGTGCGCGCCTCGTGGTGTCGGGCGAGATGGGCGACGACCAGATGACCTTCAAGCTCGAATGCGCCGGCGCTCCGGCCGGGCTCGACGCGCGCGTTGCCGACGCGGTGCGCGAAGTGACCAAGCTGCGCGGCACCATCGAACTGGTGGCGCCGGGCACCCTGCCGAACGACGGCAAGGTGATCGAGGACGCGCGCAGCTACAAGTAGGGGCGGTACAGGCGACGCGTGATGAAGCGTGTGAGCAGCACGGTCAGCACGAGGTAGAACAGCACGAGCACGCCCACCAGCACGATCAGGCCGCCGAGGCCGGACATGCTGCTCGACGACGGCACGAGCACCAGGGCCAGCCCCACGAAAAAGAGGGCCGCGCAGCTCGCCACCACCAGCACCAAGGCCAGCACCGACGCCGCCACCGCCCGGAAGGGCCGCAGACGTGCGGGGACGGGCCCGCGGCCGATGCCGAGCCAGCCGCCCCAGAATGCCAGCGCAAAGAGCAGCAGCGGCGGCCCGAGGAAGCCCAGGAAGGGCACCACGCGATTCAGGGTCCTTTCGACCTCGTTCCACGGGTCCACGGCCATCACGCACCACACCTGGGTCGACGCGAACACGGCGGCGATCAACAGTGCCACCGTGGTCCGGCCCGACCACGCGCCCGGGGGCGCGGCGGCGTCGGCATCGCCCGCATCGGACGACGCGGCCGATGCCTGAGTGCCCTGCCTCAGCGCAATCCAGGTTGCGAGCCACACGCCCAGCACCAGCATCGCCAGTTGCACCAGCCGACCGCCCGGCATGTAGAGCAGCTCCAGCCCGTAGAGCCAGGGGCTCAGCACGAAATACTCGAGCACCCGCACGATGAGATAGGCCCCGGCAAGGCGCACATGCGGGCCGCGCAGTTGCGCCAGGCGCGCGGCACCGCGAACTTCCAGCGCCTGGCGGGCATGGCTCCAGGCCAATGCCGCCGACAGCACCCAGGCCATCGCGAGGTTGGCCGCCATGCCCAACCACACCTCCAGGCCATAGCCGCTGTCCTCCGAGGCGGACCACAGCTGCCGGCCGAAGCGGACCCCCACGATGGCCGCTTCGACGGCCACGGTAATGAGCGCGAAGTCGCGCGGCAGGCGCCACGCGTTGGCGAGTGAAGTGGAAGACGTCATCGAAGCCAACAGACGGCTACTTCTTGCAGCTCGCCGGCAACGCCTTGTCCTTCAACCCGTCCCCCGCGCTGCAGTGCCATGCGATGCCCGCGTCGGTCGACGACGGCTCCATGCGCAGCGTGCCCTTGGACGTGGCCACCTCCACCACCATGCTGTCCGGGTCGAGCGTGAGCGCCGCGCCGTTGGGCAGGTTGCCCGGCAGGCCGACGGCGGCCAGGGTGTCGGGGATCTCGGCCTTTTCTTCGTAGTGGCGCGTGAGCGCGTCGCGCACCGATGCGCCCTCGGTCCAGGCCTGCGCGACGGCGGCGCGGGTCTGGTACTCCTGGTAGGCGGGGATGGCTGCAGCCGCCATGACGCCGATGACCGCCACCACGATCAGCGCACCTGCCGCGCCGCCGCCGGCCCGGCCGGCATACGGCACGAAGAGCGCGAGCAGGTACGCCACCGGGTTGCGCTCGGGCAGCTTGGCGCCCGGGTCGATGGCGCGTGCGACGCGCTTGGTGAGCCAGGGATAGCCGGCGATGAGCTCATGGAACGAGCCCCAGAAACCGCGGTTGGCCACCGACTGGGCGGCGTAGCGCTGCAGGTTCACGTTGCGCCACTGCTGCGCGCCGGCGGCCAATGCCACCAGCGCGCGCGGCGCGGAATCGACCTCGCGGCAGCAGGCGGCGCCGTGCAGGTCGCAGGTGTATTCCTTGGCGCGCGCGTAGGCCGCGCCCAAGAGCGGCAGCCAGAGCACGGGCGCGCGCCAGATGTGGCCCGTGAGGTGGCCGCGGCGGATGTGGCCCAGCTCGTGGCCCATGTAGAAGTGGATGCCGTCGGGTTGCGACTCCATGGCGTCGACCACGTCGGACAGCAGCACCACGAAGTTGCGGCCGAAAAAGCGCGTGGCAAAGGCGTTGAACATGCCGTCGCCGTGCAGCAGGTAGGCCTCGGGCGGCTGCGCGATGCCCAGGCGGGTGCAGCAGTCGACAAAGCGCGCGTGCAGCTCGGGCAGCTGCTGGGGCGACAGCTTCACGCCGGTGCCCTTGATCCAGGCGATGACCGCCGACTGTGCGAACACGTAGCCGATGAAGCCCAGCAGCACGTACAGCAGCGCAATGCCCAGCGTGCCGACGACGATCAGCGCCCAGGCCAGCAGGCCCAGAACGAGCGTGAGTTTGCCGAGCCAGCGCTCGCGCGGATAGACCCAGGGATCCATTGGTTTCTTCTCCTCGATGCCGCCCGTCGGGCTGGCCTGTTTGTGGTTGTGGTCACCCCGGCGCGGGTGCGCGGGACGGGCGTGATCATGCCCCAGCATGGGGCGAAATCGGTGACATTCCTAAGGGCTATTCGGTATGGGTCAGCCCCCGGTCAGCCGATAAGATCGCGACCCTTTCCATTTAAAAACTCCGTCGGAGACATCATGAAGAAACTGTTTGCCCTCGCGGCGATTGCCGCGGCCGCCGTCGGCGCACACGCCCAGGATTTCCCCGCAGGCAAGCCCGTGACACTGGTGGTGCCTTTCTCGGCCGGCGGCCCGACCGACCGCGTGGCCCGCGACCTGGCCGAATCGCTGCAGAAGACGCTGGGCACCACGATCATCGTGGACAACACCGCCGGCGCCGGCAGCTCGATCGGCACCGCCAAGGTGGCGCGCGCCAACCCCGACGGCTACACGCTGCTGCTGAACCACATCGGCATGTCGACGATGCCGGCGCTGTACCGCAAGCTGCCGTTCAACGTCGAGAACGACTTCGAATACCTCGGCATGGTCAATGAAGTGCCGATGACGCTCATCGGCAAGCCCGGCCTGCCCGCCAACAACTACAAGGAACTGACGACCTGGATCAATGCCAACAAGGGCAAGATCAACCTGGGCAACGCCGGCCTGGGCGCTGCTTCGCACCTGTGCGGCCTGCTGTTCCAGAGCGCGCTGAAGGTCGAAATGACGCCCGTGCCGTACAAGGGCACCGCGCCGGCCATCGCCGACCTGCTGGGCGGCCAGATCGACCTGCTGTGCGACCAGACCACCAACACCACGTCGCAGATCGAGGCCAAGAAGGTCAAGGCCTACGCCGTGACCACCAGCAAGCGCCTGACGACGCCCGCGCTGAAAGACCTGCCCACGCTCGACGAGTCGGGCCTGAAGGGTTTTGAAGTGTCGATCTGGCACGGCGTGTACGCCCCCAAGGGCACGCCCGCGCCGGTGCTGAAGAAGGTCAACGAGGCCATCAAGGCCGCCATGAAGGACCCGGCCTTCATCAAGCGCCAGGAAGGCCTGGGCGCCGTGATCACCACCGACAAGCGCGTCGAGCCGGCCGAGCACAAGAAGTTCGTCTCGGCTGAAATCGCCAAGTGGGGCCCGATCATCAAGGCCGCTGGCGTCTACGCAGACTGATCCTTTCGATCTCCCATAGAAAAAGCCGCCGACCCGAAAGGGCCGGCGGCTTTTTTCATCCGGTGTGACAGCAGGAAAAAGAATCAGGGGGTGGGGACGGTCCAGACTTCGAAGTTCTTGCGCACGTCGACCTGGCGCGCGGTGCGTGCCGTGAAGATGAAGCTGCTGACCGATGTGCCCTGCGCGTACTGCCAGGCGTTGTTGCCGACGCTCACGCAGTGGTTGTCGCTCGGCGAGTTCACGGGCTGGCAGTAGATGACGGCCTTGCGCGCCGAGGTGCGCACGGTGATCGAGTCGGTGAAGCGGTTGTTGTTCGGGCCACGGCCGGCCACCAGGAAGGTGGTCGGGGCGTAGGCGCCGGTGGGCACCGACCAGCCGTCGAGGTTGCCGTCGGCGCTGAAGTCGATGTTGTTGGCGCCGGGGTCGGACGGCTCCGGCGCGCCGAACACGATGCCGCGCGGAACGCCGTCGATCTCCTGCATCAGTTCGGCGCGCAGGGCCGGCGTCATGTCCATGGTCGGCAACTGCATGGCCTCGGCGAGGGTCGGCGCGCGCGAGAAGGTGCGCGCGTACTGCACCGGGTTCGTCCCGCCGGCCGCCAGGAAGAACTCGAGCTTCCAGACCGCCTGATCGGGAATGGCGCTCAGCTGTGCGTCGTCGAACTGCGGCGCGGCGAAGAGATTGCCGGGCTCGATGCTGCTCGGATTGCCGCCTTGTGCCGGGTCCGCGTAGCGTGCGGCCATGCGCCACAGCGAGGAGTTCAGCGCGCCGTTGGGGGTGCCGTCGGTGGTGAGCACCAGGGTCGTCAGCCCGGCCCGGGGCACCAGCACCAGCTCGCGGCCCGGCAGCGCGGACGAGGTGGCCACCACCTTCGTGAAGATCGAGTCGCCGTTGCCGTCGAGCACGTTGTCCACCGCGACGTTGTAGCCGGCGGCGTGGTACATCAGGTTCGCGTGCTTGAGGAAGTCCTTCAGCTCCTGCTGCGGGCGCACGGCGGCGCGGTAGGCGTTGCTGTTACCGGTGAGCTTGAGCGCGCCATTCACGATCTTCGCGTTGAACACGTCGTTGTCGGTGTTGCCCACGCTGTCGGTCCAGCGGTAGGTCAGCGCGATGTCGCCGCCCGGATGGAAATATTCGAAGTTGCCGCGGTCGTGCTTCAGGTTCGTGGGGCCGAAACGGAACAGGCTTTCGAAAGGCCGGCGCGGGCCGCTCGACGCGCGGCCGATGTGCAGGCCGGCCGTCACGAAGCTGGCCGGGTCGTCGCCCACGAACAGCGTGCGGCAGGCCGGCGCGACCACGTTGAAGGCCTCACCGAAGGCGTTGCCGTCGGAGCCGATGGTGCTGTCCACGCGTTCGTTCACCGGCAGCGCGTAGCAGGCGTCGAGGCGGTCGAGCAGGTCTTTCACCATCGCCGGCGTGGGCGGCGGCACGAGGGCCGCGACATCGACCGCGGGCAGCGGCGCGATGGTGCTCTCGCCGGTGCGAAAGACGATGGACACCGGCGCGCTGTCTTCGCTCGCAGGCTGCGCCTTGACGGTGATCTCGATGTTGGCGGCGGTGCCGTCGGGGCGCACCGAGACATTGAGCGTGTCGAGCACGCGGTCCTGTCCCGTGCCGTTGGCCTGGAACTCGCCGCTCATCGGATCGATGCTGGTGTTGAGCGCGTCCAGCAGCGGCTTCAGCGCGGCCACGAGCCTGGCGACCTGGTCGCTGATGGCGCCCGGCGTGACGGCGCCGGCATCGGCCTGCACGGCGGCGGCCAGCTTCGAGGGGTCGCCGTCGGGCGACAGCTGCGCCACCACGACGGTGGTGAGCGGCGTCACGTTGGTGGTGCCGGTGGCGGTGCTGGCGGTGGTGCTGTAGAGCGTGAGGTCGTCGCGCACGGCCTGGATCACCAGCGGCGCCCTGGTGCCGGCGGGCAGCACGCAGCTGTAGCTGCCTTCGGCCGGCACGGTCAGTTCGCAGACCTTGGCGCCGGTCTGGTCGAACACGGTGAGGGCGGCGCCGGCAAAGGCGGCGCCGGTGGCGACGGTGCCGCTCAGGGTGCCGGGCGATTCGGCGGCGGGCGGGGTACCGCCATTGCCGCCCGTGCCGACGGGGAACGCGAAACCACCGCCGCCTCCGCCACCCTCCGCGCCGCAGGCGCCGAGGATCAACAGGGTGGCAAGGGACAGGGCGTGGGGGATTCTGGAGGTGGGATGAGGCATCGTGGGTCTCTCGAAAAGGGAAAGGGCCTGGGCAGCAACCGAGGGCGCTGCAAACAATAGCTTTCGCTTTTGGAAATCAAATGATGCAAATGCACCATTCTTGAAACCACCCGGCCAGGCCTGGCGCGCTTCCCCGGAACATGGGATGGGCAGAGGGTCCGGCGGCTGGAAGACTCCGCGCATGACCTCCCCGGCCGGTGCCCCGCGCGATCTCAGCGACCTCCTGCTGCGGCTGTACCGCCTCTCGCACGAGCTGCCCATCGATGCCTTCCAGGATGCGGCGCTCGACCTCATCAAGCCCGTGCTGCCCTTCGACTCGTCGATGTGGGGTACCGCCACCACAGCGGCCGAGGGAATCGACGTGCACACGCTGCACCTGCACCGCAAGACGCCCGAAATGATGATGGAGTACGACGACTTCAAGCACCTCGACTCCGCGGCCGCGAGCTTCTTCGGCAAGGGACACGGCACGCGGGGCTTCAACTCGGCGAGCTGGTGGAGCGGCCCCACGTACGCGCCGTTTCTGGACTACGTGCAGCGCTATGACCAGAACAACATCTTCATCACGATGGACAGCAACCCGCAGTCCAATTTCATGCACTGGTTCTCGCTGTTCCGCGCCGATCCCGATGCGCACTGCAAGCCCGAGGAAGTGAGCCTCCTGGCCAGCCTGTCGCCCCACCTCATGCAGGCGCTGGCGCTCAACCGCGTGATGCACCTGGACCGCACGCTCTCGCCGGCCTCGGGCACGCACCCGCGCGGCGCAGCGATTGCCGACTTGAAAGGCGCGATCTATCACTGCGACGTGACCTTCGTGGCGCTGATGCAGGAAGAATTCCCGGGTTGGCCGCGCCAGGCGCTGCCGCAGTTGCTGCTGCAGCACTTCATGACGGCGCAGTCGGCTTGCATGGGCCGGCACGTCGTGGTGTCCTATCGGCTTGAGCAGCGCCTCCTGTTCCTGAGCATTCGCAAGCGCTGCCGCGCCGACAGCCTCACGCCGCGCGAGCACACGGTGGCCGAGCTGCTGGCGCGCGGCGACACGCACAAGGACATCGCCGCCCTCCTGAACCGCTCGCCGGCCACGGTGCGCAACCACATCCAGTCGATCTACGACAAGCTGCAGGTGGGCAACGTGGCGGGGCTGATCCACGAGCTGCGGCTGGCGGGCTGACCGGCCGCCCTGCCCTCAAAAGAAAAGGCGCCGATGGCGCCTTTCCTGTTTGCTTGCGCGCGATGCGCCCTACTTCGGCCGGATCGCGTCCGCCGTGCCCTGGATGAAGGCCTTGATGCTCTCGATGTCGTCGCCCGACAGCTTGCCCGTGAAGTCGGGCATGCCGCGCGACATGGCCGGGCCCTTGAGCACGAACTTGTCGAGGTTCTCGATGTAGGCCGGATCGAGATAGCCCAGGTTAGGGATGTTGCCGCCGCGGTCCACGCCCGGCACGCCGTGGCAGAACACGCAGTTGCTCACGTACAGCAGGGTGCCGGCCTGGACCTTGGCGGGGTCGTACTTCACGCCCTGCACCAGCTTGGCCATGCGGTACTCGACGAACGCGGGCATCTTGGCCGTGCCGCCGACCGCGAAGGTGTAGACCGTGCCCGGCCCCTGCCGCTCGGTGGCGCGCTGCGCCAGGCCGTACACGCCGCCCCAGCCCACGGCCACCGACACGTACTGCTTGCCGTCCACCATATAAGTGGCGGGCGCCGCCACCACGCCGGTGCCGGTGGGCGTTTCCCAGAGCTTCTCGCCGGTCTTGGCGTGGTAGGCCACGAGCCGGCCGTCGGCCGTGCCCTGGAACACCAGCGTGCCGGCGGTGGTCAGCGTGCCGCCGTTCCACGGCGAGGCGTAGTCGACGCCCCAGGCTTCCTTCTGCGTGACCGGATCCCAGGCCACGAGGCGGCCGAAGGGCTTGCTCTTGGGCGGCTCGGCGTTGGCGAACATGGCGGTGTTCCAGCCCAGCGCGGCGTGCGGGCGGCCCGGCGCGTTCTGGTCGAACTTCCAGTCCTTGTCGTCCATCAGGTTGAGCGGCACGTGCTGGGCGGGCAGGTAGGCCAGGCCGGTCTGCGGGTTGAACGACATCGGGTGCCAGTTGTGCGCGCCGAACGGGCCCGGGATGCTGTCGCCCGGCTTCTCGTTCTGCCGCGCGGCGGCGACCTCGATGGGCCGGCCGTTCTTGTCGTAGCCCGTGGCCCAGTTGACCTCGACGAAGTTCTTCGCCGAGATGAACTTGCCGTTGGTGCGGTCGATGACGAAGAAGAAGCCGTTCTTCGGCGCGTGCATGAGCACCTTGCGGGTCTTGCCGTCCAGCTTGACGTCGGCCAGGATCATCGACTGCGTGGAGGTGTAGTCCCAGTTGTCGCCGGGCGTCTCCTGGTAGTGCCACACGTACTTGCCGGTGTCGGGGTTCAGCGCCACCACCGAACTCAGGTAGAGGTTGTCGCCGCCCTTGGGGCTGCGCTTCTTGTGCGCCCAGGGCGAGCCGTTGCCGGTGCCCACGTACATCAGGTTGAGCTCGGGGTCGTAGGCAAAGCTGTCCCAGGCGGTGCCGCCGCCGCCGGCTTCCCAGTACTTGGCCGAAGGGTCCCAGGTCTTGGCGGCGCGCGCCATCGACTCGTCTTCGAAGGGCTTGCTCGGGTCGCCGGGCACCACGAACCAGCGCCACTTCTGGTCGCCGGTTTTTGCGTCGTAGGCGGTGACGTAGCCGCGCACGCCGTACTCGGCGCCGCCGTTGCCGATGATGACCTTGCCCTTGAACACGCGCGGCGCGCCGGTGATGGTGTAGCTGCCCTTCTGGCCGTCGATGGTGTTCTTCTCCCACACCTTCTGGCCGGTGGCGGCGTCCAGCGCGATCAGGCGGCCGTCGTAGGCGGCCACGTAGACGCGGCCCTCGTACAGCGCCACGCCGCGGTTGACCACGTCGCAGCAGCCCCTGAAGCCCTTGGAACGGTCGACCTGCGGATCGAAGCTCCAGATCTTCTGGCCGGTGCGCGTGTCGATCGCATGCACCACGCTCCACGAGGCCGTGACGTACATGATGCCGTCGACCACCAGCGGCGTGGCTTCCACGCCGCGCGTCGACTCCAGGTTGTACGACCAGACCAGCCCGAGCTGCTTCACGTTGCCGGTGTTGACCTGGTCGAGCTTGCTGAAGCGCGACTCCGCGTAGTCGAGCCCATAGCTGGGCCAGTCGGGCGTCTTCTTCGCCGCGTTGGCGCGCACGAAGTTGGCGTCGACTTTCTTCGTAGCGGCCGCCGCGCGGTCCTGCGCGTTCTGGGCCGTGACCGTCGTCGTCGTCGTACACAGGCACAGCAAAGCGCCGGCGAGCACAAGCAGCCTGGGGGGTGTGTTTTTCATCATGGGTCTCCTTATTGCGCAAGGATCACGCGCGCGGTCTTCGCGCTCACCCTCGGGATTTCCCGAGTCCGACACTGTTCCATTACGGAACATCAAGAGTTGTTTTGAGCGCTTGTTCGCCAGACGACTCAAAGCCCCCTGCCGGCGAGAGCAGCGAGCCGCTTGACTGAACAGGTTCTAGCTGGAGTCGTTCCCCGGCCAATTTTTTCTTGGCGTCCAACCACGCTTGCTACCCCGCACTCTTACCGAAGCCCATTCCTACTTCGGTCTGTACTTGAGAATCACGGCCTCAGCGGCTGCAGAGCCTTTCGGTGTGATGAAGGCTTTTCCACCTACGGTCCAATCGATCATTCGCGAGTTGTGAAGGCGCTTCAAAATCTTCCTGAAGTTCGTGGTGTTCCGGTATTCAGTGATCTTCTGAAGTTCATTTTCGGCTAGGGGATTTGAATCGAACAAGAGCACCAGAACTTGGTCTCTCGCCTCCATCTTGTTCTCAAGAACTCGCGTGATGCCGTCTTGCTTCCACAAGACGCCGATTCGGCGCTCCACGATGGAGTCGATCATCTTCTGGGTCGCACTTGGGTCCGCACCGGTTGCCAGCCGAACGAACTCCGCCAAGACCCATTTCACGCTGTAAAGAATGAGCGTCGAGTCCATCTCATTCGCCGAAATGAGCCCGAGATGCCCGATGCCGCGCTTATTCCTGATATTGAAGATCGACTTCAGAACGCGAGGGATGAGCATGCGCAGCGATTCGTCGCCTGCCGCGTTTTCATATTTCTTCAGCTCAGCGTCACTGAAGCCAGGCAAGCTCTTGCCGATGGGGGTGTAGCTCCCCAAAAGCTCTTGTTCAATCAGCCGTCGAGATGCCTCTACAAAATGCCCTGCGTCAAGCTCCGTAGCTTTCCACTTCTGAAGAGAGAAGCTCTCTTCAATTTCCTTGTACGCGGCAAGTAATGCGTCGCAAACATCCGTCGGAAACTTAGCCTTGAGGGCCGCTTCGATCGTCATTTGTTGAGTAGATTTGCCAGTTCTTTTGCTTTCACTCTACCGGGATAAGTCAACGAGATTGTCTGAGTCGCACCAGTCCCGGAAAAGGTGAACCACTCTTTGGCTGACGCTCCCTTGAAAGTTGTCGCAAAGTTGGGCCTATCGAGACACGCATGCGCAGTACACGTGCTACGTATTTCTTCGATATTTGTTGCCTTCTTTCCATTCAGCTCATTCGCGAGCGTCAGGAGCTGAGCTGCAGCCAACGTCTTTCCGGACTTCGAACTCCCAGGCAGCGATTTAAGAATCTGAATTTTTTCGTCGGCCAATGCGAAGAGGTTCAGATAAGCATCGAGTCCAGGAGCGACAGACGCAGCGGCAGAAGCCCCCGCAGTGGCTCCGTTTCCCGCAGCCGCACTGGTGATCGGGGCAGACGAGCTTGGCGCAGGACGTTGCTCAATTAACTTCGCAAGCAACGGCTCGAGCTTCGCAAGTTGTGCCATTACGAACGCCTCAGACCCCTCAATCTCAATTCGACCATCAGCCAAGCTAAATTTGGCTCGCGCGGTGCCGTCTGTCATCTCCACCTCCAGTGGTAGTTAGTTTTTGAATGTAGCAGCGATGTTAGTCTGACGGAAATCGAAAGATGACCATCTCAGAGCATTCGCAACCGCCGCCCTCTTGGAGAGAACGCACTGAAGACAAATACTCCGATTTCTACTAGGAACACTTTGCTCGGAAATGCCGATTTAGCACTCTTGGACACGCCACTCTCGATCGCTGCGACAAGCTATGGCTTCTGTATGACCGCCCTGCTCGCCCAGCCCGTGTCTCTTCGGGATTTCCCCAGTCCGGTGCTGTTCCATTGCGGGACACATTCGCTGTGGTCCCCGAATCCAGGGAGGCATCGAGCACCATGGCTCACGACATATTCGACAGGCTGGGCACCGCGGATGCGCCGCGCCAGCTCTTCACCAGCACGCCCGCGGAGCGCGTGGCGCTCGCGCGGCGGCAGTTCTTCGAGGAAGGCGTGCGGCCCTCCGGCCTCATCGGCGAGGCGGTGCTCCAGTCGTGGATGCGCTGCACCCGCACCCATGCCGACCGCCAGCGCATCGTGCCCTTCGATGCCGTCACGCCCAGCCGCCTGCACGCCACGCTCGCGCGCAACCGCGAGCTGCTCGAGGTGGCGCGGCAGGAACTCGGGCAGATGGAGCACGCGCTCGCCGGCACCGACTGCCGCGTGATCCTCACCGACCGCGAGGGCGTGGTGGTGCACGTCACGCACCAACCCGCCGCCGCGCACCAGCCGGTGCTGCGCAAAACCGCGCGCGTGGGCGTGAACATCTCCGAGCGCATCGTAGGCACCACCGCACCGGGCATCGTCGCCACCACGGGGCAGGCCTGCGCGGTCGACGGCGCGGAGCACTACTTCGACGTGCTGGGCGAGATGCAGTGCGCGGCCGCGCCGATACGCGACGTGACGGGTCGCCTCGCCGGTGTGCTCGACCTCACGGCAGAGGCGCGCCGCTTCGGCTTCGATGCGGCGTCGATGGTGTCGCTATATGCGACGACGATCGAAAACCGATTGCTCCAGGCGCAGTCGCGCGACCACCTCATCCTTCGTTTCCAAGCGAGCCCGACGCTGCTCGGCACGCCGCTGGAAGCGCTCGCCGGCATCGCGCCGGACGGCACGATCGCGTGGCTCAACAACGCGGGCGCGCGCTTGCTCGGGCGCTTGCCCGATGCGGCGGACGAGCGCGATGTCGAATGCCTGCTGGGCCACGACCTCGCGAGCCTGCTGCGGCTGGGGCACCGCGAATCCGCGCAGCCGTTGCGGCTTGCGAGTGGGCTCGGCGTGTGGGTGCAGGCGCATCTGAAGGGCGCGGACGGCGTGGACTTCAAGCACGCGGTGGCAATGCCCGCTCTGCACGCGTCGACGCCCATCGCACCCACGCTCGACGCGGTCGCTGCCGACGCAGATTGCACAGCCACAGTCGACGACCCACAGACTCCTCACGCCGAGACGCTGCGCGAACACAGCCGCAAGCTGATCGAGGAAACGCTAGCAGCGCACGGCGGCAATGTGTCGCAGGCGGCACGTCAGCTCAAGGTGTCGCGCGGGACGCTCTATCGACGCATGCGCGGCTGGCGGGAGAGCGAAGGGCTGGCTGCGGACTGAGCGCAACCTTCAGCGCTTCGGCAGCGCGTACGCGATCACATGGTCGCCCGTGCGCGTGCCCAGCGAGCCGTGGCCGCCCGCCGCCACCACCACGTACTGGCGCCCGTCGCTGCCGCGGTAGGTCATCGGCGTGGCCTGTCCGCCGGCGGGCAGACGGCTGCGCCACAGTTCCTTGCCGTTGCCGACGTCGTAGCCGCGCACGTACTGGTCGAGCGTGCCCGAGAGAAAGGCGACGCCGCCCGCCGTCATGACCGGGCCGCCGAGGTTCGGCACGCCCATCGCGAAGGGCAGCGGCAGCGGCGAGCTGTCGCGCACCGTGCCGTTCTTGTGCTTCCACACGACCTTGCCGCTGCGCAGGTCGGCGGCGGCCACGTGGCCCCACGGCGGCGCCTGGCACGGCAGGCCGAACACTGACGTGAACGCGCTGAGCTTCACCGCGAAGGGCGCGCCGAAGTTCTCGTTGAGCGCGGGCAGGCTGTCGTTCGGACGGTTTTTTCCCTGCACGTACGGCGTGGTGTCGTCGGCGCGCGGCACGAGCTTCGACACGAAGGCCAGCGCGGTCGGCGTGGCGAAGGCGATCTGCCGCTGCGGATCGACCGCGATGCCGCCCCAGTTGAAGACGCCGAAGTTGCCCGGATAGATCAACGAGCCCTGCGTCGACGGCGGCGTGTAGCGGCCTTCGTAGCGCAGCCGGTGGAACGCGATGCGGCAGGCCAGCTGATCGAAGACCGTGCCGCCCCACATATCGGCCGGCGTGAGCGCGGGCGGATCGAACGACAGGCCCGACACCGGCTGCGTCGGCGCGGTGCGGTCGCCTGCGGCTGCGCCCTGCGGCACGGGCCGCTCGGTCACCGGCACGATCGGCTGGCCGTTGCGCCGATCGAGCACGAAGAGCTCGCCCTGCTTGGTCGGCTGCACCAGCGCGGGAAGGGTCTCGCTGCCCACGCGCAGGTCGACGAGGCTGGGCTGCGACGGCACGTCGTAGTCCCACAGGTCGTGGTGCACGGTCTGGAAATGCCAGCGCACGCGGCCGCTCGCCAGGTCGAGCGCCACCACCGACGACGAATAGCGCTCGGCGCCCTCGGTGCGCTTGCCGCCCCACTGGTCGGGCGGCTGGTTGCCCGTGGGCACGTAGACCAGGCCCAGCGCCTCGTCCACGCTGGAGATCGACCAGCTGTTGGGCGAGTTGGCGCTGTAGGTGCGATCGGGCGCGATGGGCGCGGTGTCCTCGGGGTTGCCTGAATCCCAGTTCCACACCAGCGCGCCGGTGTTCACGTCGAAGGCGCGGATCACGCCCGAGGCTTCCTTCGTCGAGACGTTGTCGAGCACGGTGCCGCCCACGATGAACAGCGAGCGCGTCACGACGACGGGCGAGGTCGAGTAATACGAGCCCGGGTTCACGTTGGGCATGTTCTTCCACAGGTCGATCTGCCCCGTGCCATTGCCGAAGGCCATGCAGGGCTTGCCGTTCTCGGGGTTGAGCGCGAGCACGCGGCCGTCGGCGGTGGGCATGAAGAGCTTGGCGCTGCAGTCGCCTGCGGGTGCGGGTGCCGGTGCTGGCGAGGGCGACGCGCTGCCCGCGTGGTACGAGAGCCCGCGGCAGGTCAGGTGCTGCAGCGCGAGCGGGCGCTTGATCTCGGGCGTGTAGCGCCACAGCTGCGCGCCCGTGGTCGCGTCGAGCGCCACCACCGACTGGTGCGGCGTGCACAAAAAGAGCCGCTCGCCGATCTTCAGCGGCGTGACCTCGAAGGTCGTCTCCTCCGGATCGCCGGGCTGGCCGCGCACGTCGCCGGTACGGAAGTGCCACGCCTCCTGGAGCTGCCCGACGTTGGCCGGCGTGATCTGGTCGAGCGCCGAGTAGCGCTGGCCGAAACCGGTGCCGCTGTAGGCGGTCCACTCATCCGTGGGCGGTGGCGGGTGGGCGGCTGCGTTGCTGGTTGCATTGCTCGATGCATCGGGCAGCGGCGCGATGCCTTCGATGCGGCCGGGCTCGCGCGTCCACGAAACCACCGCGGCAACGAGGAAGGCCGCGAGCACGCCGCCGAGCACGGCGCGCGTGGGCCCGATGCCCGTGGCATCGCGGCGCGCCAGCGCACGCGCCACCCACGGCGAGAGCAGGAACAGGCCGAGCACGAAGAACACATCGCCGCGCGCGGCCAGCGGCCACCAGTCGAAGCCCACCTCCCACAGCGACCACACCAGCGTCAGCAGCACCACCGCCGCATAGACCAGCAGACCGATGCCGCCGCCGCGCTTCAGCAGCCACGCCGACGCGAGGAGCCCGAGCCCCGCGACGAGGTAGTACCACGAGCCGCCGAGCGCGATAAGCCACGCGCCCGCAGCGGCGAGCACCAGGCCCGCGAGGCCGAGCACCACGGCGGTGGCGACCAGCAAGGGAGACGCCGACGACACCCCGGCAGGCTGCGTGAACTGGGCGGAAGAACGCGTCATGGCTGGAGCTCCCCTCGAACGGAACCCCTACCGTAGACCAACGCCCGCGCCACGCGCGTAGGCCGATGGCTCAGACGACGGTGGCAAGACCTTGTGCGGCGCGCGCGCGCCGCGTGCGGGCGTCGGGCTGCAGCGGCCTTAAGTATTCGTGCAGCGCCAACGCCGCCGCGCCCACCGCGGGCGCGAGTGCTTCGTAGCGCGCGGTGCGCAGGTCGGGCGCGGGCATGCCGGCGCGCTCCGCATAACCCTTCACTGCGTCGAACGCGGTCTGCACGAACGCGGGATGCTCCGCGCAGACCTTGCCCCCGAGCACGATCGCGCGCGGGTTGAAGGTGACCCACAGGTTCTGCAGCAGCACGCCGAAGAAAGCGGCGGCACGCGCCATGTCGGCACCCTCGCGCGCCAGCACGCGCGAGCCGAAAAAAGCCTCGGCGCAGCCGTGCCGTCCGCACGAGCACAGCGGGCCGTCGAGCTGCAGGATGGTGTGGCCGATCTCGCCGGCCATGCCTTGCGCGCCGGTGAAGAGGCGGTCGTTCAGCACCACGCCGGCGCCCACGCCGACGTCGCTGCTGACGAAGATCAGCGGGTCTTCGCCCTCGCCCGCGGCGAACTCGTACTCGCCGAGCGCGGCCGCATCGGCGTCGTTCTGCAGCTGCACGGTGACGCCCGGCAGGCCCGCCGCGGCCAGCGCTTTTTCGAGCGCAGGCAGCAGGTTCACGTTGCGCCAACCGAGGTTGGGCGCGAAGCGGACCACGCCCGTGCAGTCGTCCACCGCGCCCGGCACGCACACGCCGATGCTCGACAGGCGCAGGCCGCGCCGGTCGAGGTGCGCGTGTCCCGCAGCGGCCATGCGCGCGAGCTGCGCGCACACGCGGGCGGGCGTGCCGTCGTCCAGCGGCTGCGTGTCCGCGTGCAGCACCTCGCCCTGCAGCGAGACGCACACGAGGCGCAGCGTTTCGACGGCGATCTCCACGCCCATCAGCGCGCGCACGCCGACGTTGATCTGCAGCGGCGTAGACGGCCGCCCCAGTCCGTCGGCCACGGCCGCGCCCGATTCGCTGAGCCAGCCTTCGTCGAGCAGCTCGCGCACCAGCAGGCTCACGGTCGATTTGGTGAGCCCGCTTTCGCTCGCGAGCCGCGCGCGCGACAAGCCCGGCTGCGCGCGTAGCAACCGCAGCAGCACGCTGCGGTTCATGCGCTTGAGCAGCGGCTGGTCGCCGATCGTCTTCATGCCGATGCAGTGGCTGCGGTGGCTGCGTGGTGCGCCTGCTCCCGCCCCTCGGGCCGCTTGCCGGCAATGATCATCCCGAGCACTTCGTCCTCGGTGACATCGGCCGTGCGGTAGGTGCCCACGAGCTTGCCGTTCTTCATCACCGCAAGCCGGTCGCTCAGCGAGAACACGTCGGGCATGTCGTGCGTGATGAGGAAGATGCCGACGCCGTCGTCCTTCAGCTGCTTCACGAGGCGCCCGACCATCGCCGTTTCTTCGGGGCCGAGCGCGGCGCAGGGCTCGTCCATGATGAGGATGCGCGCGTTGAAGTACAGCGCGCGCGAAATCGCCACCACCTGCCGCTGCCCGCCCGACAGCCGCCGCACCGGGATGCGGATGTTGGTGAAGTTCTTGTTCAGCCGCTGGAACACCTTGCGCGCCTGCACTTCCATGAAGTGGTCGTCGAGCGTGTTCCACGCCGTCATCTTCTCGCGGCCGAGAAAGAGGTTGGCCACCGAGTCGAGGTTGTCGGCCAGCGCGAGCGTCTGGTAGATGGTCTCGATGCCCTGCGCCTGCGCCTCGGCGGGCGTGCGGATGTGGACCTTTTCGCCCGCGATGAGCGTGTCGCCCGAATCGATCGGGTAGGCGCCCGCGAGCATCTTCATCAGCGTGGACTTGCCCGCGCCGTTGTGGCCCAGCAGCGCGACCACCTCGCCGGGGTAGAGGTTGATGCTCACGCCGTCCACGGCCTTCACGCCGCCGAAGGCCTTGCGGATCTCGCGCAGCTCGACGAGAGGTTTCGTCTTGTCGATGTCGGCCATGTCAGTTGTCTCCGAACTTGCGGCGGTACAGCACGTCGAAGACGACGGCCACGATCAGCACCTGGCCGATGATCACCATGCGCTTGCCGATGGGCACGTCGAGCAGCAGCATGCCGCTGTCGAGCGATTGCATGATCAGCGCGCCCAGCACCGAGCCGAAGATCGAGCCGGTGCCGCCCGCGAGCGCCGTGCCGCCGATCACGGCCGCCGCGATCACGTACAGCTCCATGCCCGTGCCCAGCGAGTTGGTGCCCGCATTGAGCCGCGCGATCGACACGATGGCCGCGATGGTGACCAGCACCGCCAGCAGCGCGAACAGCATCAGCGTGACGCGCTTGACCGGAATGCCCACCAGCGCCGCCGCGTCGGGGTTGCCGCCCATCGCGAACACGTAGCGCCCGAAGCGCGTGCGGTGCACGATGAACGACAGCACGATCGCCACCACGGCCCAGATCAGCACCGGAATCGGAATGCCCTGCGGCTCGCTCTTGGACGAGATCTGGTAGCTGTTCATCACCCAGGCGAAGCCGGCCACCACCGCCACCGGGACGGCGGTGAGCAGCACATCGAGCCACAGCGCCTCGGTCGGCATGTCGTGGCGCTGGCGCGCGCGGCGTTTTTGCACCATGCGCCCGAACAGCACCAGCGCCACGAAGGCCGCAAGCACCCAGCTGGCGGTGACGCCGATGCCGCCGTCGTAGCCGCCGCCCAGTCGCTGGAAGAACTCGTCGTTCACCGGCTGCGTCTTGCCGTCGGCCACGAGAAAGGCCGCGCCGCGGAACGACATCAGCCCGCCCAGCGTGACCACGAACGAGGGCACGCCCAGCACCGCCGTGAGCCAGCCCTGGTAGATCGACACCAGCAGCGCCACCGCGAGCCCCGCGAGGCAGGCCGTGGGCCACGACCAGCCCGAGGTGTACTGCAGGTACGCGATGAGCACGCCGACGAAGCCCATCACCGAGCCCACCGACAGGTCGATGTGGCGCGCCACGATGACCAGCACCATCACCGTGGAAACGATGCCGACCACGGCCGTCTGCTGCGCGACGTTGTAGAGGTTCTCGGGCGACAGGAACACGCCGCCCGACATGACGCTGAACGCCACCGCCATCGCGGCCAGCAGCACGCACATCAGGATCAGGCGCAGGTCGATGCCGGTGCGGCGCCACCAGCCGGGTGTTGGATCGCTCATTTCTTGAACCCCCTCAGGATTTCAGGTGCGCAACCGGCTGCCGCCAGACCCTCGCGGGTCCGCCGGAAGCCATGTTGCGAGGAGATGGATCGACGCGGTCAGCCGTTCAGAAGAAGGCCGAACGCGTCGTGGGTGGCTGCGTTACTTGCAGGCCGCCGGTGCGTTCGCACCCGGGACGCCCTTGCAGAGCTCGTCCTTCTTGATCCAGCCGGCCTTCACGACCACGTCGAGGTTGTCGCGTGTGATCGGCACCGGCGTGAGCAGGCGCGAGGAGAGCGCGACCTTCTTCGGGCCCGAGTTCCACTGCGCGGCCTTCTCGACCGGCTTGCCCTGCGACAGTGCGATGGCGGCGGAGGCAGCTTCGCGGCCGAGCTCGCGCGAGTCCTTGAAGATGGTGGCCGTCTGCGTGCCGAGCGCGATGCGGTTGAGCGCCGCAAAGTCGGCGTCCTGGCCCGACACCGGAATGCCGCGCAGGCCCTTGGCCGTGAGCGCCGCCACGGCGCCGCCGGCCGTGCCGTCGTTGGCCGCCACCACCGCGTCGACCTTGTTGCCGTTCTTGGTGAGGATCTGCTCCATGTTCTTCTGCGCGACCTCGGGCTTCCAGCCTTCGGTGTACTCGTCGCCGACGATCTTGATGTCGCCCTTCTTGATCGAAGGCTCGAGCACCTCCTGCTGGCCGGCGCGCAGGAAGTCGGCGTTCGGGTCGCTCGGCGAGCCCTTGATGATCACGTAGTTGCCCTTGGGCTTGACCTTGAGCACCTCGCGCGCCTCCATGCGGCCGACCTCGACGTTGTCGAAGGTGATGTAGAAGACGCCGGGCGCTTCGATGAGACGGTCGTACGCCACCACCGGCACCTTCTGCCGCGTGGCCTTGGTCACGGCGGGCAGGATCGCGTCCTTGTCCATCGCCAGCACGATGAGCGCCTTCGCGCCCTTGGACATCAGGCCCTCGATGTCACCCAGCTGCTTCTCGGGCGAACCGCCCGCGTCGGCACTGATGTACTTCGCGCCGAGCTTTTCGAGCTGCGCCTTGATCGCGGCCTCGTCGGTCTTCCAGCGCTCTTCCTGGAAGTTGGACCAGCTCACGCCGACCACGGTCTGCGCCATCGCGCCCACGGCCGTGAGACCGAACGCCATGGCGGCCAGGGTGTGTTTCGTTGTCAGTTGCATCGGTGTCTCTCCTGAACGGTTTGCCGAGCGTGAGCTGGCGTGCCGGGGTAGTTAGTTTGAGTGGCGAACTAACTATCCCATCGGGTGGGGATTCCGGGCACCCGGGAATTCCCCGAGGCGTGGGCGCGTGAAGCGCTCCGCACGCTTTGGGAGTGGACGCCAAGGAGGTTGACAGTACGAAGAAGGACTGCGTGGAGATGACGCGGGTGCGCAAGCGGGCGTGAAAAAGGCCCCGAAGGGCCTCGTGGCGATTGCTCTTTCTGCAATGCCCTTTGTCAGAGCTCCGCCCTTACGCCGTCAGGGCCACCACCTCGGCATCCGTGAGCTTCTGCGGCTGGTAGCGCACCGCGCGGACGCGGAAGAACGGGCAGTTGCCTCCCCCGTAGGTGCTGCCCAGCCCGAGGTAGGTGGTGCCAGGTCCGGCAATCGGCGTGGCCACCTTCTGGATCGGCTGATTGTTGTACGCGAAGCGCACGCCGTCGGTCCCGTAGCTCATTGCGATCTTTGCGACCGGTCCTGGCAGCACCTTCGGCGGCGTGGCCAGGGTCGTGCCATCGATCACCGTGTACCCGTAGGCCACGGCGTTGGTGACGTTCCCAGCGGAGTACGAAACGCCCATGCGCCCGCCCACCCTCCGAACTCCAGGACCGTCTTGGTCCCGGTATCGCTCGTCCGGGGCGCTTCCAGCTCCATGAACACAGTGCCTTCGGCAGCGTTGAACCAGCCCTTCGTGGTATCGATGCGAACGTTGTCGAATGCACGTGTCGTGGCCACTGAAGTGGCTGTGTCGGCCTGGCGTGTGGTGGCCGTCGATGAAGCGATGTCAGCAAGACGCGTCACCGCCGCCGTCGTGGTCGGGATGTAGCTCGAAGCTGATGATGCCTGCTCCAACTGCAAACCCGTGAACCTGAAAGTCCGAGCGCTGTTGGTGCCGTACTTCCAGATGCCCGACGCCGCGCTGGGAACGGATGCATCGGTGGTCCGCGTGCCAGTGACGCGGTATACGCCGCCACCGACATGCGTCATGGTGCAGGCAGCGGGAGAAATTGGCGCGTTCGCGATGACAAGCGCGAAGTCCGCCGCGCCGCCAGACGTGGGCATGCTAAGTGCTCCGCCATCGTCCATCTTCACGAAACAGGAAATCACGTAGGTGGTCGACGGCGCAAGAACAGGCGTCTTGGCGGCATAGAACGCGAACGTGCCGGCGGGCGGCGGTGCAGAGAACGCGATGCCTGTTGTGAACCCCAGTTCGTTCCAGGATGCCGCAGCACATCCGAGTCTGATGGACGCATCTGCAAGCCCGTTGCGAAATTCGCTCTCGGTCAACAGATTTACACTGGACATCTCCTGCATGAGCCACGGCGCGATGGTCAGGTCGGCGGGGTTGTACGTCATCCGTGCAACACCTGCAGCAGCGGTCTTCATCACGCCCATGGAGTCAAAGTAGGTGCCGATGGATGCGCGACTGGTGAAAGTCTCGGTGCTCGGGATGTAGCTGGTCGCAAAGGCACCAGCTTCCAGTTGGGCGCCCCAGGCAAGGCAGGCTCCCGCGTCTGCACGCGCACCCGCGACGACAGCGTAGACGATGACCGTGTCGCCGACGGTGATGTGTATGTTCGACGTATAGGAGCAGCGATACCAGCCGCCGCCTACATCACGCATTTCCCAGCCCGCGCCCGCGATGGAAGGAGTGGAACCGTGAAGGGTCACATTTCCGTAGACCCCGTTGACGCTAGTGGTGTGGTTCCTCAGCAAGAGTTCGAGCGTTCCGGTTCTCGAAATGTTCTTGAGATAGATCGAGTAAGTCATCACCGTAGCCGTTGCCGCAACAGACTGCGTGTTGGGGCCCACGGAGGCTCCCGAAAACTCTACGGCTCGGTAGGTTCCGTCTGGCGCCAGCCTGCCAGGAATGCGTGTGAGCCCGCCGCCCGTCCACGGCGTCAGGTGCATGTCGTTGCTCTTCAGTAGGATGTTGGTGCGCTGCTCCTCAACCATCAACATGGGGGGCAACGCCAAATTCGACGGCTCGAAGCTGTTGCGTGCAACGCCCA
The DNA here is from genome assembly GCF_009498455.1 of Variovorax paradoxus. Lineage (NCBI taxonomy): Bacteria > Pseudomonadati > Pseudomonadota > Betaproteobacteria > Burkholderiales > Comamonadaceae > Variovorax > Variovorax paradoxus. The sequence continues at coordinate 1,942,135 of NZ_CP045644.1, read as the reverse complement.
CCGCCACATTGCGCAGGACACCGTTGGCATCGCAATAGCTGCCGATAGACGCACGCCCGGCGACTGTCTCGACGTTGTAGATATAGGAGCTGGGGAACTTCCCTTCCTCAAGCTGCGCCCCCCAAATGTAGAGACCATCGACGCCATTGCCCACGCTCCCTGACGCAGTGCCAGGATAAATGGCCGCCACCAACGTTGCGGATGCATCCGCCGTGAAGACGATCTCGACCCTGCGCCACCCATTGCCAACATCAACAACGCGCTTGGACACTTCGACGAAGCCGCCGGTGGCGACGCCTGACGCGACCATCGTCGTCAGATTGAAAGGAATGCTGATGCTGTCTGCCCCCGCGGCACCTCGGGCATAGATCCAACCATTGAGCGCGCCCGCAGCCTTCGCATAGAACGAATACGCATAGGTGGTTGCCGTCGTTGCCTTTGCAAAGGTCTGGGCAATATGGCCGCCGCCAGCGCTGATCCCACTGTTCAAGATCAACTTGCATGCGTCCCAGCGCCCATTGGGCGCAACAGCAGCTTCCGGCACAGGCGTAGCGCCGCCCCTGATCCAAACTGAAGATTTATCGAATCGCGACGAAAACGAAAAAAGATTCGTCCGCGAGTTCTCGATCAGCAGCCCCTTGGCGACCTTGGTGACAGGATCGTAGTCAAAGCGCGGGGCCTCTCCATGTGGCTTCTTTTGAATCCAGCCCTGCGCGTTGACAAACGAACCCTGCTCTGCACCAGAGTAAGTGAAAAGTTCGGCGAATGTTTTTTCAGTGAGCGTAGTGGTCATTGCGTTTCGATGCTGTTGTTGGTGAGGGGCCAGCCCGCGGAGATGTCATAGGCCTCGGTCTCGGCCTCTGTCCGGAGTTGGTCGATGGCGGCGTGGTGCGTGCGCTCGGCACTGAAGCACGCCTGGACGTGCAGGCCGATCGCTTTGGCCACGCCGCGAAGTTCGTCGAGGGTCAAGCGGGCCCATCCGCTGTCGGCTTTGAAGTCGACGGCGTCGATGCCTGCGATGTCGGCGTTGACGATCACCGCGGTGATGCGGTCTTGGTCGGGCTTGCCTGTGAGAACACGCACACCGCTCTGCAACGTGATACCGCCGGTTTCGATTTCCCACCGACGCTCGGTGACGCGCTCGCGCAGCGCGCGACGACGGTCCTCCATCGTTCGGGGATCGAGCCAGGCGCGGTGCGTCCAATCGAACACGTGGTGTTCGTCTGGCTTCGACGGCATGTCGACAGGCTTCCCATCCGCGAGGTATTGGTCGAATCGGGCTTTGCCCACATAGACAGACTCCCCTTCGAAGGCCTGACTGAGGCACTCGTCCTCGGAGCCGGCGTAGCCTGAACGAACGACCTCTCCGGTCGCGGTTTTATAAACAGTGAAATCGATCATGTTCAACGACGTGTGGCGATTGCATAGATGAAAGAGCCGGAGAGACCGGAGGGCGCGGTAGAAGATATTTCGATCACAGAGTCACCTGGCCAACATTGAAAACTTGCCCCGCCAGTCACGGTGGAACCTGCAATGCCCGCACCAAACCAGACTTGGTTTCCGTTCACTTTGATCGAGACGAAGCCCGTCATCATCAAGAAGACGGTACCCATTGCGAAGACATCCAACGTCTGCCCTGTGCTGTTCCGGTAGAGCAAATGGCAGACATTCCCCGGCGAGACTGCGTATCTGGGAACGGTGACCGCTTCGCCCCGAATGTTGAGCGTGTCGATCACGTTGGCCTGACCGATCGTCAGCCCTCCTCGATCCAGGTTGAAGCCCGGCCCCCACAAGCGGAAGCTATCCCCTCCGTTGGGGGTCCCCAGCATCTGCAGGCCGCAAGGCCCCTGGGTGAAGTCGACAAAAGAGGCGCCATCCGGTGCCTTGGCGAGTATCCATCCCCATCTGCCATCGCCGTACCACTTGTCGGTGGAGCGGATGTAGCCCCAGTCCGTTCCCGCCATGTTTCCGTTGATCGTGATCTGACCCGCACTGATGTAGTTCAGCTTCGAGATCGTCGCAGTCAACTGCTCCACATCCAGCGAGCGGGCTTTGATGGACCCATCGACAAACAAGTTGCCGTCCATGCCGATGGTGCTGGCACCGTCCACGCGACCGACGATGAACGGGTACTTGGTCTCTCCGCCCGTCGCGGTCTGGGCGATCGCGAACTTGTCGACGAGCACGACCATCTTGCTCTCAGTGTTGTCGGCGTCGAGCAAGATCCCGGAGACCCTGTTTCCGGCCGTGACGTTGAGCTTCCACGTCGACTTGACCTTGCCGTCGAGCGTCGCGAGCGCACTCGACGTCGCGGTGATCGACGCAGTGTTCCCATTGACCTTGGCCGTCACATTGCTCAGCGCCGTCGCCTGGCTCGTGATCGCGCCTTCAGCGCTCGTCACACGCGTCGTGAGCGCATTGACCGCAGTGGCGTCCGCCTTCGTGGTCTCCGCCTTGGTGATCCGCAGGCTGTCCGTGACATCCTCGAAGCGGAACCCCTGGATCTCCGAGTAGCCCGTCGTGCCACCTGTGTGGTTCAGGGCAAAGCCGGGACTGACCGACGTATCGCCAAAGGCGCTGCCGAGCAGGTCCAGCGAGATCTGGGTCCAGACGTTGTTGGGCAGGCTGCCGATCGCGATGCCGCTGTTGCCATAGTTGCCCAACGTGTTGCGCCACCACGTCCAGTAGTGCGTGCCGTTGGCATCCGCGCGTCGAACCCATGCCGTGAGGCGGTAGGTTCGCGCTTGGTCGATCACCACCTTGCTCTTCGAGTAGTTCCAGAAGTTCGCCCCCCCCAAAGGCGAACGGCACACCGTCGTGGCAACCTTGCCGGTCGTCGTCGTGACGAAGTACGTCGCCAGGTTGGTGCCGTAGTGACTGCGCCATGCCGTCGCATTCGCCAGGCTCTCGTCCGCCGTCAAACTCGCCTGCGAATCGGCGCGCCCCAGTTCCAATCCACTGTTGATGCTGGTGATCGCATCGCCCTGCGACGTGATCAGGCCCTCTGCATTCGTGACGCGCGTCGTCAACGCGGTCAGGGCCGTGTTGCTGGCCTTGCTCGGCAGGCCGTTCGTGGTGTGGTTGACGGTGGCCGACAGCGCAGTGATCGCGTTGGCATTCGCCGTGTCCGCCGTGACGCGGGCACTCTGCTCCGCCGTCACGGCCGCGGCGGCATCTGCCTTGTTGGTATTGACCACCGCCTCCAGCGCCTGACGAGCAGACACTTCGGCCGCATCCGCCGTGATGCGCGCCTGGCGCTCCTCGTAGATCAGCCCACTGGCGAGTGTCGGTCCCGTCGGCTTCTCCCAGACTTCGAAGGCATTGCCCACGAAGTCGTTGACCAGCGACGCACCGATCACCGTGTCCAGGCTGCCCGAGGTGTCGGGAACGCCCGTGAGCGCCACGGAAAGGCCCTGCCGCTGGATCGCCTCTGCACTGTCCGCTTGCGCACGCGCCACAGCCTCGTTCTGCAGCGCGGCGGACCCGGCCGTGGCGTTGCCCGTGACTGTCGCCTGCAACGCGGTGATCGCATTGGCATTGGCCGTGTCAGCGGTGGCGCGCACGCTCTGCTCGGTCACCAGCGCAGCGTCGGCGCTGGTCTTGTTGCTCGCGACCGTTGCCGCCAGCGCCGTGCGAGCCGTGATCTCCGCGTTGTCGGCGGCGATGCGTGCCTGGCGCTCGCTGTAGACCAGGCCCGAGCTGACAGCACCGACGTCCGTGCCGATGTAGGCACCGCGCACCTGCGTGGCCAGCGATTCGCGCGCGGTGACTTCCGCCGTGTCTGCGGTGGCACGCGCGCTCTGTTCGGCGTTGATCGCAGCATTGACGGTGGACAGGTTTCCGGCAACGGTCGCGGCCAGTGCCTGGCGGGCCGTGACCTCGGCGGCATCGGCGTTGGCACGCGCCGTCTGCTCGGCCACGAGCGCAGCATCCGCGTTCGTCTTGTTGCCGGCCACAGTGGCCGCGAGCTGCTGCCGCGCCGTGACCTCGGCGCTGTCCGCGCTCACCCGTGCATCACGCTCCGATGCGAGAAGGCCCGAGCTCAGCGCGCCGATGTCGTTGCCGCTGTAGGCGCCGCGCAGCTGCGCGGCGAGGTTCTCGCGCGCCGTGACCTGCGCAGCGTCCGCGCTCGCACGCGCGGCCACTTCCGCCTGCAGCGCGGCGTTCGAGGCGCCTGGCGACGGGCGTCCGATGGCGACCCAGTCGATCTCGAAGTACGCGGTGGCCGTCTGCGTCGCCGACAGCTCGATGCGGAGCTGGTCGATGGCCACATCCCACCCGGGGCTGACCGTGACCATGCCGATGCCTGCGCCGTCGTAGGTCGGCTCTGTCATCGTCACACGCCGCGACGCGTCGAAGCCGCTGTCGCTCGCCGCACGCCAGGACAGCGCGCCGTCCCATGCAGGCACACCGATCTTGCGCACGCGCATGCGGATCTGGCCGTAGGTCGAGCCGTTTGCGGCAATCCCCACAGGCGACACGACGAAGGGGTCGGTCGCATGGTTGGCGGGGCGGATCCACCCGGCCGCGACAGAAGGCGTGCCATTGCCCGTCCAGGCTTCCAGACCGGAATCGAAGTACCAGATCTTCGCGTAGTCGAACTGCTCACCCACGCCTGCCGAGATCAGCGTGATCTGCTGCGCCAATGCCTCGTCGCTCGTGGCGCGTGCACTGCGCTCTTGGTAGATCAGGCCGCTGACCACCTGCGACAGGTCCGATCCGCCGTAGCCGCCGGTGAGCTGTGCCTGCAGCGTCTCCCGTGCCGTTACCTCTGCAGCATCGGCCGCCACGCGGGCCTGGCGCTCTTCGGCGATCAGGCCGCTGCCCACCTGCCCCAGCGCCGGTGCCTGCCAGACGCCGTAGCTCTGCTCGGCAAACCCGATCTCCAGCGAGGCGCCGTCCACGTAGGCCAAGGTGGCGGCGAGGTCCGTTGCGCCGACCAGCGCGACCGTCAACGACTCGCGGCTGCGGGCCTCGGCCGCATCCGCCGCGCTGCGCGCCGAGGCTTCGTTGCCGATGGCCGCGGTCAGAGTCGCATCGGCGGCCTGCAGTTGCGTGGCCAGCTGCTGCCGTGCAGACGCTTCGGCCGCATCGGCACTGGCGCGCGTCGTGGCCTCGGTCTGCAGTGCAGCCTGCGCGATGCTCAACGATGCGTTCAGGGTCGTGACGCGTGATGACAACGACTCGTCGGCGGTCTGCCGTGCCGTGGCCTCGTCCGTGATCGCGGCCTTGCGGGCATTGGTTTCGGCGAGCAGCGCCGCGGCGCGCGCGCTCTGCTCGGCCGTGATCGCGGTGGCACGCGTCGTGGCCTCGGCCGTCACTGCCGCCTTCCGGTCGGCCACCTCCTGCGAGACGGCCGCCACACGTGCAGTGATTTCGGCCTGGTCGGCCGCGGCGCGGGTGGTGGCTTCTGCCGTGAGCGCGTTCGTCACCTGCGTGACCTGCTGCGCCCGCTGCTGGGCCTCGGACACCAACGCCGCCGAGCGCGCGGCCGTTTCTGCCGCGATGGCTGCCGCTCGCGCGGCCGCCTCGGCGCTCAGGGCCTGCGCACGGTCTTGCGCTTCCTTGGTCAGCGCCTGGCCTTGTGCCTGGTCGACGGCCTTGAGCTCGTCGACGGCTTCGTTCAGGCCTTGCTCGAGCTCTTCCAGCGCCTCGTCGATGCCGGGCAGCACCGTGAGCTGCACGTACGCGGCCGCGCTGCCGTTGCCACCGGCGTCCACGGCGCGCACCCAGTAGCGCCAGCTGCCCGTGGCTTCGGTGCGAACGAAGGTCCGCTCTGCCGTACGTCCGATCTCTTCAGAGGTCTCGAGCGTAGCGCCCCGGCGCAGCTCGTAGTACGCGATCGGCTGCATGGTCTTGCAGTCCTGCCACGACAGGTCGACCTCGTTGCGCCAGACGATGCCGTTCACGAGTGGCTGCGCAGGCGGCGCAATGTCGATGGACGCGGAGACCGGCACCGACCATTGGTTGGACGTGCTGCCGTGCGAGGCCCAGACGCGCTGGGTGCCGGCGCGCAGCCACCCGAGGTTGGCCGCCACGCCCTTGGCGGAGAACACCTCGTCGGCCAGCTCCCAGCTGGCGCCGATGCGCACGCGGGTCGTACTCCAGTCGAGCAGGTCGATTCCGATCGGCTGCCCCCAGGTGGCGACGATGCCTGCGTCGGTCACGTCGAGCGCGAGCCCCGCCACGTCGCCAGGCACACCGCCCTTGCCGACCAGCGTGTGCTCGGCCGTGGCCCACGGGCTTGATGCGTAGGGTGTTCGGAAACGCGCTCGCACCTGATAGAGGCTGCGCACCGACAAGCCCAGCAGGAAGGTCTCGGTGGCATCGCCCGGCAGTTGCGACGAGTGCCAGTCGCTCACCGGTGCCAGCGAGCGCCATTGCACCTCGACAGCGCCGCTCTTCAGGATGTTGAGCTCGTTCGATTTCGCCCATGAGACGCGGGCACGCGCCACCATGCCGCCGTCCTGCACCGACATTTGCGACAGGCCGCTTTCCACCTTGAAGTCGAACGGTGCCTGCGGTTGAAGGAAGGGGCTCGGCAGGTTGGTGTTCGGCGCCGCGTCGGCGAGCACCTCGTCGGCCAGGTCGTAGTACGCCGGCACATCCTCGATCACGAGCAGCGACAGCGGTGCGTTGCGTGCGTAGGTCCAGTCCGTGACGCGGAAGGTCTTGTTGGTGAAGCCATACAGCGCGCTCGAAAGCACGATGCGATCGCCGGGTTGCAGATGCCAGGCCAGCATCTTCGGATGGATGCGCAGCACGAAGCCGCCTCGGCTCTGCTCGACCACCACACGGGCGATCTGGTGACAACGCATGTGCGAGGCCGTGAAGGCCAGCGCCATGTCGGTGAGCTTGTCCTTCGCATCGAGCGCGCGGAAGTTCGCGTTCTGGTAGGGCGAGAAGTCTTCGCTGACGCCATTGCGCGCCGCGTTGACATACGTGCCGCGCATGCCGTTGAATCGGCTCGTACCAGGATGGGCGGTCTGGGCCACCGCCGTGGGCGCCAGCATGTCGTCGTCGTCGAGGTTGAGCACCGGCGTGCTCCATGCACCGGCCTGGACGCGCCAGACGCCGCCCGACTCCAGGCTGAAGCCGGCCATTGCATCTTCGATCTGCTGGCGGGTCGATTCGCGGTCCTGGTCGGAGCGGAACATGCCGTCGCAGACGTACAGCGCGCGCGAGTTGCCGTAGTTCAGGGCGTCGCTTGCTTGGGTGGCGGTGTAGGCCTGCTGGTCGCAGGCGTTGGCGGCAGCGATGAGTGCGTTCTCGTCGATCTGGTCAGGCGCCGCGAGGTACCCCGACTCCGAGCGCAGGAAGTCGGCCAGGCACAGCGCCGGGTTGCGCGAATAGACGGTCTGGCCGGTGCGCGGATCGTTCACCTTCTTGCCGCGAATCCTGGCCGTGATCTCGGGAATGCCGCCCTGGAAACGGTCGAACAGCAGATTGAGCGTGACGACTGCATAGGTGCAGCCGCTGAGCTTGTGCTGTTCGGTCCAGAAGTCGACGTCGGGGAAGGTCTCGTGGAGACTGGCGCGAAGGAAGCCATCGGCCGTGTCCACGCCACCGGGCGAGGTGTGAAACTGCACGTTCACCGACGGGCCTTCCGAAGGCCACCCGCTGAACAGCGGCGGCATCTGGAACTCGGAGCCGTCGGTCCAGCCGGCCGCATTGGGTCGTCCCACCGACGTACCGTCGATGAAGATCTCGTCGATGGCCTCGCACTCGTGCGCCGCGAAGACGATCACGATGTGCTTGAAATGGGCCATCGCACCGCTGTCGAGCACCGCAACGATGGCGCCCCCCACGCGTGCAGGTGCGCCGTAGACCGTCGACCAGGGGGCTTCCGAACTGACCAGCGTGGCGGTGCGGTCGCGCAGGTTGGCAACGTCTTCGGCGAACTTGCGGGCCGCGGCCTGGCGCGCCTTCTTCTTGGCTTGCGATGAGGCGTAGGCCGAACTCACGATCGAAACGACTGCAGCGACTGCCGCTCCATAGCTCGTGATGGCGGAAATGATCCCGCCGATGATGGACGTCGGCTCCGCATGCGCTACCGCCGCAAAGCAAAGAAGACCAAACAGGACGGAGAACCGTCGAATCAAATGCGCCATGCGGCCACCCCCTCGGTCATTGGAAGAAAAATCAATCGGTCGGTGCCGGGAGCCACGATGTGCGAGCCCGTGCAGATACCGAAGCTGTAGCCAGAAACGCGGCCGATGCGCCGGCCGCTGCGAGCCAGCACGACGTCGCCGCGTTGCGCCATGCGGCCCGGCTGTGGAGTCCCCAGGAGGGCGGAGGCCGCAGCCTCGAAGCCGCCCGAGGCACGCACATGCCGCAGCGCCGTCAGCAGCCTCTGGGGCGCCAATGCACCGCCCGGCGCACGCAGCGCCTCGAGCGGGTCCGCGCCGCGCTGCTCGAGCACCCAGTCCGCGGCAATGCTTGCGCAGTCGTGTCTGAAATAGGCGAAGCCCGTGTGGCGTCGCGCGTCGATGAAGGCGTCCAGGTCGATGCTCATTTGCTGTGCACCCCCAGGCTTTGCCGGTACTGCAGATTGGCCTGCAGCCACTTGCTGACCCAGATCGACGGATTGCCGATCAGACCCGTTAGGTAGGAGAAGCCGAGCTCGCCCGGATGCCGCGCCAGGTGCTGCGCGTTGTTCATGCGCAGCGCCGCGGGATTGCTGCGCACGTCGTAGCTCGCGGTGCGACAGTCCATGCTGATCGAGGCGTTGTTGCCATCGCGATCGATCTTCATCTGGTCCATCACGCCGACGAAGCGCAGCACGGGAGCGCCGGTGATCTGTAGCGTGTTGGCATCGAGCATCGCGATCCACACGCGCACACGGCGGTCCTGGTAGTCGGAGGGATCGCCGAGCGCCAGCGCACGCGTGCCGATGTCCACCGGCGAGAGCGTCAGCGTGAGCTTCTCGGCCGCGCCGTCTTCGCTCTCGTGCAACTCACCGATGGAGCCGAGGTTGCCCACGCCCTGCCAGGTCTCGCCCATGACCTGGACGCTGAGCGGCCAGTTCGTGAAGCGCGCCGTGCCCGAGCGCAGTTGCAGTTCGACCAGTGCAAGTTCGCCATAGGCGCCGGCGCTGGCAGTGGCCTGAAAGCCGCTGTTGGTGGTGACTGTCATTCCCAGGACTCCATGAGATCGAGGCTGAAGCCGCCCTGCGTGCGCGACTCCGACGACCAGTTGTTCTTGGCATCGACCTTGCGCATGAGGCAGGTCGGGCGGTCCCAGACCACGGCACTTCCGGCGGCCACAGCCACGCGCAACACCGGCTCGACGGACACCACGATCAGCCCCGACGCGTTCGCCACGGCATCGGACTGCACGTGCAACAACTGCCGATGGATCGACCCCTGGTTGACGCCGATCCAGTCGCCCTGCAGCAGGGTCTTGCCGGTCTGGGCCGCACCCATCTGGATCGACAGCGACGACGCGCCCGCAGCAGCGGCCAGCGCCGTCCATGTGCCCCGCGCGCTACCGCGCGGGGCCGGCTGCAACATGTCGCTGACCGCGAGCACGTTGACCTGGCCGCGCAGCGCATGCACCAGGCTGCGCCACATCGCGGCCTCGTTCATCAGTGGGATGCGCTCTTCGCTCACGAGCGCACAGGTGCGGCGCGGCGGTGCCAGCACGGCGACCTGCGACGAGCCGGTGTCGCCACTGCTGAAGCTCAGGTCGAAGGTCTGGATGCCGAAGTCCTGTCGCTTGACAGGCAAGGTGAGGGGCAAGGTGATGATGCTCATTGGGGCACCACCCGCATACGCTTGAGTTGTTCCATTTGGCCTTGGTTGTTTGCTTGAAGCGCACGGTCCAGATCGGCCATCACGGCGCCGCGATCGGACCTCGAATCGATGTGGAAGACGGTGGAGGGTGCGTAGTGCAGGGCACCACCTGAACCCGAACCTTGGGCACTGACGCCCAGCCGTCCGTCGGAGCCGCGACGCAGCGGCATGATGGCTTCGGGCCCGGCCTCGCCCATGAGGCCGATGCCGTTGGCGAAGGGAAAGAAGGTGGGCTTGCCGACCACGCTGTTGGCGTAGGTGTGCAGGCCGGGGGAGGAGAAGACGTTGCCGTTGGCGCTCGTGACGAAGAACTTCATCACGCCGTTCACGAGGCTGCCCAACCAGTTATCGCCGGAGCTTCCGCCTGCAGACGCGCCACCACCCGAAGACCCTCCCTTGAACAGGCCCGAGAACCATCCGGAAAATGCCTCGACGGCTGGCTTCAGCGATGTGTCGTAGAGCGCGTCGGCGATCGACGAAACGATCTTCTTCTTGAGCGACTCGCCCATCTTGTCGAAGGCCTTGTCGTCGCCCTGAAGAAAGCCCGTGAAACCTTCCCGGAACGCACCGCCGATGTCGTCGGACATCTTGGTGGCCTTCGCATCCCGCTTGGTCTTTTCCTTGTCGGCTGCCTCGATACCTTCACTGTTTCGGGTGACCTTCAGCAGTTCTTTCTCGGCTTCGATGCGCGCACCCAGTACCTCCAGGTAGCCAGGAATGACTTGCTCGGTGTTGTCCAGGTCCTGGTACTGGCGCTCCAGTTGAGCGATGTTCAGTTCCTTCAGCGCCGACTTGGTTTTTCCGTGCGCGGTGTTCTGCGCGTCCAGTGCGGTCGTCTGATCGAGAACGCCGGAGGTGGCCTTGCGCATGCTTTCGACCAGAGCCGCTTGCCGCGCTTGTTCCGGGTCGATGGACGCGCGCTTCGCGGTTTCGCTTGTCGCGGCCTTTTGCGCGCCTTGCTTTGCTTGGTCCGTTGCGCCTGCCTTGCAGCCGCACACAACTTCGATGCACGGGCGCAATCCCTCACCCTCAGCATGCAGGATGCCGGCGCTTGCACTACGGGCCGCAGGCGCCTTGCGGGCCGATGCTCCCGCTGTTGAGACCGACGGAGCCGGCGCCTTGCTGCCTAGGAGAGCCACGACCTTTCGAGCGACATCACTTGTCTCCTTGTCCTGAGCGAGCGCATCTTTCGCCTCCAGCGTTGCGTCAGCTGCAGCCTTGCTGCTGCTTGCACGCTCTCCTTGCAATGCCGCCAGCCGGGCGTCTAGCACCCGCTGCTCTCTCAGGTTTTCACTGTCTCGGTTCCATATCGGCGATGCAGGTCGCCGCAAAAATCCGACTGCGGCTCCTCCTTCCGTTTCGGCCATTGGGGTGCCTTCGCCGCCATCGCGGCGAAGCCGGTTGTCGCGCTTCGTCGAGGCTCTTTCATAGTCCTCCTGCAACGTGGTGCCGCGTCCGACGTTGCGCACGATGTCCTTCGGCCGATCGCGAAGTTCGCGAAGATGCAGAAACCCGCGATCGAAGAACGTCATGTTCTCGATCTCCTGCCGCGCTCGCTGGTCTATCGCGACACCGAAGGCGTTCTGAGCGACGGCGGCAGCGGCTTCCTTCTGGCCTTTACCCTCGAAGTCACTCACTCGCTTTCTGACGTCCGGGGTGAAGTAGTTGCGTTTCTTGTTGAGCTCCTCGGAAGCTTTCAGGGGCTCGTCCGCCAGCTTGGCAAAATTCTCCACGGCGTCCTTGATCGAGACGCCCGACACCCGGTTCATCTGAACGACCGCGGTGGCCGCCTGCTGCAAGACGTGGCCTTGTACCTGGCCCGAAGCCACCAGGCTGCTCAAGGCCTCCGCCGCTTTTGCGCGCGATCCGCCGGTACTGCCTGCGATCTCGACTTCCATTCTTCGCAGCTGGTCGTTCGTCACGGCGGCATAGTTCCCGCTCGACGTCTTCGCTCGCGAATACGAAGCGCCTTCTCTCGCACCGTCAACGGCGGCTTCGCCCACGTAGCGCGCGGCCTTCACGGCGAGCTCGACACGTGGTTCGCGCCGAAGTGTCGCCATTGCCACATTCGCGGCACCGGCGGCGCTAGTGAACTCCTTCAGCGCTTGCGTGGCCGCAGGCACTTCTTTTGTCAAAGTGTTTGCAAGGATTCCAGTTTTTTGTTCAGCAGCCATGTCTGTATGGTCCGTTTGAGAGAAAGAAAAAATAAGGCCGACATCTGCCGGCCCCTTGCTCCTTCGATGGCCGTCGGCCCGCGCTGTTGCTAGACGTTCAGCACCGCAATGCCTTCGTCTTCCATCACCTGCAACTGCAGAAACACTTCACGCTGACGCGCACGCGGAATGCCCAGGCGCCGCATCGCCACGTCGACCGCACCGAAGTCGAGCCCCTGGAACCACGCGCCTGCCGCACCGGCGACCACGCGCCATTGCGTGCGGCAGGCGTGGAACACCTCGAAGGCTTCCTGGTGTTCCGGCCACAGCTCGAAAGGCGGCGGGCCGTCCCCGTTCGCCATCGAGGAGACGAGCTTTCTCGGGTCGAGACCGAGCGACGCGCACTGGCTTCGGAGATCGTCGTCCAGCTCGTCATGGACGCGATGCGCGACTCCGAGCACGAAGCGCGCGGCGCCCCTCAGTTTTTTGCTGCGGCCGGGTACGCGTGCTCGAAGTAGCTGTAGGCAATGGCCGCCTCGAAGGTCGGCCAGTCCTCGGCCGCCGCGGCGCGGTTGTCGGGCGTGCAGATGAAGGGCGCGTTGTCTTCGCCCTCCAGGCCCTTCCAGTCGGCCAGCACCATGTCGAGCAGTTCGCGGTCGGTGAGGCTGCGCGCGTCTAGCCGCGCCTGCAGCGTTTCGTTGTCGGTCTTGGACAGGCGCTTGAAGACGGCGTCGAAACGCACCTCCTCGACCTGGCCGTCACCGGGCACACGCATCACCACGGGTGCGATGAAGGTGGGCTTCACGGCGATCTTGAGCTTCTGAGGCATCGGGTTCTCTTTCCTGTGTCTTGAATGAATGACTGGGTGGTTGAGCGAATGACGCAGAAGGCCGTGCTCAGCGCACGACGATCGACCACTCGTCGTTGCCCGAGCCACTGGGCACGAACTCGAGCGGCACGGTGACCATCTGCACGCCGTCGACGTCGCTGTAGGTGGGCTTGCCGATCTGCGCGCGCGGCGAGAGGAACTCGACCACGTTGGTCGCGCCCTGACCGTGCTTGAGGGCCAGGGGCACGCGCTTGCTCGAACGCGCCATGCCGATCCAGTCCTTGGTCGCCACCGCGGTGTTCTCGAAGGTGACCGAGCCAGTGGAAACGCGGGCGGTGATCTCGACCGAGTCGATGGTCATGAGGTCGCGCTTCACGACGGTGTTGCCGGCATCGAAGCTGAAGGCACTGGCCGCCACACCGAGGCCGTCGAGCGTGAAGGTGGTGTTGGCCTTGTTCACGCCCAGCGGGTCCATGAACTTGGTGTAGTCGGCCGTGGGCAGCGGCGCATCGGCGGCGGGCACGAACAGGCCGGTGAACTCGAACTGCCACTTCGGGATGCCCTTGGCGTCGATGGTGGCCTTCACGTTGCCGTGCGCGTCGGTCATCTTGTAGACGGTGCCGTCGACGTTTCCGTAGATGGTGAGCGACTCGAGGCTGTCGGTTGCCGGTGCGAAGGTGGTGCTGACGCCGGCGGCCGTGGTGACGGCGATGGCGCAGCCGCGCATGAGCGCAGCGTAGGCCGGCACATCACCGGCGGCGGCGACGCCCGCGATCTCGACCGAGAAGGCGATCTTGCTGTACTGGGTCACCAGCACGGAGCCGCGCGAGCCGAAGTAGGGTCGCACGTTGTCGCGCTGTACCACATCGCCTTCGATGGGGGTCAGGGTGACTTCGCTGACCAGGATGGCGTTGGCCGCACCGGTGGGAAGAGCGTCGGTACCGCGTACCGTTTCAGCCTTGGCCAGGATGGCCATCTTGCGCATGAGTTTTGCCATGTCGGCGTTCTCCGTTGGTTGGTTGGTTGGTTGGTTGATGGAAGGATGGGACTGATGAACAGAGGGCCTGGCTCAGAGGTAGCGCCAGGTCCGCAACTGCAGGGAGGCGCCGTGGCACTGCACGCCGCAAAAACTGACCGCGCCGGTGCCGCCGACCTGCATGCCGTCGGTGGCTTTCTCGTCCTTGATTGGACTGGTGGCGCATGCGCCACCGAAGGTCGGGTCGGCGCGCACGGCGTCGCGCACGGCCTCGATCAAGGCGTCGAAGGCGAGCTCCGAAGCGGCGGTGTCGTCGACGGCCATGCGGCCGTGCAGGGTCCAGGTGTCGACGCTGAGGGTGCGCCCGACATTGAGGCTGCGCTCCTCGGTGGCATCGCGGCGCAGCCACCAGCCACGCAGCTGTTGCGCGCCGCCGGGCAGCGTGTGCAGGTAGAGCGCGCGCAGCGCGGCCTCGTCGCTCGCGAAACGCTCGCGGTCGTGAACACGGCCGATCTGCGGCACGCCGTTCAGCGTCTGGACAATGGCCGCGCGCAGGGTGTCGAGGCCGCTCATGCGGCGGCTCCGGCCGCGCGTCGCGGCATGAAGATCGTGTGAATGAAAGTGGTGTGCATCGTTGGCTGCGTTGGTTGGTGAATCAACTGTCGCGGCCGGGCCCGAAATGCAAAAGGCCGACATCTGTCGGCCCCTGAAGCGAAAAATCGGCGGTGTTCGCCTGCGGTCGTGTGTTCAGTTCGCACCAGGACCTCCGCCGCGAAACCACTGTTTGATGCCCTCGATGAGCAACGCGGTGCCGATGGCCATCGCACCGCCCGAGGCGGCGCCGAACACGGCTGCGCGCTGCTCGACGGCACGCAGCCGGCTGTCGAGCGCATCGAAGCGCGCATCGAAGTGGTCCATGCGCCGGCTCTGCCGGTCCTGCCCTTCCTTCAGGGCTTGCACGAGGCCGTGGATCTGGCCGAGCAACAGCAGTTCCTGTGCGCGGACGTGGGAGTCGCTCATGGGACGGGTCTTTCTGTGATGAACTCGATCAGCGCGCGATACCGAAGGCGATCGGCGGCGCAGGATTTCGCGTTGAGGTGGTGGTTGTTCCAGGCGTCGTCGACGGTGAGGCCGGCGTCAGCACCACAGGCTTCGACGGAGGTGTCAGCAAGTCCGCAGGCACCGGCGGGAACGTCCGTGCCCGCAAGGGCGCTGTTCCACAGCCAGACAGCAGCAAGGCTGAGGCGATGACCGCGGTCGACAGGGTCGCGCTGTGCATCGCCAGGCGCGACAGCATCCGGTTCCGCTCGCGGCGCGACAGGTCGCGCAGGATCGCCAGGCCGCTCAGCGCGGCAATCAGGAACAGCAGGAGGAACGACAAGAGAAACGCGCCGGCGTAGATCATGGGACGGGCCTTCGAGGGTGAAGTAGCGGGCCTGCAGGGCGCTGACGCCAAGCTGGTAGCGGGTCGATGCGGCACGCCCGCGCGCGTACTCGGCTTCGAGGTCTTTCGCGAGTTGCGCGGCGCGCTGCGCTTCCTTGTCCTGCCAGAGGACACGCTCCTTGGTGCGGCCTGCGTCGTGCACCGCCCATCCGCCGACGGCGAGCAACAGTGCGCCCGCACCCACGGCCACACCGACCACGGCCAGTCTTGCGCTGAAGGTCATGGCGCATTCCCCTGGCACTGCGCGTGCAAACGCAAGCGGTCTTTCCAGAGCCCGCCGCAGGTCTTGTTGCCGGGCGCTGAGCAGTCGGTGGTGCCTGCGTACTTCCAGCCGAGGATGGCGTCGCATGCGCCGGCGTAGTCGCCGCGGTTGAGCCGCTGCACCAGCATCGAGGTGCGGCCCGCGCGGCCGCCGGTGCAGAAATTGAACGCGCCGATGTTGTAGGCCAGGCTCACATAGGCGTCGTACTCGTACTGATGCAGTGGCACTTGCACGCACTGCTTGAGCGCGCTTTCATAAGTCTGCACATCGTGCAACGCGCGATGCAGCGCGGGCACGGGCGTGGTGGTGTCGCCCATGCGAACGCCACCGGTGGTGCCGAAGCCGATGGTCGGCACCGCGGTGCCGTGCACAGGGTCGGGGTAGGCCTTGTCGCTGTAGCCCTCCCGCGCGACGATGCCCACCAGCCCGGCCGCGCTGAGCGCAAGGACGGTCAGCAGTTGACGCGGGGACGCGCCCCCTTTTTCGGCGGACGCAGGTCGCCGCCGGAACCTTCGAAAGATGTTTTTGCCCATGCCCTCATGGTCGGGCGTGGGTCGCGATCGGCTGAGGTCGACATGCGCCGACCTGCTTTTCACCGCAGGGCGCTGCCTACACTGGCCTGCCCGCCGAACGCGGGAGCGCGCGGGTCAGATCTCGCCGCCGTGCCAAACAACGCGGCCGCTGATGTGCAGGTCGGCGGCCTGTTCGGCGCTGAGCACCTGCGGCTTGTACGCGGGGTTGTAGCTGATGATCTGCAGGCCGCCGGTCGAGAAGTCGCGCTGCAGCACCTTCACGTAGTCGTGGCCGTCGAGCTGGATCACGTACACGCCGTCCTGGTCGAGCGACTTGGTGGCGGTGTCGACCAGCAGGATGTCGCCGTTGTTGATCTTGTCGGCCATCGAATCGCCGCGCGCGTGGACGATGCGGGCATAGGCTGGCTTCACGCCCTTGCGCGCCATCCAGGCCCGGTTGAACGCGAAGCGGCCCATGTCTTCCTGCGAGCCGTTGTACGAGCCCCCACCGGCGCTCACGCGAACGTCGAGCAGTTCCACCAGCACGAAGGTCTCGTCGTCGAGTCCGCTCGACAGCGGGCTGGCCGGCTGGGCGGACTGGAAAGGATTCAGCTCCGCCGGATCGACGCCCAGCGCCAGGGCCATCACATACAGCTGCGCCAGGCTGGCGTCGCTGACGCCCCGTTCGATGCGCCCCACCGTATTGAAGTGAAGACCGCTGCGCTGCGCGAGGTCGTCGATGGTGAGGCCCTTGCGCTTGCGCAGATCCCGCAGCCGCGCGCCCTGAGCAAGGGCCAGTTCGTTGACGCGGGCGGTCACTTGGGTGTCGTCTAGAGGGGTAGGGGTGGGCGACGTCACGATCACTCTGCTTTGTGCGAAGGCGCACATATTAAACACACAAAGGTACTCTTTCAACCCAAAAGATGTTTCATCGACAAGAAATATCTGTTGGCGTGTTTATTTAGATTGTCAAAACCTGCTTCATGTGCATAATCGAGATCATCAACACAAAACGAGATTTTTCGATGGATTGGCACCCGGCTCAGGTTAAAGCGGCACTTGAAATGGTCGACACCAACCTGTCGAAGTTGGCCAAAGAACACAAATACGCGCACATCAACGAAGTTCTGTACCGCCCCTGGGTTGCCGCGGAACGCATCGTGGCCCGCGCGCTGGCGCTGGAACCCGAAGCCATCTGGCCCAGCCGTTACCTGCGCCCGCGCCACCGCGGCATTGCGATGACGCGCAATCCGCATGCGCTGGCGCCTCCCGGCGAAGGACCCGACTGAGCGTGACCAGCGGGCTCACCGCACGAGACCTGGCCGGGTTTCCCGGCCGGCTCGCCAGGGTCTGGCATGTGCGGAGGAGGAAGAAGAAACGCGTGATTTCAAGAGTGCCCGATGAAGGTTGCAGCCTTCACCGGGCGTGCCAGTGAACTGAGCAGTGCCACGAGCGAGGAGAAATGTACTGTGAGAAAAGGCTTCGTCAAGACTGAGAAAAAGACTGTGTTCGACGGCGCGACGCGCTTCGAACAACTGGCAGGAGGTGCGTGATGCAGGTCACGACCTCTTCTTCCGAATGGTTCGTCGCCAAGGCCTTGCTGGCACTCGCCGAGCAGCGCATCGCGAACGCGCAGGCCGACGCGGCCGCACCCCCACCACAGCCCGACGACACGCCGGCCGAGCCGATGGCGGCCGACGGTGCCCCTTTCGCCGACCGCCTGTGGCGCCTGCTGCGCATCCGCCGCGCGTTGACCGCCGACGAAGCAGCCAGCCTGCTGGTCGATGCGGACGACGACGTGGCCGAGGCCCGGCGCCAGGCCGGCGCGCTGATGTTGTCGTGGTCGCGGCAGCGTCCGAAAGACGTGCGCATCGGCGCGCGCCGTGTCGACGGGCTGAAGCGCTACGTGCTCCAGCGCGACGTGGGCGCCACGCCGCCGCCACGCACTGCAAGGGAAGGACACCCCGCATGAACGACACCACAGATCGCGCGTGGGAGCAGCGGCTCGGACGGGCTGTTGCCGCGCACCTCGAAGCACACGGCACGGCGTCGGCCGGAGAGCTCGACCGCATGCTGGCGCACCGCCTCGCGGGCTACCGACCCGAGCCGGGCTGCCCGGCGCTTCGCCGGCAACTGGCGCGGCTGGCGGACGGCGGCCACGTCCACGCCGTGACGGTCGGCGGCCGGCGGCGCTGGCGGTGCGGCCCCGGGCCCGTGGCCGAGCGCATGGCATCGGCGCGCCGCGTGACGCGGCTCGACACCAGCGTCTACATGCCCGTGCACAGCCCCGTGGTGCGGCCGGGCGCGCTCGACTTCACGCGCGTGCCGAGCCTGCTGCTCGGCACGCGATCCGGCTACTGGGGGTCGGCGCAATGAGCAGCGCCGATCCGACCCTCACCGCCGCCCAGGTGCTGGCCGAACTGCGGACGTGCGTCGGCCGCGCGCACGGCCTGCATGTGCGCGACCTTGTCGCCCGCATCACTGGCCGCTCGACGCCGGCACCCGCCCATGAACGCCGCGCGCGCGAACACGTCGCGGCGCTGCGACTGCAGGGCGAGCACATCTGCGGCAAACCCGACACCGGCTACTTCATGGCCGCCACTGCAGCCGAGCTCGACGAGACCTGCCGCTACCTGCGCAGCCGCGCCGTGTCCGGCCTGCGCATCGAAAGCCGGCTGCGCCGGGTGTCGCTGCTCGCTCTGCTCGGGCAGCTCGCCCTGTCCGACAACGACACACCCAAGAACAACGCCAACTCCTGAGAGGACATTTCATGCAAGAAGCCATCGCACACCACCCGGGTTACTGGAAAGACGCCAACGACGCCCTGATCCCGGTGTCGAAGATCAAGCCCATCGACAAGGACCGCCATGCCGTCGTCAGCGAACTCTGCGCGCAGGCCCGCCAGCAGAGCGCGGCGCTGATCGGGTTCAAGGTGGCCGCGATGAACGCGGTGCACGCATTCATCGAGCGCAGCCTGGCGGCCTACGACGTGAAGCAGGGCGGGCGCAAGGGCAACGTCACGCTCGTGAGCTTCGACGGCAAGCACAAGGTGGAACGCCGGATGCAGGACACCATCGTCTTCGACGAGCGGCTGCAGGCGGCCAAGGCGCTCATCGACGAGTGCATCCAGGGCTGGAGCAAGGGCAGCAACGCCAACATCAAGGTGCTGGTGAACGATGCGTTCGACGTCGACCAGCAGGGCAAGATCAGCACCGCCCGCGTGCTCGGCCTGCGCCGGCACGACATCGCCGACGCGAAGTGGCAGCAGGCGATGCGGGCGATCAGCGACAGCATGCGCATCGCCAGCACCAAGCCCTACATCCGCTTCTACGAGCGCAATGACCTCACCGGCGAGTACACGCCGATCAACCTGGACGTGGCCGCCGCATGAGCATGCACATCACCGAGCCCTCTTTCTGCGCCTGGTGCATGGCGCCCGGCGCCAGCCTGCACGAGATCGCCTGCGACGCCTGCCGGCCGCAGCTCGAGGCCGCGGGCCTGGTCGAACCTTCGGCGATACGGGAGCGCCCGCCCGCCAAGGTGCAGATCGGCCCCACCGACATCTGAAATGGAGCCCCACCCATGAGCCCTCCCGAGTTCGTCAGCACCCTGCCGTTTCCAACGCACACGATCGCGCCGTGGCCGCGCAGGTCCGCGCCGGCGCGCGACCTGCTGCCGCCCCGGTTGCGGGAGTTCGCCCGCCTGATCGGGTTGTCGGCCACCATGTCGTTCGTCGCGCGCTACGGTGGGCTGCGGATCTACATCCCGGCAAACCCCGCGCCCGACCATCCGTTCGCCGCGCTGATCGGCTTCGACAACCTGCGCGCGCTCAGCGCCGAGTACGCCGTCGACGGCACGGGGCTTCGCTTCGTGCTGCCCAAGGCCCAACGGGCCCTCGACGCCATCCGCAACGAACAGATCCGCACGGACTACAGCACGGGCAAATCCATCCGCGCGCTGGCCGCGGAACACAGCCTCGTGGAACGCCAGGTGTCACGCATCGTCGCGGACATTCAGCTGTGAACCGGAGGCCGGGCGACAGGGCCCGGCCTCCTCAGGAAAACTCTGGGGACAGTTTCCGGACAAGCCCCCTGTTATCCACAGAAGGACCGCCCGCGCCCAAGTTGTTCCTTTTTTGATAGCACCACGGAAGCACAGGAGCGCACAGTGTCTCGGGTGTCACAAGTTGTTGTCAGGCAAGGGGAAAAGCGGCCTGTCCACAGGGCGGGTTTACCCTTATCTACTACTACTAACTTAAATAAGAAGAATAAATAGAGAAGAGAGCGGGAAGCGCGCGGCGCCAGAGAGCGCCCCGAAGCGGACGCAAATGCCGCGCAGGTCAGGCCTTCTTTCGCGCGAGCGTGGTGCGCGCCGTCGTCTTCCGCGCAGGCAGCTTGGCATCGACCAGCGCCAGCGTGCGCGCCGAAGGCGGTGTTTCGAGCACGCCCTGCAGCGTGTCCATCACGTTGGAGATGGTGTAGCCGCGTTCCCAGAAACGGCTGGGATCGTCGCTGTCTTTCGAAGACTCCCAGGCTGCCCACACGGCGTTGCCGTAGATGTTGCCCGCCAGGGTCAGGCGTTGTTCCAGGATCGGTGCGGGCATGTCGGGCAGCAGCCGCGCCAGGTGCGCGAAGCAGCGCTTGTAGCCGGCGTTCCACTTGTCCTCCAGCGCCTCGCGCAGGAACGCACGGTTGTTGAGCTGCAGGTTCGCGATCAGGCGGATGTAGGTGGCCTGGCCCGTGCGCTCCGACAGCTCGAGCAACGGCAGCGTGAGCGCGTCCAGCACGCTGGGCAGGGTCACCTGGCCCTCCCGTTCGAGCGCGTCGAGCATGGCCTGGCGTATCTCGTCGATGACGCGCGCGCCGTCCACGACCAGCTCACGCGCCAGCTCCAGCTTGGTGCCGAAGTAGTAGCGCAGCGATGCGTTGTTGCGCTGCTCGGCGGCCGAAACGATGTCCTGCACCGACACGCCGTCGATGCCGCGCAGCGCAAACAGCCGCTGCGCTTCTTCCTTCAGTCGCGCACGCGTCTCGAGGCCGTCCGCACGAAGGGTTTTTACCGATGGGGCCATAAGTTTATCGAGTTAACTTAACTAACCGAACTCGGTTAACTATACGGAAAACAGGTGTCCAAAATGAAGATTCTCATTGTGGGTGGCGGCATTGGCGGCCTGACGACAGCGCTGGCGCTGCGGCATCACGGCATCGACGCGATTGTGCTGGAGCGTGCCGCGCAGATGGCCGAGATCGGCGCCGGCGTGCAGATCGCGGCCAACGGCACGCTGGTGCTGCGCGAGCTCGGCCTCGAGCCCGCGCTGGCCCAGGTCGCCACGGTGCCCGAGCGCTACGACTACCGCGACCTGCACACGGGCCGCCTGCTCTACCTCGCGCCGCTGGGCGCGGAGGCGGCGCAGCGCTATGGCGCGCTCATGTACAACGTGCACCGCGCCGACCTCGTCGCCCTGCTCTACAACGCATTGCCGCGCGACACCGTGCGCCTGGGCGCCGAATGCGCGTCGATCTCGCAAGACGCCAAGGGTGCCCGCGTGGTCCTCAAGACCGGCGAGGTCATCGAGGCCGACGCGGTCATCGGCGCCGACGGCATCCACTCGGCCGTGCGCACCGCACTGCGCGGCCCCGAGGAAAAGCAGTTCGCCAACATCCTCATGTGGCGCGCGCTGATTCCGGCCGCCCGGCTCGAAGGGCTGGCGCTGCCGGTGGCCGGCAACAACTGGTTCGGCCTGCGGCGCAGCGTAGTGTCGTACTGGGTCCGCAAGGACCTGTACAGCATCCTGGCCGCCGTGCCCGCCAGCGAGGTGCGACGCGAATCGTGGACCGAGAGCGGCGACATCGGCGAAATGCTCGACTCCTTCCGCGGCAGCGAGCCGACGGTGCAGCACATGCTCGAGCAGGTGGACTCGAGCTTCATCACGGGCATGTACTACCGCGACCCGATCGAGCACTGGACCACGGGACGCATCACGCTGCTGGGCGACGCGGCGCACGCGATGGTGCCGTACCTCGCGCAGGGCGCCTGCCAATCCATCGAGGACGCCTGGGTGCTCGCGACCTGCCTGCACCGCCACGGCGCCGGCGGCGTGGAGGCCGCGCTGCTCGAATACGAACGCCGCCGCCAGCCGCGCACCACGCGCATCCAGGCCGGCGCGCGCTTTGCCGTGAAGCAGTCGCACGAGCCCGACGAGGAATCGGTGCGTCACCGCAACGGCCGTTGGCGCGGCCTCTCGCGCATCGATCCGCTCGCCGAAACCTCGTGGGCGTTTGCGTGGGGCCACAACATCCTGGAAGCGGCCCAACAGCCGGCCGGCGAAGTGGTGGGCCTGAGCGCGGCACGCGAAGGCAAGCGCATGGCGCGGCCCGAAAGCCAGCGCGCCTTCGACCTATGGAAGAGCGCCATCGGCTCCGAAGACATCGCGCGCGGGCACCGGGGGCAGCGCGAGGCCTACGAACGCTTCCTCACGACGCACTTTCCCGCACCCGCCACGCTCGGCGTCACGCCGGTCGAACTCAACGGCGTGCCGGCCTTGCGCGTGGACGGCGGGGCACCGCAGCCTGCCGGCTCCGTCGTGCTGCACTTCCACGGGGGCGCCTACGTAATGGGCTCGGCCGCGAGCTCTGCCGAGTACGCCGGACGGCTGTCGGCGGCCCTGGGCGGTGATTGCTACACGGTCGACTACCGGCTCGCCCCCGAGCACCCCTACCCCGCCGCGATCGACGACGCCTTCCAGGCCTACCGCGGCCTGCTCGCGCGTGGCGTGGCGGCGTCGCGCATCGTGCTGAGTGGAGAGTCTTCGGGCGGTGGGCTGGCGCTCGCGCTGGCCCTGGGGCTGGCGCGCGCAGGGCTGCCGCAACCGGCGGGCGTGATCGCGGTCTGCCCGTTCACCGACCTCACGCTGTCGGGCCCCACCGTGCGGCAGAACTCGGGGGACGATCCGGCGGCGCATCGGGACTCGCTCACGCAGCTCGCGGCGTCGTACTTCCAGGGCCACGAGCCCACCGACCCCCTGGTGTCGCCCCTGTTCGGCGACCTGCGCGGCCTGCCGCCCTTGTTCCTGTCGGCCGTCCAGGGCGAGGTGCTCGAGAGCGACACGACGCGCTTCGCCGAAGCGGCCCGCGCGGCGGGCGTCGACGTGCGCCTGGACCTCGTGCCCGACTCGGTGCACGTCTTCACGCTGTTCCCGTTCCTGCCGGAGGCGCAGCGCACGCTGGCCGAGGCCGGACACTGGGCGCGCGGCCTGCGCGCGTCGTCGGAACAGAAGGAGGCCGCATGAGCATGCCGCATCGCATGACCACCTGCGCACTGGCGTGCGCGCTGTCGCTGTGCGCGCCCGCGGCCGTCGCGGCGCCGGGGCTCTCGGGCCAGGTCGTGAAGGTGGGCGTGCTCACCGACATGAACAGCATCTTCTCCGAGCTCGGCGGACGCGGCTCGGTGGTGGCCACGCAGATGGCCATCGACGACTTCAAGCGCGACGCCAAGCCGGCCTTCGCCATCGAGATGGTCTCAGCCGACCACCAGAACAAGGCCGACATCGGGGCCAACAAGGCGCGCGAGTGGTTCGACACGCAGCGCGTCGACATCGTGGTGGACGCCATCAACTCGGCGGTGGCGCTGGCCGTCTCGAACGTGGCGCGGGAGAAGAAGCGCCTGCTGTTCGCCACCGGGCCCGGCTCGATGCGCCTGACCAACGAGGAATGCTCGCCCTACACGGTGAGCTACACGTGGGACGCCTATGCCACGTCGCGCCCCACCGTGGCGGCGCTGACGAAGGCGGGCACCGACAGCTGGTACTTCATCACCGTGGACTACGCGCTCGGCCACTCCATCGAGCAGGAGGCCTCGGGCGCCATCACCGCGGCGGGAGGCAAGGTGATCGGCAGCGCGCGCCATCCGTTGAGCGCGTCGGACTTCTCGTCCTTCGTGCTGCAGGCGCAGTCGTCGAAGGCCAAGGGCGTGGCCATCGCCAACGCGGGCGGCGACCTGATCGGCGCCGTGAAGGCCGCGCGCGAGTTCGGCCTCGGCAAGGCGCAGACCATCGTGCCGCTGAGCGGCACGCTCAACGACGTCCAGGCCATGGGGCTGGCGACGGCCCAGGGCATGGTGCTGACCGAGGCCTTCTACTGGAACCTCAACGCGCAGACGCGCGAGTGGAGCCGGCGCTTCTTCGAGAAGCAGAAGAAGATGCCCAACCTCATCCACGCCGGCACCTACTCGGCGGTGACCAACTACCTGAAGGCCGTGCAGGCTATCGGTACCGACGACGCGGACGCCGTCATGAAGCAGATGAAGTCGGTGCGCATCAACGACATGTTCGCGGCCAACGGCCACATCCGCGACGACGGGCGCATGGTGCACGACATGCTGCTCGTGCAGGTCAAGAAGCCGTCGGAGTCGAAGGAGCCCTGGGACTTCTACAACGTGAAGGCCGTGGTACCCGGCGACCAGGCGTTCCAGCCGCTGGCGGAATCTCGCTGCAACCTGGTCAAGAAGCCCTGAGGAGGTCGCCCGGCAGCGGCGGGTAAGCCCGATACCTGATTCCGTCACGTTTGATACGATTTTTCTCCAAGCGCAGACCTCACCAGCGCTGGAGACAACATGGAATCACACCGCTCCCTCAGCGCCGGCGAGGCGCTGTACCGCGTCATGGTGCGCATCCGCGCCTTCGAGAATGCCGCCGAAACCGCCAGCCAGGGCGGGGTCAGTGCCTACGGCCAGCAGGCGGGCGGGGCCGCCAAGGTGCGCGGGCCGCTGCACCTGTCGACCGGGCAGGAGGCCGTGCCGGCGGGCGTGTGCGCCCACCTGCGCACGAGCGACTACCTCACCTCCACGCACCGCGGCCACGGCCACACGCTGGCCAAGGGCGCGGACCTCACGCGGATGATGTGCGAGCTGTTCGGCAAGGCCACGGGCTTCAACGGCGGCAAGGGCGGCTCGATGCACATCGCGGACTTCTCGGTCGGCATGCTCGGCGCCAACGGCGTGGTGGCGGCGGGCTTGCCGATCGCCGTCGGCGCGGCGCATGCGCAAAAACTCTTGAAGCAAGGCGACGACATCACGGTCTGTTTTTTTGGTGACGGCGCGATCAACCGCGGCCCGTTCCTCGAAGCGCTGAACTGGGCGCGTGTGTACGACCTGCCCGTGCTCTTCGTCTGCGAAGACAACCGCTGGAGCGCGACCACCGCGAGCGGCCCTATGACGGCGGGCGATGGCGCCTCGGCGCGCGCCGCGTCGATGGACATCGCGGCCACACAGGTCGACGGCAACGACGTGTTCGCGGTGCACGACACCGCCGCGCGTCTTGTGGCCGAGGTGCGCAGCGGCGCCGGTCCGCGCCTGCTGCACGCGCTCACCTACCGCGTGAAGGGCCATGTGTCGGTCGACCTCGCGGCCTACCGCGACCCGGCCGAGCTGGCGGCGGCGCTGGAGACCGACCCGATCGCGCGCGCCCGCGGCCACCTGCTCGACACCGGCGTGGCCGCCGCGGCGCTGGACGCCATCGAGAACGCCGCGCGCGACGAGGTGGACACCGCCCTTGCCGTGGCCGACGCGGCGCCCTGGCCCGAGGCGAGCGCCGCCTTCACCGACGTGCAGACCACGGGAGCAGGCCAATGGCTGTGACGACCACGCTGAGTTATTCCGAAGCCGCCGTGCGCGCGCTGCAGCAGGAGATGGACGCCGACCCGCGCGTGGTCGTGCTCGGCGAGGACGTGGGCCGCGGTGGCATCTTCGGCCAGTACAAGGGGCTGCAGCAGCAGTACGGCGCCGGGCGCGTGATCGACACGCCGATCAGCGAGGCCGCGATCATGGGCGCCGGCGTGGGCATGGCGCTCGCGGGGCTGCGCCCCGTGGTCGAGATGCGCGTGGTCGACTTCGCGCTGTGCGGCATGGACGAGCTGGTGAACCAGGCGGCGAAAAACCGCTTCATGTTCGGCGGCCAGGGCCGCGTGCCGCTGGTGGCGCGCATGCCGGGCGGCATCTGGGACGCGTCGGCGGCGCAGCATTCGCAGTCGCTCGAGGCCTGGTTCGCGCACCTGCCGGGCGTGGTGGTGGTGAGCCCGTCGACGCCGCAGGACAACCACGGCCTGCTGCGCGCGGCGCTGCAGTGCGGCGACCCGGTGGTCTACATCGAGCACAAGACGCTGTGGGGCCTGCGCGGCGAGGTGGACGACACGCTGGTGGTGCCGCTGGGCCAGGCGGCGCGCGTGCGCGAGGGCAACGCGCTCACGCTCGTGAGCTGGAGCAAGCAGATGCAGCCTTGCGCCGCAGCCTGCGACGCGCTGGCGGCCGAGGGCATCGCGGTCGACCTGATCGACCTGCGCACGCTGTGGCCCTGGGACCGCGAGACGGTGCTGTCGTCGTGCGCGCGCACGGGGCGGCTGCTGGTGGTGCATGAAGCGGTGCAGGCCGCGGGCTTCGGCGCCGAGATCGCCGCGAGCGCGGCCGAGGCGACCGGCTGCCGCGTCGCACGGCTGGGCGCGCCGCGCATTCCGGTCGGCTATGCGCCGCTGCTGGAGGCGCAGTCGCGCGTCGGTGTGGATGCGATCGTGGCGGCGGCGAAGAAGCTGGCCGGCTGACACGCCAGAACCAGAACACGAACGGCCATGGACCCGCTCTTCTTCAAGCTGGTGCGGGTGGTCAACCTCACGGCGCGGCCGTTCCATGAGCGCGTGGGGCGCGAGCACCAGCTCACGCTGAACGAGTGGCGCACGCTGGCCGTGCTCGCCACGCAGCCGGGGCTCACGGGCGCGCAGGTGGCCGACCTCACCGGCCTGGACAAGATGGCGGTGAGCCGCGCGCTCGCAGGCCTGAAGCGCCACAAGCGCGTGCAGCGTCGCGGCGACCCGACCGACCAGCGCTGCAGCCGGCTCTACCTCACGGCCGCCGGCAAGGCGCTGCACGCGACGGTCGGTGCGCTCGGGCGGCAGCGCGAGGCCGAGCTGTTCGCTGGCATCGATGCCAGCGAGCTGGCCCGGCTGAGCGACACGCTCGACACGCTGATCCACGCCGTGGAGCGTGCGCCCGGCCCCATCGACGCAGCCGCTGCCGATCAGACCGTGTAGCCGCCGTCCACGCTCAGGTTGGCGCCGGTGACGAAGCCGCCGTCCGGGCCCACGAGGTACGCGACCATGCCGGCGATTTCTTCGGCGCGTCCGTGGCGCGGCAGCGCCATCACGTCGTGCATCGAGGCGGCACGCGGGCCGGTGGCGGGGTTCATGGCGGTGTCGATGGGGCCGGGCTGCACGTTGTTCACCGTGATGCCGCGCGGGCCGAGGTCGCGCGCCAGGCCGCGCGTGAGGCCGACGATGGCGGCCTTGCTCATGGCGTAGACGCTGGCGCCCGCGTCGAACACGCGCTCGGCGTTGACGCTGCCGATGTTGACGATGCGACCCGTGCCGTCGCCCATGTGGCGCGCGGCGGCCTGGACGGCCACGAAGGTGGCGCGCACGTTGACGTCGATGGTGCGGTCGAAGTCGTCGAGCGAGAAGGTGTCGAGGTCGCCGCCGAGGTACACGCCGGCGTTGTTCACGAGGACGTCGAGGCGCTCGAAAGCACGTGCGCCCTGGGCAATGGCCGCCGTCAGCGCGGCGGCGTCGCCGGCGTCGGCACGGATGGCGAGTGCGCGGCCGCCGGCGGATTGGATCTCGGCGGCGAGCTTGTCGGCCTCGGCTTGGGCGCTGACGTAGGTGAAGGCCACGGCCGCGCCATCGCGCGCCAGCCGGCGCACGATGGCGGCGCCGATGCCGCGCGAGCCGCCGGTGACGAAGGCGACCTTGCCGGCCAGGACGGGGGAGGAAGACGAAGAAGACACAGAGGTGGAAGCCATGATTTTTCCGATCAGTTGGAGGAGGAAGGCCTTCAGTGTCGGAATTCCATTCCCTTTGCGGTAGCCATCAATCGGCCCGATCAGATTCAACCCAAAGTTGAAGATGAGCGCCAGAATCGCGGCATGGAACCGCTCAATCACCTCGAATCCTTCGTGCAGAGTGCCGAGGGCGGCAGCTTCTCGGCGGCCGCACGGCGCCTGGGGCTGACGCCGGCGGCGGTCAGCAAGAACGTGGCGCGGCTCGAGGCGCGGCTGGGCGTGCGCTTGTTCCAGCGCAGCACGCGGCGGCTCACGCTGACCGAGGCCGGCGAGCGCTTCCTGGCGCAAGTGGGCGGCGCGCTGGCCACGCTGCAGGACGCGGTGGCCGGCCTCGCGCAGGACGACGGCCAGCCGTCGGGCACGCTCAAGGTGAGCATGGGCCAGGCCTTCGGGCGCGAGCACGTGCTGCCGTTCATGGGTGACTTTCTGGCGCGTTATCCGGGCATCGTGCCCGACTGGCATTTCGACAACCAGCAGGTCGACCTGATCGGCGAGGGCTTCGACGCGGCCATCGGCGGCGGCATCGCGTTGTCGCCCGGCGTGGTGGCGCGCGAGCTGGCGCGCATCCACGTGGTCGCCGTGGCGGCGCCGGCCTACCTGGCGGGGCGCACGCTGCCCGCGCATCCGGGCGAGCTGGCACGCTTCGACGTGCTGCTGCGCCGCTCCTCGCCCACGGGCCGGCTGCGGCCGTGGACGCTGCGGCATGCGAGCGGCGAAGAAACCATGGTCGAGTTGCCGCAGCGCCCGCGCGCGATCTTCAACGACCCCGAGGCGATCGCGCAGGCGGCGCTCTTGGGGTTCGGCGTGGCGATGCTGCCGATGCCTTTCGTGGAACGCGGCCTGCGCAGCGGCGCGCTCGTGCGGCTGCTGCCCGAGTGGTACCAGGATTCGGGCGCCGTGTGGATCTACTACCCAAGCAAGAAGCTGCTGCCGCCCAAGACGCGGGTGTTCGTCGACTTCGTGCTGGCACGCTTTCGCGAGGCGCGCTTCTCGCAGCGGATGCAGGTGGGTTGAGCGGCGATGGCCCTCACAGGCCGGGGTTTTTACCCGCGACGCCTGCGGCGGCCCCCTGTACAAAGACGCGCATGACTTTTACCTCTCGCTCTTCTTCCGCTACTTCATCTACCCGCCGCTTCGCACTGATCGCCACGGCGGCGGCCACCCTCGCGCTGCTGGGCAGCGCCGCGCACGCGCAAGGCACGTGGCCGACCAAGCCGGTGCGCATCGTCGTGCCCTTCGCGGCCGGCGGCACCACCGACATCCTGGCGCGCGCGGTCGCGCCCGAGCTGTCGAAGGCCTTCGGCCAGCAGTTCATCGTGGACAACCGCGCGGGCGCCGGCGGCAACGTGGGCGCCGAGCTCGTGGCGCGCGCGCCCAACGACGGCTACACGCTGCTGATGGGCACGGTGGGCACGCACGGCATCAACCGCGCGCTGTACCCCAAGCTGCCCTTCGACCCGATCAAGGACTTCGTGCCCGTCACGCTGGTGGCCGCGGTGCCGAACGTGATGGAGATGAACGCCGAAACAGCCAAGAAACTGAACATCCGCAACGTGCAGGATTTCATCAAGTACGCGAAGGCGAATCCCGGCAAGCTGAACATGGCATCGAGCGGCAGCGGCACGTCAATCCATTTGGCGGGCGAACTCTTCAAGAGCATGACCGGCACCTTCATGGCCCACATCCCGTACAAGGGATCGGGCCCGGCGCTGCTGGACATGGTGGGCGGGAACGCCGACGTGATGTTCGACAACCTGCCCTCGTCGATGGCGCAGATCAAGGGCGGCAAGCTCACGGCGCTGGCCGTGACCAGTTCGCAGCGCTCGCCCGCGCTGCCCGATGTGCCGACGGTGGAAGAAGCCGGCGGCCCCGCGCTCAAGGGCTACGAGGCGAGTTCGTGGTTCGGGTTGCTGGCACCGGCCGGCACCTCGCCCGAGATCGTGAACCGCATCCAGCAGGAAGTGGCGAAGTCGCTGGGCACGCCGGCGATCAAGGAAAAGATGCTGGCCCAGGGCGCGATCCCGAGCGGCAATTCGCCGGCCGACTTCACGAAGCTCATCGCGAGTGAGCATGTGAAGTGGGCGAAGGTCGTGAAAGACTCCGGCGCAAAGGTGGACTGATCACAAGCCGGGGCGGCTCAGGTCCCCCAGGTCACGTCCTTGCTCTCGGCCTGTGCGTCCTTGAGCATGTGCAGCAGCGGCGCGGCGCGCTGGTGCAGGCCGACATGCTGTTTCTCGGCGTCGGCATCGTGGCCTTCCACGGCGTGGTCGTCGTGGTTGTGCACGGCGGGCTTGGTGCTTTCGCGGGCCAGTGCGGCCTCGAGGGCGGCGATGGCGGACGGAATCTGCTCGACCGTGATGATGCCCTGCGGCGCGGCCGGCTTGCCGACGATGTCGAGCAGTTGCCGCGCATGCACCTCGAGCATCACGAAGTCAGGCGCGGCCCGGGATTTGAAGCGGTAGAGCATGGTGTCCTCACTTATTTGTAGATGTAGTCACGGGCAAAAGGGTACACCGATTGCGCACCGCGCAAGACGCCCGCGCGCCCTACATTGCCGTCAGGCTTTGTCGACAGCATCTGATGCAAGGAGATCCATCCCTGCTCGAAACTCATCGCCGAGCCCGCGAGGTACAGGCGGTAGGCGCGAAGGATGCGCTCGGCGTTCGGACCCTGGCGCCCGCCGCTGCGGCTGAGCACCTCGCGCGCGGCATCGAGCTGCGCCTCGAGCGCATCCGACCACGCCCACAGCGTGCGCGCGTAGTGCGGGCGCAGGCTTTCGGTGTCGACCATCTCCAGCCCGGCCGCCGCGGTCTCGCGCAGCACGTGCGTCACGTGCAGCAGCTCGCCGCCGGGGAAGATGTATTTCTCGATGAAGTCGCCCATGCCCGCACCGAGCTGGCGGTAGTTCAGCTCGCCCGAGGTGATGCCGTGGTTGAGCACCAGCCCGCCCGGCTTGAGCAGTGCGTGGATCTTGCGGAAGTAGGTCGGCATGTTGGCCGCGCCCACGTGCTCGAACATGCCCACTGACGAGATCTTGTCGAAGGGGTGGTCGTCGGGCAGCTCGCGGTAGTCGCGCAGCTCCACGCGCACGCGGCCCTGCAGCCCTTTTTCTTCGATGAGCCGCTGCACATGCGCATGCTGGTTCTTCGACAGCGTGATGCCGGTGGCGTCCACGCCGTAGTGCTCGGCCGCCCACAGCAGCAGCGCGCCCCAGCCCGAGCCGATGTCCAGGTAGCGCTCGCCCGGCTGCAGCATGAGCTTGCGGCAGATGTGGTCGAGCTTGGCTTCCTGCGCCTGCGCCAGTGTGAGCTCGGGCGTGCGGAAGTAGGCGCATGAATAGACGCGGCGCGGGTCGAGCCACAGCGCGTAGAAGTCGTCGGAGACGTCGTAGTGGAACTCGATCTGCGCGGCGTCCTTGCGCAGCGAGTGCGAGCCGCGCGACTTGGCGCGGTGCTGCAGGCGGCTCCACCAGCTGGTGTCGGTTTCGGCGGGGTTGCCGGGCAACAGGCCGACGGTGGCGTCGATCAGGTCGCGCATGGCGCCTTCGATCTGCACCTTGCCTTCGACGTAGGCCTCGCCGATGGCCCCGACCTGCCGGCCGGCCAGCTTGGCCAGCACCGACCACTCCTTGAAAGCCAGCGTCACGCGTGAACCCGCCTGGGCGACCCGGCGCCCGTCGGGCAACTCCAGTGCGATGGGCACGGGCAGCGAGGCCAGCTGCGACTCGATCTTGGGTATCAAGTGTTGCATCCGTCCATGGTATTGATTTTTCCAAGGATTTGCATGACATCACACGCCGCGCGGGCCCTCGGGCCTCTGCAGAGAAGCCCTCGTTGACAACAGATTGTTTATGCCTAAACTATTCAACCATGAACAGCTTGACCTCCCCCCGCCTCGCGCCCGCCTCGGACCTCCAGCGCATCCTGTGCATCGGTGGGGGTCCGGCCGGCCTGTATTTCGCCCTGCTGATGAAGGCCCGCAACCCGGCGCTGCAGATCACCGTGGTGGAGCGCAACCGCCCCTTCGACACCTTCGGCTGGGGCGTGGTGCTGAGCGACCAGACGCTGGGTAACCTGCGCGCGGCCGACGGCCCCACGGCCGCGCTCATCGGCAACGAGTTCCACCACTGGGACGACATCCAGGTCTTCTTCAAGGGCCGCCAGGTGCGCTCGGGCGGCCACGGCTTCTGCGGCATCGGCCGCAAGCGCCTGCTGAACATCCTGCAGGAACGCTGCCTCGAACTCGGCGTGGAGCTGGTGTTCGAAACCGACGCCACCGACGACCAGGCGATTGCCGCGCAGTACAAGGCCGACCTCGTCATTGCCAGCGACGGCCTCAACAGCCGCATCCGCCAGCGCTACGCCGATGTGTACAAGCCCGACGTCGATCTGCGCAACTGCCGCTTCGTGTGGCTGGGCACGCACCAGACCTTCGACGCCTTCACCTTCGCGTTCGAAGAGACCGAGCACGGCTGGTTCCAGGCGCACGCCTACCAGTTCGACGACAAGACCTCGACCTTCATCGTCGAGACGCCCGAAGCCGTGTGGAAGGCCCACGGCCTCGACCAGATGGAGCAGCCCGAGGCCGTTGCCTTCTGCGAGAAGCTGTTCGCCAAGTACCTGGGCGGCCACGCGCTCATCAGCAACGCCACGCACCTGCGCGGCTCTGCCAACTGGATCCGTTTTCCGCGCGTGGTGTGCGAGCGCTGGACGCACCGCATCGACGTCGACGGCCGCTCGGTGCCCGTCGTGCTCATGGGCGATGCCGCGCACACGGCGCACTTCTCGATCGGCTCGGGCACCAAGCTCGCGCTCGAAGACGCGATCGACCTGGCCAACGAATTCGAACAGGGCGGCACGCTCGACCATGTGCTCGAAGGCTATGAAGCACGCCGCAGCGTCGAGGTGCTGAAAATCCAGAACGCCGCGCGCAACTCCACCGAGTGGTTCGAGAACGTGCCGCGCTACACGGGCATGGAGATCGAGCAGTTCGCCTACTCGCTGCTCACGCGCTCGCAGCGCATCAGCCACGAGAACCTGCGCGTGCGCGACACGCAATGGCTCGGCGGCTACGAGCAGTGGCTGGCAGGCGGCAAGGCGATGGCGCCGATGCTGATGCCGCTGAAGGTGCGCGGCGTCGAGCTGAAGAACCGCATCGTGGTCTCGCCGATGGCCACCTACAGCGCGGTCGACGGCGTGCCGCAAGACTTCCTGCTGGTGCACCTGGGCGCACGCGCGCTCGGCGGCGCTGCGATGGTCTGCGTCGAGATGACGAGCCCGACGCCCGAAGGCCGCATCACGCCGGCCTGCACGGGCCTGTACAACGACACGCAGCAGGCGGCGTTCAAGCGCATCGTCGACTTCGTGCACACGCAGTCGAGCGCGAAGATCGCGATCCAGCTCGGCCACAGCGGCCCCAAGGGCTCGACGCGCGTGGGCTGGGAAGGCACCGACGAGCCGCTCGAAAGCGGCAACTGGCCGCTGCTCGCCGCGAGTGCCCTGCCGTACGGCGAACAGAACCAGCTGCCGGCCGCGATCACGCGCGCCGAGATGGACACGCTGCGCGACCAGTTCGTCGATTCGACGCGCCGCGCGGTCGAATGCGGCTTCGACTGGCTCGAGCTGCACTGCGCGCACGGCTACCTGCTGTCGGCCTTCATCAGCCCGCTCACCAACCAGCGCACCGACGAATACGGCGGTGACATCGAGGCACGCTGCCGCTACCCGCTCGAAGTGTTCCGCGCCATGCGCGCCGTGTGGCCCGCCGACAAGCCCATGAGCGTGCGCATCTCGGCGCACGACTGGGCGCCCGGCGGCAACACCGATGCCGACGCCGTGGTGGTTGCACGTCTCTTCAAGGAAGCCGGTGCCGACTTCATCGACGTGTCGTCGGGCCAGACCACGCGCGACGCCAAACCCGTGTACGGCCGCATGTACCAGACGCCGTTCGCCGACCGCATCCGCAACGAGGTCGGCATCTCGACCATCGCCGTGGGCGCCATCACCGACGCCGACCAGGCCAACAGCATCATCGCGGCCGGCCGCGCCGACCTGTGCGCCGTGGCGCGCCCGCACCTGGCCGACCCCGCATGGACGCTGCACGAAGCCGCCAAGCTGCAAAGCCGCGACGTCGACTGGCCCAAGCAGTACCTGAGCGGCCGCGACCAGATGTACCGCGAGATCGCCAAGCAGCAGCAGATCGCCGCGGCCACCGCGGCCGCAGGCCGCGCGGCCGACACCGAAGAGACCCACTGACATGGACCTCGAAGCACGCGCCCACAGCGAGCATCCCGAGGCGCTGCGCCTCTGGCTGCGCCTGCTCACCTGCACGCAGCTGGTGGAAAAGCAGGTGCGCAACGGACTGCGTGCGCAGTTCGCCACCACGCTGCCGCGCTTCGATCTCATGTCGCAACTCGAGCGTTCGCCCGACGGCCTGAAGATGAACGAACTCTCGCGCCGCATGATGGTCACAGGCGGCAATGTCACCGGCATCACCGACCAGCTCGTGACCGAAGGGCTGGTGGAACGCATCAACGTCGAGGGCGACCGCCGCGCTTGGCGCGTGCGCCTCACGCCGCGCGGACGCAAGCTCTTCAACGAGATGGCGCAACAGCACGAAGACTGGATCGTCGAGGCTTTTTCAAGCCTCAACCCCAAGGAGATCGCGCAGCTTCACAAGCTGCTCGGCAAGGTCAAGCAACATTCCCACAGCAGCCAATTGGCGGAGACCGCATGAAGCACTACATCGGCGCAAGCAATCCCATGCGCGCGCAATTCGAACCCAAGGCCGACTACAAGGCCGAGCACTTTGCCTGGCGTTTCGAGGCCGGCGTCGGCACCATCACGCTGAACCGCCCCGAGCGCAAGAACCCGCTGACCTTCGACTCGTACGCCGAGCTGCGCGACCTGTTCCGCGCGCTGACCTACGCAACCGACGTGAAGGTGATCGTCATCACCGGCGCCGGCGGCAACTTCTGCTCCGGCGGCGACGTGCATGAAATCATCGGCCCGCTGACCGGCATGCGCATGCCCGAGCTGCTCGAGTTCACGCGCATGACGGGCGACCTCGTGAAGGCCATTCGCAACTGTCCGCAGCCGATCGTCGGTGCGATCGACGGCGTGTGCGCCGGCGCCGGCGCGATGATCGCGCTGGCCTGCGACCTGCGCTACGGCACGCCCGCCACGCGCACTGCGTTCCTGTTCACCCGCGTGGGTCTGGCCGGCGCCGACATGGGCGCCTGCGCGCTGCTGCCGCGCGTGATCGGCCAGGGCCGCGCCTCGGAGCTGCTGTTCACCGGTCGCGCCATGACCGCCGACGAAGGCCAGTCCTGGGGCTTCTTCAACGCACTGCACGACAGCGCCTCGCTGCTCGACGCCGCCACCAAGGTGGCGCGCGACCTGGCCGAAGGCCCGAGCTTCGCGCACGGCATGACCAAGACCATGCTCGCGCAAGAGTGGTCGATGACCATCGACCAGGCCATCGAGGCCGAAGCGCAGGCGCAGGCGATCTGCATGCAGACCGAAGACTTCAAGCGCGCCTACGAGGCCTTCGCGGCCAAGCGCAAGCCGGTGTTCGGCGGAGACTGACGCGCATCATGATGACCAAGATCCCCGCCCCACCTTCGACCGCGCACCTCGCGCTGCCGTTCTTCGACGACGCGCACCGCGCGCTCGCCAACGACCTGCTGCCCTGGTGCGCCGCACAGGAGATCGATGAGCGCGACGACCGCGCGGCCTGCCGTGAATGGGTGCGCCGTCTCGGCGACGCCGGCTGGCTGCGCTACGCGGTGCCCGGCAGTGCCGGCGGCGCGCTCGAACGCCTCGATTCGCGCGCGCTCGTGCTGCTGCGCGAGACGCTCGGCTACCACTCGCCACTGGCCGACTTCGCGTTCGCGATGCAGGGCCTGGGCAGCGGCGCGATCACGCTGGACGGCACGCCCGAGCAGCAGTCGCAGTACCTCACGGCCGTGGGCCAGGGCAAGAAGATCGCGGCCTTCGCACTCAGCGAACCCGAAGCCGGCTCCGACGTGGCAGCGATGGCGATGCGCGCCGAGCCCACCACCGACGGCTGGTGCCTGAACGGCGAGAAGACCTGGATCAGCAACGGCGGCATCGCCGACTTCTACTGCGTGTTCGCGAAGACCGACCCCACGGCCGGCACGCGCGGCATCACGGTGTTCATCGTCGACGCGACGACGCCGGGGCTCGACACCTCGGCCCATATCGACGTGATGGCACCGCACCCGCTGGCCACCCTGCGCTTCGACAACTGCATCGTGCCGCGCACGGCGCAGCTGGGCACGCTGAACGGCGGCTTCAAGCTCGCGATGCGCACGCTCGACATCTTCCGTGCGTCGGTGGCTGCTGCTGCGCTCGGCATGGGTCGCCGTGCGCTCGCCGAAGCCATCGCGCATGCCAAGGGTCGCCGCATGTTCGGCCAGACGCTGGCCGACTTCCAGCTCACGCAGGCCAAGCTCGGCGAGATGGCCGCGCTGATCGACAGTGCCGCGCTGCTGACCTATCGCGCCGCGTGGATGCGCGACGACGCCGAGCGCCGTGGTGCACCGGCGGTCGGCGACGTGTCGGCCGCTGCGGCCATGGCCAAGATGTGCGCCACCGAGAACGCGAGCCGCGTGATCGACATGGCGCTGCAGATGCATGGGGGACTCGGCGTGAAGGTCGGCACCAAGATCGAAAGCCTGTACCGGGACATCCGCTCGCTGCGCATTTACGAAGGCGCGACGGAAGTCCAGCAACTGATCATCGGCAAATCCGTTCTGCGGGGGTGAAATCGTGTCTGCCCAAGTCGATCGCTTCGTTCATGACCGCCTGCCGCCTGCCGCGCAGCTGCCGGTCTTTCGCTACGACCTGCCCGAGCTGCAGTTCCCCGACCAGCTGAACCTGGTCGAGGAGCTGCTGGACAAGGCGGTCGCCAAGGGCTTCGGCGACAAGCCGATGCTGCGTTCGCCCGCCGGCGTGCTCACCTACGCCCAGGCGGGCGTCGAGGTGAACCGCATCGCCCAGGTGCTGGTCGAGGATCTCGGGCTCGTGCCCGGCAACCGCGTGCTGCTGCGCGGCGGCAACTCGGTGTGGATGGCGCTGTCGTGGCTGGCCGTGGTCAAGGCCGGGCTGATCGCGGTGGCGACGATGCCGCTGCTGCGCGCCAAGGAGCTCGGCGAGATCATCGAGAAGGCGCAGCCCGTGGCCGCGCTGTGCGAAGGCCGCCTGCTCGACGAACTGGTGGCCGCGCAGCAGGCGCACCCCGTGCTCGCGACGGTGATTGCGTTCAACCAGCCCGATGCGCCCGATTCGCTGTCGGCGCGCGCAGCCGGCAAAAGCGGCGTATTCACCGCCTGCCCCACCGCGGCCGACGACATCGCGCTGCTCGCCTTCACCTCCGGCACCACGGGCAAGCCCAAGGCGCCCGTCACCACGCACCGCGACGTGGTCGCCATGTGCCAGACCTGGCCGCGCCACGTGCTGCGTGCGCGCAGCGACGACATCGTGGTCGGCACCCCGCCGCTGGCGTTCACCTTCGGGCTCGGCGGCCTGCTGATCTTCCCGATGTGGGCCGGTGCGTCGGTGTATTTTCCCGAGGGCTCTTTCTCACCCGAAGCGCTCGTGAAGCTCATCAACGAGGTCGGCGCGACCATCTGCTACACCGCGCCCACTTTCTATCGCCAGATGGCGCCGTTTGTCCGGCAGCACGGGGCGCCGAGCCTGCGCATCTGCGTGAGCGCAGGCGAGGCGCTTCCCGACGCCACGCGCCAACTCTGGAAGGACACCACCGGCATCGAGATGCTCGACGGCATCGGCGGGACCGAGGTGTTTCACATCTACATCTCGGCCGCCGGTGACGAGGTACGCCGCGGTGCCGTCGGCAAGGCGGTGCCGGGGTTCACGGCCAAGGTGGTCGACGACCAGGGCAACGAAGTGCCGCGCGGCACGGTCGGCAAGCTGGCGCTGCAAGGGCCGGTCGGCTGCCGCTACCTCGACGATCCGCGCCAGTCCGATTACGTGAAGAACGGCTGGAACTACCCTGGCGACTCGTTCGTGCAGGATGACGACGGCTACTTCTTCTATCAGGCGCGTGCGGACGACATGATCATCACGGCCGGCTACAACGTCGGCGGCCCGGAGGTCGAAGATGCGCTGCTCAAGCACCCGGCCGTGGCCGAGTGCGGCGTGATCGGCAAGCCCGACGCCGACCGCGGCATGATCGTGAAAGCCTTCTGCGTGCTCAAGCCCGGCAACACCGGCGACGCAGCGATGGCGAAGGCGCTTCAGGACCACGTGAAAGCCACCATCGCCCCCTTCAAGTACCCGCGGGAGATCGAGTTCGTGACGGCGCTGCCGCGCACCGAAACCGGCAAACTCCAGCGCTTCAAATTGAGACAACTCAACAGCGAGACACCATCATCATGACGAACAAACTGATTCAGCCTCCCGGCTGGCTGCCCCCGAAGGGCTATGCAAACGGCATCGCCGCGCGCGGCACGCAAGTGTTCGTCGGCGGCCAGATCGGCTGGAATGCCCAGCAGCAGTTCGAATCCGACGACTTCATCGACCAGTGCGGCCAGGCGCTGCGCAACATCGCCGAGGTGCTGCGCGAAGCCGGCGCCGGTCCCGAGCACATGGTGCGCATGACCTGGTACGTGACGGACCGCGACGAGTACAGCCGGCGCCTGTCCGAGCTCGGCCCGGTCTACCGCGACGCGCTGGGCCGCAACTTCCCTGCGATGACCTGCGTGCAGGTGGCGGCGCTGGTGGAGCACCGCGCGAAGGTGGAGATCGAGGTCACGGCGGTCATTCCGGACTGATCCTGCGCTTGGGCTGCGCCTCATCGCAGTCCCTCAGGCGCCTTCACTGCGCACGTTCTCGAAACCGGTCCTTTGCGGGGCCGGTCCAGAAACAGAAAAGCCCTCTTCGCGAGGGCTTTCTTTTGCGTCGGATTTCGACCGGGAATTTCCAAACGAATTTGGCCAAAGAAAAAGGCCCTTTGATTTCTCAAAGGGCCTTTTAAATTGGTTGCGCGAGCAAGATTTGAACTTGCGACCTTTGGGTTATGAGCCCAACGAGCTACCAGGCTGCTCCATCGCGCGGCAAGTATAAATTATAGCTTATTCAGCGGCGTTTTGCTCAGCGCCAGCATCTTTAATTTCAGCACGGTCGACCAGTTCGACGAGCGCCATCGGCGCGTTGTCGCCCACGCGGAAGCCCATCTTCAGAATGCGGGTGTAGCCGCCCGGACGCGCTGCGAAACGCGGGCCGAGTTCGCCGAAGAGCTTGACGACGCTGTCGCGGCTGCGCAGGCGGTCGAAGGCCAGGCGCTTGTTGGCGAGCGTGGGCTTCTTGGCGAGCGTGATCATCGGTTCGATGACGCGGCGCAGTTCCTTGGCCTTGGGGACCGTGGTCTTGATGACTTCGTGCTCGATGAGCGAATTCATCATGTTCTGCAGCATCGCAAGGCGGTGCGAGCTGGTGCGGTTGAGTTTGCGAAGTCCGTGTCCGTGACGCATGGTGCTTTTCCTTTACTTTATTAAACAGGCAGCCGTATCA
Source organism: Variovorax paradoxus (assembly GCF_009498455.1). Taxonomy (NCBI): domain Bacteria; kingdom Pseudomonadati; phylum Pseudomonadota; class Betaproteobacteria; order Burkholderiales; family Comamonadaceae; genus Variovorax; species Variovorax paradoxus. The sequence goes on along the minus strand of NZ_CP045644.1, from coordinate 1,902,729 downwards.
GGTACTGCCCGGGCACGAGCCCTCAGGGGCTCAATTCAAACAAAAATCAACGCTTGTCGAGACCGGCCGGCGGCCAGCTTTCAAGCTTCATACCAAGGGTGAGGCCGCGCGAAGCGAGGACTTCCTTGATTTCGTTGAGCGACTTGCGACCCAGGTTCGGGGTCTTGAGCAGCTCGTTCTCGGTGCGCTGGATCAGGTCGCCGATGTAGTAGATGTTTTCGGCCTTCAGGCAGTTGGCCGAACGCACCGTCAGTTCGAGTTCGTCGACAGGTCGCAGCAGGATCGGATCGAATTGCTGGGCGCTGCGCGGTGCGGGTGCGTCGAATGCAGCGAGTTCGCCGCCTTCGAGCTGCGCAAACACGGCGAGCTGTTCAACCAGGATTTTAGCCGATGCACGAACGGCATCTTCGGCGCTGATCGCACCGTTGGTCTCGATCTCGACCAGCAGCTTGTCCAAGTCGGTACGCTGTTCGACCCGGGCGCTTTCGACGGTGTAGCTCACGCGCTTGACGGGCGAGAACGACGCGTCGAGAACGATGCGGCCGATCGACTTGGTCGGCTCGTCGGCGTAGCGACGCATCGTGCCGGGCACGTAGCCGCGACCCTTTTCGACCTTGATCTGCATGTCGAGCTTGCCGCCTTGCGACAGGTGCGCGATCACGTGGTCAGGGTTGATGATCTCGACGTCATGCGGGGTCTGGATGTCCGATGCGAGGACCGGGCCTTCGCCGTCCTTGCGCAGGCTCAGCGTGACTTCGTCGCGGTTGTGGAGCTTGAACACCACGCCCTTGAGATTCAGCAGGATGTTGACGACATCTTCCTGCACGCCGTCGATCGACGAGTACTCATGCAGAACGCCAGCGATCGTGACTTCGGTGGCCGAGTAGCCGACCATGGACGACAGCAGAACGCGACGCAGCGCGTTGCCGAGCGTGTGGCCGTAGCCGCGCTCGAAAGGTTCGAGCGTGACCTTGGCCTTGTTGGCGGCAAGTTGCTCGACCTGGATGGTCTTGGGTTTCAGCAGGGTGGTTTGCATGCAGACTTCCTCTCAATACCCCCGGCTCGTTACACCGGTAAGGCTGGTGAAGCGCCTGATCCGCAACAGAGTGCGGAGCAGGAACGTGAACAACAATATCAATCTCCCGCCGGCGCAAAGACGCGCAGGCGGGTAGAGAAAATCAACGCGAATACAGTTCGACGATCAGCGATTCGTTGATGTCGGCTGCGAATTCGTCGCGATCCGGGACCTTCTTGAAGGTGCCTTCGGCCTTGTCGGCGTTCACATCGACCCAGGCCGGCATGCCGACTTGTTGGGCGAGTTGCAGCGCTTCGACAATGCGGTTCTGCTTCTTCGACTTTTCGCGCACGGCGATCACGTCACCGGTCTTGACCAGGTACGACGGGATGTTGACCGACTGGCCGTTCACGGTGATCGCCTTGTGCGACACGAGCTGGCGTGCTTCGGCGCGCGTCGAGCCGAAGCCCATGCGGTAGACCACGTTGTCCAGGCGCGACTCGAGGATGAACAGCAGGTTGGCGCCGGTGTTGCCACGGCGGCGATCGGCTTCTTCGAAGTAGCGGCGGAACTGCTTTTCGAGCACGCCGTACATGCGCTTGACCTTCTGCTTCTCACGCAGCTGCAGACCGTAGTCGGAGGTGCGCTGACCCGAGGTGCGACCGTGCTGGCCGGGCTTGGAGTCGAACTTGGCCTTGTCCTGGATCGAACGGCGGGCGCTCTTCAGGAACAGGTCGGTGCCTTCACGGCGGGAAAGTTTGGCCTTGGGGCCGAGGTAACGTGCCACGGTATTTCCTTGGTGTCATCTGCCGCAGTTGCCTGCGGGAGCCGTCGGCGGATGTGCCGATGGCGGTGGGCTTAGTGAAAAAACAAATGCGCAGCCGCTCGAAAGCTGGCTGCGCCTTGCGGACTGACGATCAGATGCGGCGACGCTTCTGGGGACGGCAGCCGTTGTGCGGAACGGGCGTCACGTCGGCAATGGAATTGATCCGGATGCCGAGCGCAGCCAGGGCGCGCACCGACGACTCGCGACCAGGACCGGGGCCCTTGATCTCGACGTCGAGGTTCTTGATACCTTGTTCGACAGCAGCACGGCCGGCCACTTCGGAAGCGACCTGCGCAGCGAACGGGGTCGACTTGCGCGAGCCCTTGAAGCCCTGGCCACCCGACGAAGCCCACGACAGGGCGTTGCCCTGGCGATCGGTGATCGTGATGATGGTGTTGTTGAACGAGGCATGCACGTGGGCGATACCGTCCGCAACGTTCTTGCGAACCTTCTTGCGAACGCGCTGTGCGGCGTTGTTTGCAGGTGCTTTAGCCATGCTTGTCTATCCTTATTTCTTCAGGGACTGCGCAGCCTTGCGCGGACCCTTGCGGGTGCGGGCGTTGGTGCGCGTGCGCTGGCCGCGCATCGGCAGGCCGCGACGGTGACGGAAGCCGCGATAGCAGCCGATGTCCATCAAACGCTTGATGTTCATCGTCGTCTCGCGACGCAGATCGCCTTCGATCGTGAACAGAGCGATCTGGTCGCGGATCTTTTCGAGATCGGCGTCGGTCAGATCCTTGATCTTCTTCGAATATTCGATGCCGCTCGCTTCGCAGATTTGACGGGCGCGGGTGCGACCGATACCGAAAATGGCGGTCAGGCCGATTTCAGCGTGCTTGTGCGGCGGGATGTTGATGCCAGCAATACGTGCCATGTGCGTCCTCTAATACTCTTCAATCAACCCTGGCGCTGCTTGTGGCGCGGGTCGGTGCAAATCACACGCACCACACCTTTACGGCGGATGACCTTGCAATTACGGCAGATGGTTTTGACCGAAGCCGAAACTCTCATTTCATTCTCCTAAAACTGTTTAACGTGGCGGTACACCGCCCACACCCAAATTCTCAATACTGAAACTCACAGCCCTACGATGTCTTGAAGTTAGCCTTCTTCAGCAGCGATTCGTACTGCTGGGACATCATGTAGTTTTGCACCTGGGCCATGAAGTCCATCGTGACGACCACGATGATCAGCAGGGAGGTACCACCGAAGTAGAACGGGACGTTGTACTTCAGGATCAGGAACTCGGGCAGCAGGCAGACGAAGGTGATGTACACCGCGCCAGCCAACGTCAGGCGAACCAGAATCTTGTCGATATAGCGAGCGGTCTGGTCACCCGGGCGAATGCCAGGAATGAACGCACCACTCTTCTTCAGGTTGTCGGCCGTTTCCTTGCTGTTGAACACGAGTGCCGTGTAGAAGAAGCAGAAGAAAACGATCGCAGCAGCGTACAGCAGCACGTAGATCGGCTCGCCCGGACGCAGTGCGCTGGCGATGTCCTTGATCCAGCGGAAGCCACCGTCACCGGCGCTGAACCAGCCCACCACCGTTGCCGGCAGCAGAATGATCGACGACGCGAAGATCGGAGGAATCACACCGGCCATGTTCAGCTTCAGGGGCAGGTGCGACGACTGACCGCCGTAGACCTTGTTGCCAACCTGGCGCCGCGCATAGTTCACGAGGATCTTGCGCTGACCGCGTTCCACGAACACCACGAAGTAAGTGACCAGCACCACGACAGCGATGATGAAGAGCGCGACGATGGGGTTCATCGCACCGGTCGTCACCAGCGAAGCCAAGCCACCGATGGCACCCGGGAGACCGGCCGCGATACCTGCAAAGATCAGGATCGAGATGCCGTTGCCCAAGCCGCGTTCGGTGATCTGCTCGCCGAGCCACATCAGGAACATCGAACCAGCGGTCAGGCTCACCATGGCGGTCAGGCGGAAGCCGAAACCGGGGGCGATCACCAGACCAGCCGACGATTCGAGGGCCACTGCGATGCTGAACGACTGGAACAGGGCCAGGCCGAGTGCGCCATAGCGCGTGTACTGCGTGATCTTGCGGCGACCAGCCTCGCCTTCCTTCTTCAATTGCTCGAAGGTAGGAAGCACGTAGGTCATCAGCTGCATGATGATCGACGCCGAGATGTACGGCATGATCCCCAACGCGAACACGGTGAAACGCGACAGCGCCCCGCCCGAGAACATGTTGAACAGGCTCAGAATGCCGCCCTGCTGGCCCTGGAACAACGCTGCCAGCTGGTCCGGGTTGATACCCGGCACAGGAATGTGCGCGCCAATCCGGTAGACCACGAGCGCGAGCAGCAAAAAGACGAGCCGACGACGGAGGTCGCCGAACTTGCCTGTTTTTGCGATCGTTGCCGCGTTAGTTGCCACGAAGAACTTCTTTCAGTCCGAAGGTGATCAGGCGAAGCTGCCGCCGGCCGCTTCGATCGCAGCCTTGGCACCAGCGGTCGCACCCACGCCCGTCAGCTTGACGGCCTTGGTGAGTTCGCCGGTCTTGATGATCTTGACGACCTTGGCGAGCTGGCCCACGAGGCCGGCTTGCTTCAGTGCCAGGACATCGACTTCGGCCAGGCCGAGCTGCTCGAGAGCAGTCAGCGTGACTTCGGCGTTGTACTTCAGCAGGTGCGACTTGAAGCCACGCTTCGGCAGGCGACGCTGCAGCGGCATTTGACCGCCTTCGAAGCCGACCTTGTGGAAACCGCCTGCGCGCGACTTCTGGCCCTTGTGACCGCGACCTGCGGTCTTGCCGATGCCGGAGCCGATACCGCGGCCGACGCGACGCTTGGCGTGCTTGGCGCCAGCTGCCGGCTTGATGCCATTGAGTTCCATATCAGTCTCTCTTACAGAACTTTGACCAGATAACTGATCTTGTTGATCATGCCGCGCACTGCGGGCGTGTCTTGCAGCTCGCTCACGCTGTTGAGCTTGCGCAGGCCGAGGCCACGCACGGTCGCGCGATGCGATTCCTTGGTGCCGATCGGGCTCTTCACCAGCTGCACCTTGAGGGTTTGTTGTTGCGTCATTTGAATGCTTCCTTCAGCCTTGCGAGAGCTTGCGCTCAGGCGAAGATTTCTTCGACGGTGAGACCGCGCTTGGCAGCCACATTGCCGGCCGTCGTCGAGTTCTTCAACCCGTCGAGCGTGGCGCGAACCATGTTGTAGGGGTTCGACGAACCATGGCTCTTGGCCACGATGTCGGTGATGCCCATGACTTCGAACACGGCGCGCATCGGGCCGCCGGCGATGATGCCGGTACCCTTGGGAGCCGGATACATCACGACCCTGGCGGCACCATGATGGCCTTGCACCTGGTGGTGCAGCGTGCCGTTCTTGATCGCAGCCTTGAACAGGTTGCGACGGGCTTCTTCCATTGCCTTCTGCACGGCAGCAGGCACTTCCTTCGACTTGCCCTTGCCCATGCCGACGCGGCCTTCACCGTCACCGACCACGGTCAGTGCTGCGAAACCGAGGATACGACCACCCTTCACCACCTTGGTGACGCGGTTGATCGCGATCATCTTCTCGCGCAAACCGTCCTCAGGACCTTCGTTCTGCGTTCTTGCTTGAATCTTTGCCATTTTGAATCTCGTGTCCGATTAGAACTGCAGACCGGCTTCGCGGGCTGCCTCGGCCAGCGCCTTGACGCGGCCGTGGTAGGCGAAACCTGCGCGATCGAAAGCGACCTTCTCGACGCCGGCAGCCTTCGCCTTTTCAGCGATGCGCTTGCCGATGGCGGTGGCAGCGGCGGCATTGCCACCCTTGCCCGAGGCGCCGAGTGCTGCGCGCACGTCGGCTTCGGCGGTCGATGCGGTTGCGATCACCTTGGTGCCGTCGTCGGAAATGACGGTGGCATAGATGTGCAGGTTGGTGCGGTTCACCGTGAGGCGAGCCACGCCCTGCGTCGCGATCCGGATGCGGGTCTGGCGCGAGCGGCGAAGACGCTGTGCTTTTTTGGTCAACATCATTTTGCTGCCCCTTACTTCTTCTTGGTCTCTTTGATCACGATCTTCTCGTCCGAATAACGGATGCCCTTGCCCTTGTAAGGCTCAGGCGGACGAACAGCGCGGATCTCAGCGGCGATTTGACCAACGCGCTGACGGTCAGCACCCTTGATCACGATTTCGGTCGGGGTCGCGGTGGTCACCGTGATGCCTTGCGGCATGTCGATGTTGACCGGGTGCGAGTAACCGACTTGCAGGTTCAACTTGTTGTTGGACGCTGCAGCCTTGTAGCCGACGCCGACCAGGTTGAGCTTCTTCTCGAAGCCCTTGGTCACGCCAACCACCATGTTGTTCACCAGCTGACGGATCGTGCCGCTCATCGCATTCGCTTCACGCGATTCGTTGGCGGGCTCGAAGCTCAGCTTGCCGTCATTGCTGACGACATTCACCAGCGCATTGCGAGCCAGGTTGAGCGTGCCGCCCGTGCCCTTGACGCTGATCTGGTCTTCCTTGATCGACACATCCACACCTGCGGGGATGGCGACCGGCATTTTTCCTACTCGGGACATTTCAGTAACTCCTCGATGTCTCGGTTAGGCGACGTAGCACAGAACTTCGCCACCGACACCGGTAGCGCGAGCCTTGCGGTCGGTCATCACGCCCTGGGGGGTCGTGACGATCGCAACGCCGAGGCCGTTCTGGACTTGCGGGATGGCAGCGCTGGCCTTGTAGACGCGCAGGCCGGGGCGGCTCACGCGCTCGATACGTTCGATGACCGGACGGCCAGCGTAGTACTTCAGCGTGATGACGAGTTCGGACTTGCCGGCATCGGTCTTCACTTCGAAGCCGTCGATGTAGCCTTCGTCCTTCAGGACTTGTGCAATCGCGGCCTTCACCTTGGAAGACGGGATCGACACAGTGGGCTTCGCCACCATCTGCGCGTTACGGATACGCGTCAGCAGGTCGGCAATGGGATCACTCATGCTCATGTTGTTTGCTCCTGCCTGGCTTACCAGCTGGCCTTGGTGACACCGGGGATGTCGCCATTGAACGCCAGTTCGCGGATCTTGGCGCGAGCCAGACCGAATTGACGGAAGGTGCCACGCGGACGACCGGTGATGGCGCAACGGTTGCGCTGACGGGTCGGGTTCGCGTTGCGCGGAAGCTTCTGCAGGCCCAGGCGGGCTGCTGCGCGCTCTTCGTCGCTCTTCTTCGCGTCGTTGGAAATTGCCTTCAGCTCTGCGTGCTTCGCAGCGAACTTGGCAACCAGCTTGTCGCGCTTGAGTTCGCGCTGGATCAAAGATTGTTTGGCCATGGTTCGCCTCAGTTCTTGAACGGGAAACGGAAGCCAGCGAGAAGCGCCTTGGCTTCTTCGTCGGTCTTGGCCGTCGTCGTGATGCTGATATTGAGACCGCGCAGGGCGTCGACCTTGTCGTACTCGATCTCAGGGAAAATGATCTGCTCTTTGACGCCGATGTTGTAGTTGCCACGGCCATCGAATGCGCGACCCGAGATACCACGGAAGTCACGCACGCGGGGCAGGGCCACGGTGACGAAACGGTCCAGGAACTCGTACATGTGCACGCCACGCAGCGTGACCATGCAGCCGATCGGCTGGTTTTCGCGGATCTTGAAGCCAGCGATGGCCTTCTTCGACTTGGTGACCACGGGCTTCTGGCCAGCGATCTTGGTCAGGTCGGCGACAGCGTTGTCGAGGACCTTCTTGTCGGCGACTGCTTCACCCACACCCATGTTCAGGGTGATCTTGGTGAGACGCGGAACTTGCATCGGCGACTTGTAGCCGAACTTTTCCGTCAGGTCTTTCGCGATCTTTTCGCGATAGTGTTGTTGGAGACGTGCCATGTGAGTACCTCTTAGGCGAACTTGATTTCGTCGCCGCTCGACTTGAAGACGCGAACAGCCACGCGCTTGCCGTCGGCACCTTGGGTGACCTTGATGCCCACGCGATCGGCCTTGCCGGTCGCAGCATTGAAGATCGCCACGTTGGATTGGTGAATCGGCATGGTCTTCTCGACGATGCCACCGGTCGTACCCTTGAGGGGGTTCGGCTTGGTGTGCTTCTTGACGAGGTTGATGCCGTCGACGATCACATGCGAATCGTCTGCGCGCAGCGACACGACGCCGCGCTTGCCCTTGTCACGACCGGCCAACACGATGACCTGGTCGCCTTTGCGAATCTTGTTCATGGCGTTGTGTCCTTAGAGAACTTCGGGTGCCAGCGACACGATCTTCATGAACTTCTCGGTGCGCAGTTCGCGCGTGACCGGTCCGAAGATGCGGGTGCCGATAGGCTCCAGCTTGGCATTGAGCAGCACGGCGGCATTGCCGTCGAACTTGACGAGCGAACCGTCAGCACGACGGATGCCCTTGGCGGTGCGGACCACCACTGCACTGTAGATCTCGCCCTTCTTGACGCGACCACGTGGAGCGGCTTCCTTGATGCTGACCTTGATGACGTCGCCCACGCTGGCGTAACGCCGCTTGGAGCCACCGAGCACCTTGATACACAGGACGGATTTCGCGCCCGTGTTGTCGGCCACTTCGAGCCGGGATTCAGTTTGGATCATTTCTTGATATTCCCAACTTGTACCGATGAGCCTCCAGGAGGGAGACACCGCGGTCAGTCTTGGGCCCGTCGTCCACACCTCGAACCACTCGAGATGCTTCCGCTTTGGGCTGAAAGCTTCGCCTTTTGAAAGCGAAGCCCGCGATTGTGGCACCCATATCCAGGGATGTCAACTGCCTCATTACGCGAACTTCGACAGCCGCTAGACTTTGTGGCGTGCGCGCCCCCTCTCACCCCCTCATTTCGCCGCCTTCTGTGCTGCGCCGACGCCTGCTGGCGGGCGGCGCCGGCCTGCTGGGGCTGGGATCTCTGGGGCTCGCAGGATGCCGCAGCGCCGCGCCGGCACCAGACACCGGCCGGCTGCAGCGCCTGGGAGAAGCCCGCTGGGCGCATCGACTCTCTATAGAGAGCACCACAGCGGGCGGCCTCTCAGGCATCGACTACGACGCCGCCAAAGGTGAGTACCTGCTTCTCAGCGATGACCGGTCAGACTTGGCTCCCGTCCGCTGCTACACGGCACGATGGCGCCTGCCCGGCGACACCGCCCCCGAAGCCACCGGCGTTGTCCAGCTGCAACGCCCCGGTGCCGGCCCCTGGCCCGCGCGGCGCCAGGCGGTTGCCGCCCTGCCCATTCCCGACCCCGAAGCCCTGCGCCTGCGCCCCTCGGCCGGCACCCTGCTGTGGACCAGCGAAGGCGATATCGCCCGCGGTTTCGGCCCCGCCCTGTATGAATCGGCGCGCGACGGCCGCTTTCTGCGCGAATTCGCCCTGCCGCCGATGTTCGCCCCGGACCCGGCCCAACGCCGCGGCCCGCGCGACAACCTGACATTCGAGGGGCTGGCCCTCACGCCCGACGATCGCTCGGCCTGGCTCGCGATGGAAAACGCCCTGGTCCAGGACGGCCCAGCCCCAACCACCTCCGCCGCCGGCGGCCCCTGCCGCTTCACCCAGATCGACCTGTCGACCGGCCGCGCCATGCGCCAGATCGCCTACGTGCCCGACGCCATCCCGCTGCGCCCGCTGGTCCCGGGCACCTACGCCGACAACGGCGTGAGCGAGGTGCTGATGCTCGACGCCCACCGCATGCTGGTGCTCGAGCGCGCCTACGCCGCGGGCGCCGGCAATTCGCTGCGCCTGTATGAAATAGACACCCGCGCCGCCGACGACGTGCTCGCCATCGACACCCTCGCGCCCGGCAACCACCGCCCGGCCGCCAAGACGCTCGTCGCCGACTTCGCCACCCTCGGCCTCTCGCGCCTCGACAACACCGAGGGCATGTGCTGGGGCCCACCGCTGCCTGACGGCCGCCGCCTGCTGGTGGTCGTGAGCGACGACAATTTCAATCCGCTGCAAGTGACGCAGTTCGCCGCCTTCGCCTACACCGACCGACCATGACCATCGCCGTGACCTTCCTGCCCCGCACCGCGCCGGGCCCCCTGCCCCCCATCGCCTTCATCGGCGGCGGCAACATGGCCAGCGCCATCATCGGCGGCCTCATCCAGCAGGGCGTCGCAGCCGACAACTTCGAAGTGGTCGAACCCTTCGACGATGCCCGCACCAAGCTCGCCCAGTCCTACGGCATCGTGGCCCAGGCCGAGGCCACCGAAGCCCTCGCACGCTGCGACGTGGTGGTGTGGGCCGTCAAGCCCCAGACCTTCGCGGAAGCCGCCCGTCCGGTGCGCGCCTTTGCCGGCGACGCCCTGCACCTGAGCGTGGCGGCGGGCATTCCGTCCGACAGCATCGCCCGCTGGCTCGGTACCGAGCGCGTCGTGCGCGCCATGCCCAACACGCCCGCGCTGGTGGGCAAGGGCATGACCGGCCTCTTCGCGCGGCCCGGCGTCGAAGGCGCCGACCGTGCGCGCGTCGGCCAGTTGCTGGCGCCGACCGGCGAGCTGATCTGGGTCGACGCCGAACCCGCGCTCGACGCGGTGACCGCGCTGTCGGGCTCGGGTCCGGCCTACGTTTTCTATTTCATCGAAGCGATGACCGAAGCCGGCGTCGAGATGGGCCTCACGCCCGACCAGGCCCAGCGGCTGGCCATCGGCACGTTCACCGGTGCCTCGGCGCTGGCCCACAGCGCGACCGAGCCGCCATCGGTGCTGCGCGAACGCGTGACGTCCAAGGGCGGCACCACCTACGCGGCGATCACCTCGCTGGAAGGCGCGGACGTCAAGGCGCAGTTCAAGACCGCCATCCGCGCAGCGCAGACACGAGCCGCCGAGCTGGGTGAGGAATTCGGCCGCGGTTGAAGCCGGTCAGCCAGCGAGCGCGCGCGGGCCGAGAAAGAACAGCCACTCGGCCGCCAGCGTGACCGTGCCGTCCTCGAGTTCGAGCAGCACCTCTTCCTTCAACAGGAAACCGTCTTCTCCCTTGGGCGTCGCGCTGAGAATGCGCACCCGCGCCCGGAAGCGCGCACCCACCGGCATCGGCCTCACGAAGCGCAGGCGGTCGAAGCCGTAGTTCAGCGCGTGGTTCGAATCGAAGGGCAGCAGCGTGCGCATCGCCTCGCCGGTCAGCCGGATCAGGTGCGAAACCTGGAAAAAGCCCGGCACGATCGTTCCGCCGTAGCTCGCCTCGCGGGCTGCGCGCTCCGGATCGAGGTGGATCCACTCGCCTTCGCCATCGCCCGAGAGCACCGCGTACTGGTCGACCATCTGTTGTGTGATGGCATGCCACTCGGACAGGCCCTCCTGGCCGATCTTCTGTGTCAGGCGGTCGAGCATGTGCAGCCTCTTCCTTTATCGGATGGCATAGCCGGCCACGATGCCGACGAACACCGCGAAGCCCAGCCAGTGGTTTTCGCGGAAGGCCTTGAAGCAGCCGTCGCGCGTGCGGTCATGGATCAGGCGCCAGTGCCAGAGCGCCTGGGCCGCCGCCGCGGCAATGCCCATATAGAAGAGCATCCCCAGCGACCGGCTGGCACCGGCCCAGATCCAGACCGCCAGGAAGATCGCGTAGCTGGCCATCACCGCCGCCACGTCGAAACGGCCGAAGGTGATGGCCGAGGTCTTCATGCCGATCTTCAGGTCGTCGTCGCGGTCCACCATCGCGTACTCGGTGTCGTAGGCCAGCACCCAGAACAGGTTGCCCGCCAGCAGCCACCAGGCAAAAGCCGGCACCGTCGACTGCACCGCGGCAAAGGCCATCGGGATGCCGAAGCTGAAGGCGATGCCCAGCACCGCCTGCGGGATCGACACGAAGCGCTTGGCGAACGGGTAGATCAGCGTGATCGCCAGCGCCGCGAACGACCACAGCACCGTCGTGCGGTTGGTAGTGAGCACCAGTCCGAAGGACAGCAGCGCCAGCACCGCGCCCAGCCCCAGCGCTTCCTTGACCGACATCGCGCCGCTCGTCACGGGCCGTTGGGCCGTGCGCTTCACGTGGCGGTCGAACTCGCGGTCGGCCACGTCGTTGACGCAGCAGCCCGCGCTGCGCATCAGGAACGTGCCGAGCGTGAACACCACGACGAGGTGCCAGCCGGGCCAGCCATCGGCCGCGAACCAGAGCGCGCCCAGCGTGGGCCACAACAACAGGAGCCAGCCGGCCGGCCGGTTCCAGCGGATCAGATCGAGGTAGAGCGCAAAACGGCGGGCGAGAAGCATGCGAAAAGCGGCAAGGCAGACGTCAAAAGAGCGGCCATTGTGCCGCTCTTGGAAGAGGCTCCCGATGCACCGGGAGATCAGGCCGACGTCATCAGTCCTCGAGCAGCGAGCGCAGCATCCAGGCCGTCTGGTCGTGCACCGTGCAGCGCGCGGTCAGCATGTCGGCGGTCGGGTCGTCGCCGGCCTCTTCGGCCACCGGGATGAACTCGCGCGCGATGCGCGACACCGTTTCGTGGCCCTTCACGAGGATGCGCACCATCTCCATCGCCTTGGGCGGATTCAGCGGCACGTCGGGCACGGTGGCGATCTTGCTGAACTCGGCGTACGAGCCCGGCGCGTAGTGGCCCAGCGCGCGGATGCGCTCGGCGATCACATCGGTCGAGTTCCACAGCTCGGTGTACTGCGTCATGAACATCGCATGCAGCGAGTTGAAGTGCGGCCCCGTCACGTTCCAATGGAAGTTGTGGGTCGTGAGGTACAGCGTGTAGGTGTCGGCCAGCACGCGGCTCAGGCCTTCGGCAATGGCCGCGCGGTCCTGGCGCTCGATGCCGATGTTGATCAGCGGCGCGTTGCGGCTGCCCGACTCCTGCGCGACGACGGCGCCGCCCTTCTTGGGCACCTTGCCAGCGGAAGAAGCGGGCGACGGGGACTTGGTTTTTTTCGCGGGTTTGGCCATGGCGTAGAGGTCTTTCTTGAAGTTGGGTGACAACACCGAAATTCTGAAAGCCGGCGGGCGGCTTCGCAACAGCTTCACTCTATCCCAGCGATCAGCGATCCCAAACAGCCTGCGCGTAGGCGAAGGCCCCGAATCGCTAGGAGAGTCGTTTGACGCCCGGCAGCTCGCACGCGTAGATCGCGTTGCGCAGCGCCGCAATCGCCTCGTAGCGCGTGAAGGTGCGGCGCCAGGCCAGCACCACGCGGCGCATCGGCGGGTCGCGGTCCTGCGCGTCGCGCACGGGCAGGTAGCGCACCATCTGCTCGGAGTCCTTGCGGCCCTTGCCCTTGGGCTTGAGCGCCTCGGCCGGCACCGACAGCCGCGGCACCAGCGTCACGCCCATGCCCGAGGCCACCATGTGCTTGATGGTTTCGAGCGACGAGCCCTCGAAGCTCTTGCGGATGCCCTCGGCATTGCTCGAGAAGCGCGCGAACTCGGGGCACACCTCGAGCACGTGGTCGCGGAAACAGTGGCCCGTGCCCAGCAGCAGCATCGTCTCGTTCTGCAGCTCTTCCGACGTGATCGACTCGCGGTCGGCAAACTTGTGCTTCACGGGCAGCGCCGCCATGAAGGGCTCGTCGTACAGCGGCGCCATCGCCAGACCGGTGTCGGGAAAGGGCTCGGCCATGATCGCGCAGTCGATCTCGCCGGCACGCAGCATCTCGAGCAGCTTGACCGTGAAGTTCTCCTGCAGCACCAGCGGCATCTGCGGTGTGCGCGCGATCACCTGGCGCACCAGGTCGGGCAGCAGGTAGGGGCCGATCGTGTAGATCACGCCCAGGTTCAGCGGGCCGGCCAGCGGGTCCTTGCCGCGCTTGGCGATTTCCTTGATGCTGGCGGCCTGGTCGAGCACGCTCTGGGCCTGCTGGACGATCTGCTCGCCGAGCGGCGTCACGGTCACTTCACCGGCGCTGCGCTCGAAGAGCTTGACCTCGAGTTCGTCCTCGAGTTTCTTGATGGCCACCGAAAGCGTCGGCTGGGACACATAACAGGCCTCGGCCGCCTTGCCGAAGTGCCGCTCGCGGGCGACTGCGACGATGTATTTGAGTTCGGTGAGAGTCATAGCTTGCGTCAATTATGCGCAAGGGCTTGTGACCCGGCTGGGGCGGGGTTAAAAGTTGTCGGCCGCGCTCAGCCAGTGCGGCTCCCATTGCACCGACTGCCCGCCATTCGACGGCATCGGCTCGCCCTGCGTGACGGCAGCGCTCACGCGCAGATCAGTCAGGCAGGCCCAGATGCCCGAGCGTGGGCAGGTCTGGCCTGTGTCTGCAAACAGCAACTCATCGCGGCGCATGCGTTGTCCCTGAATCTGCGCCGAACCATCAACCTCCGCGGAGAACGCGACGCGGCCGGATGCGGCGCGCTCTTCGAAGATCTCGATGGCGCCTTGCAAGGCGATAAAGAAATCCCAATCGGACAGATCCTGCTCGGCCGCCGCCGCGGTGAAGTCGGACTGGTACAGGCGCTGATAGCGTTCGGCGTTGTAGTCCAGCTCGAAGACGACCTGGCCTGTCGCAGCATCGATCAGCCGGAACTGGCTGAAGCCTTGCCGCAATCGCCCGTCGCCATACCGCGAAGGCGCGATCTCGCTGCGCAAGGCGGGCGGGAGCATGACCACGGAGCCGTCGCCACGCTTCTGGCAGATCTCGAACACGGCGCCGTCGTCGCTGCGAAAAACGAACTTCTCGTCGTCGGTCCAATAGCTGTAATAGCGCTTGTCGTTCTCGATGGTGTAGCCGCCTTTAACCGGGAGGTCGGCGAGCACTGAAGCGCCCGGCGGTTTCTCGGCATCGTCGACGGGGCGCCAGTGGCCGGTTGCAGGGTTCAGGTCGATGAGGTCTGAGGCGGTGTGATGGAGGTAGAGCCACATGGAACTTGTTAATCCATCAGCCCTATTTCGGGCAAACCTCTCCACTTCGGGTGGAGGTGGGGGGACCGTCTTGTGCCGCAAGGGTCGCGTTGATGTCAGGCGACGCGACTGCGCCATGCGTGCGCGCATAGTCAACGAGGTCCTTGGGATAGAACGGCAGGTCTCGGTAGCTGCTGTCGTCGATGTCCCAGAGGTAAGTCACCAGCCCGGCCTCGAAGGCCCAGTAGCCATCGAAGCTTTGCGGGATCTTGTCGTGCAACCCGTGCCACGCAGTTCCCTTCATCGCCGAGTACCACTTCTCGAGGAATTCAGCCACGAACAAGGGGCGCTTTCTCGGCTCGGCCTCAATGGCCTTCAACAACAGTGGGTGGGCTTTGAGAAAGCGCAGCATGCCCTTCGCAGGCACCGTCGGTAGCCCCAGCTTTCCGAGAAGCGCCTCGTAGAGCGCGTCTTTGCCGCGGTTGTCGGTATAGGCAACATCGAACAAGGCAACAACGCGTGGAACCAAGTCGTCACGACACAGCAGCTTGGCCAAGGACAGGAACGTCATGGCGTAGTGGTAGCCGTCGAGTTCCTCGAGGGAGAACGGCTCGGTTTCGTGCAATGGATGAGGGAGGCTTGATGGCTCTTGCGCAGCAAGCACGCCGGGAAAGTCCGCAGCGAGGTGCTCCATCGGGCTGCCGTCCGAATAGGAGTGAACCAAGAGACGTCTCTTGGCGCTGGCGAGGGCCCAATTCCAAGCAAACCAGCCATCTTCGCGAAAGCCCTCTTTTCCGAGACTTGTGTCGAGCAGCAGCTGAGCATCGGCAATGTCTTCGTGCAGACCCAGCCGGCGGACCGAACTGGGCTCTTCATTCAGAAATTTTTCGCGACGCTTCGAGGAGAAACTACTCATGGCTCACCAGTCCAACCCGCGCATTTGACTTGAGTCTCAGAGCTTGGGCGCCGTTTGATCCGCACTCCATTGCCAGAAGGTTGCGCCGTAGCTGCTGCCCTCGATGACGGGCATGACCTCGTCCGCCTTGAAGTAGCGTCGGCTGCCCGCCTTGGCTGGCGTGAACCACCAGCCGGCCAGTGGGCAAGGCTCTCCACCTCGTGTGGAGACCGGAGGGCCGTCTTGTGCTGAAAGGGAAGCGCTGGTGTCAGGCGATGCGACCGCGCCATGCGTGCGCGCATAGTCAACCAGGTCCTTGGGATAGAACGGCAGGTCGCGGTAGCTGCTGTCGTCGATGTCCCAGAGGTAGGTAACCAGCCCGGCCTCGAAGGCCCAGTAACCGAAGAAACTCTGCGGTGCTCTGTCGTGCAGCCCATGCCAGTAAGTTCCCTTCATGGCGGGGTACCACTTCTTGAGAAACTCGGCGATGAAGAGCGGGCGCTTTTGGGGGGCAGCCTCAATGGCCTTCGACAGAAGTGGATGGGCTTTGAGAAAACGCAACATGCCCTTTGCAGGAACTGTCGGCAAGCCGAGCTTTCCAAGCAGCGCTTCGTACAGAGCATCCTTTCCTCGATTTTCGGCCCGGGCCACATCGAACAGGGCGGCCACGCGTGGAACGAGGTCGTCGTGGCGCAGCAGATTGGCCAACGAAAGCAAGGTCATGGCGTAGTGGTAGCCGTCGAGTTCTTCGAGGAAAACAGGCTCCGTCTGATAGATCGGGTGAGGCAGGTTTTCGGCCTCAACAGCTTGAATCAAAGAAGGAAAAACTTTCGCGATTTCCTGCACCGGGCTCCCCACGGAATAGTCCCCAACGAACAAGGAAAACTTCGCCCCGGCCAAGAAGCTATGCCAGCGGGACCAAGCATTTTCATCCGCGGAAGCCAGATCATTTTTTAGATAGCCTTCGAGCTCCG
This sequence comes from Variovorax paradoxus, assembly GCF_009498455.1. Lineage (NCBI taxonomy): Bacteria > Pseudomonadati > Pseudomonadota > Betaproteobacteria > Burkholderiales > Comamonadaceae > Variovorax > Variovorax paradoxus. The sequence goes on along the minus strand of NZ_CP045644.1, from coordinate 1,886,297 downwards.
CGACGTTTTCTCGGGTCGCGTTCACAAGGAGTAGGTATGGCTCCTCGTTTAAGAAGCGCTCACGCCGATCCGAGTAGAAGTCAGTCATTTTCTAGACGTCCATTTCTTTTTTTCGATGTCGTACCTGCGCAATGCACAAGGCGGAAAAAATGCCAGCCTTTGCATCCGTCTGCCGCCGCGCGCTCGCGTTTTCTTTCTATTTTGGCGTTGGCATATTGGCATCCATAAGGACAACGCACGTACCCGGCCGCCCGGCGGCAGCAGCGCTGTGACGCTCAACGTCAGTGCCTGACGCCACCAGTCACGTCGGACAGTTGCTGCGCCTCGTGCAGCGCGCCCGGCCTCGGACCATTTCTCGCACCGCCTCGAACTGAATCTCAGAGCTTTGGACCCGACTGATCAATGTCCCATTGCCAGAAGGTCGATCCGTAACTGCTCCCCCTGATGATTGGCATGACCTCCCCGACCTTGAAGTAGCTGCGACTGCCTGCTTTGGCCGGAGTTAGCCACCAGCCTGCCTGGGGACAAGGCTGACCGCCGGAGATCGATGTGAGCGATTGGCTCACCGAATCGATGGGTGCACGCAAGCGCTGCTCCGAACTCGGCCAATCGCTGTCTTCGTCGAAGCGACGCATCCAGCGCACCGCATCTGCATTGGTGAATCGCTCATTTGGGTCACCGTCCCATTCGCCGAAGTCCAGCAGGCCCATAGCATCGTGACGTATAGGTCGCAACAGCTTGTTGAGCAACGAGGGCAGCTCGGGGACACCACTTTCTACGGGATACAACTCCGGCTCCGAGCCCAACTCGATCCACAAGCCCGCGTCGAGCTCGGTAATGGTAATTCGAGGATGAGTCAGCGCGGCCTTGACCGCTTCGCGTGTCAGCGACAGTTGTTCGCGCCATACGTCGGACAACAGAAAGGCCCATGTTGGTGGACGGACGCCCCAGAGCAACTCCCTGTGCATCCCGTACGGCGAATCGATGTCCAGTCCATAGAAGCGCGACGTCAGCGCGCGCTCCCACACTGCAACTTCGGAGCGTGTGCCGAATTCCAGGGGGTTGGCCATGGCAAAGCCGCTGTACACCTGTTCGGGCTGCAGCTTCTGGATGGTTTGAAGCACAAAAGCACGCCAAGCCACCTTGTTGTCCTTCCACCAAGACCAGCGGTAGTAGAGCTGGATGGACGAGTAAGTGCGGTCGCGACGGCTTTCACGATCGTTCTGATAGGCGGGAATTCGCCATGAATTGTTGGAGGTGGCAGGCGAGGACTTGTGATTCGTCTCGTCGTTGAAGCTGAACGCGAAATGGCCATCCGCGTCTGCATTTTTCGCGTACTCACGCAAATCCGGTATGCGCTTCGAACCGTACGGATACGGCCGCTCTGAATCGGGGTGCGTCGCGGTCTTGTACGGTTTCCCAACAAGGCGCTCGAACTCCTCGTGAATATCGACCATCAGCAGGGACGTCTCGACGTAGCGTTTGGTGTCGTACAAGAAATAGAAGGTCACGAACGGCGTGACGCCGAGTTCGAAAGCGTCGTTGCTACGTGCCGTGTTAGGCCACTCCTTCAATTCGGTGGCAAGCTCATCGAGATCTTGCTCGCTGAGAAAGCTTGTAGTTGCTCTCATGATCAACTCCATCGAGCGTGCGGGCGGCTTGGCGTTTTCAGACTCAAAGCGATCGACAAGTCTGGCGGTGCCCGATAGGTCTTCATATGTCTACCGTGACGACCCAGGAAACGGCGCGGACTCAGTGCTCCGGCCGTCAGGCCCCGCGAGGCTCTCGCCGGGTACTTGTGCACGCCGTCGCATACCAGTTCAAAGCCGAGGTGTGGATTGATCTTGGCTCCACTGCCAGAAGGTGGTGCCGTAGTCGCTGCTTCGATCACAGGCATGACCTCGCCCACTTTGAAGTAACGGCGACTGCCGATCTTGGCAGGGGTATTCCACCACCCTCCTTGAGGGCAAGGCCGGCCTCCTTCACAACGCAGGCGTAAGAAGGCTTCGTCGGCCGCCGTCTCTTCCTTTCCGGGGATACCTCCGCCTTCGTCAGCGACGCGGCTGATCAGCACCCAGGTTGTCGGTGCGCGAGACACTCGTTGTCTCGTCTGCGGGTCATATCCAACTGTCGCTTTGCGAGTCGGGTAGCCTTCGATGAGTACGGCTGCACAGCTGTCGTCACAGACGGGTAAATAGACGCCATTGCGCAAGACCGGCTCATCCGTTGTCAATGTCACCGAAGGATCGATTCGGTATACGGGCCAGCTCGAAGGTGCATTCAAATCACCCCGATCCTCCACTGAGTAGCGAGATGTCAGGCTGCCAATCTTCCAGCTTCCAGCCTCCGTGATCGAAATATTGAACGCCCGAATATCAGCTTCGCTTTGCCAATGCCAGAACTGGTCTTCCAGTTCCTTCGGCATCCAGTCGGGAGCGTAGTCACTGGTCTGGCCCTTGATATCGCTCTTGACATTTCCGCCCAGAGCAAGTGCGCTGAGATCCCCACGTGAAAGGAGTGCATACCCTCTGTTCAGCGCCTCCAGCGTGGAGCGGAAGTTAGGCAGCACCCGCTCGCCCCACACGATGTCCGGTTGCATTGATAGATGCCGACGCCGATAGTCCGCTGGCAGCTTGTGCATGAATTGCTCAAACGCTTCCTCGGCGACCTTGACCATGCTGGCCCAGGCATCGCGCATCTGGCCAAAATAGTCGAGCGACGAGTAGCGTTCCAACAGGTAGATTTCCTGAGGTATGAGCGGTGTGGGCATGTTGTTTTTTTCGCACCGTTACTCGGACTGTCAAGCAGCCTCTGCGAGAAAATAGCGACGACTGCCGATCTTGGCAGGGGTATCCCACCAACCTGCATGAGGAGAAGGCTGGCCTCCTTCCCAACGCAGACGCGAGGAGATTTCGTCATCCATTGCATCCTCCTTGCCGGGGATGCCCCCTCCTTCGTCGGCAACGCGTTCCACCAAGGTCCACGTAGTCGATGCCGTGCCACGGCGTTGCATGGTCGCTGGGTCATACCCGATATTGGCCTCCCACGCTTCGTAGTCCTTGATGAGAACCGCTGCACAGCTATCGTCACTGCTAGGCAAGTAGATGCCGCCCCGCGTCACAAGTTGACCAGTCCGCACCGTCACGGAGGGATTGAGCCGATAGACCGGCCATGTCGTCGGCGCTTCTAGCGGCCCACGCGCTTGTGCAGAGTACGCTGTTGAGAGATCACCGAGGGTCCACCCGGCGTACTCTGTGATCGACATGTTGAAGGCTCGAGTCCCCGCCTCAGCCTGCCAATACCAGAATTGATCTTCCAGTTCCGTTGGCATCCAGCTCGCAGGATAGTCACTGGTCTGCCCTTTGATGGCGCTTTGAATATTTCCACCAAGTCCCAATGCACTGAGATCTCCGTGCGACAACAGGGCATAGCCAGAATTTACAGATTCCAACGTCGTCCGAAAGTTTGGCAGAACGCGCTCGCCCCAAACGATGTCCGGTTGCATGGATAAATGCCGTCGACGGTAATCTGGTGGTAACGCGTGCATGAATTGCTCCAACGCACGCTCTGCAGCCTCGATCATCTTGGCCCAAGCATCCTGCATCTGCCCAAAGTAGCTCAGTGAGCAGTACCTCTCGAGAAAAAATACCTCTTGTGACAGCAGAGCGGTGGACACGTTATTTTTCGGCCTCAAACAAGAAATTGGCCAGAGAATTCGGCATTCATCGCTTCTCTCCCCGAGCAAGATGGAGGTGGTTTACGCCGCCGCCAGCGTCCACCGGACTTTGCGCCCCTCGTGCAAAGGAAGCACTTCTCCGGCTGCGACCTCAATCGATGCACGGAGGTCATCTTCCACCAGCCAACGACCCGCGACGGGGGCTTGCTGTCCGCTTTCTATGACGGTCAAAGACGCAGTGGGAGTGCTGCGAGTCGGTACATGTACCTCCTCTGCTTGGGGCTGGAGGAACACATAGTGCTTTTCTTCTTCAGGAACGGTGCCATCTTCGTAGCGATCATCTTTCCATAAAAGGCGCCAGACGGCAGGCCGACCCTCTCCGCCCGTGCCGTCGCTCGCCATATTAGGGGCGGCCGTGCCGCCATGTAGGTAAGCCATTGTGCCCACGATGGGGAATGGCCCTTTGGGTGGTGCGGGCTTGAAAAAGCTAATGATCTTTGGTGCAGGTGCATCGACCGGTTCCCAAATACCCGAGAACTTAACGCCCTGCCCGGTTCGGACCAGTAGGGGTTCGATTGGATCTGAGGGTTCTGGCAACGAGTCGGGGAAAGTCATGCGTTCGAGCTCTGCTTTCAGATAGTCGTTGAATCGGGTGCGCGTGACAGGATCGACAGAACCGTCAAAATTCGGTTGTATAGCGTTTGACGAGCATTCACTCCAGGCTTGAGACAACTGAGTGACTGTTCGTGCGTACTCATTCCACAGAGGAGTTGACTCATAGTTGATGCCGATTTCTCCCTTCGCCACGCGCCAGAGCATTTCCCCCTCGTGATCCAGTGGCCGGTACGAACGTGCGAGTTCGGAGTACGAGGCGTATTTGAAGATGCCCTTGTCACCCTGCTTGAGTCGTGCTACTGCCTCGTCCAAGTCCGCAAGCCCTTTCAGAACCGAGATCAGGCGTGAAGCACGAATACTGCTCTTGTCTTCGAGGCCCTTTGCACTGGCTTCGCGAAGACTTGCCTCAGTGATATCAGCCCACGCTTGATAGAACTTAAGGATTCGCTCCCACGCCGTATAAGAAGTCCATCGCTTGAGCGCGTAGAAGATTTGCTTTCGCTCCAATTCATTAGGCAACCTAGTGGAGACTTGCACTGTCATTTCGTGACCTCTCTATTTTCTTTGGTCGCCATTTCGCGTGCACCCAATCGAGAAGTCTGCACAGAGGCCGCTCTTGGTACGTTGGCGTAGCCATGAATACCGTTAGCATCAGTCCAACCCGTGGGTCTGATCTCGAATTTCATGCGTGTGACCGGATCACTCCACACGGCGGCTTTTCCGCTGGCAACAACTTTTTCAGCTACATCTTTCAAGCCATTCTTGGCGGACTCTGAAATATCAATGACAGCCTGTGAGTTTCCACCCGGCAAATATTGCCCCGAGATCTCTTTCCCGCTTTGCTCTGAAATCGTACCCACTGCCGCTTTGATTTCGTGATCTACCGGTGCGGTACCAATGACGATGTAGCCGTCGCGATTCCACTCATCCAGAACCGCGCATTTTTCGCGCCACTCTTTCGCTGTTCTAGGAGGAGGACCTAATCCCCACCAGCCGCCGCCAGGCTGGGTAAGTTTGACGTCATGGCGATGGGTCACGCCTTCCGGTCCAAAGTAGCGATAAATTTGCTCGCCCGGCTTCAACGGGCGGTTGATGATCTTGCCGCTGAAGGCTTCGATATTTATGTAGCGGTTGTCCTTGGAGTACTCGGTTAGATCTGGATAGCCCGGTTCGTGCTTGTAGACCAGCTCATACGTGTCGGGCTCACCTGCAATTGCCTTGTTTTTCTTCCACCCACGCACCGATCTCGCCGGCAAAGGCCCACTTTCGATAATGCGAGCCTCGTCAGCCCGCGTTACGGCACGCTCCCCTACCGCCACTTCATGCGCCGCCAACCGGCTGGTAGTTTCGCCACCGCTACGCACATAGGCCTGCATGTCTCTGAGCGTCTGATCGAGTTCCTTCACGGCCTTGACGAGCATGTCCGGCGCCAGCTTCTTGAGCGTAGCCAGTCCCGATTTGAGTGTTTCGATGCGGCTGTTCAAGCTGGCCGGCATCAGGCTGCCCGCCTTGCGCTGAATCTGCACCAGCACACCGTTGATGACTTCCATGAGCTTGTTGAAGCGCTCCAACAACTGGGCTTGGTACTCGGTAATACGTAGCGAAAGAAACCATTTCTCCGCGTTCTTGAAGCCAATGCGGTTGAGGAATGCGATGATTTCCCTGGCGCCCTCTTGCAGCTTGGCTGCCCGAGCCGCGCCCGTCAGCGCCTCGGCCGCCTTGCCTACCTTGACAGCGATGCGCCCGACCCCTTTGATCACGCCGCCAAAGACGGGAATCAAGGCAAACAGCAACACAACCAGCAGCACCCATTCCCACACCTTCTCGCGCTTCGCGGGGCTCTCGATCAAACCGATGACCACGGCAATCAGGTCGCGCACGGCCGTGACGTCGCCCACCAGCGGGATCATGCCGATCACCGCATCTACAAGAATCTGGCTGAACGACGCCTTTTCGTTGAATGCCCCTTGCGTGGTACCCCAGACCCATTCGCCCGCTTCGGCAGACCAAGCTTTGAAGCGCGCCCAGCTCAGTCCTCCGGGCGCGCTGCCGGATGCAGTCGTTGTATCTGCCATTTTCTATTCCCTGCCTTCTTGCCCGGAAGATGACGGTTGCTTGAAATACTTGTCGACAAGGCCACCGAGTTTTTCTTCACTCGGATTGGGGTCGTGCGCAGGGGTCGGCGTCTTGTCCTTGCGCTGAAACGCCCCTGCAGCCGGCCCGAAGCTCACGGTGCCGCCCAATGGCACGTCGGTGACGGTTGCTCGCCCCTGATCGTCGAGAACACCTGTGCGCTCTGCGCCGCCGGGAAGCCGGAGGAAGTACTTGGCCCCGGCGAGTCCTTCATCGTCGTGATATCGATGATCCAGTTGGACTGTGCCTGGCGGAAGATCGCCGGCAGGCAACGCTGGCAGTTCGACCGGATTCCCCTTCGGCCCCACAAAGCTCTTGCTGGTCCCCTTGATGTCCAGCAGCCCCGGCATCTTCAAGGTGATGTTCATCCCATCCAGCTCGATGCTTGTCTGCCCCCCCTTGAGCGTGATCTTCTTCTGCGCCAGCACGTGAATCTCGTCATTGCTGCTGGTGACCGTGAAGCCTTCCTTGGCCAGCCATTCGAGTTCGTCGGTGTGCGCCTGCACGCTCATCGGCCCGTCTTGCGCGATGACCTGGATGCCGCCCTTGTGGCTGTACAGCCCCACGGATTTGGCGGCCGCAAAGCTCACGGTCTTGCCCGCTGCGATGTGGGCCTGCGCCTGCGCAGTCCAATGGATCGCCTCGCCTGCGTACACAGTCGCGCTGGCGGGCGTGGCCATGTTCAGGCTCATGGCCGCGTCGAGCACCATGAGCGGCCGGGCGAAGGCGGGCACGGGGTCTTGCCCTTCGCGTGAGCCTGCGCCTTCTCCTCCCTTCGGCTCGCGCGCGTCCTGCCCGTTGACGCTACTGGGATAGTGCCCGTTCTTCTGCGGATCGATGTCGTCGATGAGCGGCTGCAGCAGCGCCGTGGCGCTCAACGCCAGCGCCTTGGCGCCGCCGGCCGCATCGGACAGCTTCTGCGCCTCGCGCAGCGCACCCGCGAGTTGACCGCGCACGCTGGTAGTGTCCTGGACGCTGCCCGCCGCGCGTTCCTGGGCCAGCGTGGAGATCAACAGGCCCTCGCCGGCGCGCGTGGCGACCCAGGCGTCGGAGCGCAGCTCTGCGCCGCTGCCGCGCCAGGCGCCACGGCTGCTCTCGTCAGGAGACTGGGCGTTGAGGTGGCCCAGGTTCAGTTGACTGGCCGCGTGCGAGCTGGCCAGGCGGGTGCGCACCTGTCCGGGCGCGTCGTCGGCGATCCACTGGTTGTAGCCACTGCCGTCGAGCGCGCGGCTGTGCCAGCCTGAGAGTACGCCGGCATGATTGGCCGACGAATCGGTGCCGGCCGACCAGGGCGGCAGATCCTGTCCGTTGTAGAGCTGTTGGGCGACCACCGGTCGGTCGATGTCGCCTTCGATGAAGGACACCAGCACTTCGGAGCCGACGCGCGGCAGGTGGTGGGCGCCCCAGTTGGGGCCGGCCACCGGTGCGGCCACGCGCAGCCAGACGGACTGGCGGTTGCTGGCGTGGCGGCCGGCGGCGACCAGGCTGCCTTGTCCGCTGCTCGTCGACTGCTGCTGGCCCGCACGCTGGGTCTGCCAATGGAAACGGACTTGCACGCGATGGTCACGCTGTGTGTGGACGGCGGTCGGTGCCTCGTCGTCATCGGCCCCGACCACGAGCGCGACCATGGCTTCGGGAGCGGTGGGCTTGGGTCGCCACAGCGGCACGACCTGCGCTTCGGCCGGCTGGGCCTCGAAGCTGTTGCGGTAGCTGCCCTTTTCGAGTTCGCCGGCCTCCAGCACCTGCGCGGCTTGCGCGCCCAAATTGTTGGCTGCTTCATGGCGCACGCGCAGTGCGAGAAATTTGCGGCCTTCGTAGCGGTCGTGCTGCGTGAGCGTGAAGCGCTCGCCCGCACCGAGCTGTCGCACGCTGCCCGCGGCGCCGTAGCGCTTGATGCGCGATTCGAAGGCCACGAGCTGCTGCTCGGCGCGGCGGGCGGCGGTGGCGCTGTCGGCGTAGCGCTGCGCACCGGTGCCGTCGTAGTGCTCCAGCACGGGCACGTCGCCCATCGACAGCGCGCTCTGCACAGCGCCAGTGGGGGCCTGCAGCACGCTGGCGTCCCAGGCGTTGCGCATGACGGCGTTGGTGGCAACCTGGCGCCGACTGCTCCATGCGGTGATGGCGTCGGTCGATTCGGTGGCGTCGACGCGGTGGAAACGGATCTGCGACAAGGCGCAGTCGGGCGGGGTTGCCGCGCGGTCGAAGATCACCAGGCGGTGGTGCGAGGGCGTGGTGTTGGTCCCCGTGCTGCTGCCATTGGGCGACTGCTGTTCATGCTCGAAGCGAAAGCTCAGGCCTTCTTCCGCGAGCAGTCGCAACACGAAGGCCAGGTCCGACTCGCGGTACTGCACGCAGGTCGGCCGCACGGGCATCTCCTGTGTGACTTCGAAGCTGAAGCTCGCGGTGGTGTGGTCGGCGAACACTTCGCTGACGATGTCCTGCACGTGCTTGGCGGCGTACACGAAGCTGTCGCGGCGCAGGCCGAGCGCAGCAAGCCAGGGTTGCAGGTGCAGCCGATAGCGCGCAAGGCCGCCATCACCGCCCAGCGCATCGACGGCCGTGAGGTAGCCGTGCCAGGTGCGAAAGCTGCCATTGGCCAGCAGCAGGCGCAGGCTCAGCTCTTCGCCGATCAGCGCGAACGGATCGAACTCGCTCGACGTGGCAAGGGTGTCGATGGTGAACTCGAAGAGTTCGTTGAGGCCTTCGCTGCCGGTGAAGCGCTCGACGACGACGGCGTTCTGCGGCGCCGACGCGGGCAGCTGCAGCTTGATGAGCCGCGCCTGCTCCGAAAGCCGCGCGACGTTCAGGCCTTCGAGCTTCCATGGCGCCGCGCCATAGGTCGGCATGACGCTGTTTGATGTGTCTGATGACATGGTTCTCCACCTCCCTGGTGTCAGTGCCGGTCGTGCCGGTCTTCGTTCGATGCATGGCCGCGCGCGATCTTCCCGCCCTGTCGGTTCAGGGGCTGGCCGATCGACATCGCGTGGACCGGAAAAATCCTAGTTCGCCAACGTTGCATGTGCTTTTGCTGTGCCACAGCTGAATTTCATGACCGCAGGCGGCGGAAACACGGTGTTCGATCCGAACAGCCAGTAGCGCTTCGCGTTGATCGTGACGGTCTGGGTGAACGAGCCCGTCAGCCCCAAGTCGGAGGCGGTCGGATTCGTCTCGTCGAAGCTCAAGCTTTCCGCAGACTGGAATGGGTCCTTGGGAATGTTGAGGACCACATGGATGGCGGCTGTCGGAATGGTCTCTTTGCCCAGACGAATGCCGAACCAGCTGCGCGTCACGAACGTGGAGGACTTTTCCAGCCACGCGTCATGCACCGAGCAATCGCCAAAAGACGGCGCATCGAAACGAAGCTTTGCGAGCAGCCTTCCCTGTGCTTGGCTCTCATCGCTCGATACCGCGGTGGAAGTGTCGGAAGTGCTCGTGTTCACCCGATAGCCGCGGTACGCCACAGCCGACGCGATGAGGGCTGCAACAACGACTGCGGCAATTAGAGCGAATCGCTTCATAGGGCAAAAGAGCGGCGATGCAACGCGCAGGCCACACCAGCCGCATTCGCCAGCCGGGCAACCTCTTCCACACTCAACGCCGGCCCGCCGGCTGCTGCAATGACCTCTGGCGGCAACTCCGGCAGCTTGCCCGCGCCGCTGGTGCGCAAGCTCTCGCCCTGCTGGATGGGCGGGCCGCCCTCTTCCATGTAGCGCCGGATGTGCTCCCACAAACGCCAGAGCGCAGCGTCCTCGTACCAGCCGAGGTAGCCGATCAAGGCGATGCCTTCCAGCTTGCGCGGGTTGCGTGCCTCGCCCCAAAGCAGGCGCAGCACATGGGTGTCGCGGGCCGCCTCGCCGGTGAGTTGCATGATCTTGTAGCTGCGGGCTTGCAAATCGTCCCCCGAGGTGGTGATCACTTTGTCGATGCCCACGCGCTCCCAGAAGCGCCAGAAGCGCAAGCGCCCCAGCACGCAGAGGCTGACTTCGCGGGTCTTGCGGTTGAAGACAACGGGAATGTCGCGGGGAGCAAGGTGAGACATCCGCAGGGCGAAGGAGAAGAAGAGGAAGCCCATGCCAAACATGATGAGACCAAAGGCCAATGGCTCTAGAAAATCGGTCGCACTCGGTGGGTTGCTCCAAAGACTCGGATCGTCATAGGTAAACCATTTCAGCCAACGCTCCCAAGCTTTCCAAAACCAAGGAATCCCAAGACCCATGCAACCCAAGGAGAAGGCCGCAAAGGTATTCCCATTCCCACCGCTTCTCCGGTACCCATAGGCGCTCCAACTTGAATCGCCTCCGGATACACAGCCAATAGTGAGTCGCAGGTGCTGGCACTCTCATGCACCGGCTGCTTTTTGTCTTCGGGTGCCACGCGCGTGATCGTTCCGTTGAGCATCGCGCGTAACGCCTCACTGATATCGTCAAACTGCGTCTCCGGCCCTTCCCAGTCCTGCAGCAGCACGTTGTATTCGGGTAGCTTCTTCATGTCACGCCGTCATCCCGTCACGGTCGGCAACGATTGACCTTTTGACTGCCGTTTGCGCCTGACTGGCGGAGATCGAGTGCACTTCAGCTTGCCCCTAAGCCGCCACACCGGCCGCATTCGCCAGCCGGGCAACCTCTTCCACACTAAACGCCGGGCCGCCAGCCGCTGCAATGACCTCCGGCGGCAACTCCGGCAACTTGCCCGCACCGCTGGTGCGCAAGCTCTCGCCGGGCTGGATGGCCGGTCCGCCTTCTTCCATGTAGCGCCGGATGTGCTCCCACAGACGCCAGAGTGCAGCATCTTCATACCAGCCGAGGTAGCCGATCAAGGCGATGCCTTCCAGTTTGCGCGGATTCCGGGCCTCTCCCCAGAGCAGGCGCAGCACATGGGTGTCGCGGGCTGCCTCGCCGGTGAGCTGCATGATCTTGTAGCTGCGGGCCTGCAAATCGTCCCAAGACGTGGTGATCACTTTGTCAATGCCCACGCGCTCCCAGAAGCGCCAGAAGCGCAAGCGCCCCAGCACGCAGATGCTGACTTCACGGGTCTTGCGGTTGAAGACGACGGGGATATCGCGGGGGGCAAGGTGGGACATCCGCAGGGCGAACGAGAAGGGGAAGAAGCCAATCGCAAAAATAATGCTTCCGCTAGCAAGAAAAAAAGCACTCGAAGACATCAATCCTTCCCAAAGAAACCAAGCCCCGAATCCCATGAATCCCAAGAAGAAAACCGCATAGGTATTCCCATTCCCCACCGCCTCCCCGGTTCCAGAGGGCGCGCCAACCTCAATGGCATGCGGATGCACCGCCAACAGCGAATCGCAAGTGCTGGCGCTCTCGTGCACCGGCTGCTTCTTGTCTTCGGGTGCCACGCGCGTGATCGTTCCGTTGAGCATCGCGCGTAACGCCTCACTGATATCGTCAAACTGCGTCTCCGGTCCTTGCCAATCCGGCAGCAGCACGTTGTATTCGGGTAGCTTCTTCATGTCACGCCGTCATCCCGTCACCGTCGGCAACTCGGCAAGGTCTTGAGCAAACAAGCTCGCTTGCAAGCAACCAATTTGCTGGATGCCGTCGGCGCCGTTGCGAATCAGGTGTTATGCGTTGAGATGAAGAATCAGACACCGTTTTGACTTGACGTCTCGCGACGTTTTCCACAGTGAGGACACGCCGGGGCTTCCATCGGAACTTGTGCATAGCACGCGGAGCACAGCTCCATGACGTCAGTGCCTGCCTGCAATGCTCGACCTCTGCTTTCGGTAGCCGCGGCTGCAATTGCTTTCGCGTAGAAATGCGCAATCGTTTGCAAAACCAACGCGGCGATACCCAAGACCAGAGTTGCCTTGGCATTCGCCGAAAATGCGAACCAAGCAGCCAGTCCGCAAGCGATGAACGCCAGAAGATAAAGAAACGCCAAGAGAAAATGGCGCGCTGCCTTTGGGTGATCCATCGAAGGCTCGATGTCGTCGATTTGATTGCTTTTGTCTTTCAAGTCAGTTCCTTAACTCATGGCAATTTTTGAACCAACAAAGTCCGCCCTACCCGCTCAAGCACCTCCTGCGGCCAGATGACCTTGCGCATGGTCATATGGCTGATCCAGTTGCACAGAGCCCAGACGGTGAAGAATGGCAATGTGACGGGGAAGAGAAGCAGCAACAAGATGGTCGGAAAGCGATTGGTTTTCCACCACCATCCCAACTTGGGTCCGAAAGGCCCCACCACCCCCATGCTTTGCCACAGACTTCTGGGCCGGTCGAAGATTTGAAGCTGCTCGCCATGTGGAATGCCGGGCCCACCATCTTCCATAAAGCGACGGATGTGCTCCCACAACATGGGCACGGTGTTCTCGCCCATGCCCAGACTGTTGCCCACATCGAATTCATCGAGCAGACGGCCTTCCTTTTCGTTCGGCTTTCGATAGTCGCGTACCACCAGCGTCAAGCTGTGCTGGCGAGAGATCGTCTGGCCAGTGGATGCCAGCGCCGAACGATGTTCAGCAGCAATGCAAGCCCAGTCATACTCGATCGCTTGCAGTGCAATAGGTTGAAGGCGAAGACGCTTCCACCATGTGTCGGCCGAGCCGTCAAGCGGCGGGAAAAGTCGGTAGACCTTGCGGTGCTTTCGATCAAATACCGTGGGCTGATCCTCAGGAGCAAACAAGTCCGAAGAGAGGAAGGCGAGTATCCAGCGAGGAAAAACAACGAGTGCAAAAAGCAGCGCGATAGCCATTTCAATCGCAAGAAACCAGTGTCGAGGCCATGTCTGAAGTATCTCGGCTGCCAACCTGAGCATTTTTGGAACAATCCAAATTTCGATGCCGGCCGCACCCAGTGCGCACATCAAGATGAACCCTCGCATCTGTGCAGATGCTCCCGCTTGTTGAAGCGCAATGGCATCTTTGAAAACCGTCGCCACATTGTTCATGGCGCTCGGTGTGTCGCTTGCACGCTTGCCTTTGCTGAAGCGCTCCAGCACACCAGTAAGCGCCTGGGCGTCAACCTTGTTCGGTGCGGCCTCCTTGTCTTCCAGTAATGCGATGGCTGGTGCCACGAACTCTCCATGCTTAAGCACGTTTAGCTTCCTCAGGTACTGGTGTATCGGCCTGCATTTTCTTTAGAGCAGCCTCTTCTTCACTCCAATTCCCTCGCTTACGCTCCCCACTATCGGGCTTTCCAAAGTAGCTGCTCTTGAGCCAAGTCTGAAACGGCGTAGGCGTGTTGACAACCACGTAGATAGTTTGGCCGACGGCGACCACTGTAAATGCCCATCCGACGCCCGGGAAGGTCAATCCCACAGCCGCAGTACCCAATCGAATGGCCACGATTTTTGCGAGTTGCCGGGTGACGAGACCGCCCCCAGCGATCAGCCCCCTGCGAATCGCGGCTTTTGCGAATTGATCTGCAGCAGCCAAGAGCAAGGGTGCTGCACCTAAACCGAATAGCGCCCCACTCATCTGCATGATCTTGCTCAACTCTACGTTTCCGTCCTTCTCCAATTTTTCAGACAGGCGATACGCAATCCACGCGTTTACCACATTGCCAGCCAGACCCATACCGTAGGCTAAGCCACGTAGTCCCGCCAGCATGACACTGGTCTCGGTAGCCGCCGCGCCTTGTGTCAGCACCAGTCGAGCTTCCCAGCCCGCCGCCCCCAACTCGAAAAAGCCGCCTAGGAATCCAGACGCCCCGTCCGCAAGACTCAAGACAGCATCGAACTTCTTGTCTGCGTCGGCTCCTGCCTTCTCGTAGTCGGCCAACGCCTTGAGCAATCCAAGGCCTTGAACAACCATGCTCCCGATGGCCAGTCGCCCGTCGACGGACATTACAGCCTCCCTGGAGGCTGCCACAGTGCTACTTCCCTTCACATTCTTCCCGACTTGCTCCAACCACCCACGCATACCTTGAGGCGCCCGAGCGATCTGGGTGCGTTGCGCTTCATAGATGTCCATGAATTTGTCCACCGGCAGCGTAAGCACCGCTCCTGAAGCGGCACCGCTGGCCGCGGCGCTTTTCAGGTTATAAGCTTGCTCCTGCATGCGCACGACGTCGGCTTGAATCGCCAACTCGCGCGTAGCAATCTTGGGATCTACGTTCAGTTTGGAGATGGTGGTTGCATCGGTGATGAACCCGATGCTCACGCGCCCCTGCTTAGCCCATTGCCGTGCAGTTTTCTTGTTGACCGGCTGACCTCTGCCTTTCATGATTTGTCGAGCCGTCTCAGGGTCAAAGTGCACCATCATCAAGACAGGGACATTGGGGGTCTTTCCTTGCAGTGCAGCCGCCAATGCCTCTTCACTGGCGCGATGAATCAGCGCCATCCCTTGCGCTCGTTCCAGGCGAGCGAACATCTTGGCATCAATTGCAGATTTCGCTCCAGGCGAGACTTCCCGAAATGCTGCGCCGGCACTTTGTGCTGCCGTCGCCGCCAAAGCGCTGACCAATCCGGCCGAAAATCCCAAGGTAGCATTGGTTAGCCAAGAGACGGCCTTAGCCGTTCCTTGTGAAAGGGCTTGCCCTCCGGTAGTCTTGGCCTGAGTGAACTCGCCAATCAATCCCTTCATGAAGTCGTAAACCTTGTCCCGCTTCTCGGAAGCAATCTGTTCGCTCAGGTTCGACTGATTCGCAACCACAGCCCGCAACATGATGGCGTCAGGTTTGGTGATGTCGGCGTCTATTTGGGCTTCGAACGTTTTGCTCAGAACACCGGTCAAAGGCTCCGGCGTATAGGACAACCACGCTTCTCGGGTGTAAACGCTCCCCGCACTGCAGCCGCTTCGCACGTGCTCGCTGCGGCTGTTGCGATCTTGCTCATCGAAATGCTGCTCGAAGTAGCGCAGGAAGAACCCGTCCTTCAGCGCGATACCCCAGTCAGCCTCATAGCGTTTGAGGGGCTCCAGATACAGGCGTGTCATGTCAGCCTCGAAAGTCGACTGCCATCTTTTGCGCTGACCTTCGTCGTAGTACTTGTCCATCTTGGCCCAAGCTTCGTCAGATTCTTTCTTCGCCCATGAAGCCGCGCGCACATCCTGATCGGGGAATACAACGCGTCCTAAATCTGCATTGCTGAATACCCGCTTATAGGGAGCCAGCAGAATTTGGCTGTACCAGTTGTCGCCCGTCGCCGACTGCACCAAGACCGCACGTTGCTCAGCGGTCAACGCCTCCCAGTTCGTCCCAGCAGGAGGAGCGCTTGCCAGGTATGCCGTCCGTGTCCGAAGAGGAGAAACCGCATCCAAGGAGCGTTCATTGGCATCGGCGATCAAGCTCCCCTTGAGAGTCTCAATGACACGATTGACCTCGAAAGGCTGGCGTATCTCGGGCTTGAGCATGTACTGCTGGCTCAGCTCGTGAAACCGGAGCCGAAGCGCATTCAGTTCCGCGGCCAAGCCCACCGGATCCCGCAGCACCACAGCTCGCTCCTTGCCCACCGTCTTGGGATGACACGCAGCTGCTCGCTTCAGGTTGTCGGCCAGACTGTCAACAATGGACGCAACACTATTGAACTGAAAATCGTGATCCTTCGCCTTGTTGATGTTCAAGTTCGTTAGCGCGCATTCCAGCACCCGGCTACGGAGATTTGGCGCTGTCGGGACAAAGCTTCCTGCCGTGCTGCCGCCAGCAAGATCCACCTCCATCATGGCGTCTGGATTGGCTCGATTCTGCTTTCTTATTTTCTCGTTCCATAGATTGGCGCTGTAGGCGATCCATATGACGGGAATCTTGTGCGCCTGTGGAATATGCAGAAGGCGCATGCCCGCTGCGTTGTGCGCGGTATTCGAGCAGGCCGGAGGAGGAGGAGTCTGGGCAAACACCGGGTCGCTCTGCTCGACGAGATCAGCGTTTTCAGTGACACGATAGACCAGCCACTCTTTCATCCCCTTCGGCGGGCTTGGAATATGGACATGCACATAGCCGGCACGCAACAGCCGCAGCACGTAGCGACTTTCATTCAATTCAAAGCCAGGTACTAGGCCGCTCGTATCGGTCTGGAGTGCTTCAGTTCCCGGTGGCACCAAGGCCCCATTTATCGCAATAGGGCTTGGTCGTAGCAAGAGAAGCGACAGGCCGCTCTTGTTGCAAGCGTCGCAGCCGCTTGGGATGGTCGTGCTCATGAGGAGATGCCCTTCAACATCAAAGCGCGCAAGGTGTCGCTCAGGGTATGCATGTTTTCGGCGAGTCCGCTTTCTTCTTCAGGCGGAGCCTGCAAAAAAGTTCGCACTCGAACATCACGCTCCAGCCCTGGATGCAGAAGATCCAGCGCCGCCCACGCACTTCGATCGCGGGGGTGAACGAAGCGCGAGGGCCACCGCTGCGCCGCCAACTCGGCACGGTCGAGGGATGCCACGACCCGTGTGTAGATATCGTCGTCTTGCCACACGCCCTCGCACAGAGCGCGATCGCCCGATCGCGCGAGTTCGCCGAGCCACCGAGCTGTAGTCACATGCATCCGTTCACCTTGCATAAAGAGCGCCCATTCTTCGGCCGTCAGACGCAGTGGTTCGATCTCGTCTTGCGCATGGGTCAGTTGCTCAATTCGCCCGCGTGCATCCAAGTAAACCCAGCGCCGGAGGCGGCCAAACTGCGCTGCGACACGCGCATCGCCCACCACGTGCCGCAGCCAATCGAAGACACGCCGATCCGCTAGCCGCATGTAGCGGGCGTCAGTCCAGGCCGACGTGTTCACACGTAGCATCGGCGCCAGCACCTCCGCAAGGTCGTCGCCAAACAGACTCGTTTGCAACCAACTGATGCGGTGTATGCCCGTGCCGTCCGATGCCAAGCCATCGGCTTGCGAGGCCTCGCGCTCGGCCAAGGCCATGTCGAACGTATCAGAGAGCCATTCGTCACTCGCACCGTGCAGTGTCACGAGGTAAGGGTGCTGCGACTTCGCCAATGGCACGCGTGGATCGAGCGACACGGCCGTGACCTGACGACCCCACGCTTTTTCACGCGCCACCTGTAGCGCAGCGCGGTCAGCAGAGGCATCCATGGATACCGGGATGGGCTCTCCCTGCATCGGATCGACCAGCACGTAGAGAGACGTCGCGCTGTCGAATATCTCTTGCAACTGTTCCCGCGTTGCAACGCCAGACGAAGGCCGCCCCGTCATATCGCACTGACGCCAGCTGCCCCGGCACTCGCGAGCTTGAAGGGGCACCCTTGCAACTCACCTTGACCCACGCTGTTGCTACTGGTGTCCCCTTGCGGCCCCACAAAGTTATGCATCCCCCTGAACGTCACCTTCCCCGGCGCATGGATCTTGATGCTCGAGCCTTCCATCTTGATGTACGCCCCCGCGCTGGTCAGCAGCACGTGCTTGGGTGCTTCGACATCGACGTCCTTCGCCGTGCTGGAGATCGTCACTTTCTTATCGCCTGCGATCTTGGTGGCGCCGGTCTGACTCTGCAGGCTCACCTTGCCACTGGCCGCATGCAGTGCAATGCCGCGCTCCTGGTTCGGTTCGCTGCCTTCTCCGGCCTTCGCGCCCACGGTGTACAGGCTCACCCCCTTGGCCACGCTTACCGCGATCTGCCCTTGCGCGGGAAGGTCGATGTCCTGGCTCGCGACGATGGCGGTGTGCTGGCCGCTCACGGCGATCACTTCCTTGGGCGTGACAAAGCCGATGCCCATCGGCGCGCTGAACTGCAGGTGCGGCTCGCTGTACGCAGTGACGCTGCCGTGGCCGCCTTCTGTGGCCTTGATGTCGCTGCCGCTTGATCCGTTGTTCGATCCGGCAGCGCCGCCTTCCTGCTTCGCCTCCAGCACTTCAGCCACGTGCTTCAGCGCAGCGATGGCCGGCAGATCACCAGGAGCACCTTCACCCTTGATCTGCGCCTTCTGCGTCTGCGCACTCTGCGCGAGCGACGTGGCAAGTTCTTCGGCCTGCTTCGTCTGCTGCTGCGCTTCGCGACTCGCCATGAACGCGCCCTTGGCGTTCGGCTGCGCATAGGCGCTCACGAGCAGCCCCGCGCCTGCACGGATGGCGCCTTGCGCGGTGGTGGCCAGCTCGGCGCCGTGACCGCGACCCTTGCCGCGTGCGTTGTCGTCCTGCTGCTTGTGGTGGCCCAGGTGCAGGCGGCTGCTGGCTTGCGTGGTGGCCAGGCTGGTGCTGCCCTGGCCCGGGGTGTCGTCGAAGACGAGCTGGTTGTAGCCCCCGTCGCCGCTCTGGCTGGCGCTGAGCTCCTGGGTCTTGATGCCGCTGAAGACGGCGTTGTGCGCATGCTCCTTGGCGCCCTTGCCTTCGCCGGCGAACCACGCGGGCGCGTTGCCGGTGGACTGGGCGGCGCCTGCTGACTTCTGGTTGTGCTGGGCGTCGACCTGGCCGGCGCCGTTGTACAGCGCGGCGACGACGACGGGGCGGTCGATGTCGCCGTGATGGAACTCCACCAGCACTTCCTGGCCCACGCGTGGCAGGCTCATCTGGCCCCAGTTGTCGCCGGCGGCGCTGGCGGCCACGCGCACCCAGGCGCCGAGGCGGTCGGCGGCGGGGGCGTTGTCCTGGCCGTCGGTGCGCGACTGGCGTGCGCTGGACGCACTGCCGCGCTGCCAGTGGAATTGCACTTTGATGCGGTGGTCGCGGTCGGTGTGGACCGGGGCATCGGTGCCACCCACGCCGATGACGATGGCGCTCTGGCTGCCGTGCACGCTGGGCTTGGGGTGGATGCGCTGGCCATGGCCGTCCAGGCTCAGCGGCCGATAAGGGATGGCCGCGCGCACGGTGGTGAATTCGTTGCGGTAGTGGGTGACGGCGTCTGCTTTTGCATCGGCGTTGCCGCTGTCGACCTTTGCATCGAGCTCGGTGGCGATGTCGGGCAGGCCCAGTCGCTCGCCGATGCCGGTCTTCAGGTCTTCGTCGAAGTTGTTGCGTGCGATGTGGCGCACGGCGAGCACGGCGAAGCGGCGGTCCTGCTCGCTGTCCTTGTCGTGCTGCTCGTGGCCGCTCAGGGTGAAGGTGGTGGCGGGTGCCAGGGTGCGCACGGCGCTGCGGCCTTCGAAGCGCTTGTTGCGCAGCTCCAGTGCCTGCAGCGCGTTGGCCAGCAGGCGCTCACCTTGTGCACTGGTCTCCCAGCCGTAGGCGCCGGGGTCGTCGCTCCAGTGCAAGGTGCGCTGGCCCGCGGCGCGGCTTTGCTGTTGCACGGGGCGCGCGCTCACGCTCTTGTAGTCCCAGCTGTGCTGCGCGAGGCTGTTGGTCTGCAGCTGACGGTGGCCGCGCCACTGCTGGATGGTGTCTTCGCGCTCGCTGGCATCGGCGCGGTGGAAGCGGATGGTGGCTTGCGGGTTGGCACGGAAGGCGCCGGCGTGGTCGGCGATGACGAGCGTGTGGTTGCCCAGGGCGCCGTCTTTGCCGGTGGCGTGTTCGAACCAGTAGTACAGGCCTTCTTCGGCCAGCAGGCGCGCGACGAAGTCGAAGTCGCTCTCCTGGTACTGGGTGGTGATGCCGCGCACAGGGTAGATGTCGCGCTGCGCGATCTCCCAGCGCCACTGCGGCACGAGCTGGCCCTGGCTCTGGTAGCGCCCGAACACGGCATCGACGATGTCGAACACGCTCTGGTGCTGGAACAGGCAACTGTCCTGCCGATACCTCAGGAAGGCCATCCACGGTTCGATGACGAGCCGGTAGCGCGCCATGCCGCCGTTGCTCGACACGCACTCGGCCTCGCTCACATGGCCGTGGAAGGGGCGCAGTTCGGTGCGGCTTTGCGCGGTCTGCAGGTCCAGGCGCACGCCCTGGCCGATGAGGGTCTTGAGTTCGATGTGGGCGTCGTCGCTCAGCGCGGTGAGTTCGAAGCGAAAGCCGCCGTCATCGATGCTTTCGATGCCGTCCAGGCGCTCGGCCAGCAGCTTGTTCTCGCCCAGCGGCGTGTGCAGCACCAGCAGGCGCTCGCGCTGCGTGGTGCCCGCGCGCATGAGCCCGCCGAGTGAGGCCGATGTGAAGTTCGTCGTCATTGTTATGGTTCTCCCGTGGGCACGCGCCGTGCTGCGCCTAGGTGATCCGGTAGCGGAACTCGCCGCCTTTGCCGCAGCTGGCCTTGATCTTCGCGAGCGGCGTCTCGTCAGCCATGCGCGTGAGCACGGCCTCGGCAATCTCGGGTAGCAGGGTGCCGTTGAGGATGTGGTCGACGTTGCGTGCACCCGAGTCGACCTCGGTGCAGCGCGCGAGCACGGCCTCGACCAGCGCGTCGTCCCACTCGAACACGGCCTTGTGGTTGGTCGCGATGCGGTCGCGGATGCGCCCGAGCTTGAGCGCGATGATCTGCTCCAGCACCGCATCGGTGATCGGATAGAACGGCGCCACCTTCATGCGCCCCAGAAAGGCCGGCTTGAAGACCTTCATGAGCACGGGGCGCAGCGCGTCGGCCAGCGCGTCGGGCGCGGGGCGTTCTTCATCGGCCTTGTTGAGGCAGGCCTGCATGATCTGCGACGAACCGATGTTCGACGTGAGGATGATCAGCGTGTTGCGGAAGTCGATCTCGCGGCCCTCGGCGTCGTCCATCATGCCCTTGTCGAACACCTGGAAGAACATCTCGAGCACGTCGGGGTGCGCCTTCTCGACCTCGTCGAGCAGCACCACGCTGTAGGGCTGGCGACGCACGGCCTCGGTGAGCACGCCGCCTTCGCCATAGCCCACGTAGCCGGGCGGCGAACCCTTCAGGCCCGACACGCTGTGCGCCTCCTGGTACTCGCTCATGTTGATGGTGATGAGCTTCTTCTCGCCGCCGTAGAGGATGTCGGCCAGCGCGAGCGCGGTCTCGGTCTTGCCGACGCCCGAGGGGCCGACGAACATGAACACGCCGCGTGGCTTGTTGGGGTCTTCCAGGCGCGCGCTCGCGGTGCGCACGCGCTGGGCCACGGCGGCGAGCGCGTGGTCCTGGCCGATGACGCGCTCGGCGAGCAACGTATCGAGGGCGCGCACGGTCTTGATCTCGTCCTTGACCATGCGGCCGAGCGGCACGCCGGTCCAGGCGGAGACGATCTCGGCGACGACGTGGCCGTCGACTTGCAGCGGCACCATTGGCGTGGTGCCTTGCAGTGCGTGCAGTTCGGCGAGCAGGGCATCGAGCTGGTCGCGCGCGGGGTCTGCGGCGGCTGCGGCTTTCTTGCGGCTGGCGGCGCGGGCCGGTGCCTTCTCTGCCACTGCGGGTGCGGCCTCAGGCTGCGCGGCCGATTCGTCGCGTTGTGCACGCAGTGCGCGGATGCGTTCGACCAGCGCGTTCTCTTCGGCCAGGCGTTGCTGGCTCGCGGCGAGTTCGACCTGCAGTTCAGCCTTCTGCTCTGCCAGCTCGGCGAGGCGCGCCTCATGGCGCCCGCCGGCCGCGGTGTCGCGCACCAGTGCGGCGCTCTCGGCCTCGATGCGTTCGAGGCCGCGGTTCGCTTCCTCGATCAGCGCCGGCGTCGCGCTCTGCCCCAGCGCCACTTTGGCGCACGCGGTGTCGAGCACGCTCACCGCCTTGTCGGGCAGTTGCCGCCCGCTGATGTAGCGGTGCGACAGGCGCACGGCCTCGGTGATGGCTTCGTCGAGCACGCGGATGTTGAAGTGCTTCTCCATCAACGGCACCATGCCGCGCAGCATCGCGGCGGCCAGCGTCTCGCTGGGCTCTTCGACCTTCACGACCTGGAAGCGCCTCGCGAGCGCCGCGTCCTTCTCGAAGTATTTCTTGTACTCGCCCCAGGTGGTGGCGGCGATGGTGCGCAGTTCGCCGCGTGCCAGCGCGGGCTTGAGCAGGTTGGCCGCGTCGCTCTGCCCGGCCTGGCCGCCCGCGCCGATCATGGTGTGGGCCTCGTCGATGAACAGCACGATCGGGTGCGGGCTCTTCTTCACTTCGGCGATCACGTTCTTCAGGCGGTTTTCGAACTCGCCCTTCACGCTCGCGCCGGCCTGCAAGAGGCCCATGTCGAGCGTGTGCAGCGCCACGGCGCGCAGCGACTCGGGCACGTCCTGCGCGGCGATGCGCAGCGCCAGCCCTTCGACCACCGCCGTCTTGCCGACGCCGGCCTCGCCCGTGAGGATGGGGTTGTTCTGGCGACGGCGCATCAGGATGTCGATGACCTGGCGGATCTCGGTGTCGCGGCCGATGACGGGGTCGAGCGCGCCGTCGCGCGCGCGCTGCGTGAGGTTGGTGGTGAACTGGTCGAGCGCGGGCGTCTTGCCGGGCACGCCCGCGGCCAGCGGGTCGGCCGGCGCTTGCTGTGCGTCGCCTTCGGCGGCCACGCCCGAGGCGCCGGCTTCCGCCGCTTCGCTCGACCCGTCGGTGAGCTTGTCGAAGTCGTGTTTCAGGTCTTCGAGGCGGATCTTGGCGAACAGCGGCGAGCCGCGCTGCGCGAGTTGTGCCAAGTCGGGCTGCGTGAGCAGCGCGAGCAGCAGGTGGCCCGAGCGGATCTGCGCCGCGTGCGCATCGAGCGAGGCCAGCAGCCATGCCTGCTGGAACAGCTGCTGCAGGTGCTGCGAGAACACCGGCGTGCGCGTGTTGCCGTTCTTGAAGGTCTGGATCTCGCGCTCCAGGTCGGACTGGATCGCGCTGGCGCTGATGCGGTTGGCGTGCAGCACGCGCGCGAGGTCGTTGTCGGTCTGCTCGAGCAGCGCCAGGAACAGGTGCTCCAGGTCGACCTCGTAGTGGCCGTGGGCCAGGCACAGGTTGGCGGCGCGCTGCGTGGCCATGCGGGCGCTGGCGTTGAGCTTGGTGATCAGTGTCTTCAGCGAGGTGCTCATGAGCGGTGGTGTTCTTCTGTCGGTCGTGTTCGTTGAAAGGTCACTGCAGGGGCTGAAGCTCGTACTGCGTGTCGCTGCGGTCGCTCTCGGCGTCGCAGGTGGTGATGAAGCTGTCCCAGCCGAGGTGGCTGCCGCCGCTGTCGCTGAGCTGCACGGCGGCCACTTCTTCGCGCGCCAGGATCAGGCGCACTTCGTATTCGCAGGTCACGCCGGCGAGCAGTGCCAGCATTTTTTCGAGCGCCTTCGCATGTGCGCGGCCCGGAAAGAACTCGCGCAGCGCGCTGCGCTTGAGCGGGCCGATCCACAGGCGGATGCGCAGGTCGCGCTGCCAGATGCGTTCGCCCGCCATCGCGTTCTGGCCCAGGCTCACGTTGCCTTCGCCCAGCTTGGAACGCTGCTGCACAGGCATGTCGTACCACTTGCCGAGGAACTGCTCGATGCGGATGTGGCTGCGAAAGTAATCGGACAGCACGCGCTGCAGGTACGCCGCCGACATCGGCCGGTGGCGCACGGCAGCCGCATAGCCGGCCACGGTCTCGTCGAACACGGTGCCCGTGCCGTCGGTCAGCGGATCGCGCTGGGCCGTGTGCTCCAGCCCGGCCATCGACAGCAGCACCGGCAGGTAGGCGCGGCTGCGCTCGTGCTCGTAGTGCAGCGGCAGGCGGTACTTGCGCCAGGCCGCATAGAAGAGCGCGGCGGCGCGGTTGCTGAACACGTCGAGAAAGGCGCGCGCCGAGCTGTCGCGCAGATGCTGCTCGCGGCGCATCAGCATCTCGGTGTAGACGATGGGCAAGGCGCCCGACACACCCAGCATGCCGAACGACGCGGGCGTGAGTTCGATGCGGCTCAGGCCGTGCTCGTCCTCATGCGGCAGTGGCGGCTCGCACAGCTGCGCACCCGACATCAGCTCGCCCACGGCGTCGCGCACCGCCAGCGCCTCGATCTCGCTGGGCGGAAAGTTCAGGCTCGTGGAGCTGCGAAAGCGCACCCAGCGCGGCACCATGCGCTCGCCGGGCACCAGGCGCTGGTGCACATCGCGCTCCTGCCGCTTGAGCAGCATGAGCTCGATCAACCGCACCGCCTGGAAAAACTCGAAGCGGTAGGGTTCGCGCAGCAGCCTTTCGGCTACAGGAGGATCGATTCGCCGCTGCGGGGCTTGCATCGCACCAGCTCCTCCTTGTCGCGCGCCGAAACGATCACCAGTTGGGTGAAGCTGTTCAGGTGCACATAGAGACCGAAGAAATGGTCCATCACGCGGGCGAAGGCCTGCAGGCTGCTGCCCACGAAGCCGGTCTCGTCGACCGTGAGCCTGAGCTCGATGCCGCGCACGAAGGTCGCGAAGGGCTTGCCGGGCAACCACTGCGTGGTGGCCTGCTGCTCGATCGCGGTGATGGCCTCGATCTGCCGCGCCGACACGGCCGAGCGGCCCAGGTCATACAGCCGCAGCATTTCCTTCAACGCCGGCAGCCCGCTGGTGGCCAACGACAAATGGTTGAGCGACAGGTGCGACACCAGCCGCCACTGCACGCCCTTGCCGCGCGGCATGCGCAGCGTCTGCGTCGGGCGGCGCAGCATGCGGATCGAGCGCGCCACCGAGTTGCCTTCAATGAACAGGTCGCCGCCGGGCAGGCCGAAGGCCAGCGAATGCGGCAGGTCGCGGTTGGTGCAGGTGAGGTCGATGCTCAGCGTTTCGGTCTGCGGCAGCGAGGGCTGGAAGTCGATGTCGACGATCGAGAGCTCGGTCTCGTAGCCCGGGCTGCGCTGCGCCACGAGTTCGTTGCGCCGCGCAAACCAGTGGTGCTCGGCCTCCTTCGGGTGCTCGCCGTGGTGCAGCGAGTAGAAGGGCCGGAACTCGATGTAGGCGTCGCCCTCGGCGGTCTGCTTCACGAGCTTGACCGCGTCGATGCTGTAGACCTCGAAACCGAAGGCGCGGCGCGCATCGGCCACCACCGGGTACGCGGCGGCGGCGTGCGTGACACGAATGGGGTCGCTGCGCTGCTTGAAGAGGTTGATGACGGGCGTGCAGCCCAGCCGCAGGTTGCGGCTCGACACGCCTTCGAGCAGCCGCGCCGTGGGCGAGTCGGCGCGCACGTCGGTCATCACCAGGTGCAGCGTGATCGAGCGGCAGGAGCCGATGTGGCGCAGCGCGTTCGCCAGGTCGATGTCGACGAAGTTGAACTTCTCGGGGAACGCGAAGTATTCGCTGAGCAGGCGGTAGGCCGGGTGCGAGCGCGCCGGCAGTTCGATGAGCGCATCGGCCTCGTCGAAGCCGACGGGATGCAGCGCCTCGCCCTGCACCAGCGTCCACTTGCCGCTGCGCTCGGGCTCGACGAAGACTGCGGCCGTCTTCAAAAAGATGGCATCGGCCAGCGCCGTGGCCAGCGAGGGCTCGGCGTCGATGAAGGTGCGCAGGCGCGCCAGCGTGAGTGCCAGGGTGCCGAGCGACTTCTGCTCGCCGGTGGCCTCGAGCGTGACCGACAGGCAGCCCGTGGCGTTGCGCGGCAGCGAGGCCTGCGCGGGC
Source organism: Variovorax paradoxus (assembly GCF_009498455.1). Lineage (NCBI taxonomy): Bacteria > Pseudomonadati > Pseudomonadota > Betaproteobacteria > Burkholderiales > Comamonadaceae > Variovorax > Variovorax paradoxus. The sequence continues at coordinate 1,860,661 of NZ_CP045644.1, read as the reverse complement.
GCGTTGACCACCGAGTGGTAGACCACGTTCGACACCTGCACTGCCGCCAGCGTGACGTCGTACACGCTGCGAAAACGGCAGGCGCCGCCGCGCACCGGCTGCGAGGTGAGCTCGGTGCCGCGCGCGATGGTGATGGGCTTGCTGAGCTTGGCGAGCGCCGCGCCGCCGGCATCGAACTGCGCAATGGAGCACGACGGAAAGGGCCGCAGGTAGTGCGGGTACATCACCTCGAGCAGCGCTTCGGTGAGCTCGGGGTAGTCGTCGTCGAGCTTCTTGCTGATGCGGGCCGTGAGCAGCGCGAACGACTGGATCATGCGTTCGACGTGCGGGTCTTCGCTCGCGTCGGCCGAGATGGCCAGGCGCGCCGCGATCTTCGGGTAGCCCTTGGCGAACTCCTGCGAGTAGCCGCGCAGGAAGGCCAGCTCGCGTTCGTAGAAGGGCAGCAACTCGTCCATGGTGTGGGTCGTGGGCGCGGATCGCGGCGCTAGGCGTACCGGCTCTTGCCGGTGCCGCGGGTGATGGAGTACTGCAGCGTCGTGGGCTGCAGCATGGCGTCGAAATTCACCGGCTCGGACAGCTCGGGCAGCACGAGCAGGGCGGTGATTCCGAAATAAAGCATGTGGGTGCTGGCCTGGCCGTCGACCTCGAGCGACACCGAGACATCGCGCAGGCGCGACTCGTGGCGGGCAATGGCCTGCTCCAGCGAGCGGCAGATGAACGAACGGTCGTAGTGGCTCGCGAGGCTCAGGCCCGAGAAATCGCTCAGGCCGTAGGTCATGACGGAACGCCGGCACTCGGGGTAGGCCTCGAGCTTGGCGTCGTCGAAGACCATGCGCGTGTTGAGCAGGGACTCAAGGTCGCGTGCGACCACGTTCTTGACCTCGTCAAGCGACAAATGGCGCAGCACCGGCGAAGCCGGACCGCGCCAGTCGTCATCGAACAGCTTGTCGAGCAGGCCCGGTTCGAATCCTGTCATGGGTCACTCCCTGTCTCTCGCGTCAAACAGCGGGCACGCAAGGCGCCGCGCAGGGCGCGGTGCCAAAAAGAAACCGCGGCCTGCGCCGCGGTCCACGTTGCCCGACTTACGTCAGACCGAGTAGGTCTTGTCGTTCTTCGTGAGGCTCCAGGCGCCTTGCGAGTTGCCGCCCTGGTTGCCGCCGATCTTCTGCTGCGTGTACTTCCACTGCACGGCGGCGTACTTCAGCGAGAAGGTCTCGCTCGGCACGCTGGCCACGTCGGTGCTCACGACCTTCGGGTTCACGCTGGCGATCAGCACGTACTTGAGCTTGATCTCCATGTACTGCACGCGCTTGCCTTCGCCGTCGGCACGGTAGAACTGCACCGTGACTTCGTCGAAGGTGGTGCCGCCCGACGCGTGCTGGTACAGCAGCGGGCTGACGACGTCCATGTCCTTCGTGAAGACCATCTCGCCGTGCTCGCAACGCTCGGCGGTGTGGCCGCCGGCGGTCGACGCGGTGGCCGAGCGCGGTTGCACGATGCTGTGCTGCCACGAGCTGACTTCGATCCAGTCCTTGTGGTCCTTGTCCTGCGACTCGCCGTTGATGGCCGGGCTGCCGAATTTGACGTAGATATCTTTCATGTTTCTTCCCCTTCTTGATTGATTACTGACAGTTAACGTGTTGAAGCACAGCCTTCAGGCCGTGCGCCCCGATCTGCCTCCTTACTTATTCACTGACTTCGGCAGATCGGCGACCAAGCGCAGTGAAATAGACAGTTCATCCAGCTGGAAATGCGGGCGCAGGAACGCGACCGCGCGGTACACGCCGGGCCGCCCGGGCACTTCGCCGACCTGGATGGCGGCTTCGCGCAGCGGGAATTGGGCTTTCTGTTCCTGCGTCGCGTTGTCGTCGAGCAGCACGTACTGCGCGATCCAGCGGTTCAGGAACTGTTCGACGTTGTGCGCCGAGGCAAAGCTGCCGATCTTGTCGCGCATCATGGCCTTGAGGTAGTGCGCGATCCGCGACACCGAGAAGATGTACTGCAGCTGCGCCGACAGCACGGCATTGGCGTTGGCGCTGTCGGTGTTGTACTTCTTGGCCTTCTGCAGCGACTGCGCGCCGAAGAACGCCGCGTAGTCGGAGTTCTTGCAGTGCACGAGCGGAATGAAGCCCAGGTCGCTGAGCTCTTTTTCGCGCCGGTCGGTGATGGCGATTTCGGTCGGGCACTTGAGCGCGATCTCGCCTTCGTCGGTCTTGAAGGTGTGCGTGGGCAGGTCTTCGACCAGGCCGCCGCCTTCGACACCGCGGATGGCCGCGCACCAGCCGAAGTCGTCGAACGCGGCCGTCAGGCGCGTGGCGAAGGCCCAGGCGGCGTTGCACCAGAGATACTTGGCGTGGTCGGTGCCGTCGACGTCTTCGACGAAGTTGAAGCTGTCGACGACTGTGCCGTCACGCGGGTGGTAGGGCAGTCGGCCGAGGAAGCGCGGCAGCGTGAGGCCGACGTAGCGCGAGTCTTCCGAATCGCGGAACGACTTCCACTTGGCGTATTCGACGGTGTCGAACACCTTGGCCATGTCGCGCGGCTTGCCCAGGTCGGAGAAGCTCTCCAGGCCCAGCAGCTCGGGCGAGGCGGCGCCGATGAAGGGCGCGTGGGCGGCAGCCGCCACGTGCGCCATCTGGTCCAGGAAGTACATGTCTTCGGGCTGGCGCGTGACGTCGAAGTCGCCCACCAGCGCGCCGAACGGCGCACCGCCGAAGGTGCCGAACTCTTCTTCGTAGACCTTCTTGAACATCGCGCTCTGGTCGAACTCGACGGCGGCCTTGAAGTCGCGGATCAGGTCGCGCTTGGTGGCGTTGATGACCTTGATCTTGAGCATCGTGCCGGTCGGCGTTTCCTTGACCAGGTACTCCAGGCCGCGCCAGGTGCTCTCGAGCTTCTGGAACTCGGGCGCGTGCATCACGGCGCTGAGCTGCGCGGAGATGAGCGCGTCGAGGTCGGCCACGCGGGCGTCGATCATGGCCGACACGTTGTCCGAGACGATCACCGAGCCTTCGAGGACCTGGCTGACGAGTTCGCCGATCAGGTCCTTGGTGCGCGTGTGTTCCACGTCGGACTTGGCGACCTTGCTCTTCTCGACGATCTGGTCGAGCAGGTCGACGGAGGCCTCAGACGAAGCGGCACCGCTCGATGCCGATAGTGCTTGCGCGGTCATGTTCAGCTTTCGTCCTTCTTGCCGACGCCCTGTCCCAGGCGCTGGAGTTGCTCGGTGTTGTTCAGCACGTCGGCCAGCAGGTCTTCGAGCTTGCTGTTGCCGGCCATCTTGTTGCGCAGGTCGGCCAGCTTGGTGCGCGCGTCGAGCAGGCGCTTGAGCGGCTCGATCTGGTCGACGACGGCTTCGGGCGAGAAGGCGTCCATCGAGTTGAAGGTGAGGTCGACGCCGAAGCTGCCGCCGCGCCCGTCGAGCTTGTTCGGCACCTGGAAGGCGGCACGCGGGGCCACGCCCTTCATGACGTCGTCCATGTTGTCGCGGTCGATGCTGACGAACTTGCGGTCCTTGAGCTTGGGCTGCTCCACCTCGGACTGGCCCGCCAGGTCGGCGATCACGCCGACGACGAAAGGCAATTCCTTTTTCTCGATGGCGTCACCGAGTTCCACGTCGTACGTGAGTTGCACGCGCGGCGGGCGCACTTTTTGAAGCCGCTTCTGCACGCTCTGTCTTTTGGTCGCCATAAGTTTCGATACCTTCGCAATAGGACTGAGAAACGAATTAAAAAGTTGTACGGCCTATTCCTAAACCGCACGCCCATTCGTTAATACATTGGTTTAAAAACCAATTTCAAAAACAAAATAATTACTTGAGGGCGTCAAATGGATTGCCACCGCCGCCGGCGCGCGGGGCGGGCGCGGCAGGTGCCGGACGCGGCGCCGCGACCGGGGCCGGCCGTGCGGCAGCGACCGGGGTCGGCGCGGCGGACGACGGCGAAGGCGCCGGGTTGGATGCGGCGGCGCGGCGCGTGGGCGTCGGCCGGGCTTCCGGGCCGGCGGGCACCAGCACCGACAGGCCCAGGGTTTCGCGCAGCAGGGCGGCCAGCCGGTAGGCGTCGGCGTTGGCGTCGCCGCTCAGGCTGCTGTCCTTGCCCAGGTCCTCGATGGAGCGGGCCGCAAGGCGCAGGCCGCCCACGGCGGTGATGCTCTTGGCCTGGCGGCTGGACGGATCGCGGCGCAGCGACTCTTCGGCGGCCGAGATGGCCAGGCTGTAGCGACCTTCGTTGAAGTAGATCTGCGCGATGCGCGACCACGGCTCACCGCGGGTCGGGTTGTCGGTGGCGAGCTGCTGGTACTGGCGGATGACGGGCGCCTTGTCGCCGGTGGCGGCTGCCGCGGCGGCATCGACGTCGGCCAGGCTCTTGTTGTAGGCCGCGGTGGCCTGGGCAACGGCCGCGTCCGGCGTGGTGGTACAGGCCGACAAAAAGACGGTGCTCGCAATGGCACCGGCAATCATCGTGCGAGACATGATTTTTCGAATCGACACATTCCCCCCTGATCTGACTTTTTAGCTGGCCGCAATCATTCATTAAATTGCGACCGTTGACAATAACAATACACGATACTACAGCCGCGTGGATGGCAAATGACGGGAGCGGATTAATGCTAATTTCCTAATCGAAAGTCATTTTCGAAATCGGTTAATCCTATTTGGTCCATCACAATATTGTTACGACTCGCTTTTAATGAAAATATTAATTACATCTGGCGCGCTGCTGGCCGCGTTGATGCTCGGCGGGTGCAGTTCGCCGGCGCTCACGATCGCCAACATCGCGCTCGAGGCGAGCGGACTGAAGAAACCCGAGCTGCCCGAGTCGCAGAAGCCGCCGCGCAAGGTGACGATGTCGATCGCGGCGGGCAAGAACCTCAACGCCGACGGCCGCAACCGCCCGCTGTCCGTGGTGATGCGCATCTACAAGCTGAAGGAAACGACGGGCTTCTACCAGTCGTCGTTCGATGCCTTCGTCGCGCCGGGACGCGACAAGACGCAGCTGGGCGACGACCTCGTGGAGAGCCGCGAGATCACGCTCATTCCCGACCAGCAATACACCTGGACCGAGATGGTTCCGCGCACCGCCAACGCGGTGGCCGTGGTGGTGCTGTTCCACTCGCCCGATGCCCAGCGCTGGCGCTTCGCCTTCAACGCCGCCGACGCCGAGAAAACCGGCATCGTGATGGGCGCGCATGCCTGCGCGCTCACCGTCACGACAGGCGCGGTGGTGGGCCAGCAGAACGCACAAGGCGCGGCCCCCACGGGCGCACTCAACCTGTTGGGGCCGGTCACCTGCCGGCCCTCGCCCGCCTGATCTGCAGCGACGGCGGGCCTGTTCAAGTCGACATGACGATGCGATACATTCCAAAAAAATCGAGGGGAGTTGATCCGACGTGAGCTATGCAGCCAAGGTCCTCTGGGGAGAGGGCTTGTTTCTACGCCCCCAGCACTTTCAGCGCCAAGACGCGTACCACGAGGCGCGCCTGCGCGCCACGGCGCAGGCGCTGCATCCGTACTTCTGGGGCGTGCGCTCCATCAGCTTCGACCTCGATGCGCTGGCCAGCGGCATGCTGCGCGCTTCGCAGCTGTCGCTGGTGTTCCCCGACGGCGAACCCTATGCGGCGCCGCAGGCCGACGCGCTGCCTCCGCCGATCTCGCTCGACACGCTGAGCCCGGGCCAGAACGAGATCACCTTCTACCTGGTGCTGCACCCGGTGAAGGAGCTCGGCAAGAACTACACCGACCCCAACGAAGAAGGCTTTGCCGCGCGCTACACGAGCGACGCGACGCAGTCGCTCGACCTGTACACCAATGCCGTGAGCGCCGAGGTGGTGTTCCTGCGCAAGAGCGTGAAGCTGCTGGCCGACACCGAGCCGCGCGAGCAGTTCGTGTCGATCCCTGTGATCCGCATCCGCCGCACCGCCGCGGGCGGCTTCGAGATCGACCGCAGCTTCGTGCCGCCGTGCACGAGCATCGACGCCTCGCCCACCGTGTTCCAGCAGCTGCGCCGCCTGCTCGACGTGCTGCAGGCCAAGGTCAATTCGCTGTACGGCATTCACCGTGAACCGAGCAAGAACATCATCGAGTTCCGCTCGGGCGACATCGCCTCGTTCTGGCTGCTGCACACGGCCAACTCGGCCTTCGCGTCGCTCTCGCACCTGTTCCATCACCCGTCGCTGCACCCGGAGCGGCTGTTCCAGGAACTGCTGAGCCTGGCCGGCGCGCTGATGACGTTTGCAAAGACCTACTCGCTGAACGACCTGCCGGTGTACGACCACGAGAAGCCGGGCCCGGCCTTCGCCGAGCTCGACCGCATCGTGCGCGACCTGCTCGACACCGTCATCTCCACGCGCTACTTCGCCATCGCGCTCACCGAGACGCGCAACGCCTTCTACCTGGGTCGCCTCGACTCCGGAAAGATCGACGAGAAGACCGTGTTCTACATGTCGGTCACCGCCAGCATGCCGGCCGCCGAGCTGGCCGAGGTGGTGCCGCAGCGCTTCAAGATCGGCGCGCCCGAAGACGTCGACAAGCTCGTGCTCTCGGCCATGCCGGGCGTGCGCATCGTCTACGCGCCGCAGGTGCCGCCGGCCATTCCGATCCGCGCGGGCGCCTGCTACTTTTCCATCGACAGCAAGAGCCAGCTGTACGACCGCATGCTGCAGGCGCAGAGCGTCACCATCTACGCGCCGGCCGGCATCCCCGACATGCAACTCGAACTGATCGCCGTGACCGGCTGATCCGCCTGATCGTATGAACACCACCACCCTGAACAAGGCCCCTTCCCTGCTGGGCGCCGACGCGCCGCCCGCGTCGTTCACGCCCGCAGGCGTGGCGCCCGACGCCGACTCGAGCCTGCTCGACCTGCTGTACGACGGCTTCGTGATGCTGTTCCTGCTGAAGAAGAAGCAGCAGCCCGCCACCACCGAGCAGTTCCTCACGGGCATCCGCAACTACCTGGGCGAGTTCGAGCGCAACGCGCGCAAGCTCGACGCCACGGCCGAGCAGATCCACGCGGCCAAGTACGCCTTCTGCGCCACCGTCGACGAGTTCGTGCTTTCGGCGCCCGAGTTCGCGATTCGCTCCGAATGGGAGCGGCGGCCGCTGCAGCTCACGCTGTTCGGCGACCAGCTGGCCGGCGAGAACTTCTTCCAGATGCTCGAGGTCGAGCGGGCGCATGGCGCCGCGCGCATCCAGACGCTCGAGGTGTTCTACATGTGCCTTCTGCTGGGCTTCCAGGGCAAGTACGCCATCGACGGCACCGAGAAGCTGGCCTACCTCACGGCGCGCGTGGGCGACGAGATTGCCAACGCGCGCGGCAAGCGCACGCCGTTCGCGCCGCACTGGCCGCTGCCCGACCTCATCTCGCACTCGCTCAAGCGCGAGGCGCCGCAGTGGGTGGTGGCCGCGCTGTTCTCGCTCATCGGCCTGCTCGGCTTCGTCGGCCTCTCGGCGCACCTGGGCAGCACCACGCAGGGCGCACTCGCGAGCTACCAGGACATCGTGAAGCTCGGCCCGCGCCAGGCCAACCTGACGATCTCGCTGCCATGACGGCGCGGCTCGATCTGCCGGCGTTGCTGGCGCCGATCTCCGAGGCCAAACCCTGCGGCGAGGACATGCTGTTCTCGCGCGAGTTCGACGCCATCCAGGAAGCGCGCAAGCACGACGATCCCTCGCTCGAACAGGGCGAATGGGTCATCGAGCTGAAAGAAGCCAACTGGCCCTTCGTGATCGCCGAGTGCGACAAGCTGCTGCGCGCATCCACCAAGGACCTGCGGCTGGGCGTGTGGCTCACCGACGCGCTGGCCAGCCAGCGCGGCTTCGAGGGCCTGGCCGACGGCTACCGCCTGCTCACCGGCCTGTGCCGCCAGTACTGGGACGAGCTGCATCCGCAGCCCGAGGGCGGCGACATCGAGATGCGGATCGGCACCGTCACGTGGCTGATCTCGCGCTCGGTCGAGCTGCTGCAGCGCGCGCCCATCGTGAGCGACGGCAGCACCGGCCACAGCGCGCTGGTCTGGGAGACCGCGCTGGCGCTCGACCAGGCCATCCGCCGCACGCCAGCGCAGGCCGACGAGCTGCAGCGCAACAAGGTGACGGTCGACCAGTTCGACCGCCTGCGCCGCGCCACGCCCGCGAAGTTCCTGCAGAAGACGCACCGCGACGTGCACGCCTGCGAGCAGGCACTGGCCGAGTTCGAGGCCGTGTTCGACGAACGCACCGCCTCGAACGGTCCGAGCTTTCGCGCCGCGAAGGACGCGGCCACGGCCATCCGCCAGACCGTCGAGCGCTTTGCGCGCGAGGCCGGCGTGCCGATCGACAACGGCGCGCCGCAGCCGACCACCGCCGTTGCACCGGCCGCCAGTGCACCGACGGCCCCGTCACGCATCGAACCCGTCTTCGACGCCGCCATGCCCCACTCACCTTCCTCGTACCACGCGGTCGCGCACGCGCCCGCCGCGCAGCCGCCCGGCATCCACAGCCGTGCGCAGGCCATTGCGCAGCTGAAAGAAGTGGCGGCGTATTTCGAGCAGACCGAGCCTTCGAGCCCGGCCGCCTACATGGCGAACAAGGCCGCGCGCTGGGCCGACATGCCGCTGCATGCCTGGCTGCGCAACGTGATCAAGAACGAGCAGGAGCTGGCCCAATTGGTGGACCTGCTCGACCTGCCGAAGGGCGACGACGAATCGCGTTGACTTCGCGCCGAGGGACAGAAGAAAGGCCCGCGTCGCGGGCCTTTTTCGTTAGCGTCCGACGCGGAACTCGATGCGCCGGTTGCGCGAACGCCCCTCGTCGGTCGCATTGCTCGCCACCGGCTGGTCGGGGCCCACGCCCGAGGTCGTGAGCGTCATCGGATCGATGCCCTTGCCCACCAGGTAGCCCTTGACCGACTCGGCGCGCGACTGGCTCAGCGCCAGGTTCGACGTGCGGTTGCCGGCGTTGTCGGTGTGGCCCACCACCGCCACCGACTTGTTGGTGAGCTTCTGCAGGATCGGCGCCATCTCGTCGAGGATGGCGCGGCCCTTGCTGGTGAGCGTGGCGCTGCCCAGCTCGAACTCGATGGTTCGGTTGCCCAGCACCTGGTCGACCGCGATCTGCTCCGACACGGGCACGCGCAGGCTGTTCTTGATGGTGTAGGTCGGGTTGAGCGAATTCGCCATGTCGCTCACGATCTTCTGGCGCAGCGCCTCGTTGCCGACCTCGCCGCTCAGCGCCATCTGCGTGCCCTCGATCTGGAACTGGCCGCGGTGGATGTCCTTGAGCGAAGGCGTGATCAACCGCTGCACGTTGGCGGCCCAGTTGGCCGGCATGCTGACGGTGCTCACCACCTCGATCTTGTCGATCACGCCGCTGGGGCCGTAGATGCGGCGCAGCGCCTCGATGACGGCGGCGCGCGTGGCTTCGTCGGGCACCTGCCCGCCGGCCACGACCGGCTCGCCCTTCCCGACGGCCGCGGCCGTGGTTTCGACGCGCGCGGCGGTGGCGCCTGCAGCCGGTTGTTGCTGTGGTTGCTGGGCCTGCACGGCCGGCACGAGCGCGAGCCCGCAGGCCATGGACAGCACGAGAACGCGCAAAGAACAATTCATGACCGTGTCATTCCCCGATGAAGACTTCGCGAAAGGCGGTGAGCACGATGTCCAGCGGCAGCTGCGGCTGGTCGAGGTAGCTCACCAGCTTGAACATCGCGTAGTTGCTGTGGATGGTGTCCTCGACCCATTCCGGGTTGTCGATGTCGATGTTGTGCTCGGTGTAGACCTGCGGATGCAGCACGCTTTGCAGGCTGCGCGGCGACAGGCCGTTGAAGCCGATCACCAGCCGCGCGCGGCCGTCGATCTCGGTGACCAGCAGCACCAGCTCGAAGTCGGCCTTCGCCAGGAACTGCGACACCATCTCGAGCCAGAAGGTGGCGATCAGCGAGCGGTCGACCGGGTCGCGCGGCAGCGGCAGCGTGAGCCCCTTGTCCAGGTGCGACACCGCGCTGGCCATCACCGGCTGCAGCAGCAGGCCCAGCGCCAGGATGGCGCGGCGCAGCGACACCTTGTGGCCGTCGAAGTTGAGCATCTGCTCGATGCGCAGCAGGCTGGTGTCGCGCGTGAAGGCCGCATAGGTGGCGCGCGAGGCCGACTTCTTGAAGCCGGTCTCGATGGCCGGGTCGATGGCCTCGAACTTCTTCAGCTCGTTGTCCAGGTCGGTGCCGGCCGCCAGCGACTGCACCTGCACCGCCATGCGGTCCCAGTAGGGGCCGACCAGCATCGGCGCGCCGCGCATGAAGTCGAGCGCCTCGTCGACGTCCACCGAGGTGGCCGCCAGGAACGGGTAGCGGCGCGACGACTCGTCGCGGCTGGCGCGCAGGTGCCCCGCGATCGCCACGCGGCTGCGCGAGCCCAGGCACACGAAGTGCATCGGCGCCGCGTTGTCGTAGATCAGCTTCCAGCGCGGGTCTTCCGACAGCATCTCCATGGTCTGCGACAGCCAGTGGTCGAACACCTTGATGAGCTGCGGGTTGTACAGGCCCTTCACGAAGTCGCCGCGTCCGGGCAACTTGCCGAAGTAGCACAGCTGTTGTGGCGCGCTCATTTTCCTGCTCCCCCTGCCTGCACCGGGACTTGAGCCGGTGCCTGAACTGTTGCTGTGGCGCGCGGCGCACCAATCTCCGCGACCGTCGGCGGCAACACCGTGCCGCGCAGGCCCTTGCCTTGCGGCGAATCGCCGCCCGAACCGGCCGACTGCGTGTTCTGGATCACCCGCAGCTTGACGGTCACGCTCGCGTTGTCGCGCGCCCACGTGAGCTCGAAACTGCCGTCGGGCAACTTGGTGCGCTGCGCCGTGCTGAGCAGCCGCTCCAGGCCGAAGTTGCCCGGCTCGTTGATCAGCTCGACCGTGCGCCCGTCGAAGGTGACGGCGGTGATCTTCGCGCCCGGCGTGCCCTGCGCGTTGGGCCAGACGAAGTTGGACCACTGCGGCGGCGTGTTGCGGTAGCGCAGCTGCTGGCCGTCGATTTCGACCATGTACTCCGTCAGGCCCGACACGGGCTGCGGCAGGATCTGGAACAGCGTCTGCGGCTGCGCGCTGCCGCCGGCACCGGCTGCGGCGCCGCCCGACAGCGGCGCCACCCACTGCGCAAAGCCGTTCACGAAATCGGGGCTCAGCGTGAGGCCCTGGTCGCCCCAGGCGCGCGGCGACAGCAGGTCGCCGCGGCGAATCACCAGCGATCCCAGCGTGGTCGTCACGAACTTGCCGATGGCGCCTTCAGGTCCGAAGAACTGCGCGATTTCCGCCGGCGACGCTTCGATCTTCGCGCTCGCCGAGAACGGGTACTTGGTGGCCAGCGACTGCTGGAACGGCTGGTGCACCTGCGCGCTCCAGATCTTGTTGACCTCCACCGCTGTTGGCTGCACCGTCACTGCGTACGCCTGCAGCAGCGGCCGCACGAGCAGCGGGCGCAGTGCCTGGCGCTGCGCGGCGTCCATGCCGGTGAGCATCTGCTCGTCGACGTACTTGAGCGCGTCGGCCAGCTCGGAGCCGTTGCCCTCCAGCGTCTGCTGCATGAGCTGGCGCGCGCCCGGTCCGGGGTCGCCCTGGTTCTTGATCTGGTTGAAGCGCCCGCGCAGCTTCGACAGCGTGCCCAGGTAGCCGCGCAGCAGCGAGGTGTTGTCGCGCTCGACCACCAGGCGCGCCACGCCCGCGAACTCGCGGCCGATCGGACCCATCGGAATTTCCGTGGCACCGCCGTTGAGGTCGACGTTCACGTTGACCTGCGAGGGCGTGGCGCGGCTGAAGAGGCGCTTGAACCAGTTGAAGGCCCCGGTGCGCGCCTGCTGCAGGCCGGCATTGACCAGCGAGGGGTTGTCCCACGAGGTCTGGTCATACACCGTGTCGAAGACCTTGCGGATCGGCGAGTTCTGCGGATCGCCGAGCTGGTTCATCGCGACCACGGCCTGCTCGAAGCTGCCCATGTCCTTCACCGCAATGCCCTGCAGGAAGCGCTGCCACTCCTTGGCGTACTCCAGCTTGTACATGGTGGCCAGCGTCTTGCGGATCTGCTCCGGGCTGCCTTCGAGCGTCAGGTCGTCGTTGCCGGCGACGTTGAGCACCCAGTCCTTGCTCGATGTCTCCTTGTTGGCGGCGTCGCGGATCGCATCGTCCACGTACTGCTGCCAGGCCTCGCGCGTGAACGCGCCCGAGATGGCGACGCTGCCGGCCAGCGTGCCTTCGCTCTCGGCACCACCGGCCGTGGCCCCGAGGATGCGTGCCACGGTCATCGGCGCGAAGCGCGTCGAGGCGCGCGCCTTGATTTCGGCGTACACGCGTTCGCGCGCCGGCATGCCGCGCACCACGCGGCGCAGGTTGTCGCGCGTCTGCTCGACCAGCGCCAGGTTGGTGTCGGCCAGCGCGGGCCAGTTGTCGTCGCCCACGCGGCGCAGGTAGAAGGTGATCATGCGTTCGGCGTCACGGATGACCGCCGCACGCGGCATGTCGCCGCGGTTGCTCTCGAGCCAGCCGCGCCAGAAGCGCGAGATCTGGTCGGTGAGGTGGGCCGTTTCCACCTGCCGCTTGTCGGACAGCATGAGGTAGGTCTTGAGCGCGTTGTAGGCGTCCTGCACATCGGCCGGCGAAGAGCCGGCATACAGGCCGCCGCCTTCCGGCACTGCGGCGGGCGCCGTGGGGGTCGCGGCACTGGCGACCGGCAACGGCGCAGGCGCGGTGCCGCCCGTCAGCGCGGCCACCGCATCGGCGCGCTTCAGGCGATCGGGGTGTGCGTTGACGTCGCGCAGGAAGGCCTGCAGGTTGTCCGACACCGGCGCGAGCATGAGCTGCTTCACGCCGCCGTAGTACTCGGCCACGAGCTTGTCTTCGAGCTGGTTGCCCTGGTACAGGCCCAGCGACAGCGACAGCGGCCGGTCGTTGCGGAATTTCTCGAGCTGCTCGATGCGGTCCTGCAGGATGTTCAGCGCCTCGAAGCGCGTGCGCAGGCCGTTGTCGCTGGCTTGCAGCTTGACCACCTTGTCGAGGTCGGCCTGCACGTTCTCCACCAGCTGGCGGTTGCCGAGGTACGACCACGTCCAGCCGCCGAGCAGCAGGCCCAGCACGGTGACGAACGCGAAGAAGCTCACGTAGCGCACGCGCGCCTTCACGGGACTGGAGAACTGCCGCACCGTCTTCTTGTCGGCAAAGATCACCTTGGAAAACAGGTCGCGCAGGAAGAACCCGTTCTGCGAATAGATTTCCTTCGACTTGGTGGCCGCGTTGCTCAGCGTGAGCCCGAAGCGCTTGGCGATGCGCTCGGTCGACAGGCTGCGCATCGTGCCCTCTTGCAAGGCGCTGGTGAAGTAGAAGCCGCGGAACACCGGCTTGTGCTGGAACGGGTTGCTCTCGAACAGCGTGGCCAGGAAGGCGCGCAACGCGGGCTTGATGGCCGCGAACTCGAGCGGAAAGATCAGCAGTTCGGGCGACGGATCGCTGCTGCGGTGGTTCGCGAAGTGCGAGACGCTGATTTCCTTCAGACCCATGTAGAGCTCGTCGAAGCGCTTGTCGAACAGCGCCACGGCGTCCTGCTTCTCGTCGCCGTCGTAGGGCAGCGAGGCGCCCCACACGCGGTCGCGCTCCATCTTGTCGCTGTCGCCGAAAAATTCTGCAAAGCCGGTGATCAGGTCGGCCTTGGTGAACATCACGTAGACCGGCGCGAACACCTCGAGCCGCTCGGTGAGTTCCTGCATGCGCTGGCGCAGGTTCTTGGCCAGCTGAATGGCGAAGTCGGGCCGGCTGCCGATCAGCTCGGGAATGCTCGCCGTGATGATGATGCCGTTGATGGGCGCCTTCGGCCGGTACTTCTTGAGCAGGTCCAGGAAGCCGAACCACTCCTTGCGGTCTTCCTGGTGAATGGAATAGCGGCCCGCCGTGTCGAGCACGATGCCTTCGGTGGTGAAGAACCAGTCGCAGTTGCGCGTGCCGCCGATGCCCTGGATCACCGCGTTGCCCTTGTCGGCGAACGGGAACTGCAGGCCCGAGTTCAGGATGGCGCTGCTCTTGCCCGCCGCCGGGTTGCCGATGACCATGTACCAGGGCAGCTCGTACAGCGCCTCGCTGCCCGACATCTGCCCGATCTTCGAGGTCTTGATGGTCTTGACGGCCTCGACCATGCGCCCGCGCAGCTCGTCGATCTCGGCCTTGCGCTCGGGGTCGCTGTCACGCACGGCCGCGTCGGCCTGGTCCTCGAGCATGTCGCCGAGCTTGCGGTTGGCCGCGCGCGTGCGCATGCGCCGCACGAACCACACGAGCAGCCACAACAGCAGCAGCACCACGAAGATGCCGACAGCCCAGATCGCGCCGACTTCGAGCGTCTGTGCCCCGAGCAGCAGGAACGCGCCGAGCGCGATGGCGCCGATCACCGACAAGGTGCGCGGATCGGCCAGGAAACTGAAGAATCGCCGCATAGAAGTTTCTGGAATCGGTCCTGTTTAAGTAGCGGGTGACGCGAGGCTCGCCGGGCCGGCCAGCAAGGCCGTTCGGGCGTGCGCGTCCTGCACGGAAATGGCGAGCACGTGCCGCGCATCGCGCGCGGCCAGGTGGCACGCGAGCACGACGGCGCTCATGTCGGCCGCGGCCCCCAGGTGACCCAGGGTGGCGCAGACGGACAGGTTGTTTTCGAACGGCACATGCGGCAACCGCTCCTGCACGAGCCTGGCCACTTCGGTGACGCGGCTGGTGCGGTGGTCGGCGTCGCTCACGACCCAGTCGACCTGGGCGGTGTCGAGCGACGATATGGTCAGCAGGTGTTGGGCAAAGCGATCGAGCAGGCTCGCATCGGGCGTGCGCGCCGTGTCGGCCGACGCTTCGCGCTGGCCGCTTGCGCTGCGCGACAGCCGCACGGCACCGGCCGGTGCCAGCAGCACATCGTCGGCGCGCACGAGCAGCAGGCCCGCGGCGGCTTCGCCGGGCACGCGGCCCTTGCGGCGCGTGGCGGTGTACAGCAGGCCCTCGGCCTCCCAGCGCGCGATGCTCGCCTCGGACACCGAGGAGTCGGCCGCCAGCGCGATCCACAGCGCGGGCCGCTGCTCGCGGTGCAGCGACAGGCTGATGCGGTCGAGCAACGCCATGCCGGACACGCCGTCTTCACTCTTGAAGCAGTCGACATGCCAGCGCTGCGACGCATCGCCTTCGCGCACGCGCTGCTGCACCCACTGCGTGGCGATCACGCGTTCGCTCTCGGTCCATGCGCCCGGCAACAGCAGCGAGACATTCAGTTGCGGCGCCGCCGCCGGCCCCGGGATGACGCCGCCGCTGGAGACGAAGCGCCCGGGCGCGCGCACCGAGAGCGCATCACCGGCGTTCGCGATCGCCTCGGTGGCGGCGATGAGCAGCTCCTGCAGCACATCGGACATGAGGTGGAGGGCGCGCAGCCGGTCGTCGGGCAGCGCATCGACATCGAAAGCTTCGCCGGCGGGTTGCAGGCTTTCGCGCAGGTGCTCGCGCAGTTCGTTCTCGTCGATGCCTTCGACACGGCCCGCGATGACGGGGAAGCCTTCGCCGTCGCGCAGCTCGGGAACGAGCTCGGGTGTCTGCGCCTGCTCGATCGCTGTGGCCACCGTGTCGGCATCGCTGCCGCGCGGCGTGCGAAGGGCGAAGGCGAGCACGGCCATCTGCAGGCGCTCTTGCGAGGCGTCGGGTGTCGCGGCATTCGATGAGGCGGCGCCGCCAGCGGCCACTGTCGCGCCAGCCACGGGCAGCGCAGCAGCAGGTGCGGCCGTGAAGATGCGGCGCAGCACGACATAGAAGAGCATCAACGCGAGCGGCAGCACCACGAGGTAGAGCGCGATGTCGCTCGTGCTCGGCATGCGCGCCGTGTACTGCCAGTAGACGATCACGAGCACCCACACCGTGAGGAACACGGCGCAGGCCAAGAGAACGGGCTTGATCAGTCGCGCCAGCATCAGGAACCCGTGGCGGCCTTTGTCACGAGCGCACGCACGCGGTCGCGCGACCGCATGCCATGCCTGCAGCCGAAGAAGGACGCGCCGCCGTCATTCGGACGCGGAAGCGATCTGGCTGGACAGCAACCTGCAGCCGCAGGCCGCCCGGTCGCCGTGGCGCGCCACGCGTCGGCCGTCGAGCGTGACGCAGTCGCTGCCTGTCACGATGGGGTTGATGCCATGGCCGGGCCGTGGGCACGACACCATGTCGCCGATGCGCGCCACGCGCCGGTCGTCGATGCTTGTGTTTTCGGACGCGGTGATCACGAAGCCGCCGTGGTCGGTCTTGTCATGCAGAACGATCCACGGCCGATCGTTGTCGGCGTCGGGTTGATCCTCACCCATTCGAACTCCCCCCTTGATTGCCTCGTGGTGTGCCGATGCGACAGGTGTCGCTCCGGCATTCAGTTGCGTGACAATTTAAATCCCGGCTTGCGGTACTCCACGTGACCGTAGTCCCTGAAGGACCATCGACCACCCCACACCAAGCCCACGGACTCGGCCGCTTCGCCATAGAGGCGATAGCCTTCCATGGCCCATGGATCTTTTTCAGAGATCACCAGCTTGCCATTGCGATAGAACGCGTTGTCTGCCGCAAGTCCATACTGATGATAGCTTTGATTCGCCTTTGCCATGGTCACTGTATTGCCCAATGCAGCAAGTTTGGCTTGTCGTTCCGGGCTGCGATAACCCTCGAGCAATGCGAGGTCGTAGCCGTGCTTTTCTTTCATGATCTTGTAGACGAGCAGCAAACGATTACGAAAGTCCACATCGAGCGCAGCCCAGTCCCGACTGCCTTCTTTCGTCAGCGGACGAATCTGCTCGACCTCTGCAGTGGCAAACACCTCGGGCGGCAACGGCTGCGGCGGCACCAGCTGCTCGCCTTGGAGCAAGGCCTCGATTTTCGGGTCGCTTGTCGCAGCCCAGTCATCGAAGAAGAGAACGCGGCCACTTCCGAAAGTCACACTTAACAACACCGGCACGATAAGCAGGCCCATGCCCGACAACAACAAGTAGCGATGCCTTACGGCAAAAGTACGCACTCCTGAGCCACTCTCGCGCATCAACTGAAAACTTGCTTCGGACACAAAACCGAGGCGGCGTCCTATTCCAATAAAAAAGAATGCAATAGCAGTAGAAATGGAGACCGTCGCTCGCAACACACGGTCACGAAAAGAAGGGAACAAGAAGATGGCAAGTGCAGCCACCATCAAGGCAAAATAACAAAAGAGAGTGAAGAAGATCAACGGTGTTCAATGAGAGCGACTCAATTGTATGAGTCGCTCAAAAATTTGAACCCATCGCACGCAACGCCCAGTTGCATCCCAATTGCGATATCGCGTTGATCGCGCCACATAAAGCCGAGGGGAGAAAACACATGCCCGCAGCCAGCCGGACCACCCATCCATGATGGGCGCGTCAGACGCCCACAAGGACCGACCGAGCCTGCTCGGTTCGAGCGCCCCCACCGCGGCCACATCGACCGCCGCACCCGGAGCCGAATCCACGCGTGTGCTCGCACAGCTCGGTGGCCGCGAGAGCGGCGCGCGTTCCTTTCTTGCGCGGCCCGGCGTGTGGGCTTCGGTCGCGGTGCTGGTCGGCGTGGCGGGGGCCACGACCTACCACCTGCAATCGAAGCGTGCGGATACAGCGATCACCGTTGCAGCTGTGCCGCCTGCGCCGGTGGCCGCGCCTGTTGCGGTCGAACCACCGAAGCCTGCGGCACCTGTCGCAGCCGCTGCGCCGGAGCCGACGCCTGCGCGCATCGTCGAAGGCGACAGCACGCCGCCGCCACTGCAGCAGCCACAACAACAGCAACCGGCTTCCACGCCGTTCGCTGCGATCGGTGCACAACCCATGGCCGTGCCGCCGACCGCAAAGCCTGCGCGCGTTGCAGCTGCGTCGCCTGCGAAAAAGTCAGGTGCTGACAGCAAAGCCAACGTCGCCGCGAAGAAGCAGCCGGAGCGCATCGCCTCGGGTTCCAAGAAGTCGGTGCGCACGGCCACGAACAGCAAGCCCGTCAAGACCGCAGCCAACAGCAGCAAGGCGACCAAGCCCGCGACGCGCGCCAATCTCACGCAGACAGCGGCGCGTCCGAAGGGACCCGATCCCGACACGGACCTGCTGACCGCACTGCTCAAGCGCAGCAAGACCTCCGACCCCGCACCGTCCGCGCAGGCCACTGCTGCCACGGCGGACTGCAAGCCCGGCGCGCCTTGCAAGCCTTGAACCTCCGAACCGAGCGAATTCCCGATGCCTTCCGCTGATCGCAGCGCCCTGTGGGCCGAGCTGAGCCAGGCGGCGCGGCTTTATCGCCTCGAAGCACCCAGCGCTGCTTCATCCTCTTCATCTGCAGCCCGCGAGAGCATCGACGCCTTGCGCGTGGAAGGCTGGGTGCAGCGCGAGGCGGTGTCGCAGCTGTTCGAGCTGCGCATCGTGTGCCTGAGCCTTCGCGCGGACCTGGCGTTGTCTTCGCTGATTGACCAACCACTGACGTTGGTCACCGTGCTGGCCAATGGCTCGCTCGCAAAGCGCACCGGATTGATCCGCGCCGTCGAATCGCTGGGCTCCGATGGCGGCCTGGCCCGCTACCGCCTGACCTTGGTGCCCTGGCTCTGGCTGGCCACCCAGCAAGGCCGCAGCCAGGTCTTCCAGCAACGCAGCGTCGCCGACATCATCGAACGCGTGCTGGCGCCGTATGCGGATGCGGGCAGCTGGGCCTTCTCTTCCGAAGTGAACGGCTTCCTCGCCGATGCGCCCGTGCGCACCTACTGCACGCAGTACCGAGAGAGCGACTTCGACTTCTTCTCGCGCCTGCTGGCCGAAGAGGGCCTGGCCTGGCGCACCGAGGAAGACGCCAAGGCCCCCATGGGCCACAAGCTCGTGATCTTTTCGTCGAACGACACCCAGCCCGCCGACGTCGGCTCGCCCGTTCGCTTCCACCGCAAGAGCTCGCAGGAGCGCAGCGACGCCGTGCAGGCGCTGGTGCGCCGCATGCGCCAGTCGGTGGCGCAGGTGCACCTGAGCGCCTGGAACGTCGACGGCAAGCGCCAGCTCGCAGGCAGCGCGCCGGCGCGCTTTCCGGTGGGCGGCAAGAACGCCCCGCGCCTGGAGTACGACGACGTGCTCGGACTGAACGACCGCAGCCGCGGCTGGGACACCAACCGCACGCTGGAGCGCTACGCCGCCCTGATGATGGAAGCGGCCGAATGCCGCGCCGACGTGATGCTGGGCCACAGCACCGTGCGCACCTTGCGTGCGGGCACGCGCATCGAGATCGACGATGCGCCTGCATTGGGCCTACAGGCCAAGCCTGCGCTGCTGCTGGACACGGTCGAGCATGTGGGCATCAACAACCTGCCCAAGGACACGGCAGCATCGATTGCGGCGCAGCTGGGCGAGCTGGCGGAACACCTGGTGTTCGACCAGCCGTGCGCACCGGTGACGGCCGAGTCCAACGTGTTCGGACTGGTGTCTGCAGCAACGAACGCAGACAACGACATCCATCCGCAGCCCCAGAACCTCGCAACTGCTCAAGCGCAGGGCTACGCCAACAGCTTCTCGGGCGTGCACGTGCCGCGCCCCTGGCGCCCCGCGCTGGCTGCGGCCGATGGTGCCCGCCTGCACGCAAAACCTACGGCCAGCGGCGTGCACAGCGCCATCGTGGTCGGCCCTTCGGGCGAGACCTCGCCCAACGGCGCCGACGAGCTGTACTGCAACGACCGCGGCGACGTGCGCGTGCGCTTCCACTGGCAGAGCGGGTCAAATGAAAACGGCGACAGCGCCCAGGACAACCGCAGCACCCGATGGATCCGCGTGGCCCAGCGCCAGGCGGGCCCCGGCATGGGCTGGCAGTGGCTGCCGCGCATCGGCCAGGAAGTGCTGGTCAAGTTCGTCGACCTCGATGTGGACCAGCCCGTCATCATCGGCGCGCTGTACAACGGCCGCGGCGATGGCGGCATCGCCCCCACGCCCGGCGGCGCATCGCGAGGCAGTGAGAACAGCGAGAACGACAACGACGTCTTCGCCCAGGCTGGCAACGCCTCCCCCAGCGCACAGGCCAACCTCGCGGCAGGCCACGCCCCGCCCTGGCACGGCGCCAGCGCCGACGACAAGGGCCACCGCAACGCGGCCGCCCTGAGCGGCTTCAAGACCAAGGAGTTCGGCGGCGAGGGCTTCAGCCAGCTGGTGTTCGACGATTCGAACCAGCAGCTGCGCGTGCAGTTGCATGCGAGCACCGCCCACAGCCAGCTGAACCTGGGCCACCTGATCCATCAGGCCGACAACTTCCGGGGCAGCTTCCGAGGCCAGGGGCTGGAGCTGCGCACCGACGGCTACGCCGCCCTGCGCGGCGGCAAGGGCGTGCTACTGAGCACGTACCACGGCGCAGGCGGCCAGAAGCTGGAACCCGTGGGCGACTTCGCCGCCGGCATGGCGCTGCTCAAGCAGGTGCAGCAGCTGGGGCAGGCGCTGAGCGATGCGGCCAAGACCCACGAGACCGTGCAGCTGGCCGGGCACATCGGTTCGAACAAGGCCGACGAATCGCAACTCGACAAGGAGCGCGCCCCCTACGCCGCAATGGAGCACACCGCCAGCGGCATGGTGACGGCCGATGCGCTCGACACCGCCTACGCCGACGCAGCAGACAAAGCCATCGCCACCGGCGAAGGCAAGGTGCCGCACACGAGCGATGCCGTGATCGCGCTGGCCGCACGCGGTGGCCTGGCCATGGTCGCAGGCCAACAGCTGCAGATCCTCAGCGGCGAGACCGCCACGCTGGCCAGTGGTGGTGACATCAACCTGGCACTGGCCGACGTGCTGCGCGTGCACAGCGGACAGGCCATCGGGCTGCTGGCCGGGGCGCAGAAGGCCGATGCTGACGCGGGCCTGTCAGTCATCGCAGGCAATGACGACCTGGACTTCCAGGCGCAGCACGACGAGCTGCGCATCCAGGCCAAGGAGGCGCTGAAGATCGCCAGCACCGACCAGACGGTGGAGTTCGCGGCCAAGAAGAAGATCCGCATCGCGACGGCGCAGGGCGCGTCGATCACGCTGCAGGATGGGGACATCACCTTCGAGGCGCCGGGGAAGATCACGTATCACGCGGTGCAGCGGAAGCTGGCGGGGCCGACAAGCTCGCCGTATGGACTGCCGCTGTTCCCGCAGAGCATCTGCATCGAGTGCATGCTGAAGGCGGCACAAAGCGGAGCCCCCTTCTCCGCCTTGCAGTGAGAGTGTTGCGTTGGAATTCGCGACCGATCCGATCGACCCCGTCCACCTTGCCCACGCCGTGCAAGCGATGGCCGACGCCCAACCCTCACCCTTCGGCCTCTGGCTGCTGATCGATGCGGCGTTGCTGGACCCGGCACGCCTGGCGTCGGTGCTGCGCCGCAACGGGTGGACGCATGTCAATGCACTGGCCAACACACCGCTGGAGGCCTACGGTGCGCAGGGACCGCAGTTGCTGGAACTGCCACGAGACGATGACGAGGTGCGCGCCGAAGGCTTGCGGCGCCTCGCCACGATCGACCCGGCGGCTCCTGCATTCAGCTGGCTCGCGTCCAGCCATTCCGTTGCGCACTTGCAGGCCTGCTTCGGCTACCTTGCCCAGGCGCGACACGATGGCCTGAAGCTGCACTGCCGAATGGGCGATGCGCGCGTGCTTCCCACGCTGCTGGCCGCGCTGTCCGTGCCTCAGACACAGCGTGTGGCCCAAGCCATTGCGCAATGGCAGTGGTTCGATCGCAGCGGTGCCTCGGTCGGCAACTGGCTTGCCGCTGCCGGGGACGAAGGTGCTGCTGGTGCCGGCGATCATCTCGAACTCGACGCAACACAATTCGCAGCGCTTCTGGATGCCTCGGAGGCCGACGGTATCTTTGCGCAGTTGCTCGAGACGGTGTCGCAGCTGGTCCCGCAGACCGGCCGGGCGGCGTTTCATCAGCGGCTCCAGCGCGCGCTCGAGGTCGCCACCCACCTGCACGTGGCAGGCAACCCCGACCGGCTGCAGTTCGTGGTGCTCTCGCTGACCTGTGGCGACAACTTCTACCAACATCCCGATCTGTCGGACACATGGAAGGCTGTCGCACAAGGTACCAGCCTGTCGAGCCTGATGAAGGGCTGGAGCGACGAACTGTGGAAGGCGTTGGAGGGCAAGGCTTCATGAAGCTCTTTGCTCTCTTGGTTCTTTGCGCGTTGGCGTTGTTGGGGGCTTGCAGCAGCAAGAAGCCGGCAGCCAAAAGCCACAGCGCCAACCTCAGCGCCTACAACCATACGGAGGACTACATCCATCAGTTCTATGTGGATGGCGCAGGTGGTGGTAACTCGCGCCCTTACGGCGGTGGCGGCAGCTTTGTGTGCTGCATCTCCTATCCGGCTCAATGGCATCCTGGTCTCAGTGCAACAGTGAAGTGGACGACTTCGAGTGGCAATCCCGCAGATACGAAACCAGAAGCAGCTCTTGAGCAGTGGCACGAAAGAGTCATCCCGATCGACAAATACGACGTCCCAGGCAGCACGCTCAACGTGCATTTCCTTACCGATGGCGATGTTCGATTGGTCATCTCCAGCAAGGGCTCCGGTGCCAAGGACTACCCCGGCCCCGACTACCCGGTGAAGCCACCGAGCTGGAAGTGGTGAGTCAAGGCGAGTAAGAATTTTCGGGAACCCGACGAACAACACGTGAACGCATTGAAAGGCCACGCCATGAAACGCACAACGACCCTGGCGCTTTGCGCACTGGCGCTACTGACGCTGCCGCTGGCGGCTTGCAGCAGCAAGAAACCAGCGACAGAAAGCTACAGCGCCAACATCAGCGCCTACAACCACACGCAGGACTACATCCACGAGTTCTATGTGGACGGGGCAGGCGGCGGCAACTCATACCCGTACGGCGGCGGCGGCAGCTTTGTGTGCTGCATCTCCTTTCCCGCCAAGTGGCGCGCCGGTCTCAATGCAACAGTGAAGTGGACGACTTCCAGCGGAATTCCGGGCGACAAACGACCGGATGCGATCAAGCCCCGGTGGCATGAAAAAGTCGTTCCCATCGAAAAGTATGACGAGCCCGGCGGGCTCCTGAACGTGCATTTCCTGCCGAACAACGAGGTGCGGCTGATCATTTCCAACAAGAGGGCCGGCGCCAAGGACTATCCCGGCCCAGCCTCCCCCGTGAAACCTGCGGACTGGAAATGGTGAGCCAAGGCGAAGCAGAGATGTCTTGAAAAATCCGGGAGCAACAGATGGAAAAATTTGAAGAGGGCTGGTACGAGATCAGCTTTGACGCCAACACCCGTGAGAAGCGCTATCTCTACTTCAAGACCGCCAAACTTTGCACGGCCGAGTGCATCGTCAAGGAAACGGGGCTGCAGATACTGAGGTGGTCGGACGACGCGGGCAGGGCCATGGACTGGTCGCCAAATTACAAGTGGACAGCCAATGCGCCTGCAGGCGATTGGTGGGACAACGACCCGGGCGGCAAGAACTACCAGCCCGCGCTGCCGGGCGACCACTCGCGCGCCAACCGGACCCTGACCGCACGCGAACTGTGCCAACGCGCCGCCACGGCCGATCCGAGCAAGGCCGAGGCCCTGAGTTGTGCCAAAGAGATTCACGTGGGCCTGTTTTTTGACGGCACCAACAACAACCTGATTCGCGACACACGCGACCAAAGCCACACGAACATCGTCAGCCTCTTCAACGCGCACAAGGATGACCAGGTCGAGAATTTTCGTTTCTACATACCCGGCGTCGGCACACACTTCCCCGAGATCGGCGAGAACAAAGAACTGGACAACGGCAAGCGCTTCGGCACCGGGGGTGAAGCGCGCATCCATTGGGGGTTGATACAGGTCTACAACGCCCTGCATATGGCCTATCACGGTGTTCTGTTGATCCGGCCTGAAGAGGCGAAGACACTCTGTGTCGATGAGCTGAAGACTTGGTGGCGTTGGGGCGACTCCAAGATGGTCAGCATCTTCAAGGGCATTCAAGAGCGTCTACTGAAAGCCATCAAGGACCAGCGGCCACGCGTGACCAAGCTGCATCTGTCGGTTTTCGGCTTCTCGCGCGGTGCGGCCGAAGCGCGCACCTTTTGCCAATGGATCCAGCTGGTCGCCAAAGACATGACCATCGGCGAAGCGACGCTGGAGATTCATTTCCTGGGCATCTTCGACACCGTGGCGTCCGTCGGGCTGGCCGACTCGGCACCGATCTTCCAAGGTTTTCAAGACTGGGCCGATGGCACCATGGACATCAACGGCGTCAACCAGACCGTTCACTACGTGGCAGCGCATGAAATACGCCAGTCGTTCCCGCTGTCCACTGCGCGTATCAGGGCCACGAACTACCCGCCGAACACCAAGGAGTTCGTCTACCCGGGCGCCCACTCTGATCTGGGTGGAGGCTACCCGTCGAAGTCCCAAGGGAAGGGTGTCGAGGGACGAACCGCATTGCTCTCGCAGATTCCCTTGATGGACATGTATTTCGAAGCGCTGACTGCGGGCGTTCGATTGCGCAGCAAGACTGAAATGCCCGGCCAGGTCAGTGGCGATTTTGAGGTCAACCCTGTGCTCGACAAAGCCTTCAGCGACTACGCCGCCTGGACCACGACAGAAGAAAAACAGAACGTCGCCAACGGCGGCGAGCCCGTGCAGAACCGCATGCGCTATCACATGGAACTGTATTGGCGCTGGCGTGCGTCCAAGAGCGATGAGGCCACCTTCAAGGCCATGGCGAGCTACAAGGCCTCCGAAGAACAAGACCAGCAAGATCTCTGGGAGTCGGAGCTCGACTGGCGTGAAGACGTCAAGGCCGCACAGGCGGCCAACCAGCCCCGACGGGTGTTCGTTCCCAGAGCGGGCGTCTACGTTGACCAGCCGCCCCGCGCCAACGAGGTGGAAAAGCGCCTCGTGCGCGCCGTGGCAGCCGCCAAGGACGTTCCACAAACCGCCAACGACTTCTTCGACAGGTTTGTCCACGACTCGCACGGCGGGTTCTGGATGCTCGGCCCCATCACGAAGGAAAACCGCGAGGACTTCGTGGCAGCCATCAAGCAAAAGAAGGCCACGCACGACCGGTTGCTGAAGGCCGCTGACGAAGAGTCGATGCCCTCTGCTGCGGCGAACCTGCGCAACTTTGCCCGCGGCTATGAACTCAACAATTTCGAACGCCGTGTGCTCGCACAGGATGCGAAAGAGCCGGGGACACTGCCGCTGATGACGGATGCGGATGCGGAAGATCTGCGAGACAACGCGGGCACGGCCGCGACGCTCGCATTGAAGCTCCTGGGCACCGCCAGCCGCCGTGAACCGCGCGGCCACGGCCGCTACCGGCGCGTGTTCGACAAGAGTTGAAGAAGCCCGCTGCTGGTTCCGTCGTCACCTCGCAGAACCAGCGGCACGCTACCCACTCATCGACGCACGTGACACCGGCGCGCGTCTCGAGACCTACATGGCCGCCGTGACGTTCGCACCTTGCATCGTTTCAGGACTCGTCGCCTTGTTCCCCAAACCTTGACGACCGCCCTCACTCACCCAATCCGCGCGATCGCCGTCCCAGCCGCCACGTAGCCCCCCGCAGCAGCCGCAAACGCGATGCGCCCTGCGCGGTGCGCGACGACCTGCATCTCCATCTTCATCGCCTCCATCACCGCGATCACCGCGCCTTCGGCGACCTCGTCACCGTCGGCGACTTTCCATCCCTGCAACGTGCCCGACACCGGCGCCGCCACGGCGGCAACATTGGCCGCGGGTGCGTTCGCAACGCCGGGCGCAGCAACACCAGCACCACCCGCCGACGCCAACCCACGCAGCAACTCCGCCGGCAGCCCCAGCGACATGCGTCGCCCATCGATCTCGATGGCCGTGCGGTGCAGCGACGCATCGGGCAGCGGATCAGGCCGCATGCCCGCCGCCTCGTCGTTCGCAAAGTCCGTCTCGATCCAGCGCGTGTGGACCTTGAAGACATCTTCCGACACGAAGTCAGGGTGCGCCATCACCGCGCGGTGAAACGGCAGCACCGTGGCCAGGCCTTCGATGCGGAATTCCTTGAGGGCGCGGCGTGCGCGTGCGATCGCCTGGGCGCGCGTGGCACCGGTGACGATGAGCTTGGCCATCAGCGAGTCGAAGGTGCCGGGCACCTGCGAGCCGGCGTCGACGCCGGTGTCGACGCGCACGCCCGGGCCCGACGGGGCGTCGAACACGTGGACGGGGCCGGGCGTCGGCAGGAAGCCGCGGCCCACGTCTTCGGCGTTGATGCGGAACTCGAAGGAGTGGCCGCGCGGCGCGGGCGTCTCCTTGACCGACAGCGGGAGGCCTTCGGCGATGCGCAGCTGTTCGATGACGAGGTCGATGCCGGTGGTTTCCTCGGTCACGGGGTGCTCGACCTGCAGGCGCGTGTTGACTTCGAGGAACGAGATCGCGCCGCTCGCGCTCAGCATGAACTCAACGGTGCCGGCGCCGGTGTAGCCGGCGGCCGCGCAGATGTCGCGCGCCGATTGGTGGATGCGTTCGCGCTGCGCGTCGCTGAGGAACGGCGCGGGCGCTTCTTCGACCAGCTTCTGGTTGCGCCGCTGCAGCGAGCAGTCGCGCGTGCCGAGCACGACGACGTTGCCGTGCGTGTCGGCGATGACCTGTGCCTCGACGTGGCGCGGGCGGTCGAGGAACTGCTCGACGTAGCACTCGCCGCGGCCGAAGGCGGTGATGGCTTCGCGCACGGCCGATTCGAACAGGCCTTCGACTTCGTCGAGCCGCCACGCGACCTTGATGCCGCGCCCGCCGCCGCCGAACGCGGCCTTGATGGCGATCGGCAGGCCGTGCTGTTCGGCAAAAGCGAGCACCTCGCCGGCGTTGTTCACGGGGTCGGCGGTGCCCGCGACGAGCGGCGCGCCGACCTTCAGTGCGAGCTTGCGGGCCTGCACCTTGTCGCCGAGCGTGGCGATGGCCGAGGGCGAAGGGCCGATCCATGTGAGGCCGGCGTCGATCACCGCCTGCGCGAAGGCTGCGCTTTCAGAAAGGAAGCCGTAGCCGGGATGCACGGCGTCGGCGCCGCTGCGCTTCGCGATGGCCAGCAGCTTGGGAATGTTGAGGTAGGTGTCGGCGGGGCGGTGGCCGTCCAGGCCGTAGGCCTCGTCGGCCCGGCGCACATGCAGCGCATTCAGGTCGGGGTCGGCGTAGACGGCGACCGACTGCACGCCGTGGTCGGCACAGGCGCGTGCGATGCGCACGGCGATTTCGCCGCGGTTGGCGATCAGGACTTTTTTCATCGCAGGACTCTCTATCTCAAAGTTCGATGGGGCCGTGGACGCGGTGCAGGCCGGCCATCGGTTGGAAGCGGACGCGGGCGTTCACGGGGATCTGCCCCGCACGGTCCAGGTGGTGGGTGGCGACCGACGCGATCACGGGGTAGCCACCGGTGAGCGGGTGGTCGGCCAGGAACAGCACGGGCTGGCCGCTGGGCGGCACCTGGATCGAACCGCGCGCCGTGCCCTCGCTGGGCAGCTCGGCGGTGTTCGCACGCACGAGCGGCGCCTCCCCATTCAGTCGGATGCCGACGCGGTTCGACTGCGGCGTCACCACCCACGGCTGGCTGCACAAGCGCTCGACGGCGTCCGCGGTGAACCAGTCGGTGCGCGGACCGAGCACGATGTCGAGCACGACTTCTTCGTGCACGGTGGGCAGGTCGGTCGGTGGTGCTTCGGCGGTGCCGACGACGGCGCCGATGGCGACGGCACGCATGGGCAGCACGTCTCCCGCTACCACGGCGGGCGGACCGATGCGGGCCAGCGTGTCGGTTGCCCAGCTGCCGAGCACGGGTGTCACGGCAAAGCCGCCGCGCACGGCGAGGTAGCTGCGGATGCCGGCGACGGGTTCGCCGAAGCTGACGGTGTCGCCGTCGGCCAGCGCGACGGGCTGGTAGCGCGGCAGTGGCCATTGCGCGCCATCGGCGCGGGTCAGCGTGACCGGGCCGTCGGCGCCGGTGACCGCCATCACGGCGTCGCCGCGGCAGACGAACTGCAAGCCGCCGTAGGCCAGCTCAAGGCAGGCCATGTCTGACGCATTGCCGACCAATCGATTGGCCGCCTGCAGCGAGCGCTGGTCCATCGCACCGGAGGCGGACACGCCCTGCCGGGCTTGGCCATGGCGACCGCCGTCCTGCCACAGCGCTTGCAAGCCAGCAGCGCGAACTTCGAACGCGCAGCCGCCTTCGACGGCCACAGGCGCCGGCGCTGCGACAACTTTCTCAAGCACAGGCAGCGCCACCTTCAACGCCGTGGCATCGACAAAGCGCACCGTGTCACCAGGCTGCAGCAGCGCCGGCGTTTCGCGCGACAGGTCCCACATGGGCGTGTCGGTCACGCCGATGATCTGCCAGCCGCCGGGGCTGGCCTGCGGGTACACGCCGCTGAAGCTGCCCGCGAGACCGACGGCGCCCGCAGGGATGCGGGTGCGCGGTACCGCGCGGCGCGGCACGTTCAGGCTCGGGTGGCCTCCGCTCAGGTAGGCGAAGCCGGGCGCGAAGCCGGTGAAGGCGACGGTGTAGTCGCTGCCGGTGTGGCGGCGCACCAGCTCGTCGGGCGTGATGCCGAGCAGGCCGGCCACTTCGGCGATGTCTTCGCCGTCGTAGCGCACGGGAATCTCGATGCGCTTGTCGACACGCGTCTCGCGGGCGTCGAGCTTTCGCTGGCGCACGGCGTGCGCCAATGCAGCCGCCGACAGCGCGGCGGGCCGGAAGGTGATGAGGATCGTGCGCGCGGCGGGCACCAGCTCTTCGATGCCGGCAATGGGCTCGGCGCGCAGCGAGGCCAACAGCGCGAGCGTCTGCGCCAGGTCGTCGAGCTCGACCAGCACTGCATTGAGGTTGACGGGCAGAAAGCGCATCGACGTCGTCATGCGGTCACTGCCTCGGTGAAGGGGCGGATCGTCACGCCGGCCTGCACGAGCCGCTCGCGCACGCGGCGCGCCATCTCGACCGCGCCGGGGCTGTCGCCGTGCACGCAGATCGAATCGGCGCGGATGCGCACCACGCTGCCGTCGATGGCGGTGACGGTGCCTTCGTTCGCCAGCCGCAGCATGCGCTCGGCCACGTCGTTCGCATCGTGCAACACGGCGCCGGGTTCGCGGCGCGACACCAGCGTGCCTTGCGGTGTGTAGGCGCGGTCGGCAAAGGCCTCGGCCACCACGCGCAGACCCTGCGCTTCGGCCCAACCCACGAGCGGCGAGCCCGCGAGCGCGACGAGGACCAGGCTGGCGTCGATCTCGCGGAGGGCGGCGATGACGTCGCGCGCCTGGCGCTCGTCGTGCGCGATGGTGTTGTACAGCGCGCCGTGCGGCTTCACGTAACGCACGTCTGTGCCGGCCGCGGCGGCCAGGCCCTTCAAGGCGCCGATCTGGTAGATCACGTCGGCGCGCAGGTCGACGCTGTCGACGTCCATGTTGCGACGGCCGAAGCCCACGAGATCGCGGTAGGCCACGTGGGCGCCCACGGCAACGCCGCGTTCCTTCGCCTGACGCAGCGTGCGCAGGATGCCCGCCGGGTCGCCGGCGTGGAAGCCGCAGGCCACGTTGGCGCTGCTGACGATGTCGAGCATGGCGGCGTCGTCGCCCATGCGCCAGACGCCGAGGCTCTCGCCGAGGTCACTGTTCAAGTCGATGTTCATCGTGTCCCTGTTCTTTCTGCTCCGGCGCGCATGCATGCACGCCTTGGGGTCAGGTCAATGCAGCTGGCCGGCGGTTTCGCGCACGTCGTGGCTCACGGTGAGCGCGGTGCGGATCGCCACGCGGAAGGCCTCCACCTGTGCGGCCAATGCCATGCTCGCCACGCCGGGCTTCGAGGCGGCCTGCTCGGGCAGGTAGGGCACGTGGACAAAGCCGCCGCGCGTGTGCGCCAGCGCCGGGCGCGTCGCGAGCCGGTGCATCAGCGCGTAGAAGATGTGGTTGCACACGAAGGTGCCGGCGCTGTTCGACACGGCCGCGGGCAGGCCCGCCGCGCGCATGTCGCGCACCATGGCCTTGATCGGCAGCGTCGAGAAGTAGGCCGCCGGGCCGTCCTTGACCACGGGGAGGTCGATGGGTTGCTGTCCGGCGTTGTCGGGGATGCGCGCGTCGTCGATGTTCAGCGCGGCGCGCTCCATCGAGATTTCGGTGCGCCCGCCTGCCGCGCCGATGCACAGCACCAGCTGCAGGGGCGAGCCGATCAATGCGGCGTCGAGCGTGTCGATGGCGCGGCCGAACACGCAGGGCAGTTGCACCGCCTGCACCACGGCGCCTTCGCAGGCCCAGCCGTCGAGCGCGCGGGCAATTTCCCACGCGGGGTTGACCGGGTCGTTCTCGAAGGGCTCGAAGCCCGCGAGCAGCACGCGGCGTGCCTTCGCATTGGTGGCTGAGGTCATGCGCAGTGCCTCAGCGGAACATCAGGAAGTACAGCAGGAAGATGTTGACCACCAGCAGCGCGGCCGCGGTCGGTATCTGCACCTTGATCACCGCGTTCTTGTCGGGCAGCTCCAGCAGGGCTGCGGGCACGATGTTGAAGTTGGCCGCCATCGGCGTCATGAGCGTGCCGCAGTAGCCCGAGAACATGCCGATGGCCGCCATCACGGCCGGGTCGCCGTGGTACACGCCCACCAGCACCGGCACGCCGACGCCGCCCGTCATCACCGGGAAGGCCGCGAAGCCGTTGCCCATGATGATGGTGAAGAGCGCCATGCCCAGCACATACACCGCGACGGCGACGAAGCGGATGTCCATGTTGATGTAGCTGGTGGTGATGTGCGCCACCGCCTTGCCCACACCGGCGTCGGAGAACACCAGGCCCAGCATGCCGAGCATCTGCGGCAGCACCACGGCCCAGCCGAGCGCGTCCGTCAGGCGGCGCGACTCGCGCATGCCCTGCACGGGCGTCTCGCGCGTCAGCCAGCAGGCCAGCGCCAGCGCCACCACGCAGCCGATGCCCAGGCTCACCAGCGTGGTGTTCTTGGGGTCGAGCAGCAGCGTGCCGCCGAGCTTGATGTGGCTCATGCCCACGGTGCCGATCACGGTGACCAGCGGAATCGCCAGTGCGGGAATGAACAGCTTGTTGCCCAGGCGCGTGGCGCTGGCCTGGTACTGCGCGGGCGTGGGTTCGCGGTGCTTGCCCGCGCCGACGCCGCGCAGGCCGGCAATGACGGCCATGCCGATCGCGCCGACGCCGACCAGTGCGGGCGGCAACTTGTCGCCGATGAGGAAGACCAGCGCATAGATGCCCCAGAAGAGCGCGCTGGTGTAGCGCTTGGGGTGCTGGCGGTCGGCCAGCGTCATCACGGCCGTGACGGCAAGGATGACGCCGACCAGAAGGTACAGGTGCTGGATCGAGAGAATCATGATGATCAGCGTCCTTCGTTGGCGGGCACGGCGGTGGCAACGGGTGCGTCGGCCTGCGCCGCGTCCCCCAGCTCACGGGCCAGCGCCTGGTCAAGCCGGCGCAGGCGCCAGGCGTGGATGATGAAAGCGGCAATGGCCGTCGGGATGCCCCACATCGCGATGTGCAGCGGCTCCACGTCGATGCCGGCTTCGTGCAGGAAGGTGGTCATGAGCACGATGGCGCCGAAGGCCACGAAGATGTCTTCGCCGAAGAACAGGCCCACGTTGTCGGTGGCTGCGGCGTAGGCGCGCAGCTTGTGGCGGATGCGGTCGGGCAGCTTGCCGTAGCGCGTTTCGGTGGCGCCTTCGGCCATCGGCGCGAGCAGCGGACGCACCATCTGCGGATGGCCGCCCAGGCTGGTCAGGCCCATGGCCGCCGTGAGTTCGCGCGCCGCGAGGTAGACGATCAGCAGGCGGCCGGCGGTGGCCGACTTGATGCGGCTGATCCAGTTCTGCGCGTGCTGGCGCAGGCCGTGGCGCTCCAAGAGGCCGATCACCGCCAGCGGCAGAAGAATGATCAGCGGCAGGTTGCGCGTCTTGATGAAGCCGGTGCCGATGGCCGTGAGGATCGCCATCGGGCTGAAGCCCGCGGCAAACGCCGTCACGATGGCCGTGACGATCACGACCAGCATCGGATTGAAGCGCAGGATGAACCCCGCAATGATCACGGCCACGCCGATCAGCGGCCACAGGGGGACTTCAGGTGTCATGGTGGGTCTTTCGTTGCAATGCAAAACACCGGCGCGGGTCACCGGTGCGGTCGATTGATGCAAACCTCATGCCAATGAATGAGCAATTCATTTCTTATGAATCACTCATTTAGAACAAGTTGTTGAACAATTTCACGTAGTGTGCCCAACAACAGTGCCTGAATACCCCCATGAAAACCCTGAAACGGGGCGTTTGGGTGCGTCCGTGCGGCGGGGCGCCGGCGGCCTCTGTTAGAACGCAGGCTCGCTGCGACCCGCTCTTTTTCTCTCTCTACCGACCGGCATGACCCGACTGGATTCCCCCACTTCCTCCGCTTCGCCGGCCGCCGGCGCGCTCACGCTCAACGACCGCGTGGCCGAGCTGATCCGCCAGAAGATCGTGAAGGGCGAGTTCTCGCCGGGGCAGCGGCTGTCGGAGGCCGCGCTGGCCGACAGCCTGGAGATTTCGCGGAACACCCTGCGCGAGGTGTTCCGCACGCTGACCAAGGAAGGCCTGCTCAAGCACGCGCCGAACCGCGGCGTGTTCGTGGCGGTGCCGAGCATCGCGTCGATCATCGACATCTACCGCGTGCGCCGGCTCATCGAGTGCCAGGCGCTGGCGCAGGCCTACCCGCGCCACCCTGCCAAGAAGCACATGCGCGAGGCGGTCGAGATGGCGCTGAAATGCCGCGATGCCGGCGACTGGCTGGGCGTAGGCACGGCCAACATGGAGTTCCACAAGGGCATCGTCGAGCTGGCCGACAGCGAGCGGCTCAACGTGCTGTTCGCCCACATCCTGGTCGAGCTGCGACTGGCCTTCGGGCTGCTGAAAGACCCCGAGTTTCTGCACGCGCCCTACGTGGACATGAACACGAAGCTGCTTGAGCTCATCGAGGCCGGCAAGTTTGCCGAGGGCTCGGCGGCGCTGAACGACTACCTCATCCACTCCGAGCGCATCGTGCTCGCGGTGTATGCGCGGCAGATGCCCGAAAGCGGCATCGACGGCTAGCTTCGCCTGCAGATAATGGCGGTCCCTCTTCGTTCGACGGACACGCCATGACCCTGTCTGCCTACCTGCTGTTCCTCCCCGCCTGCTTCGCCATCAACATGGCGTTCGGCCCCAACAACCTGCTGTCGGTGACCAACGGCGCGAAGCACGGCGTGTCGCCGGCGGTCATCGCGGCGAGCGGCCGGCTCGTGGCCTTCGCGGTCATGATCGCCATCGCGGGGCTGGGCATGGGCGCGGTGCTGGTGGCATCGGAGCTGGCCTTCGATGTCATCAAGTACATCGGCGCCGCGTACCTCGTGTGGATCGGCATCCGGCTGCTGCGCGCGCCGGCACGGACCGCCGAAGTGCAGGCGCACGAAGCCGCGCCGCCGTCGATGCGCGCGCTGGTGCGCCAGGAGTTCACGGTGGCGGCCGGCAACCCGAAGGCGATCCTGGTGTTCACCGCTTTCTTCCCGCAGTTCGTCGTGCCCGGCGCGTATGCGTCGAGCTACCTGCTGCTGGGCGTGACCTTCCTGGTGTTCGAAGTGGTCGCGATCGCGCTGTACGCGCTGCTCGGTGCGCGCATGCGTCGGCTGGCCAACGGCAGCCGCGCGATGCGCTGGTTCAACCGCGTGAGCGGCAGCATGATGGTCGGCTTCGGCTTGATCCTGGCGTTCACGCGCCGACCGGCCTGATCGACCTCAGGCCTTGAGGTACTCGGCCTTGGTGCCGAGCCAGCGATCGATGTGGCGTTGCGCCAGCTCGGGGTGCTTCTGCAGCATCACCGGCGCCAGCTCGCGCGCCCAGTCGAGCAGCAGCGTGTCGGTCGCAAGGTCGGCAAAGCGCAGCAGCGGCGCGCCCGACTGGCGCGCGCCCAGGAATTCGCCGGGCCCGCGAATCTCCAGGTCGCGCCGTGCGATCTCGAAACCGTCGCTGGTCTCGGCCATGGCCTTGAGGCGCGCGCGTGCCGCCTCGCCCACGCGACCGCTGTCGCCCGGCGCATAGAGCAGCACACAGGCCGAGGCCGCCGCGCCGCGCCCCACGCGCCCGCGCAGCT
Organism: Variovorax paradoxus; assembly: GCF_009498455.1. Taxonomy (NCBI): domain Bacteria; kingdom Pseudomonadati; phylum Pseudomonadota; class Betaproteobacteria; order Burkholderiales; family Comamonadaceae; genus Variovorax; species Variovorax paradoxus. The sequence continues at coordinate 1,826,569 of NZ_CP045644.1, read as the reverse complement.
GGTGCAGTTGCGAGAGGCCGAAGCGCTCGGCATGCTCGATCACCATCAGCGAGGCGTTGGGCACGTCGACGCCCACTTCGATCACGGTCGTGCTCACGAGCACCTGGATTTCGTTCGCGGTGAACGCGGCCATCACCACCTGCTTCTCGGCCGTGGGCATGCGCGAATGCAGCAGGCCGACGTGGATGTGGTCGCCCAGCGTGCCAGCGAGTTCGTCGCGCGTCTCGGTGGCGTTGCGCAGGTCGACCGCCTCGCTCTCCTCGATGAGCGGACAGACCCAGTAGACCTGCCGGCCCTGCGCGATCTGCGCCTGGATGCGGTCGATGACCTCGTCGCGCCGGTGGTCGGCCACCAGCTTGGTGACGATCGGCGTGCGGCCGGGCGGCAGCTCGTCGAGCGTGGACACATCGAGGTCGGCGTAGTAGCTCATCGCGAGCGTGCGTGGGATCGGTGTGGCGCTCATCATCAGCAAGTGCGGTTCGAGGTCACCGCTCGCCTTGCCGCGCAGCGCGAGGCGCTGCGCGACGCCGAAGCGGTGCTGCTCGTCGATGATGGCCAGCGCGAGCTTCTTGAAGCGCACCTTTTCCGAGATGACCGCATGCGTGCCGATGACCAGCGCGGCCTCGCCGCTCTCGACGGCGGCCGACATCTCGTCGCGCTCCTTCTTCTTCTGGCTGCCCGTGAGCCAGGCCACGCGCAGGCCGCGCTCGGCCAGCAGCGGATCGAGCCAGCCGACCAGCTTGCCGAAGTGCTGGGCCGCGAGGATTTCGGTAGGCGCCATCAGCGCGCACTGAAAACCCGCGTCGATGGCACGCGCCGCCGCCAGCGCAGCCACCACGGTCTTGCCCGAGCCCACGTCGCCCTGCAGCAGCCGATGCATCGGAATCTGCCGGTGCAGGTCGGCCGTGATCTCCTCGCCCACACGCTGCTGTGCACCGGTGAGGCCGAAGGGCAGCACGGCGAGCAGCTGCGCGTGCAGTGAACTCGCCACCGGCTCGGCGGACGAAGGCAGCACGGGCGCACGCTGCGCCGCGCGCTCCAGCCGCGCCTGCAACTGCGAGAGCTGCTGCGCCAGCAGTTCTTCCGCCTTGATGCGCTGCCACGCCGGGTGGCTGTGGTCTTCGAGCGCGGCGATCGACACGTCGGGCGTCGGGTAGTGCAAAAAGCTCAGCGCACTGCGCAGGTCCCACGCACCGCGCAGGCCGATCTGCACCGGAATCGTCTCGTCGAGCAGCGCGCGCGCCAGGCCCGAGCGCACCTCGCGCCGCAGCACCGGCTGCGCGAGCCCGGCCACGGTCGAGTACACCGGCGTGAGCGCATTGGGCAGCGCCGTGCCGGCCGCCTTGACGGTCGGGTGCATGATCTGCCGCCCCACGAAACCGCCGCGCATCTCGCCGCGCACGCGCACCTTGGCGCCCACCGCGAGCTGCTTCTGCTGCGACGGATAGAAGTTGAAAAAACGCAGCTGGCAGGTGTCGCTGCCATCGTCGATGGTGGCGATGAGCTGACGGCGCGGACGGAACACCACCTCGCACTCGGTGACCACGCCCTCGACCTGCGCCATGTCGCCGTCGCGCGTGTCGGCCAGGCGCACGATGCGCGTCTCGTCCTCGTAGCGCATCGGCAGGTAGAGCGCGAAGTCGATGTCGCGCACGAGGCCGAGCTTGCGCAGCGCGCGCTGCACGAGGCTCAGGCCGGTGCCGGGCGGTTGCGCCGGCGCCTGCGCGGCGGGGGGAGTCGGTTCTTTCTTGGCGGGCACGGACAAGGCTTCTAGCGTGGACGGCAAAGGTCCGTCAAGGCGCTGCGGGCATCGGGGAACATGAACTGGAAGCCGGTGCGCAGCAGCTGCGCCGGCACGACGCGCTGGCCTTCGAGCAACAGGTCGGCCTGCTCGCCCAGCAGCAGCTTCACGGGCGCGGCGGGCGTGGGCATCCAGCAGGGGCGGTGCAGCACACCGGCCGCGACGCGGGTGAAGGCTTCCTGGCCCAGCGCACCCGGCGCGGTGACGTTGAAGGCCTGCGCGGCGACGGGGTCGGTGGCGGACTCGGTCACGGTCCACACATGCGCGATCGCGCGGATCAGGTCGTGCACATGCACCCACGACAGCCACTGCCGCCCGCTGCCCAGGCGCCCGCCCATGCCGAGCTGCACCGGCATCAGCAGCTGCGGCAGCGAGCCCTGGTGGCCCAGCACGAAGCCGAAGCGCAGGCAGGCCACGCGCACGCCGTGCGCCACGGCCGTGTGCGCGGCCTGCTCCCAGCGCTGGCACAGCGTCGACATGAAGATGTTCTGCGGCGGCGCGTCTTCGGCGAGCTCGGTGGCATCGCCCTGCGGTTGCACGCCGTAGTAGCCGATGGCGGAACCCGAGAGCAGCAGCCACGGCTTGCGCGGGCGCGTGCCAATCCACGCGACGAGTTGCTGTGTCAGGCCTTCGCGGCTTTGCAGCAGCTGCTGCTGGCGCCGCGCGCTCCAACGCTGGCCGAGGATGCGTGCGCCCGCGAGGTTGACGACCACGTCGATGGCGTCCGCGGCGGGGATCTGGTCGAGCGACTGCACGCAGCGCACCGCGCCGCCGAAGCCCCAGGCGGCGCCGCGCGCGTCGCGCGTCCACACCGTCACCGCGTGGCCGTCGGCCAGCAGGTGGCGCACGAGGATCTGGCCGATGAAGCCGGTGCCGCCCGTCAACAGCACCTGCTGCGGCTTCGTGCCGAAGTGCACCGGTGCCTGGGCGTCGCGCGCTTGCGCCTGCTTCTGTTGCTTGAACAGCGCACGCGCCGCGAAGCCGTCGCGCAGGCCCGAGATGCCCACGCCCACGCCGCACAGCGCGAGAAAGGCGCTGAGCCAGCCATGCGGCTGCCACACCATCGCCGTCGGTTGTGCTGCCCAGCCGACCGCGCTCATCGCCAGCAGCGCGATGAACGCGCCGGCGTTGATGGCCAGCACCGTGTGCGTCACGCGTTCGGTGGGCGGCAACAGGCGGCTGCCGTCTTCCACCACGAAGTCCCACAGCGTGAGCACGATCTCGATGCCGAACACCGCGAGCAACACCCATGCCCACGCACCGTGCCAGGCCCACGCCGACAGGCCGAGGAACAGCGCGCAATAGATCGACGAGCGCGTCGCGTGGATCGCCAGCTCGCGCCCCGCCGTGCCGCGGCGCGGCAGGGCTTCGGTGCCTTCGTGGTGGTAGAGCGTGTCGAAGGCGCCCAGCGCGCCCTGCGCCGCCATGAGCTGCAGGGCCAGCAGGTGCGTGTCGATCATGCGGACACCGCCTGTGGCTCCGGCACTTCTTCGAACACGCCGACCTGCGTGAAGGTGGTGCCCATGAGGCAGTGGCGGATCTCGATGCGGATGTTGAAGCGCTCGGGCGTCTCGTTGTGGTGCCAGAGAAAAGTCTTGCCCGGCGTGAACAGGCCCGGCAGCGGAATGCGCCAGCCGAACAGCTCCCAGAAATAACCGTCGCTCTGGAAATGCAGGCTGCCGTTGGCTTCCACGCTCAGCACCAGCTTCATGCCCAGCCCCATGCCCACGTACTCCAGCACCTCGCCGCGTTCGCTCTCGCGCATGAAGCTGGTGAACTGGATGGGTTGGCGCCCGTGCAGGCGGTAGATGCGCTGCTTGTAGATGGCCGGGTCGTCGGGCCGGGCGTAGACCTGGATCTCGACCGGAAAGTGGCTGTCGCTGTAGGGGATCAGCGCGCCCTGGATCATCGGCTGCGTGAGGTGGCCCAGGAGCTTGCCGAAGCGCGAGCAGCGCAGCTCGCTGAGCGCGCCCAGGTAATGCAGCGCCTTGCCCGGCAGCGGGTTCTTATCGAAGCGCCGGCGGATGTCGGGGTGCAGCCCCATCCAGGCGCCGCCCAAAATCTTCTTGAAGAGCTCGCCTTCGGAAGGAGGGGCGGGGGCTGGCGTGACGCGCGCGACGGAAGAATCGACCATGCGTCGATTCTGCCTCGGCAACCCCGGGCCGACCCTCACGCGGCGCTGTGATTCCGGGCCATGGGACAATCGCCGCTCTCCGCATTTTTCTCTTTCCCATGCCTCCTTGGCACGGGCCCGTCCGGCCCTCAAGCACCATGCGCGCCTTCACGCTTTCCGATTTCGATTTCCATCTGCCGCCCGAGCTGGTGGCGCAACACCCGGCCATCGAACGCACCGCCTCCCGTCTGCTCGACGGCACCGGCGACGCCCCGGTCGACCGCATCTTCAAATCACTGCCTTCGCTGCTGCGCGCGGGCGACCTGCTGGTCTTCAACGACACGCGCGTGGTCAAGGCGCGCCTGTTCGGCGAGAAGCCGACCGGCGGCAAGCTCGAGCTGCTGGTCGAGCGCGTGCTGCAGGGCCACGAGGTGGTCGCGCACATGAAGGTCAGCAAGAAGCCGCCCATCGGCACCACGCTCGAGATGGTGGGCGGCTTTCGCGCCACGCTGCTCGGCCGCTGGCCCGAGGAGGACGGCGCGCTGTTCCGCTTCGGCTTCGAGAGCGACGCGGGCGAAGACCCGTATGCATTGATGCAGCGCTGCGGCCACGTGCCGCTGCCGCCCTACATCACGCACACCGACTCGGCCGACGACGAGAGCCGCTACCAGACCGTGTTCGCGCGCGTGCCCGGCGCCGTGGCCGCGCCCACGGCCGCACTGCATTTCGACGAAGGCCTGCTGGCCGAACTCGAAGCGCGCGGTGTGCAGCGCGCCAGCGTCACGCTGCACGTGGGCGCCGGCACCTTCCAGCCGGTGAAGACCGAGAACATCGCCGAGCACACGATGCACGCCGAGCGCTACGAAGTGCCCGAAGCCACGCAGCGCGCCATTGCCGAATGCAAGGCACGCGGCGGGCGCGTCGTTGCCGTGGGTACGACCACGGTGCGCACGCTCGAGTCGTGGGCGAAAAGCGGCGAGGCCACCGGCGACACGCGCATCTTCATCACGCCGGGCTTCGCCTTCGAACACGTCGACGTGCTGGTGACCAACTTCCATTTGCCGAAGAGCACGCTGATGATGCTGGTCTCGGCCTTCGCGGGGTATGAGCGCGTGATGGCGCTGTATGCCCACGCCATTGCCCATCAATACCGCTTCTTCAGCTACGGCGACGCCATGCTGCTCGCACGGACCCAGGACTGAACGACATCATGCTGAACTTCGAACTCCTCAAGACCGATCCCGACAGCCACGCGCGCCGCGCCACGCTCACGCTCAACCACGGCAAGGTGCAGACGCCGATCTTCATGCCCGTGGGCACCTACGGCACCGTCAAGGGCGTGATGCCGCGCAGCCTCGAAGAGATGGGCGCGCAGATCATCCTGGGCAACACCTTCCACCTGTGGATGCGCCCGGGGCTGGACGTCATGGCCAGCTTCGGCGGGCTGCACCAGTTCGAGAAGTGGAACAAGCCTATCCTCACCGACTCGGGCGGCTTCCAGGTGTGGTCGCTGGGTGCGATGCGCAAGATCAGCGAAGAGGGCGTGAAGTTCGCGTCGCCCGTCAACGGCGACAAGCTGTTCCTCACGCCCGAGGTCTCGATGCAGATCCAGACCATCCTGAACAGCGACATCGTGATGCAGTTCGACGAGTGCACGCCCTACGACACCAAGGGCCACATCACGACCGAGGCCGAGGCGCGCATCTCGATGGAGCTGAGCCTGCGCTGGGCCAAGCGGTGCCAAAGCGAATTTGCGCGGCTCGAAAACCCCAACGCGCTGTTCGGCATCGTGCAGGGCGGCATGTTCGAGAACCTGCGCGAAGAGTCGCTCGCGGCGCTGGTCGACATGGACTTCCCCGGCTACGCCATCGGCGGCGTGAGCGTGGGCGAGCCCAAGGAAGAGATGCTGCACATCATGGGCCACACGCCGCACCGGCTGCCCGCGAACAAGCCGCGCTACCTGATGGGCGTGGGCACGCCCGAAGACCTGGTGCAGGGCGTGGCCGACGGCGTCGACATGTTCGACTGCGTGATGCCCACGCGCAATGCGCGCAACGGCACGATGTTCACGCGCTTCGGCGACCTGAAGATGCGCAACGCGCGCCACAAGAGCGACCCGCAGCCGGTCGACCCGAGTTGCACCTGCCATGCCTGCGCGGGCACCTCGGGCGTGAGCTGGAACGACGGCGGGCGCGAGGGCTTCAGCCGCGCCTACCTGCATCACCTCGACCGCTGCGGCGAAATGCTCGGGCCGATGCTGTGCACGATCCACAACCTGCACTACTACCTGAACCTGATGACGGAGATTCGCGCGGCGCTCGACGCGGGCACCTTCACGGCGTTCCGCGCACAGTTCAAGGCGGACCGCGCACGCGGCGTCTGACAGCCGGCGCGGCGGTGTTGGGGTAGGCTTGCGGCCATGACATCCGCCGCTGCTCCTGCTTCTGTCTACACCGCCCGCTACCCCTCGCTGGCCGGCCGCACCGTGTTCATCTCGGGCGGCGCCAGCGGCATCGGCGAATCGCTGGTGCGGGCCTTTCATGCACAAGGCGCCAAGGTCGGCTTCTGCGACCTCGACACCGCCGCCGGCGATGCACTCGCCGCGCAACTGCAGGGCGCAGACCCCGCGCTGTTCGTGCCCTGCGACGTGACCGACACGGCCGCGCTCGCCGCTGCCATCGACGCGGTGCGCCAGCGCTTCGGGCCGGTGTCGGTGCTGCTGAACAACGCGGCCAACGACCGGCGCCACGAACTGGCCGACGTGACGAGCGACGACTTCGACCGCCTCGTGGCCGTCAACTTCAAGCACCAGTTCTTTGCCGCACAGGCGGTGGCCGATGACATGCGCGCGCTGGGCGGCGGCTCGATCATCAACTTCGGCTCGATCAGCTGGATGATCAAGGGCAAGGGCTACCCGGTGTACCAGGCCTGCAAGGCCGCCGCGCGCGGCCTCACGCGCTCCTTGGCGCGCGACCTGGGCAAGGCGAACATCCGCGTCAACTCGATCGTGCCGGGCTGGGTGATGACCGAGCGGCAGATCCAGCTGTGGGTGAAGCCCGAATCGGGCGCGGAGATCGATGCGGCGCAATGCCTGCCGGGGCGCGTGATGGCGGAAGACATCGCCGCGATGGCGCTGTTTCTTGCGGCCGACGATTCGCGCATGTGCACCGCGCAAGACTATGTTGTGGACGCAGGCTGGACCTGAAGCGCTTCAACGGTCGCGCCAAAGAAAAAGCCCGGCGTGCCGGGCTTTTTGCTGCGTGGGTGGCGGGACGGATCAGTCGCGCAGTTCGGCTGGCAGCGTGCCGCCGTTGGCAGCGATGCGCGTCATCACCTGCTTGTGCAGGCCGATGTTCCATTCGGCCGAACCCGGTTCGCCGTCGCTGTAGAGAATTTCGCTGGCCAGTTCCTTGCGCGCGGCGAGGCTGCTGTCCAGGCCCAGCAACTTGAGCAGGTCGACGATCGAGGTGCGCCAGTTCAGGCCGGCGGCACCCGGCATCGCGTCCAGGACGGCGGGCACGTCGCCCAGCGGGATCGCAGCCGGCGGTGCGACAGCGGCCGGCGCGCCGGGTGCAGCCGCCGGCGGTGCGGCGACGACTTCAGCGGCGTTGGCCGACGGAAAAATCTTGGAAAAAATCTTGCCGAAAATGCTCATGGGTGTGCTCCGTCAAAGTGAATGGGAAAACCCGCGGCACGGCATTGCGTGACGCAGCCCGGGGTTGTAGCACGACCGTGCGGCGCTTTCGCTACGTGGCCGGCTGAACCGGTGCGCCCGGCGTGACCGATTGCGCAGTGCCGGTCACAGGTGTGTGCGGTGCCTGCGTTGTGGTCGCGGCGGTTCCGCAGGCGTGGCAGAACTTGGAGAACGCGCTCTTGCGCGTGCTGCAGTGGCCGCAGTGGTCGAACAGGCCGATGCCGCAGTGCGGGCAGAAGTCGATCTCGTTGTTCTTCAGGTCGACCGGCCGTTCGCAGCCGGGGCACACGCTCTTGCCCAGGCGTGCCAGCGCAACGTCGTAGCTCAGCTCTTCGCGGCGCACCTGGTCGGGCTGCTGCTCGGCGAGCTTCTGGCGCGCCAGGTAGCGGTTGAGCGCAATGATGGCGTAGCGCCCCACCAGCACCGTGAGCACGATGCCCACCACGTAGCGCACGTAGCCGCCGTAGCTCGGCAGGTAGGGCACCAGCTCGACGAAGAAGGCGAACAGCGCGAAGAAGATGAAGCCCCACACAAACGGCCAGTAGGTGCTCTTGCGCTTCTTCACGAACAGCCAGCCGGCCACCAGCAGCAGCGGCAGGGTCAGCGCGAGCCGGTAGGCGAACACGCGCAGCTCGATGCGGCGGTATTCGGCGTCCAGGCGCTCTTGCGCGGCGCGCTCCAGCACGCTCAAGGCTTCGCGCGCACGCTGCTCGGCCTGGCGCGCGTCGAGCGCAATCTGGCGCTGTGCATCGGCCTTGCGCTGCGCCGCGTTTTCCTTCTGCTTGAAGGCGTCGAGCGCCTTGGTGCGCGCGATGAGCTCGGTGTCCTGGTCGGGCTGCGCGGTGGCGCGGCGCGTGGCGATCCAGTTGCCGAAGGTCTCGCGCGCGTTGGCGCTGGCCTGCTGCGCCGTGTTGAGCTGCAGCTGCGCCTGGTCGAGGTCGCGCGCAGCCTGCTCCTCGGCCTTTTCAGACGCCTTGATGGTGGCGCGCAGCGGCTCGGCCGCCGGCTTGTCGATGAAGTCGTCGAGCACGCGCACGCGCTCGACCTGCGGCAGGTCGCCCACGATCGTGCTGCCCAGCCCGATCAGGAAGCTCGCGAACACGAACGCCACCAGCCACAGGCCGCGGCGGAACCACTTTTCGGACAGGCGCAGGGATTTGCTCATGGTCTTTCCTTCGTTCTTTCTTTTCTTCGTTGTGTCTCTTGGCTCAGAGCTTGAGTGTGACCGGCGCCGCACCCAGGCCCGCGCGCGGCAGCCAACTGAACACCGAGTCGACGGTCACGGTCTCGATGCGGTCCGAAAACCGCTTCTCGTTCGGATGATCGTCGAACGCGATGTTGGCCGAGCCCACGCGCCCGCCCAGGCGGGTCAGTGGGCCGAGGTTCAGCGTGGTCGGCTCGTAGCCCTTGAACTGCAGCCAGGCCTGCGCCTGCGCGCGGGTGCCGATGGTGGCGGGCTCCATCGCGGCGGCCAGGGTTTCGAGGGCCCACTGGTTCGACTGCTGGTACTTCTGGCCCCAGGCGTAGCTCACGATGCTGTAGGGCGCCGCGTTCAGGCGCACGAGGCGCGCATCGGGCTCGCGCAGCGCGGCCATCAGCTGCGCCTGCACCGCGGGCGTGGGCATGGACCACGCGGCCTCGTAGCGCCACAGGTCGTCGAGGAAGAACTCGCCGAGCCCCTGCCGGTAGACCGCGGCCACCGCCGTGCCGCAGTGGTTGAGCTTGTGCACCACGCGCCACGGACCCTCGTCGGTCTTGTAGGCGATGCCCAGGTGCGAATAGCGCAGGCCGTACTTGCCCAGGTCCTGCCCGGCGCGCGCCAGGATGACCACGCGCGCGCCGCTCGCATCGAGCTGCTGCGAGGTGCGCTCGGCCAGCTGCATGCCCTTGACGATCAACGCCGGCGTCGGCTTGACCTGTTCGCACGAGCGGCCGGCGTTCGCCTGCAGCGGCAGCACCGCTGCGATGGCGAATGCCAGCAGCAGCGCGGGGCGCACGGCGGGTTTCACGACAGTCTTTCGTTGTGGAGCAGTGCGCGGCCGACCGCATTGGGCACGAAGGCCAGCACCTCGCCGGCGGTCGAGAGCACGACGCCCGTGCCGATCACGCTCACGACCACGGCCGTGCCGGCGACCACCGACACGCCACGGGTGGCGCGCCCCATCACCTTGACGCTGGCGCGGGCGCCGTCCGAGGCGCGCTCGAGCAGATAGACGGTGCCATCGACCGAGGCCTCGACCGCGATCACCGTGAGCACCGAACCGCCCACCGACAGCGCCGCAGGCACGGCGACCACCGCGGTGGCCGATGCACCGACGACAGACGCAGCACCGACCACCGAGGCCACAGGCAGCAGCGACAACGCGGTCGAGGCCTCGCTCTGCGCCTGTGCGGGCAGCGGCGTCGCCACACCCGCGAACGCGGCGCAGACGGCGAAGGCCAGCGCGGCCATCGACTGCGTCAGGGTGGTCTTGCGCGAAGCCGGAAGGCCGCGCTGGACGATCGAAACGGTGGGGGATGAGAGGGGTTGCATGAAGGCCTCGCGGCGCAGTGAAGGTGAGCGAATGATGGTTCGCCTTCACGCCGCGGGGCTCGGATACTTCAACCAGTTGCGGCGCTGTCCTCCCGCAGTATCCCGACGAGATACTTTCGCGCGCCTCAAGTCGTCAGCAGGCCCGCCACACGCTGGCGCAGCGTCTCCGGCTGCACTTCCTGCGGCGGCACGGGGTGGCCGACGCGCAGGCCCACGCGGCTGAAGAAGCCGCGGCGGAAGGGCTTGGCCATGGCAACCTGCTGGCCGCCGCGCAGTTCGATGCGGCTGAAGTACGAGCCCCAGAGGTTGGTCAGCGCCATCGGAATCACCGGGGGCTCGATGCCTTCGGCGCGCGCGCCTTCAAGGATCTTCATCACGCCGCCCTTGAAGGGCTGCAGCTCGCCGTCGCGCGTGATCGCGCCTTCGGGGAAGATCGCGAGCAGGTCGCCCTCGCGCAGCACGCCGATGGCTTTTGCAAAGGCCGCCTCGTACGCGGCCGGGTCTTCCTTCTGCGGCGCGATCGGAATGGCCTTGGCCAGCTTGAACAGCCAGCCGAGCACCGGCACCTTGAAGATGCGGTGGTCCATGATGAAACGGATGGGCCGCGGGCTCGCGGCCATCAGCAGCACCGCGTCGATGAAGCTCACGTGGTTGCACACCAGCACGGCGGCGCCTTCGGTGGGAATGTGCTGGTCGTCCTTGATGTCGAAGCGGTACACGAAGCGCGACAGCACCCAGGCCACGAAGCGCAGCAGGTACTCGGGCACCAGCATGAAGATGTAGAACGCCACCACCGCATTGGCGATGCCGGTGAACAAAAAGATCTGCGGAATGGTGAAGCCCGCGCCCAGCAGCGCGCCCGCCAGCACCGAGCTGCCGATCATGAAGAGCGCGTTGAGGATGTTGTTCGCCGCGATGATCCGCGCGCGGTGCGTGGGCTGGCTGCGCAGCTGGATCAGTGCATACATCGGCACGCTGTACAGGCCCGCGAAGAGCGACAGCAGCGCGAGGTCGGCCATCACGCGCCAGTGCGCGGCCTGGTTCACGAAGGCGCCCAGGCCCATGCCGGCGGAAGGCGGCAAGGCGCGCGAGGCAAAGTACAGGTCGATGGCGAACACGCTCATGCCGATGGCGCCCAGCGGCACGAGGCCGATCTCGACCTGACGGCGGCTCAGCGTCTCGCACAGCAGCGAGCCCACGCCGATGCCCACCGAGAACACCACCAGCAGCAGCGAAGCCACCTGCTCGTCGCCATGCAGCACTTCTTTCGCGAAGCTCGGGAACTGGCTCAGGAACACCGCGCCGAAGAACCACATCCACGAGATGCCGAGCAGCGAGCGGAACACCACGATGTTCTCGCGCGCCAGCATCAGGTTGCGCCAGGTTTCGCTGAAGGGATTCCAGTTGATGACCAGGCTCGGGTCGGTGGCCGGCGCGGGCGGAATGGCCTGCGCCACGCCGCGCCCCACCAGCGCGAGCAGCAGGCAGGCCACGGCCACCGTGGTGTGGCCGATCTGCGGCATTGCCACCAGCAACCCGCCCGCCACCTGGCCCAGCAGGATGGCAACGAAGGTGCCCATCTCGACCATGCCGTTGCCGCCCGTGAGCTCGCGCGAGTCGAGCACCTGCGGCAGGTAGGCGAACTTGACCGGCCCGAACAGCGTGGAGTGCAGCCCCATGAGGAACACGCAGGCCAGCAGCACCACCGCGTCGGCGCGCACGAAGCCCCAGGCGGCGATCACCATGATCGCGATCTCGAGGTTCTTGACGAAGCGGATCATCTTCGTCTTGTCGAACTTGTCGGTCAGCTGCCCGGCCGTGGCCGAGAACAGCAAAAACGGCAGGATGAACAGCGCACCGATCACCAGCCCCGCCATCGCGGGCGGCATCCAGCTGAGCTGCAGCTGGTAGGTCACCATGACGGTGAAGGCGAACTTGAAGAGGTTGTCGTTCGCGGCCCCCGCGAACTGGGTCCAGAAGAAGGGTGCGAAGCGTCGCTGGCCGAGCAGCGCGAACTGGTTGGCGTGGGCGTTGGCCTCATGAACCACGGGCGCGGGCGCGGCGGCGGCGGGGGTTGTCATGCGATGCAATCTCCTCTTTGTCTTCTACCGTTGCGCCACGGCGTTCCCGTGGTCAGGCCGCGTCATGCCGCGACGGCGGCAGGGTCGGGATTGTGCCGCAGCAGGGTGGCGCGCCAGCCCTTTTCGAGGCGGTTCAGCGCCATCAGCACGGGCAGGCCGGCCAGCGACGCCACCAGGTGCTTGAGCGTGTGGCCCGACACGAGGTGGCCGGTGGCTTCGTAGATGGCGTGGTCGCCCAGCTCGAAGGCCTTGGCCACCGCGTAGAACGCGATCACCCAGCCCAGCTTGAGCCCGACGGCGCCGCGCATCGGCGTGGCCAGCGCCAGCGTGAGCACCACCGCCATGCCGCCGAACTGCACCAGCGCCCAGGGCAGCACGTTGCCGGTTTCCTGGCAGACCTCGGCCGCCAGCAGGCCGGCCGTAAGCACGAACCAGGCGGCCGGCCAGCCGGCGCGCTGGCTGACGCGCTCGCAGACGGCGATGCCGATCAGGCCCGCGAAGGCCACGGCCATGCCGGCGCGGTCGGCGGCGAGGCGGGGCGCGTCGGGCAGCAGGTGATAAAAGGCCGAGCCCGCGGCGGTGGCGATCAGGCCGGCGAAGAACAGCCAGGCGCAGTCCAGCGTGTTGTCGGGCGGGTCGTTGGCGGGCGGTGCCAGCGGGAACCCGGCCAGCGCCTCCTGGTGCGAACGGTCGATGCGGTTGAGCCGGTACAGCCCCAGGCAGCCGATCGCCAGGAACGGCAGGTTGCTCAGCACGTCCATCGCGTTGGGCAGGTGCAGCAGCGGCCGGTTGTCGGCGAACACCGAGGCGATCGCCACGTCGGCGGCCGGCAGCGCGGGGCCGAAGAAGGCGATGAGCAGGAGCAGCGCGAAGGTGAACAACAGTCCGCGTTCGCGGCGTGTCAGGGTGGGCAAAAGCATGGCGTTCCTCGGTGGGGGTGGTGTCTGGCGGGTGGAATTTAGTTGCCAGCCCTCCCCCAGGCATCGAGAATCGATACGAGGCACTATTTCACACCCTTCGGTATCCTTTTTCTATACCTTCAACCCGCACTGCCACCTACATGAGTACCACCGTCGACCTGGTCCAGGCCCTCAAGAACGAACTCAAAAGCGCCCGCATGACGTATGCCGACCTGGCCCGGTCGCTGGACATGGCGGAGTCCAGCGTCAAGCGCATGCTGGCCAAGAGCGACATGCCGCTGTCGCGCGTCGACGCGATCTGCCGCGCCCTGAAGATCGATTTCGCCGAGTTGGCGCGGCGCGTGGCCGACGCCCAGCCGCTGCTGAAGGAGCTGACGCACGAGCAGGAAAAAGCCGTGGTCAAGGACAAGAAGCTGCTGCTGGTGGCGATCAGCGTGCTGAGCCAGTGGACGCTGGAGCAGATCGTGGCGTCGTACCGGATCACCGAGCCCGAGTGCATCGGCTGCCTGGCGCAGCTGGACCGCATCGGCATCATCGAGCTGCGTCCGCTCAACCGGTATCGCCTGAAGCTCGCGAAAACCTTCCGCTGGCGCCCGCACGGCCCGGTGATGGAGTTCTTCCGCGAGAACGTGGTGCTCGATTACTACAAGGGCGGCTTCGACGGCCCGGCCGAAGGCCTGCTGCTGGTGCACGGCTCGATCAGCCGGTCATTGGCGCCGGCCTTCCTGGAGCGCTTGCAGCGCGTGGCGCAAGACTTTGCGCAGCAGCACCAGACCGACCAGAAACTGTCGGCCAAGGACCGCGAGGGCTACACCCTGCTGCTGGGCATGCGCAATTGGGAGTTCGAGGCGTTCACTCGACTCCGCAGAAACTAAGGCTTGGCGGCTTCGAGCGCGTCGCGCGTGGTGCGCGCGGCGTTCTTCGCCGCGTCGGCGAAGTCTTCGCCCGACGAGGCATAGATGATCGCCCGCGACGAGTTCACGATGATCGGCGCATCGGCGCGCCAGCCGGCGCGCACCGTGGCGACCGCGTCGCCGCCCTGGGCACCGACGCCCGGGATCAAGAGCGGCACCGTCGGCGCGAGTTCGCGCACGCGCTCGATCTCGGCCGGGTAGGTGGCGCCCACCACGAGACCGAGCTGGCCGTTGAGGTTCCATGGGCCCTGCGCCAGACGGGCGACGTGCTCGTACAGGAAGGGCTGGCCCTCGACGCTCGCGAGCCGCTGGCCCTGCAGGTCGGAACCGCCGGGGTTGCTGGTGCGGCACAGCAGGAAGGCGCCCTTGCCTTCGTGCTTGAGGTAGGGCGCGACCGAGTCGAAGCCCATGAAGGGCGACAGGGTCACGGCGTCGGCGCCGTAGCGCTCGAAGGCTTCGAGTGCGTACTGCTCGGCGGTGGAGCCGATGTCGCCGCGCTTGGCGTCGAGGATGGTGGGCACATGGGGCGCGTTGCGGCGCATGTGCTCCATCAGGCGTTCGAGCTGGTCTTCGGCGCGGTGGGCGGCGAAGTAGGCGATCTGGGGCTTGAAGGCGATGACCAGGTCGGCCGTCGCGTCGACGATGCGCGCGCAGAAGTCATAGATGCGGCTGGCGTCGCCCTTGTACGCCCCCGGGAATTTGGCGGGCTCCGGGTCGAGGCCCACGCAGAGCAACGAACCGTTGGTTTGCTGTGCGGCGGCCAGCTTGTCGAGGAAAGTCATGGGGCCCGATTTTACGGACCCCGCCCGCAGGCCTCAGGCCGTGGGGGTGGCCTGCTCTGCCGCCAGGCACAGGTCGGCCCAGGCGCGGGCCTTGTCGGCCGGGTTGCGCAGCAGGTAGGCGGGGTGGTACGTGGCGACCACCGGCACGCCGTTCGCCGACGCCAGCGGCACGGCGCGACCGCGCAGCTTGCCCAGCGGATCGCGGCTTTGCATGAGGCTCTGCGCAGCCAGCGGGCCCATCGCCAGCACGACGCACGGCGCCAGCGCCGCCGCGTGGGCGTCGAAGGCCACGTCGATCGGTTGCGGACTGCCGGGCTGGCCGGCGGCCACGCCGCGGTGCGTGCGCATCAGGTGCACGGGCGTGCGGCCGTCGTGCAGCTTCAGCGCGCGCAGCATGTTGTCGAGCAGGCGGCCGGCATCGCCTGCGAAAGGCTCGCCGTGGCGGCCGTCGGCCTCGGGCGGCATGTCGGCCACGACCAGCCAGCCGCCCTGCACCGGCGCCGTGGCATCGGCCTTGTCGGCGTACAGGCGGCAGGGCGCTTCGACCAGCACGGCGGCGCCTTGCGCCACGGGCGGTGCCGCGACGGGACGCGGTGCCGGGGCAGCCACGGGGCGGGCGACGGGCGCCGGTGCCGGGCGCGGCGAGGACGGCGGCGGGGGCGCGTCGTAGGACTGATCGCGATCGTCGAGCTCCAGCGGCGGGCCTTCGGGCATGTCGGGCATGCCGGAATCAGCGGCCACCGGAGCCTCCGGCTCGGCTTCGACTTCGATCTCGGGTTCCGGCGGCACGGGCCACCAGACCTTCACGCCCATCTCGTCGAGCATGGCGCGCTGGCGCGCGTCCAGGCGCAGGGTGTGTACAGCGGCGGTGTCCGTCATCGCAAAGCTCCCCAGGCGGAGCCTGTTTCGTTGAGGCGCATGCTCATGACGACCGCGTCTTCACGCTTGCCGTCGAACGCCGGGTAGTAGCCCTTGCGCACGCCGACGCTGCGAAAGCCTTGCCGCAGGTAGATGTCGAGCGCGCGCCGGTTGCTTTCGCGCACCTCGAGCCACAGCCACAGCGCGCCCTCGCCGCGCGACCAGCCGGCCAGCGCTTCGAGCATGAGCGGCGCCCAGCCCTGGCGCTGGAAAGCCGGCGCCACGGTGATGTTGAGCAGGTGCACCTCGTCGACGCCCTTCATGGCGACGAAGTAGCCGATGAGCGTTTCGCCCAGGCTGGTGCAGGGCGATTCGACACCCGCCGCCACGCCGGGCGCCAGCAGGCACTGGCAGTGGTAGCCCACGGCCATCGAATCGGTGAAGTTGGCGCGCGTCCAGGGGTGCGTGTAGGCCGTCTGCTCGACCGCGCACACGGCGTCGATCCGCTCGACGGTGAGCGGTTCAAGGCGGGCTTCGACGGACTGGAGGACAGCGCTCATGCGGGGTTCGGCGGAACGGCAGCAGCCTTGATGGCGGCGCGTTCCTCAGTGGTTTGCGCCACTTTATCGCGAACATAGAGCGGCCAGGCCTGCGCGGCGGGCACGGTGCGTCCGGCCGCGAGCAACGCGGGCGCCAGCCGCAGCATGGCGGCGGCCGTGGGCAGCACCTCGTGGCGGGCCGTGGCGGGCGCCAGGCGCGGGCCGTAGGCGGTGAAGGCGTTGCCGGCGAGCGCCCAGCCGGCCGGCACCTCGAGCGCCTCGGGGGCGAGCAGCAGCGGCTCGGGGTCGCCGCCGAACGGGCCGGCGGTGTCGAAGTCGTAGTGCGCGGCGTAGAGCTGGTCCATGCGCGCATCGAGCACGGCCACCACGCGCTGCGCGCCGAAGGCATGGCGCGCCTCGTCGGCCACGGCCAGCAGGGTGTCGACCGGCAGCAGCGGCACCTTGGCGCCGAAGGCCAGGCCCTGCGCCACCGAGCAGGCGGTGCGCAGGCCGGTGAAGGAGCCCGGGCCGCGCCCGAAGACGATGGCGTCGAGTTCGGCCAGCACGAGCCCCGCGTCGGCGAGCAGCTGGCGGATCAGCGGCAGCAGCGTGCTCGACGCCTGCGCGCCGCCCACGCCGCTGTGCGCCAGCACGCGGTCGCCGTGGCGCACCGCAACCGACAGGTGCTCGGTGCTCGTGTCGAAGGCCAGCAACTTGTCAGACATTCGGACGCCCCATTCCTGCCGGGCACGGCGTCGGGCAGACCGGCGCCGCACGCACGGCCGCGGCCTTGCGCACGCCGAACAGGATGCCGGCCGTCACCAGCGCAAGCCCGGCGATCAGGCTCCAGTGCATCGGTTCGCCCAGCCACAGCACCGCGCCGAAGGCCGACAGGCCCGGCACCAGCGCCGTGATCATGGTGGTGCGCACGGGGCCGAAGTGCTGGATCATTTTGGTGAAGGTGATGCCCGAGATCACCACCGAGCCGAGGCCCTGGAAGGCCATCTGGAACGCGACCTCGCCCCACGGCGCGCTGCCGATGTGGCTCACGACCGCGCCCGAGGCCACGAGCAATGTGTAGACCGGCACATAGGTCATGAGCGCGAACACGGTGATGGCGATGGTCGCGCGCACCGCGTCCAGGCCGTGGCGGCGCGCCACGATGCTGTAGCAGGCCCAGCAGAAGGCGGCGCCCATGAACATCAGGTCGCCCTTCCAGACCTCGCCGCCCTCGAAGGCATGCAGCAGGCTGCGCCCGCCGACCACGAGGTCGCCCGCGACGATCATCGCCAGGCCGATGGCGCGCGTGGGCGTGATGCGGTCGCGCAGCACCAGCGCGGCCAGCAGCGTGGTCCACAGCGGCAGGCTGCCGGGCATCAGCACGGCGGCATGGCCGGCCGGCGCAAAGAAGAAGCCGCTGTACGCGATGAGCGCGTAGGCCACGCCGCCGAAGATGCCGGCCGTGGCCGTCACGCGCAGCGACAGCGGCGACAGGCCGAAGAACGACGACACCGCGCCGCGGTGCTTCGTCGCCAGCCACGCGCCCCAGGGCACCAGCACCAGGCTGGCGCCGCAGACGCGCGCAAAGGCGAGGTCGAAGGGCGTGAGCGAACGTGCGGCCGAGGCGCGCGCGATGAGGATGAAGGCGGTCCAGACCACGACGGTGACCACGGCCGCGCCGATGCCGAGCATGCGGGGAGACAGGAGGGGCGGGGAGGTCTGCGGGGGCGCGGCGGGCATCCCGCCATTATCGAGGGCGGACCTCGGCCGCGCAGGGGCGGGGCGAATCAAGCAGCCTCGTCGGCACGCAGGATCGCCAGGCCGGCCGCGCGCAGCGGCGCCAGCGCCTGCTCGGGGGCCTGCGGCGCCACCAGCAGCTGCGTTGCGTCCGCCAGCGGGTTCACCACCCAGGCCGACGCGGCCCCGAGCTTTTCGGACGAGGCCAGCACGACGGTTTCGGCCGCCGCGGCCATGAGCGCGCGCTTGATCTCGGCCTCTTCCGCGTCGCCCGTGGTCAGGCCCGCCTCGGCATGCACGCCGGTGACGCCCATGAAATAGGTGTCGGCATGGATGCGCGAAATGGCCGCCATGGCCGCCGCGCCGACCGCCACCATCGAATGCCTGAAGAGGCGCCCGCCGATCAGCACCACCTCGATGCCGGCGTGCGCCTGCAGCTCGACCGCCACCGAGGGGCTGTGCGTGACCACCGTGGCCTGCAGCGTGGGCGGCAGGTGGCGCGCCAACTGCACGGCCGTGGTGCCGCCGTCGATGAACACCACCTGCCCCGGTTTCACGAGGCGCGCGGCGGCGCGGCCGATGGCCATTTTTTCGTCGGGCGCGAGTTGCTGACGCCCGGTGAAGTCGGCCTCGGCCGCCGCGACCGGCAGCGCGCCGCCGTGCACGCGCTGCAGCAGCCCTTCGGCCGCCAGCTCGCGCAGGTCGCGGCGGATGGTGTCTTCGGACAGGGCCAGTTCTTCGCTGAGCGCCTTGGCGATGACCTGGCCGTCGCGCCGCAGGACCGAGAGGATGTGTTGCTTGCGCGGGCGGGTGAGCATGGGTCGATGATAGCGGGATTGCACGCTAATGCACGAATCTTCTTGATATTGCACGAATCAGGTTTTATGCTCGCCGCCATGACCATTCACGACCGCGTCCGGGTGCACGAAGTCACCCTCCTGTCCGACAACTGGTACACGCTGCGCACCACCGCCTTCGACTGGCGGCGCAATGACGGCGAATGGCAGCGCATGCACCGCGAGACCTACGACCGCGGCAATGGCGCCACGCTGCTGCCCTACCACCTCGGCCAGCGCACGGTGCTGCTCACGCGGCAGTTCCGCTACCCGGCCTTCGTGAATGGCCACGACGACCTGCTGATCGAGGCGGCCGCGGGCCTGCTCGACAACGCCGCGCCCGAGGAACGCATCCGCGCCGAGGTCGAAGAAGAACTGGGCTACCGGCTCGGCGCGGTGCAGAAGGTGTTCGAGAGCTTCATGAGCCCGGGCTCGGTGACCGAGAAGCTGCACTTCTTCGTCGCGCCCTACGAGGCCTCGATGCGCGTCGGCGCGGGCGGCGGGCTGGCGGAGGAGGGCGAGGACATCGAGGTGCTCGAGCTGCGCATCGACGAGGCGTTGGCCATGGTGGCCGACGGCCGCATCGCCGACGCCAAGACGATCATGCTGCTGTACCACGCGAAGCTGCACGTGTTCTCGCCGGGATAATCGGCGGATGCCTCCTGCCTTCCGCCACGCGCCCCGTGCGCAGACCCTTGCGCTGACCCTTGCCCTGCTGGTTTCGACCGGCGCCCTCGCCCAGCAAGCCCTTCCGCCCCAGGTCGATGCCGCCCTTGCGCGCGCCAAGGTGTCGCGCGACGCCGTGACCTTGCTCGTGGCCGATGCCGACGCCGGCCGCGCGCCGCGCCTGGCCTGGCGCTCGCAGGTGCCGGTGAACCCGGCTTCGATCATGAAGCTGGTGACCACCTACGCGGCGCTCGACCTGCTCGGCCCGGCCTACAGCTGGAACACGCCCGTCTACGTCGAGGGTTCGGTGGCCAATGGCGTGCTCAACGGCAACCTCTACATCAAGGGCCAGGGCGATCCCAAGCTGGTGCTCGAGCGCGTGTGGCTGCTGCTGCGCCACGTGCAGGGCCTGGGCATCACCACGGTGAGCGGCGACATCGTGATCGACCGCAGCGCCTTCGAGACCACGGTCGAGAACGACCCGGCCGCCTTCGACGGCGAGCCGCTGCGCCCCTACAACGCCTCGCCCGATGCGCTGCTGGTGAACTTCAAGTCGGTGAACATGACCTTCGCGCCCGACCGCGCCGGCCAGTTCGCGCGCGTGAGCTACGAGCCCCCACTGGCCAGCGTGGCGATGCCGCCGACCGTGCCGCTGGCGCCCGGCGAATGCGGCGACTGGCGCGGTGCGCTCAAGCCCGACTTCAGCGACGTGAACCGCATCCGCTTCAACGGCGGCTTTCCCACCGGCTGCGGCGAGAAGAGCTGGGCCGTGGCGTACGCCGACCCGCGCACCTACAGCCTGCGCGCCATCGGCGGCATGTGGGCCGAGATGGGCGGGCGCGTCGGCGGCCAGATGCGCGAGGGCCGCGTGCCCGCGGGCCTGAAGCCGGCCTTCGACTTCGAATCGCCGCCGCTGGCCGAGGTGGTGCGCGACATCAACAAGTACAGCAACAACGTGATGGCGCAGCAGCTGTTCCTCACGCTCGGCCTCACGCAGAAGCAGCGCGGCACCTTCGAAGCCTCGCGCAGCGCGATGGGCCAGTGGTGGCGCGACCGCATCGGCACCGGCGAGGCGTCGCCGGTGTTCGAGAACGGCTCGGGCCTGTCGCGCGACGAGCGCATCAGCGCCGCCGCGCTCGGCAAGATGCTGCAGGTGGCATGGCGCTCGCCCGTGATGCCCGAGCTGGTCGCCTCGCTGCCCGCGATGGGCGTGGACGGCACGCTGAAGCGGCGCACGCTGCGCTCGGGCGGCGCGGCCCACCTGAAGACCGGCACGCTGCGCGACGCGTCGGGCGTGGCCGGCTACGTGCACGGCGCGAGCGGCCGGCGCTACGTGCTGGTGGCCATCGCCAACGGCGAGAACGCCGGCGCCGCGCGCGCCGCCTTCGATGCGCTGATCGACTGGACCGCGCAAGACCAGTGACCCGGACGGGGCCTGGCCCAATTCGGCTACCGGGCTACTGAATAGGTTCTGCTGGCAAACGCGGCTTGCGCGCGGCCGTGGCGCTGCCCAGAATGGGACGCTCGTTCGTTTCGATACCTCTCCAGGAGACGCGTCTTGACCTTGCAGCATCCACGGCCATCGTCCCTCTCGGCTCGCCGAATCACTGCCACGGCGACGCTCGCCGGCACCGCGTTGCTGCTCGCCGCCTGCGGCGGGGGCGGCGGCGGTGGGGGCGGTATCGGCATCGGCTTTCCGCCGCCGGGCGGCGGCAGCGACACCGGGCGCGGCTCGGTCGTCACCAGCCCGCCCGAGCAGGGCACCAAGCTCACGGCCGACCAGTTCAAGGCCAGCCTGCAGGCCTCCGACCAGGGCAAGGCGTTGCTGCAGGTCACCGGCGCGCCCAAGTGCGGCGTCGACATGCGCTACCTCGAGTACCGCACCGTCGGCGGCAAGAACGAGGCCACCAACGCCACCGCCGCGATCATGGTGCCCTCGGGTTCCGACGTCGCCTGCAGCGGCGCGCGCCCGGTGGTGCTGTACGCGCACGGCACCACGCCCGCGCGCAACTACAACCTCGCCAAGTGGACCGACACCACCCAGCCGGCCGCCGGCGAGGGCCTGATGGTGGCCGCCATGTTCGCGGCGCAGGGCTACATCGTGGTGGCGCCCAACTACGCGGGCTACGACAAGTCGACGCTGCCCTACCACCCGTACCTCAACGGCGAGCAGCAGGGCAAGGACATGGTCGATGCGCTCACCGCGGCGCGCAAGACCTTCTCTGAGATCGGCGCGAACGACGCCGGCTCGCTGTTCATCACCGGCTATTCGCAGGGCGGCTACGTGGCGATGGCCGCGCACCGCGAGATGCAGGCCACCGGCAAGCCCGTGACGGCCTCGGCCCCGCTGGCCGCGCCCTCGGCCATCAGCCTGCTGACTGACTACACCTACCTGGGCTGGCCCGCGCTGGGCTCCACGCTGTTCGTGCCGCTGCTGTCGACCAGCTGGCAGCAGCAGTTCGGCAACGTCTACGGCAGCCCCGGCGACGTCTACGAAGCGCAGTACGCCACCGGCATCGAGACGCTGCTGCCGAGCCTCACGCCGGGCACGCTGTTCTCCAGCGGCAAGCTGCCGCAGCTGGCGCTGTTCCCGGCCGACGGCAAGCCGGGTCCGGTGAGCCCCGAGCTGTCGATCTTCTACGGCGCCAACAACCTCATCAAGCAGAGCTTCCTGACGCAGGCGGCCACCGACATCCAGTCGAACACCTGCCCCGGCAACGCGCTGCCGGCCACGGCCGCGTCGCTGAACTCGGCCTCGCCGCTGGACTGCAAGCCCGCCACGGGCTTCCGCAAGGCGGCCATCGCCAACGACCTGCGCAACTGGGTGCCGGCCAAGCCGATGCTGCTGTGCAGCGGCGCGAACGACCCGACCGTGAACTTCCTGAGCACCCGCGCCACGGCCGGCTACTTCCGCGCCAAGGGCATGCCGGCCGCCGCGCTCGCGGTGGTCGACCTGGAAGACAACGGCGCCACCGACAGCTATTCGGCGGCGCGCGCAGGCTTCGCGCAGGCGAAGGACCTGCTGGCCCAGAGCACGCCGGGCAGCGCCGCCGACAAGGCGCGCGCCGTGACCGCGGCCTACCACGGCACGCTGGCGCCGCCGTTCTGCCTGGCGGCAGCGCGCGGATTCTTCCAGGGTGTGCTGGCGGCCGGGGGCTGAGCCCCGCAGCAGCCTAAAAGGCGTTGATCAGGCCGCTGCAGCGCGCTGCAAGCGGTCCTTGACGCCTTCCCACTCGGGCGTGTCGGGCGGCGTCTCGACCCAGATCAGCTTCACGCCCTGTGCGTCGAACTCGCGCAGCACCGCGAACAGCTGCTGCGCGGCGGCAGCCGCCTCGTCGGGCATGCGCCGCAGCAGCACGCGCTGCGAGCGGCTGCGCACATTGCTGCGCGTCCACACGGCGATGTGCGCGGCGTTGGCGCCGAGCACGTCCAGCCCGGTCTGAATGGCCTTGGTGTCCATGAGCCGCACCTTGGCGTCGGGCGCGTAGTGCGCCTCCAGCGTGCCCGAGGCGCGCGGGTCGGGCGTGTCGAGCACCTCGCGGTCGCGCAATGGCTCGCCGACGGCGGCCTCGATCTGTGCGCGCGTGATGAGGCCCGGGCGCAGCAGCACGGGCGCGCCGCGGCTGCAGTCGACGATGGTCGATTCGATACCCACTTCGCAGGCGCCACCGTCGATGACGAGCAGCGCATCGCCGAACTCGTCGTGCACGTGCTGCGCCGTGGTCGGGCTGACGCGGCCGAAGCGGTTGGCGCTCGGGCCCGCGAGGCCGGGCACGCCCTGCTCGGCGCAGGCTTCGAGCAGCGCCTGCGCCACCGGGTGCGCGGGGCAGCGCAGGCCGATGGTGTCCTGTCCGCCGGCCGCCGCCGTGCCCACGCCGGGCTGGCGCGTGACGATCAGCGTGAGCGGGCCGGGCCAGAAGGCCTGCACGAGCTTCTGCGCGAAAGGCGGCAGCGGCTGGGCGAAGCGCGACAGCGCCTGCGCGCCCTTGGCGCCCGCCGCCACGTGGACGATCAGCGGATGGTCGGCCGGCCGGCCCTTGGCAGTAAAGATGCCGGCGACGGCGGTGTCGCTGCTGGCGTCGGCGCCCAGGCCGTAGACGGTCTCGGTCGGGAAGGCGACCAGCCCGCCCGCGCGCAGCACGCGCGCGGCCTCGGCGATGGCGTCGGGAGCGCGGCCGTCGAGGATCATGCGAGCGCCGGCAGGCCCAGCAGCAGCGCGGCCTGCGAGGCATTGGCGCGCACGCTCTCGAGCGTGGCGCCGGTGAGGGTCAGGTGGCCCATCTTGCGGCCGCGGCGTGGTGCCAGCTTGCCGTACAGGTGCAGGTGCGTGCCGGGCACGGCGAGCACTTCGCTCCAGCGCGGCGCGACCGGCTTGATGCCGTCGCCTTCACCGTCGGGGAACCACAGGTCGCCCAGCAGGTTGAGCATGACGGCGGGGCTGTGCTGGCGCGGCGCGGTCAGCGGCAGGCCGGCGAGGGTGCGCACCTGCAGCTCGAACTGCGACACGTCGCAGGCTTCCATCGTGTAGTGGCCGCTGTTGTGCGGACGCGGCGCCATTTCGTTGACCACCAGCGAACCGTCGGCCAGCGCGAAGAACTCGACGCACAGCACGCCCACGTAGTCCAGGCCGCTGGCGATGCTCCTGGCGGAATTGACCGCGCCCTGCGCCACGGTCTTGGGCATGTTCTGCGGGTGCACCTCGGTCACGGCGAGGATGCCGTCGCGGTGCAGGTTGCGCTGCGGCGGGAAATGCACGATCTGCCCGTCGCGGCCGCGCGCCAGGATCACCGAGCACTCGAACTCGAGCGGCAGCATCTTTTCGAGCACGCAGGGCACGCAGTTGGCGCCCTGCCAGGCCTCGACCAGCTCGGCGCGCGTCTTCACGCGCTGCTGGCCCTTGCCGTCGTAACCCAGGCGGGCGGTCTTGAGGATGCCGGGCAGCAACTGCTCGTCAATGGCGGCCAGTTGTTCCGCGGTCTCGATGACGGCATAGGGCGCGCAGGGCACGCCGCAGCGGGTGAAGTGCGCCTTCTCGGCGATGCGGTCCTGCGCGATGGCGATGGCCGACGCGGCGGGCGACACCGGCCGCGCGACGGCCAGGTGCTCCAGCGAAGGCGCGGGCACGTTCTCGAACTCGGTCGTCACCGCGTCGGCCAGGCCGGCGAGGCGGGCGAGGCCGTCGACGTCGGCGTAGTCGGTGTGGATGTGGTGGTGGCTCACGCGGCCGGCGGGGCTGTCGGCGTCGGGGTCGAGCACCGCGGTGAAGTAGCCCATGCGCTGGGCCGCGTGCGCGAACATGCGCCCGAGCTGGCCGCCGCCGAGCACGCCGAGCGTGGCGCCCGGGAGGATCGGCAGGTCGGCCGAATGGCCGGTGACGCCGCTCACAGTGCACCCCCGCCTTGCGGCGAAAACGGTGACACGGGCGACACGGGAGACACAGCGCCCGCTTCGGGCGGCGGCAGCACCATGGCCTCGGCGGCGGCGGTCTGGGCCGTGCGGAAGGCGTCGAGCTTCGCGCGCAGCGCGGGGTTGTTCACCGCCAGCATCGCCACCGCGAACAGCGCCGCATTGGCCGCGCCGGCGGTGCCGATGGCAAAGGTGGCCACGGGCACGCCCTTGGGCATCTGCACGATGCTGTAGAGGGAATCGACGCCCTGCAGGTGGCGGCTGGCCACCGGCACGCCGAGCACCGGCACCGTGGTTTTGGAGGCCAGCATGCCCGGCAGGTGGGCCGCGCCGCCCGCCCCCGCGATGATCGCGGTGAGCCCGCGCCCGGCGGCGCTTTCGGCGTACGCGAACAGCGCATCGGGCATCCGGTGGGCCGAGACCACCTTCGCTTCGTGGCTGATTCCGAATTGCTGGAGAATCTCGACCGCGTGGCGCATCGTCTCCCAATCGGAGTTCGAGCCCATCACTACACCGACCTGAATGGTTTCGTTCATGGTTTCAATTTTACGTTTCACCCCCAGCTGTTCCCGATGATCGACATCACTCTCGAAAATTTCCAGTCCGAGCTGATCGAAGGCTCGGTCGCCACGCCGGTGCTGCTGGACATCTGGGCCGAATGGTGCGGCCCCTGCAAACAGCTCGGCCCGGTGCTCGAAAAACTCGAAACCGAATACGCCGGCCGCTTCACGCTGGCCAAGCTCGATGCCGACAAGGTGCCGCAAATCTCCTCGCAGCTGTCCGAAATGTTCGGCGTGCGCAGCATCCCGTTCTGCGTGATGTTCAAGGACGGCCAGCCGGTCGACGGCTTCGTGGGCGCCATTCCCGCCGAGAAGATCCGCGAATTCCTCGACAAGCACGTGCCGGGCGCCGATGAAGCCGAAGCCGCCTCGGAAGAAGCCGCCGCACAGGAAGCGCTGGCCGAGGGCGACACCCTGGGCGCGCTCGAGAAGCTGCAGCACGCGGTGGCCACCGACCCGGCCAACGACGATGCCCGCTTCGACTACATCAAGCTGCTGCTGCAGGAAGGCCGCATCGACGACGCCAAGGTCGCCTTTGCCCCGGTGATCGCCAAGACCGGGCTGGTGCGCCGCTTCGATTCGCTGCAGCGCTGGATGGACGCCATCGATTTCGCAGCACCCGTTACAGGCTCCGCACCGACGCTGGGCGACTTCGACGACAAGATTGCCGCCAACAAGCGCGACTTCGACGCCCGCTTCAACCGCGCCCGCCTGCTGATGGCCGCCCAGCGCTGGACCGACGCGATGGACGAGCTGCTCGACATCCTCATGCGCGACAAGAGCTGGAGCGAAGACCTCGCGCGCAAGACCTACATCGCGATCCTCGACGTGATCGAGCCGCCGAAGGTGAAAGTGGCCGACGGGCAGATTCCGCCGGACGATCCGGTCGTTGCCACGTACCGCCGCCGCCTGAGCAGCGTCGTGCTGAGCTGAACGATGCATTGCGCCTTTGAGTGCGCAATTGAACAAGAAAGCGACCTGTGGGTCGCTTTTTTATTGCCGCTGTCGCCCCATATAGATAGCATTGCTACTCAATTTACGATAAAAGCGTACTGCAATGCTCCAATTGACCGAAGAACTCGAAAAAGCCCGCAAGGCCGGCGGCCTGAGCCAGGAGGCGCTGGCCACGCGCGCCGGGCTGTCGCGCATGACGGTGCAGCGCATCGAAAGCGGCCAGATCGATCCGCGCCTGTCGACGCTGCTCGAAATGGCGCGCGTGCTGGGGCTCGAGCTCATGCCCGTGCCTGCCAGCCTGCGCCCGCAGCTCGAAGACTTCGTGCGCTCGGGCGGGCGCCTGCTCGGCCAGCCGGCGGGCGTGGGGGCGCCGCCGTCCATTGCGCAGAGCCTGGCGGACGAGAACCGGTGAGCCGGTGAGCACGCGCGCCGTCTTCAACACCGGCATCCGCTACCTGCGGATGCACCTGCACCTGCCCGGTGGCGGGCGGCGCGCCATCGGTTACCTCTCGCAGTACGGCGACATCCTGCGCGTGTCGTTCGACGAGGCCTACATCGCCGATCCGGACCGCCCCACGCTGTCGCTGGCCTACCGCGGCGCCGACGAGGCGGCCACGCGCGCCATCCTCGCGTCGGCGCGCGACACCCGCGTGTCGCGCAGCGACGGCCGCTGGCCCAGCTACTTCCAGAACCTGCTGCCGGAGGGCCACAACCGCGAGCGCCTGGCGCAGCAGCGCGGCTGCGCGGCCGACGACGAGTTCGAGCTGCTGGCCGCCGCCGGCCACGACCTGATGGGCGCGCTCGAGGTCGAGCCCGTGCCCACGTCCGAAGGCATTCCCGACACCGTGCGCCACTGGCACACGGCGCTGGGGCTCGACGTGCTGGAACCCGGCTTTGTCGAGATGCCGGTGGAAGACGCCGCCGCCATCCCCGGCGTGGTGACCAAGTTCTCGGCGGTGCAGGACGGGCGGCGCTACGTGGTCAAGCGCCACGGCGCGGCGGGCTCGTTCATCCTCAAGCTGCCGAGCACGCGCCACCCCGACCTGGTCGCCAACGAATACACCGGCTACCGCCTGTGCGGCGCGCTCGGCCTCGACTGCGCGCAGGCCCACGTGATCGGCCGCGCCGACGCCGACCTGCCCGAGCAGGTGCCCTTCGAGCAGATTCTTGCGGTGCGCCGCTTCGACCGCACGCCCGAGGGCGGGCGCATTCACATGGAGGAGTTCGCGCAGGTGCTGCAGTACGAGCCGCGCCAGAAGTACGGCCGCGGGCTGGCCACCGACTGGCCCGCGATGCTGCGCGTGCTCGACCGCCTGTCGCCGAACCCGGTGGCCGACGTGCGCGAGTGCGTGCGCCGCCTCATCGCCTTCATCCTGCTGGGCAACAGCGACGCGCACCTGAAGAACTGGGCCCTGCGCTACCCCGACGGCGCGGCGCCAGTGCTCGCGCCGCTGTACGACCCGGTCTGCGTGGCGGCCTTCTTCGAGGATGTGCCGTCGCACGACTACGGCGTCAACCGCGCCATCGACGCCACGCTGCGCGCCTTCGACGGGCCGGCGCTGGAGGCGCTGCTGCGCGCGGCCGGGCTGCTGCGGCCGGCCCGCCTGATGGCCATCGCGCGCGACACCGTGCGCCAGGCCCAGGCCGAGTGGCCCGCGCTGCTGGCACACGACGGCACGCCCGCCAGCGTGCGCCGCTGCGTCGAGGCGCGCCTCGCGGGTGGCGTGGCCCTCGCGGCGCTGGCCGCCTGAAGAAGAAGCCCGGACGCGCCGACGGGCCTGTCTTCGCACCGGTCACGGCGTCGCATACGATGGCGCCGGTTTTAACTTGTTGCAGATTGAAAAGGAAAATTGGCCATGCGTTCCTTCGCCCGCCGTACCGCGCTCCCCGCCATTGCCTCGGCCGCGCTGCTGCTGACCGCGCTTACCGGTTGCGGCAGCGGCATCAGTCTCGACGAGCCGATCGAAGGGCCGGTGTGGCGCCTGGTGCAACTGGGCGACGAGCCCATCGCGCCGGGCGGCGATGCCCAGCTGCAGTTCGACCGCAACAGCGGACGGGTCAGTGGGTCGGGCGGCTGCAACCGCGTCACGGGATCGTTCACGCGCGCGGGCGTGTCGCTCAAGCTCGGCCAGATGGCTGCGACGCGCATGGCCTGCGCCGACCCGGTGCGCGGCGCCAACGAGGCGCAGTTCCTGTCGGCGCTGCAGAGCACGGCCAGCTACCGGCTGGCGCCGGGGCGGCTCGCGCTGCTCGATGCGGGCGGCCGCACGGTCGCACTGCTCAGCAGCGGCAACAGGTAGGAAAAAAACAGGTCAGCCGTGGGTGAGGCGGTCCAGCGCCTCACGGTACTTGGCGGCCGTCTTCTCGATGACTTCGGCCGGCAGGCGCGGCGCCGGGGGCGTCTTGTCCCAGGGCTTGCCGTTGATCTTGGTGGCTTCGAGCCAGTCGCGCACGAACTGCTTGTCGTAGCTCGGCGGATTGGTGCCGGCGGCCAGCGCGGCTTCGTAGCCCTCGACGGGCCAGTAGCGCGAGCTGTCGGGCGTGAGCACTTCGTCCATGAGCACCAGCGTGTCGTTCTCGTCCAAGCCGAACTCGAACTTGGTGTCGGCAATGATCATGCCCTTGGCGAGTGCGATCTGGGCCGCGGCCTCGTAGATGGCGATGCTGATCTCGCGGATCTGCTGGGCCAGCTTGGGGCCGACGATCTCGACCACGCGCTCGTAGCTGATGTTCTCGTCGTGCTCGCCGGCCGCGGCCTTGGCGGCGGGCGTGAAGATCGGGCGCGGCAGCTTGCTCGCGTTGGTCAGGCCCTCGGGCAGCGGCACGCCGCAGACCGCGCGGTTGTCCTGGTATTCCTTCCAGCCGCTGCCGGCCAGGTAGCCGCGCACCACCGCCTCGACCGGGATCGGACGCAGGCGCTTGACCAGCATCGAGCGGCCCGTGACCTGCGGCACTTCCTCGGCGGTGACCACGCTCTCGGGCGCTTCGCCCGTCAGGTGGTTGGGGCACAGCGCGCCCAGGCGGTCGAACCACCACAGCGCCATCTTCGTGAGGATCTCGCCCTTGCCGGGGATGGGCTCGCCCATGATCACGTCGAAGGCGCTGAGCCGGTCGCTCGCGACCATCAGGATGCGGTCTTCGCCGACGGCGTAGTTGTCGCGCACCTTGCCGCGCGCAAGCAGGGGCAGGCTCTGGATGGAGGAGGTGTGAACGGTGGTCATGGACGGATGCTCGGCTGGGAAACGGTGACGGGAAAAGCGGATTGTGCGCGCAGAAAAAAGCCACCGCGAGCGGTGGCCTGCGGCGCGCAGTCTGTCTTCGTTAGATGACTTGCTGCGCCAGGTCGCCCTTGGCGTACTTGGCAGCGACGACCTGCAGCGTGTCGCCCTTGATCTTGGCGCCCTGGCCTTCGCAGCCGAACTCGATGTAGCGCTGCTTGCAGATCTGCTTGGCGGCTTCACGCGCGGGCTTGAGCCACTCGCGGGCGTCGAACTTCTCGGGGTTCTCGGCCAGGAACTTGCGCACCGCCCCGGTCATCGCCAGGCGGATGTCGGTGTCGATGTTGATCTTGCGCACGCCGTACTTGATGGCTTCCTGGATTTCCTCGACGGGCACGCCGTAGGTTTCCTTCATGTTGCCGCCGTACTGGCGAATGATTTCCAGCAGGTCTTGCGGCACCGACGACGAACCGTGCATCACCAGGTGGGTGTTGGGCAGGCGGGCGTGGATTTCCTTGACGCGCTGGATCGACAGGATGTCGCCCGTGGGCTTGCGCGTGAACTTGTAGGCGCCGTGGCTGGTGCCGATGGCGATCGCCAGCGCGTCCAGCTGCGTGGCTTTCACGAACTGCGCGGCTTCCTCGGGGTCGGTGAGCAGCGAGGCGTGGTCGAGCACGCCTTCGGCGCCGATGCCGTCTTCTTCACCGGCCAGGCCGGTTTCGAGCGAGCCCAGGCAGCCCAGCTCGCCTTCGACGGTGACGCCGACCTTGTGGGCCAGTTCGACCACCTTGCGGGTCACCTCGACGTTGTAGTCGAACGAAGCGGGCGTCTTGCCGTCTTCGTGCAGCGAGCCGTCCATCATCACGGACGAGAAGCCCAGGTCGATCGCGCCCTGGCAGATGGCCGGGCTCTGGCCGTGGTCCTGATGCATCACCAGCGGGATGTTCGGGTACTGCTCGATGGCGGCCTGGATCAGGTGCTTGATGAAGGCTTCACCCGCGTACTTGCGGGCGCCGGCGCTGGCTTGCAGGATGACGGGCGCGCCGGTTTCCTTGGCGGCCTCCATGACGGCCTGGACCTGTTCGAGGTTGTTGACGTTGAAGGCCGGAATGCCGTAGTCGTTGGCGGCGGCGTGGTCCAGCAGTTCGCGCATCGAGACGAGTGCCATGGGAAATACCTCGTGGGAATAGAAAAAACGGGAAAAAAGAGAAGGCGGAAAGTCGGGAGAAAACTACCCCGATTCTACCGAGCCCCCTTGTGGGACGGCGCTGACGCCAACCCGAGGAAATCCACCACAGGCGGCAGCACCGGCCCGCCCAGCCACTGGATGGGCCTGGCAAAGGCGCCGACCAGCGTGACATGGCTCAGGTTGTCGAACAGCCTCACCTGCACCGGAACGCCGGCGGCGCGCAGCGCGGCGGCCATCCGGCCGGTGTTGCGGTCGGGATAGACCAGGTTGTCCTTCGCCGCCGCGAGCAGCAGCGCCCGCGGCGCGGCGGGCGTGACATGCGACAGCGGCTGCGAATCGCGCGGCGTGTCCGGCCAATTGAAGGCGGCCTGCGCCTGCGGGTCCCCGACGGGCAAAAAGTCGTAAGGGCCAGCCAGGCCGATCCAGCCCGCGAGCTGCTTCGGGCTGGCGCCCAGTTCACCGAGCCAGCGTTCGTCGAGCGCCACCATCGCCGCGTTGTAGCCGCCCGAGCTGTGGCCCATCACGTAGACCTGCTTCGGATCGGCGCCGAGCCGCGCGGCGTTGTCGAGCGCCCATTTGACGGCCCGTGCGCTGTCCTGCACGAAGACCGGGTAGGTGAAGGCGGGCGACAGGCCGTAGTCGGGCACCACCACCACGGCGCCGCGCGCGGCCAGCGCCTCGCCCATGAACCTGTAGCTGGCGCGGTCGCCGCTCGTCCAGGTGCCCCCGAAGAAGAACACCACGAGGGGGCGGGCGTCGCCGGCCGGCTGGGCGGACGGCAACGGCTGGTACACGTCGAGCCGCTGGCGCGGCGCGGGACCATAGGCGATGCCGCCCTCGAACCGGTAGGTGTCGCCGGGCACCAGCCGGTCGAGCAGCCTGATCGGCGAACACGCCGACAGCAGGGCGGCCCCCGCCACGGCGAGAGAGACGGCAAGGGCGCCACGGCGCGGGCGGAACGTCAAGGCAGAGGATGGCAAGGTCATCGAAGGTGTACGCGGCCGGCGCGGCCGCGGTTTCGCGCCCTCGCTCAGATCGGCAACTGCGTGGTCGACAGCACCTGCTTGAGCACCACGAAGGTCCGGATCTGCCGCACGCCCGGCAGGTACAGCAGCTGCTCGGCGTGCAGGCGGTTGAAGCTGTCGTTGTCGCGGGTGCGCACGAGCATGAAATAGTCGAATTCGCCCGTGACGACGTGGCATTCGAGGCAGCCCGACACCTTCTGCGCCGCCTTCTCGAAATCGGCGAACGAGTCGGGCGTGGAGCGGTCGAGCACCACGCCGATCATCACGAGCATGCCGACCTCGAGCGCGTCGGGGTCGAGCAAGGCGACCACGCCCTTGATGAGCCCGCCGGCCTTGAGTCGCTCGACCCGGCGCAGGCAGGCCGGCGCGCTGAGGTTCACCTTGGCGGCCAGCGCCACGTTCGACACCGAGGCGTCGCGCTGCAGGGCGCGCAGGATCGCGCGGTCGGTGCGATCGAGCTCCGTCGGCGTACGCAACTTTGTTGTGCTCATGGCTTTCTTTTCGGATGAAAAATGGTCTTCTTGGCCATCCTGCCTTTTTTACCGCCGCAGATCCATCAAACTTCGCAAGCACATTGCAAACCCTTCTTCCTACGATCGACAGCTTCACCCCATCCTCCCTGGAGCTGCGTCGATGAACCTGAAGAAATTCCCCCGCCACGTCCTGACCTTCGGCCCCACGCCGATCCAGCCGCTGAAGCGCCTGAGCGCCCACCTCGGCGGCAAGGTCGATCTCTACGCCAAGCGCGAGGACTGCAACAGCGGCCTGGCCTTCGGCGGCAACAAGACGCGCAAGCTGGAGTACCTGATTCCCGAGGCGCTCGAAGGCGGCTACGACACGCTGGTGTCGATCGGCGGCATCCAGTCGAACCAGACGCGGCAGGTGGCCGCGGTGGCTGCGCACCTGGGCCTGAAGTGCGTGCTGGTGCAGGAGAACTGGGTCAACTACTCCGACGCGGTGTACGACCGGGTCGGCAACATCGAGATGTCGCGCATCATGGGCGCCGACGTGCGCTTGGACGCAGCCGGCTTCGACATCGGCATCCGCCAGAGCTGGGAACAGGCCATGGCCGACGTGCGCGCGGCCGGCGGCAAGCCCTTCCCGATTCCGGCGGGCTGCTCCGAGCATCCGCGCGGTGGCCTCGGCTTCGTGGGCTTTGCCGAAGAAGTGCGCCAGCAGGAGGCCGAACTCGGCTTCAAGTTCGACTACCTCGTGGTCTGCTCGGTCACCGGCAGCACGCAGGCCGGCATGGTGGTGGGCTTCGCGGCCGACGGCCGCGCCGACCGCGTGATCGGCATCGACGCCTCGGCCAAGCCGCAGCAGACCTTCGAACAAATCTTGCGCATCGCAAAGAACACGGCCGAGCTGGTCGAGCTGGGCCGCGACATCACCGAGAAAGACGTGGTGCTCGACCGCCGCTTCGGCGGGCCCGAGTACGGGCTGCCGAACGAAGGCACGCTGGAGGCCATTCGGTTGAGCGCGCGCTTCGAAGGCATGCTGACCGACCCCGTGTACGAGGGCAAGTCGATGCACGGAATGATCGAGAAGGTGCGGCTCGGGGAGTTTCCGGCGGGCTCGAAGGTGCTCTACGCACACCTGGGCGGCGTGCCGGCGCTGAACGCCTACAGCTTCCTGTTCCGCAACGGCTGAACGGGGTCGACGCAACGACAAAGGCCGGCATGTGCCGGCCTTGTCTTGCTGCGAGCGAACGGACTCAGCTCGCTCTGCAGATCTTCAGCATGTTGGTGCCGCCGGGTGCACCCATCGGCTCGCCGCAGGTGATGGCGTACACGTCACCGGTCTGCACGATGCCGCGCTTCTTCAGGTGGTTTTCGGCCTGCTGCAGCGCCGTGTCGCGGTCGCTTTCCGAGTCCATGAGCAGCGGGCGCACGTTGCGGTACAGCGCCAGCTTGCGCTGCGTGGCCAGGCGCGAGGTCAGCGCGTACATGGGAATGTGCGCGCGGTGGCGGCTCATCCACAGGATGGTCGAGCCCGATTCGGTCAGCGCCACGATGGCCTTGGCGCCCAGGTGGTGCGCCGTGAACAGCGCGCCCATGGCGATCGACTGGTCGATGCGGCTGTAGGTCTTGCCGCTGAAGTCGGCGTCGAGCGTCTGGTCTTCGGCGCCTTCGGCGGCTTCGCAGATGCGGCTCATTTCCTGCACGGTCTCGAGCGGGTAGCGGCCCGAGGCGGTTTCGGCCGAGAGCATCACGGCGTCGGTGCCGTCGAGCACGGCGTTGGCGACGTCGCTCACCTCGGCGCGCGTGGGCACGGGGTTGGTGATCATCGACTCCATCATCTGGGTCGCGGTGATGACCACCTTGTCCATGTCGCGCGCCATGCGGATCATCTTTTTCTGCAGCGCCGGCACGGCGGCGTTGCCGACTTCCACAGCCAGGTCGCCGCGGGCGACCATGATGCCGTCGCTGGCACGCAGGATTTCTTCCAGCTTCGGAATGGCTTCGGCGCGCTCGATCTTGGCGATCATGCCGGGCTTGTGGCCGTACTCGGCGGCCGCCACGTTGCACAGCTGGCGGGCCATTTCCATGTCGGTGGCGTTCTTGGGGAAGCTCACGGCCACGTAGTCGGCCTGGAAGCTCATCGCGGTCTTGATGTCTTCCATGTCCTTGGCCGTCAGCGCGGGTGCCGTGAGGCCGCCGCCCTGCTTGTTGATGCCCTTGTTGTTCGACAGCTCGCCGCCGAGCTTGACGGTGGTGTGCACCGCTTCGCCCTTGACGCCGTCGACCGTGAGCACGATCAGGCCGTCGTTCAGCAGCAGCTTGTCGCCGGGCTTCACGTCGCGCGGCAGGTCCTTGTAGTCGAGGCCCACGGCATCGACATCGCCCAGCTCGGTGCGCGAGGCGTCGAGTACGAACTTGGCGCCCGGCTCGAGCCAGATCTTGCCCTGCGCGAACTTGCCGACGCGGATCTTGGGACCCTGCAGGTCGGCCATGATGGCCACCTCGCGGCCCACCTTGCGGGCCGCTTCGCGCACCATGGTGGCGCGGTCGATGTGGTCCTGCGCCGTGCCGTGGCTGAAGTTCAGCCGCACCACGCTGACCTTGGCCAGGATCATCTGTTCCAGCAATTCCGGCGTGCTGGAGGCGGGGCCGAGGGTGGCGACGATCTTGGTGGCGTGGCGGGGGATGCGGTCCGAGCTCATGAAAGGGGTCTCCGTTTTGTATTCTCTACTGTATACACTTTGTGTGTCGAACGGAAGTCAGTCGCCACGGGGGGTTTCCCTCCCGTGGCCGGACCGCCGCCGGAATCAGCCGGCCGCGCGCTTGGCCAGGATCTCGAAGGCCGGCAGGGTCTTGCCCTCCAGCACCTCGAGGAAGGCACCGCCGCCGGTCGAGATGTAGCCGACCTGCTTTTCGATGCCGTACTTGGCGATGGCCGCCAGGGTGTCGCCACCGCCGGCGATCGAGAAGGCGCTGCTTTCGGCAATGGCTTGCGCGATGGCCTTGGTGCCGCCCGCGAAGGCATCGAACTCGAACACGCCGACCGGGCCATTCCACACGATGGTGCCGGCTTCGCGCAGCTGCGCGGCCAGGATGGCCGAGGTCTTCGGGCCGATGTCCAGGATCAGGTCGTCGTCGGCCACGTCGGTGGCGTCCTTGACTGTGGCGGGCGCGTCGGCCGCGAAGGTCTTGGCCGTGACCACGTCGACCGGAATCGGCACGTCGGCGCCGCGTGCGCGCATGGCGTCGATCACGGCCTTGGCCTGGTCGAGCAGGTCGGGCTCGGCCAGCGACTTGCCGATCGAAAGGCCCGCGGCCAGCATGAAGGTGTTGGCGATGCCGCCGCCGACGATCAGCTGGTCGACGTTGGCCGACAGGCTCTTCAGGATGGTGAGCTTGGTGCTGACCTTCGAGCCCGCCACGATGGCGACCAGCGGCCGCTTGGGCTGGGCCAGCGCCTTGCTGATGGCGTCCATTTCGGCCGCCAGCAGCGGGCCGGCCGCGGCAATCTTCGCGAACTGGGCGATGCCGTAGGTGGTGGCTTCGGCGCGGTGGGCCGTACCGAAGGCGTCGTTCACATAGATGTCGGTGAGCGCGGCCAGCTTGCGGGCCAGTGCTTCGTCGTTCTTCTTCTCGCCCTTGTTGACGCGGCAGTTCTCGAGCAGCACGACCTGGCCGGGCTTCACGTCGACGCCGTCGACCCAGTTGGCCACCAGCGGCACTTCGCGGCCGAGCAGCTCGCCCAGGCGCTTGGCGACGGGGGCCAGCGAGTCTTCGGGCTTGAATTCGCCTTCGGTCGGGCGGCCCAGGTGCGAGGTGACCATCACGGCCGCGCCGGCGTCGAGCGCCAGCTGGATGCAGGGCACCGAGGCGCGGATGCGCGTGTCTTCGGTGATGCGGCCGGCATCGTCCTGCGGCACGTTGAGGTCGGCACGGATGAAGACGCGCTGGCCGGCGGCCTTGCCTTGCGCACAGAGGTCGGTGAATCGAATGACGTTCATGGGTCTGAGGATGGTGAAAGACTGAAAGGCGGGACTGCGTGCATTGTAGTTTTCACCCTCCGGCGGCCCTGCGCGCCTGTTGCGGCGCACTGATGGTTTTCAGGCTTTCGGCTGCGCGGTCGCAAACTGCGCGAGGATGCCGACGAAGCTCGCCGCCGCGGGCGACAACGAGCGCCGCGCCGCGCTGTACACGCAGACCTCGCGGTGGAAGTCGGGCGATTCGAGCCGCACCATCTGCAGCCCGTGCGCGCGCACCAGCGACGCCGAGTAGGTCGGGCACACGGTCAGCCCCAGCCCCGAGGCCACCATGCCGAGCGCGGTGGTCATGTACGACACCTCCTGCGTGCCGGGCCGCAGCATGTACGCACGCTCCTCGGGCCCCAGCTCGGGCAGCACGCGCTGGCGGAAGTCGCGCGTGGGCGCGATGAAGGTGTAGGGCGCCAGCTCGTGCCAGCGCACCTTGCGGCGCTTCGCAAAGGCGTGGCCGGGCGGGCAGATCAGCCAGTGGCGGTCGCGGAACAGCGTGCGGCGCTCGATGGCGGCGGCGTCCACCGCCACGTCCTGGCCCACGGCCAGCTCGACATCGCCCGCCGCCACGCCCAGCAGCAGGTGCTCGGGCAGCGTGTCGGCCAGGCGCACGTCCACGTCGGGGTACGCCTCGCGGTAGGCGGCGATCACGCGCGGCATCAAGGTGCAGGCCATGAGCTGCGGCGCTGCAAGCCGCAACAGCCCTTTCTTCTTGTCACGTAGATCGGTCACGCCGGCGACCGCGCTGGTCAGGTCGCCGAGCAGCCGATGCACCGACGGCAGGAATTCGCGCCCCGCCTCCGACAGCTGCACGCGGCGCGTGTTGCGGTCGAGCAGCTGCACGCCCATCTCGCGCTCGAGCTCGCGCACCAGCACGCTGAGCGCCGACTGCGTGAGGTGCAGCTGCCCGGCCGCGGTGGTGAAGCTGCCGGTTTCGGCCACGGCGGCGAAGGCGCGCAGCTGGCGCAGGGTGAAGTTCATATATATGGTTATTTCATCAATCGATGAATTAATTTCGATTGCATCATAAGACGCGGCATTGCCCAATCGCGGCCTCAACGGAGACACGCATGCCGACGACGACCGCCCCCACGTCCGCGCCCCCGATTCGCGGGCTGCACCATTTCGCCTGGCGCTGCCGCGACAGCGAGGAAACCCGCCACTTCTACGAAGACCTGCTGGGCCTGCCGCTGGCCCACGTCATCAAGAACGACCACGTGCCGAGCACGGGCGAGTACTGCCCCTACGTGCACATCTTTTTCCAGATGCGCGATGGCGCGTACATCGCCTTCTTCGACCTGGGCGACGACACCGCCGCGCTACCCTCGCCCAACACGCCGTCGTGGGTGAACCACATCGCGCTGCGCGTCGACTCGGGCGACGACCTGCTCGCCGCCAAGGCGCGGCTCGAAGGCGCCGGCATCGAGGTGCTGGGCGTGACCGACCACCACATCATCGAGTCGATCTACTTCTTCGACCCCAACGGCATCCGCGTGGAACTCACCACGCCGACCGTGCCGCAGGCCGAGATGGACGCGCACGCGCGCCATGCCCACGCTGACCTCGACGCGTGGACCGCGCGCAAGGCCGCTCTGCGTGCAACGAAAGGCGCCTCGCATGTCTGAGCTGCAACTCGCCGTCATCGACGTGAAGCCCGGCGCGGCCATGGACAGCCAGTCGGGCCTGCAGCTGCTGCGCCCGCGCATCTACGGCGCCTTCCGCGCGCCGCCGGGGCCGAAAAAGATCGCGGCCATCGTGATGCACCCGACCAGCAACTTCATGGGCCACTACCTGATCGGCCCGCTGGCCGAGCGCGGCATCTGCTGCATGGGCCTGAACTCGCGCTTCGTCGGCAACGACACGGTGCTGCTGATGGAGCGCGCGATCCAGGACCTGGGCGCCGGCGTGCAGTACCTGCGCGCGGCCGGCTACGAGAAGGTGTTCCTGGTCGGCAACTCGGGCGGCGCGGCACTCGCGGCCTTCTACCAGGCGCAGGCGGAACAACTCACTGCCACGCACCTGCCCGACGGCGACCCGACCCACTTGCACCAGAGCGACCTGCCACCAGTCGACGGCCTCGCGCTGTGCGCCGCGCACCTGGGCCGCACGCGGCTCATGCGCGACTGGAT
The DNA here is from genome assembly GCF_009498455.1 of Variovorax paradoxus. Taxonomy (NCBI): domain Bacteria; kingdom Pseudomonadati; phylum Pseudomonadota; class Betaproteobacteria; order Burkholderiales; family Comamonadaceae; genus Variovorax; species Variovorax paradoxus. Next base: position 1,788,125 of record NZ_CP045644.1, on the reverse strand, counting down.
CGACCCCTCGGTCACCGACGAGCACGACCCGCTGTCGGTCGACCCCGACCTCGACATGTACGACCCACGCCACCGCGTGCCCTACGAGGCCGACTTTCTCGCGCGCTTCAGCGCGGCGCAGAAGGCGCGGCTGGACCGCATCGAGCAGGGGTGCCTCGACCGCCTCGCGCTGCTGCGCAACACACCGGGCGCGCCGCGCGACCAGACCTTCGTCGTCTATCGCACGCACGCCGATCCGCGCTGCGTCGACCTCTCGCTCGATGCGAATGCGCGCCTGCCCGGCAGCGTGTGGGGCGATGCGCGGCAGGTGAACTATTCGGCCAACGCGATGGGCCGCACCACCTCGCTCACCGCCTTCCTCTCGCAGTGGTCGTCGCGCTCGCAGGCCGACGGGCCCACCAACCTCGCGCGCACGACGGTGCCGAAGCTGCTGCTGACCTACACCGGCGACCAGTCGACCTTCCCGAGCACGCGCGATGCCTGGATGGCCGCAGGCGGCGCGCGCATTCGCAACGTCGACATCGTCGGCGGCAACCACTACCTAGCGGGCCAGCCCGAGCTGATCCCGCAAGCGGCGGACGCCATCGCCGAATTCGCCCACGCGCTGTGAGCCCCGACACCATGGAAAGCTTTGCATTCGCGCCGGCCTACGAACTGCCGGCCTGGCCCTTCACGCCGCCGCCCGAACTCGGCAGCACGCAGATCGTGCGCCACCCGGTCGTGATCGTCGGCGCCGGCCCCTCGGGCCTCACCCTGGCCTGCGACCTCGCGCAACGCGGCGTGCGCGCCGTGCTGCTCGACGAGGACGACACCGTGGGCGTGCGCGGCGCCTCGTCGCGCGGCATCTGCTACGCGCAGAAGAGCCTGGAGATCTTCGAGCGCCTGGGCATCTACGAGCGCATCGCGGCCAAGGGCATCACCTGGTCGTTCGGTCGCACCTTCTCGGGCGATGAAGAGGTCTACAACTTCAACCTGCAGGCGACGAGCGTCTCGAAGCAGCCGCCCTTCGTGAACCTGCAGCAGTTCTACATCGAGTGGTTCCTGGTCGATCGCATCCTCGAACTCGGCGTGACCGACCTGCGCTGGAAGAGCCGCGTGACGCACGTCGAGCCGCTGGCCGACGGCGTGCGCATCGACATCGAGACGCCCGCCGGCAGCTACACGATCGAGGCCGACCACCTGATCGACGCCACGGGCGCGAACAGCCCGATCCGCACGCAGCTCGGCGTCGAGTCGCATGCCTCGCGCAGCACCGACCGCTGGTGCATCTCCGACGTGCGCTTTGAAAAGCCGTTGCCCACCGAGCGCTGGACCTGGGTCGACGCGCCCTTCAACGAAGGCCGCGGCGTGTGGCAGCACCTGATGGCCGACGGCGTGTGGCGCATCGACTACCAGATGCCCGAAGACTGCGACCCGGCGGAGATCAGCCGCCCCGAAGTGGCCGGCGCGCGATTGCGCGAACAGCTCGGGCCCGACGTGGCGTTCGAGTTCGTGTGGATCGGCCCCTACGGCTACCGCGACCACCTGCTGGAGCGCTTCCGCCACGGCCGCGTGTGCTTCATCGGCGACGCCGCGCACGTGGTGAGCCCCTTCGGCGCACGCGGCGGCAACACCGGCATCCAGGATGCGGCCAACCTCGGCTGGAAGCTCGCGCTGGTCGTGCAAGGGCAGGCGGGCGATGCACTGCTCGACAGCTACGACGCCGAGCGCCGCCCGGCCGCGCAGGAGAACCTGACGGTCACGAGCCGCTCCGCGCGCTTTCTCGCGCCGCGCTCGCCGGCCGAGCACACGCTGCGCCGCGCCGTGGTGGCGCTGGCCAAGCGCCACACCTTCGCGCGTGCGCTGGTCAACACGGGCCGCATGTCGGTCGCCAACGACTACCCCGCCGCGCCGCTGCTGCCCGAGGGCGCGCGCACGGTACAGAACCTGCCGCTGCATTGGGCCGACGGGCGCGAGGCCACGCTGATGCAGCTGCTCGCCGAGGGCACGCAGTGCCTGGGCCTGTGGTTCGCACCGACGCGCGCGCAGGCGCAGGCGGCGTGCGACGCCACGGCCGGATTGCCGCTGCGCCTGCTGGCCGTGGGCGGTGAGAGCGGCCTGCCGACCTTGCAGGCCGACGAGACGCTGGCGCGCCACCTCGGCATCGACCCCAGCGCGGGCGGCTTCGTGCTCGTGCGCCCCGATGCCTACCGCGCTGCACTCCTTGCGCAGGCCACCCCCGACACGATCGCCGCCGCCGTCCGCACGGCGCTCGCACTCACCGCTTCGTCCCCATGATCACCGAGCCCCGCATCCCCGACCCCGACGGTTTCTACGCCGCGCTGCTGGCCGCGCACGAAGGCCGCACCGAGGCGCAGAGCGCCGACCTCAACGCCCGCCTCGTGCTGCTGCTGGCCAACCAGTGCGCCGACCAGGCCGTGCTGCTCGCGTGCATCGACGCGGCAGCCGAGGCCGACGAAGACATCCCCACGACCACGACAACACCGCCATGACCGCCACCGTCTCTTTCGCTTCCGCCTCCGACACCCGGGAGCAGAAACCCCGGCTGCAGGAACTCGCCCCGGGCGCTTACGGCTACATCAGCGACTTCGATCCCAACTGCGGCTTCGTCGTCGGCGACGAGCAGGTGGTGCTGATCGACACCCGCCCCACGCCGCGCATGGCGCGCGATTTTCTGGCGGCGATCCGCAGCGTCACCGACAAGCCGATCCGCACCATCGTGCTCACGCACTACCACGCGGTGCGCGTGATGGGCGCGAGCGCCTTCGACGAGGTGCAGGAGATCATCGCCAGCAACGGCACGCTCGACTGGATCCGCACGCGCGGCCAGGCCGACTTCGAATCGGAGGTGGGCCGCTTCCCGCGCCTGTTCGCGGGCGTGGAAGAGATTCCGGGCCTGACCTTCCCGACCACGGTCTTCGAACGCGAGATGACGCTGCCGCTCGGCGGCGGCCGCGAACTGCGGCTCATGGCGCTGGGCCGCGGCCACTCGGGCGGCGACACCGTCGCCTGGCTGCCCGACTGCGGCGTGCTGTTCTCGGGCGACGTGGTCGAGAACCACTGCGGCGTCTACGCGGGCGACGCCTACATCGGCGACTGGGCCGGCACGCTCGACGCGGTGCGCGCGCTGCAACCGCGCGTGCTGGTGCCCGGGCGCGGCGCGGTGCTGCAGGGCGAAGCGGCCTGCACCGAGGCGATCGGGCTCACGAAGGACTTTCTCTCGACGCTGCTCGACAGCGTGCGCGCGGGCATCGCCGCGGGCGACACGCTCAGGGGCTGCTTCGCGCGCGCCGAGGCGGCCATGACGCCGCGCTTCGGCGGCTGGCCGGTGTTCCAGCACGTGCTGCCGTTCGACGTCTCGCGCGCGTACGACGAACTGCGCGGCATCGAGCACCCGGTCGTGTGGACCGCCGAGCGCGACCGCGAGCTCTGGCAGGTGCTGCGCGGCGAATGACCTGAACCGATTTCAAAACAAGCAACGGAGACAAAGACGATGAAACGCTTCCTTCACCTTCTGGCCGCAACCCTCGCGCTGGCCGCCAGCCCTTTCGCATCCGCGCAGCCGGCGGCCTACCCCAGCCAGCCCGTGAAATGGATCGTGCCCTACGTGGCCGGCGGCGGCACCGACAACCTCGCGCGTTCGCTGGCCGAGGCCATGCAGCCGTCGCTCGGACAGCCGCTGATCATCGACAACCGCCCCGGCGCGTCGACCAACATCGGCGTGTCCGTGATGATGCAGGCCAAGCCCGACGGCTACACGATCATGCAGGCCGAGAATGCGGCGCTGCTGTTCAACGAGCACATGTTCGCCAAGCTGCCCTACAAGCCGGCGACCGACTTCACCTACATCGGCACCATCGGACGCTTTCCGGTGGCGCTGGTCGTGCACCCCGACTTTCCCGCGAAGAACGTGGCGGAGTTCGTGCGCTACGTGAAGGCCAACCCCGAGAAGGTGAGCTACGCCTCGCCCGGCAACGGCTCGCCGCACCACATGGCGATGGAACTGTTCAAGCAGAAGGCCGGCCTCACGATCACGCACGTGCCGTACAAGGGCGCCGCGCCCGCCATGACCGACGTGATGGGCGGCCAGGTGCCGACGATGATGCTCGACCTGGCCTCGGGCCTGCCGATCATCAAGTCGGGCAAGGTGCGCGTGCTGGCCATTGCGCTGCCGCAGCGCGCCAGCGCCCTGCCCGAGGTGCCGACCTTCGTCGAAGCCGGCTTCAGCGACGTCAACGCCTACGCCTTCCACGGCCTGATCGGCCCGGCCGGCATGCCGCCCGAGGCCGTGGCGCGCATCAACACCGAGCTGCACAAGGCGATGAAGGCACCGAAGGTGGTGAAGCTGTTCTCGGAGTTCGGCTTCGAGGCGCTGCCCGGCACGCCGCAGGACTTCTACAAGCTCTCGCGCGCGGAGAGCGAGCGCTGGGGGAACATCATCAAGACCGCGGGCGTGAAACTCGACTGATCGAACCCGGTCACCAGCCCAGGCCGAGGTGCAGGGGCAGGTAGACCGCCATGCCGGCCAGCATCGTGCCGAGCACGCCGCGCCGCCAGAAGTAATAGGCGCCGCCGACGACCGCCGCATAGAGACGGGCGTCGTGCAGCGTGGTGATCAGGTGGCCCTGCGTCATGACGATCTCGGGCGCAATCACGCCGGCCAGCGCGGCAGCCGGTGCGTAGTGCAGCGCGCGGTGCGCCCACTCGGGCAGGCCCCAGGGCCGGTCGAGGATGAAGAAGAAGCAGCGCGTGAGCATGGTGACGGCCGCGAGGCCGGCGATCACGGCAATGGACCACCAGTCGGTGCCGCCGCTCACTTGTCGTCCTCCGCGTCGGGGTCGAGCCCGAACTGCTTTTCGAGCCAGAAGCACAGCAACACGGCCACGCCGATCGCGACCACGATGTTGAGCTTGAGCGGCAGCGCATAGGCCGCGACCGCCGTGGCGCCCGCGATGAGCGCGGCCAGCACGCGCAGCCGCGTCGTCGCCATCGAGCAGACGATGGCCACCAGGCTCAGCACGCCGGCAAAGCCCAGGCCCCAGGTCTGCGGAATGAAGTTGGCCAGCGCGATGCCGAGCAGGCTCATGCCCATCCACGCGCACCAGGTCACGAAGTAGTTGCCGGTGAGGTAGGCCTCTTGCGACAGCTGCTCGGCGGGCGTGGTCGGCGGGGCCGTGTACTGCTTCGTGAAGAGCGCGTAGCTCAGGTCGGCCGTCAGGTAGCCGTGCAGCAGGCGGCGCCAGCGCGGCATGTGCATGAGGTAGGGCCGCAGATGCAGGCTGAACACCACGAAGCGCAGGTTGACGCAGAAGCCCGTCGCCAGGATCACCCAGGCCGGCGCGCCCGCGGCCAGCAGCGGGATGGCGGCGAGCTGCGAGCTGCCGGCGTAGACGAACAGGGTCATCGCCACGGCCTCGAGCACGCTCATGTCCGACTTGACCATGGCCACGCCGGTCATCAGGCCCCAGGCGCCGATGCCGAGCGCGGCCGAGGCCATGTCGCGCATGCCGGCGCGGAACTCGGGCTGGCGGCGCAGCGTGGGCGAGAGAAACATCAGCCGAAGACCTGGCCGGTCTTCAGGTCGAAGCCGCGCAGGAAATCGGCCGCAGGCAGGCGCTTGCCGCCCGGGCGTTGCAGTTCGGTGAGCACCACCGTTGCATCCGACGCCGCCACGGCGACGCCCGTTGCGTCGGCCGAGACGACGGTGCCGGGCGCGGCACCTGTAGCGCCGGCCGCCACGTGCGCGGCCCAGAGCTTGACGGTCTCGCCGCCGAGCGGGCTGTTGGCGCCGGGGAACGGATCGAAGGCCAGGACGCGGCGCACGATGGCGCCGGCCGGCTGCGTCCAGTCGATCAGCGCTTCGTGCTTCTCGACCTTGTGGGCGTAGGTGATGCCTTCGGTGGGCTGCGGTGTGCGAACCAGCTGGCCGATCTGCGCCAGCGCCTCGGCCACCATGCGGCCGCCGAGCGCGGCCAGCCGGTCGTGCAGGCGGGCGGTGTTGTCGTCGGGGGCGATGTCGACCGCTTCGCGCAGCAGCATGTCGCCGGTGTCCAGGCCCGCGTCCATCTGCATGATGGTGATGCCGGTTTGGGTGTCGCCGGCCTCGATGGCGCGGTGGATCGGCGCCGCGCCGCGCCAGCGCGGCAGCAGGCTGGCGTGGATGTTGAGGCAGCCGTGCAGCGGGAGGTCGAGCACCCACTGCGGCAGGATCAGCCCGTAGGCCGCGACCACCATCACGTCGGGCTGCCACGCCAGCAGCGTGTCGCGCGCGGCGGTGGCCTCGTCGGGGTACTTGCCATCGAGCCGCAGGCTGCGCGGCTGCGCCACGGGCCAGCTGTGGGCAACGGCGCACTGCTTGACGGGCGAGGCCTGCAGCTTCATGCCGCGGCCGGCGGGCCGGTCGGGCTGGCTCATCACGCCGACGATGTCATGGCCGGCAGCGGCAATGGCCTCCAGGGCGACGCGCGCGAACTCGGGCGTGCCCGCAAAAACGACTTTCAACGCGCTCAATCCCGGATCCGTTCGAATTCGAGGTCATCCCCCGTGTGGTACCGGCGCACCACGCCGGTGGGGTCGATGTAGATATAGAGCATGCGGCGCTCGTTGATGGCCTTGTAGCGCCAGGTCCAGACGGTGCCGTCGAACGAGCTGACGCGGCTGATTTCGTAGGGCTTGCCGTAGAAGGCCAGCACGTCGTTCTGGCGCCAGCGGTCGACCTGGATGTCGTGGCCGAAGCGCGCCTCGGTCAGCACCTGGGTCACCGAGACGACCTTGCCGGACGCGTCGAGGTCGATGTCGACCACCTCGAAGCCCGCCGGCATGCGCGAGTACTGCAGCCGCTCGCCACCGCCGTTGAGCGGGTAGCGGCCCGTGGGCGCGCCCAGGCGCTGCAGGGTGTCGGCGGCGGAGGTGCCGGGCTGGATGCGCGTGGGTTCGCTGACGCAACCCGCCAGGAACAACAGTCCGGCGGCGGCCAACGCGCTCGCAGCCCGCGGGCTCATGCCCGTGCGTCTTTCATGTCCTCGCGCTGCTGCTTGAGAAGCTTGCTCTTGATGCGGTTGCGCTTCAGCGGCGACAGGTATTCGACGAAGACCTTGCCCAGGAGGTGGTCGAGCTCGTGCTGGATGCACACGGCCAGCAGGCCATCGGCCTCAATGGTGTGACTGTTGCCGTCGGCGTCGAGCGCCTGGACCTTCACCGAGGTGGAGCGCATCACGCCGTCGTAGATGCCGGGCACCGAGAGGCAGCCCTCTTCGTTGAGCACCTTCTCGTCGCTGGCCCAGGTGATTTCGGGGTTGATGAGCACGATCGGCTCGTTGCGCTCTTCGGACACGTCGATCACGACCACGCGCTCGTGCACGTCGATCTGGGTCGCGGCCAGGCCGATGCCGCTCGCGTCGTACATCGTTTCCAGCATGTCGGCCACCAGCGTCTTGATGCGCGCGTCCACGCCCTGCACCGGCTTGGCCACCGTGTGCAGGCGCTTGTCGGGGTAACTCAGAATGATTCGTTTGGCCATGAAATCGGGGGGAAGTTGTGGCTATTTTCGCCAATTCCGCGACGCGTCGCGGCGCATTGACGCGAAAACGTTGCCCTTGCAAGGGCTTCGGGCGCAGAATTCGTAGCAAATTGTGAGATTCGTATGCGCCACGATACTTCGTGCGCTCACCCATCCAGACATGACACAGCCCAGCCCCACCGAACACCAGCGCCCGACCTTCTTTGCCTTCTGGACGGCCGCCCTGGCAGTGGCCGGCAGCTGCGGCACCACGGCGGCCTGGGCGCAGACGACCTACCCGGTCACGCCCCAGCAACGCGCCACCGCCCAGCAGACCGCCCAGGCCGGCGTGCCGCTGAGCGAACTGTCGCCGAAGGCGCCCGACGAATACACCGTCAAGCCCGGTGACACGCTCTGGGCCATCTCGCGCCTGTACCTGCTGCGCCCCTGGCGCTGGCCGGAACTCTGGGGCATGAACATCAACGAGATCCAGGACCCGCACCGCATCTACCCGGGCCAGGTGCTGTACCTGGACAAGAGCGGCGGCCGCGCCCGCCTGACCACGCGCCGCGGCGCGGCCGGCGGCGACGGCGGCACCATCAAGCTGTCGCCGCGCACCCGCTTCGACTCGCTCGCGGGCATGGCCCTGCCCACGCTCAACCCGAGCCTCATCGAGCCCTTCCTCAGCGAACCCATCGTGGTCGATGCCAACACGCTCGACGCCGCGCCGCGCATCGTGGCCGGCAACGACAGCCGCGTGCTGCTGTCGCGCGGCGACCGTGCCTATGCGCGCGGCAACGCCGAATCGCCGCTGGTCGAAAAGCCCGGCCCGGTGCAGCACTACCGCATCTTCCGCAGCGCCACGCCGCTGAAAGACCCCGGCACCGGCGAAATCCTCGGCTACGAGGCGCAGTACCTGGGCAAGGCGCAGCTGCAGCGCGGCGAATCCACCACCGTCGAGACGACCGGCGACAAGGACGTCATCACGGTCGTGCCGGCCAGCATCGACATCATTGCGTCGCGCGAAGAAATGCGCGCCGGCGACCGCCTGCTGCCCGAGCCGCCGCGCCAGCTGCTGAGCTACGCACCGCGCGCACCATCGACGCAGGTCGACGGCCGCATCATCTCGGTCTACGGCAACGCCGTGCAGTACGCCGCGCAGAACCAGGTCGTGGCCATCAACAAGGGCACGCGCGACGGCGTCGACAACGGCCACGTGCTGGCCATCCTGAAGAACGGCGAGACCATCCTCGACCGCACCGGCGCCCGCAAGGAAACGATCAAGCTGCCCAACGAACGCATCGGCCTGCTGATGGTGTTCCGCACCTTCGAGAAAGTCTCGTACGCACTGGTGCTCGAAATCAACGACACTCCCCGCGCCGGCGACTTCCTCGTCAATCCCTGACACGCGCCTGAGGCTTTTTTCTCGCACACTCGTTTGGAACGCGCAGAACTCGCAGGCTGGCTGCGACTATCACTGACACCAGGCGTCGGCGACGGCGCCGCACGCCGTCTGCTCGCGGCCTTCGGGCTGCCTGAGGCGATCTTCGCGCAGCCCGAAGCGACGCTGGGCGAAGTCGTCAGCAACGCCCAGGCCGCCGCGCTGAAGCAGCTGCCCTCCGGCCTGCAGGCGCAGGTCGACCAGACCTGGCAATGGCTGCACCCCGCGGACGACCCCACCGGCGGCGCCGTCACGCGCCGCGTCGTGACGCTCGGCGATGCCGGCTACCCGGGTTCGCTGCTCGAGATGGTCGACCCGCCGCTGATGCTCTACGTGCTCGGCGCCCCCGCCTTCGACCTCACGCAGCTCGGCCGCAGCCTCGCCGTGGTCGGCAGCCGCAACCCGACACCGCAGGGCGCGAGCCACGCGCGCGCCTTCGCGCGGGCGCTGGGCGAGGCGGGCCTGCCCGTCGTCTCGGGGCTCGCGCTCGGCATCGACGGCGCGGCGCACCTGGGCGCACTCGACGCGGCCGGCGACGCACCGGTGCTCGCCACCGTGGCCGTGGTCGGCACCGGCCTGGACCGCGTCTACCCCGCGCGGCACCGCGACCTCGCGCACCGCATCACGCTGCAAGGGCTCATCGTGAGCGAGCTGCCGCTGGGCACGCCGCCGCTCACGCAGAACTTTCCCAAGCGCAACCGCCTCATCGCGGGCCTGGCGCGCGGCACGCTCGTGGTCGAGGCCGCACTGGCGTCGGGCTCGCTGATCACGGCGCGCCTCACGTCGGAACAGGGCAAGGAAGTGTTCGCGATCCCGGGCTCGATCCACTCGCCGCAATCGCGCGGCTGCCACGCGCTGATCCGCCAAGGTGCGAAGCTGGTCGAGTCGGTGAACGACATCCTCGAAGAGCTGCCGCCGCTGACGCCACCCGCTCGCACGGTTGCCAGCGACACGCCCTCGTCGGCCCCGGAGCATCCGCTGCTCGACGCCCTCGGTTTCGACCCTGTGAGCCTCGATGCGCTGAGCGCGCGCACCGGCTGGAGCGCGGCCATGCTGCAGGCGAAGATGCTCGAGCTTGAACTCGATGGGCATGTCGCGCGTTTGCCCGGCGGCCTGTTCCAAAGAGCCGCCGTCGGCTGACGCCCGGGGCCCCGGGCCCGATTTTTCGTGGAACACCGCGGAACCGGCTTTGCCGGGCCGCTGGTGTTGCCCCCGGTAGGGGGTTGGCGTAGCGACACGAAGTGCGCGAAGACTGGGGGCGAGCCACGGTTTCCTGGGCTATATTGAGCCCATGTTCGAAGTGCTCGTGTTTGTGTATGAAAACTACTGGCGCGGCGATGCCTGCCCCGAACCCGAACAGCTGGGCCGCAAGCTCAGTGCGCACGGTTTCGAGGCGGAAGAAATTCGCGACGCCCTGCAGTGGCTCGACGGCCTGAGCCTTGCCACGCAAGGCCTGCAGTTCGAACATCAGCCCAGCGAAGGCGACGGCGACAACGCCATCACCGCGGCCCGTGTCACGCTGGGCGGCGCACCCGATGCGGCGCTGCCCCAGTCGAGCCAGTCGATGCGCGTGTACTCGCCGTCGGAACAGGAACACCTCGGCGCCGAATGCCTCGGCTTCATCCGTTTTCTCGAACTGTCGAACGTGCTGCCCTGCGGCTTGCGCGAGATCGTCGTCGAGCGCGCAATGGCCGCGCCGGGCGACCCGGTGGCGCTGGACGAACTCAAGATCATCGTGCTGATGGTGCACTGGAGCACCGGCATCGAGCCCGATGCGCTGGTGCTCGACGAACTCTGCGAGAGCCGCGAAGGCCGCACTGCACATTAGCTCGCCCCCAGGCTTCGCGCACTTCGTGTCGCTTCGCCAACCCCCTACCGGGGGCAACACCTGAGGCCCGGCAAAGCCGGTTCCTCGGTGTTCCACAAACAGACAAGAACAGCCGAGGCGGCTGACTAATTCAAGAGTCGCTCGGGGTTCGCATCGAGCTTCGCCAGCGCCTCGCGCGTGGCGCGTGCGGTGAGCGTTTCTTCCTCGGCCGGCACCAGCAGGCCGGCCTGCAGGTACATCGCCAGCCGTCCGGCCTGGATGAGGAAGCTGCGGCCGTCGGCCGAGGCGAACAGGTGCAGCTGCTTGCGGTCGCTGCGCCAGACGAACTGGACCTGGGTCACGCGGTCGTTGTGGTCCAGCATGAACCAGTTGCCTACCTGCAGCTCGTGGGTCCACGCGAGCATCTCGTCCGCGACCTTGACGCCGGCGGTGTCGGAAATGACCTCGATGGCGCTGGCGTCCACGCCGAGCAGCAGCTCGATGCTCTGCGCGTCGAGCGGCAGGCTGGAGGCGCTGCCGTCGTCGGTCACGAAGTCTTCCAGGTGCGCCAGCCGCTCGGCCATGGCCTCGATCTTGGCCTGGGGAATGGCCTCGGTCTTCGACATGAAGGCGTCGGTCAGCGTGGCGCCGATGATCTTGATGTGGCCTTCCTGCGGCTCGCCGACGATGCCCAGCAGGTCCATGCCCTGGCGCAGGCGCTGCAGCAGCTGCGGCAGGTCTTGAATGACGCGGGCGCGGTCGGCGCGGTTGGGCTTGGCGCTCGCGGCCCAGACCAGCTCGGAGGCCACGCGCTTGAGCATCACGGTGTGCTCGCCCTGCGCGCCGTAGCGCAGCGCCGCAATGGCCAGCACTTCGGCCCAGACCTTGAACAGGAACTCGCGGATCTCGTCGCGCACCGGCATGTCGTTGAGCATCTTGCGCAACTCGATGGTGTACTGGATCGCCATCGTCTCCTTCTGCTCGACCTGCTGCGCCACGCTCATGACGCGCTGCGTGGCGTCGCTCTGCGTGAGGTAGCGGCCCAGAAAAGCGACGAACTCGTCGAACACCAGCTTGAACACGCGCTGGCCGGTTTCGGGGTACTGCTCGATCACCTGCACCACGCGCTTGATCTCGTTCTCGAGCGCGCTGCCGGTGATGGCGGCGGCGTCGAAGCCCATCACGCAGGAGCCCATGCGGTCGATCAGCATGCGCGCGGGGTGCTGCAAGGTGCCGAAGAACTCGGGCTCGGCGATGGCCACGCGCAGCACGGGCATCTGCAGCCGTGCGAACCACACGCGGGCGGAGAACGGAATGCGCTCTTCCGCGAGGATGGCCTGGAACATCAGCGCCACGATCTCGACCGTGGCCTTGTCGGCCGTGGTGGGGGCGCGCTTCTTGAGTTCGGCGGTGCGGCGACGCAGGTCGACCGCGGTCTGCTGGATCAGCGTGGCCTGCTCGCCACCGCCGTCCATGTACTGCGTGGCCGCCATGCGGTAGGCGACCTCGGCATCGGCGATGGCGCCGGCAAAGGTGCGCGAAAACACGCGGGGCGCAGCCACGCCGCCGCCGGTGCCGGTCACCCCGCCCGGTTGCGAGGCGCCGGCCTCGCCACCGATGCGCGCGGCGACAAAACGCTTGAGGCTCAGCAGCGCGGTCTGCGCGCGCTGCCGTGCGAAGGCGAGCGGCGAGCTGGCCATCATCGAGCTGGAGGCCGGCCCCGACGACGGCACCGATGCCTGGAAGCCGAAGCCCGGTCGCTGCGGTTGCGAGGGCTGTGACGATGGCTGCCGGACGTGCGACACCGGCGCACCGCCCGGCACGCCCTGGCCCATCGGCATGCTCGACGACGTCGGCATGCCCATGGACGACGAACCGCCGCCCGAATCGCCCGTGCGCCGCACGAAGCTCTTGAGATCGATCTCCTGCATCACGCCCTGCGCGATCAGGAAGGCGTTGGCGCTTTCGTAGGCCTTCACGACCACATCGGCCAGGGCCTGCTGCACGGTGCCCTGCACGCGGCCCCAGGCCTCGCGGCTCAGGCCGGCGGCCAGCCACTGATCCACCAGCAGCTGGGCCAGCGTCTCGGGTTTCAGCACGTCGCGGGCGTCGAGCTCGTGCGTGCCTTCGAGATGCTGGATGCGCAGGCGCAGGTCGCTGAGTTCGAAGCTGGCCTTGTCGTGAATGGTCTGTGCGAGGCGCGAAGCGAGGATGTGACTCTCGACCACCTCGTCGCCGATGAGTTCCAGCCGCAGCGCCGCAGGGGCCGAAGAAGTGGTGCCCGTCGGGCCCGTGCCCAGCGCCTTGCGCCAGCCGGCCTGCGCCAGCGACACCCACTGCGAGGCGTGGCCCTGGAACGCCACGAGGTCGTCGCGGCTTTCCTGCATGGTGCGCGCGCTGCCGACATCGGAGGCCACCGCGGTCAGCCGGTCGCGGATGGCCTGGGCCAGCGGAGCGATCGCACCTTCCGTGGCCGCCACGAAACGCTCACGCGCCTCGCGTGCGAGCTGCAGGGAAGAGGCGGACCGCGCAGTGCTCATTGAAGAATCAGAAAGGCCGGAGGATACGGTTCGTGCATGACAACCCCGAGCTTGCATCGGGATGCGTCACCGCACAAGTGCGGTTGACGCGCAGCCGCGCCGCAGTATCCCTCAGACCACCGCGCCGGCGTTCGGGTCGTCGCCGCCGGGATCGCCGTCGCGCTTGACGGGGCCCTTGATCAAGTCTTCACGCTTCACGCCGAGCCACATCGCGATCGCGGCCGCCACGAAGCACGACGAGTAGATGCCGAAGCAGATGCCGATCGTCAGTGCCAGCGCGAAGTAGTGCAGCGTGGGGCCGCCGAAGAAGAACATCGACAGCACCACGAGCTGCGTGGAGCCGTGCGTGATGATCGTGCGGCTGATGGTCGAGGTGATCGCGTTGTCGATGACTTCGGTGGTCGTCATCTTGCGGTAACGGCGGAAGTTCTCGCGCACGCGGTCGAAAATCACGACCGACTCGTTCACCGAGTAGCCCAGCACCGCCAGCACCGCCGCCAGCACCGCCAGCGAGAACTCCCACTGGAAGAACGCGAAGAAGCCCAGGATGATCACCACGTCGTGCAGGTTGGCCAGCACGGTGGACAGCGCGAACTTCCATTCGAAGCGGAACGCCAGGTAGATCATGATGCCCACCACCACCATGGCCAGCGCCTTGATGCCGTTGGTGGTCAGCTCCTCGCCGACCTGCGGCCCGACGACCTCGATGCCGCGCTGCGTGGCCGACGGATCGACCGACTTCAGCGCCTGCATGACCTGCGCGCTCTGCTGGTCGGAGCTCATGCCCTTCTGCGTGGGCAGGCGGATCTGCACGTCGCGCGAGGTGCCGTAGTTCTGCACCTGCACTTCGGGATAGCCGAGCTTGGTGACGGCCTCGCGCACCTTGCCGATGTCGGCCGATTGCTCGTAGGCCACTTCCATCACCGTGCCGCCGGTGAACTCCACCGACAGGTGCAGTCCGCGGTGGAACAGGAAGAACAGCGCCAGCGCAAAGGTTGCGAAGGAGATGATGTTCAGCACCAGGGCATGGCGCATGAACGGGATGGTCTTGTGGATGCGGAAGAATTCCATGGCGATGGTCCTCGGCCGTTACTTGGTTTCGACCACGGCGGTGCCGTCGGCGCTACCGGTTTTAGGCCGCCAGACGGTGCCGATCGACACGGTCTTGAGCTTCTTCTTGTTGCCGTACCAGAAGTTCACGAGGCCGCGCGAGAAGAACACGGCGGAGAACATCGAGGTGACGATGCCGATGCAGTGCACCACGGCGAAGCCGCGCACCGGGCCCGAGCCGAAGGCCAGCAGCGCAATGCCCGCGATCAGCGTGGTCACGTTGGAGTCGAGAATCGTGCCCCAGGCGCGGTCGTAGCCCGCGTGGATGGCGGCCTGCGGCGAGGCGCCGTTGCGCAACTCTTCGCGCACGCGCTCGTTGATGAGCACGTTGGAGTCGATGGCCACGCCGATGGCGAGCGCCATGGCCGCGATGCCGGGCAGCGTGAGCGTGGCCTGCAGCATCGACAGGATGGCGACCAGCAGCATCAGGTTGACGGCCAGCGCGATCGACGAGAACAGGCCGAACAGTGCGTAGTACAGGCACATGAAGACCATGATGGCCAGGAAGCCGTACATCACGCTCTTGAAGCCTTTTTCGATGTTGTCGGCACCGAGCGTCGGGCCGATGGTGCGCTCCTGGATGATCTCCATGGGCGCAGCCAGCGAGCCGGCGCGCAGCAGCAGGGCGAGGTCGCTGGCTTCGGCCACCGTCATCGAACCCGAAACCTGGAAGCGGTTGCCCAGTTCGCCGTTGATCGACGGGGCCGTGAGCACTTCGCCCTTGCCCTTCTCGAAGATCAGCATGGCCATGCGCTTCTTGTAGTTCTCGCGGCTGACGTCGCGCATGATGCGACCGCCCTTGGCGTCCATGGTCAGGTCGACCTTGGGCTGATTGCTCTGCTGGTCGAAGCCGGGCTGGGCGTCGGTGAGGTTCTCGCCGGTGACGAGCACCTGCTTCTTCACGATCACCGGACGGCCGCTGCGGTCGAGGAATTTCTCGGAGCCGAAAGGCACGGGCGCGCCGCTCAGTTCGGCCGCGCGGCCTTCGGCGCTTTCGTCCACCATGCGCATTTCGAGCGTGGCGGTGCGGCCCAGGATTTCCTTGGCCTTGGCCGTGTCCTGCACGCCCGGGAGCTGCACGACGATGCGGTCCAGGCCCTGCTGCTGGATCACCGGCTCGGCCACGCCGAGTTCGTTGATCCGGTTGTGCAGGGTCGTGATGTTCTGCTTGAGCGCGGCGTCCTGCAGGCGGCGGGCCGCCTCGGGCTTGATGGTGGCGGTCAGGCGCCAGTTGGTGCCGTCTTGCGCGTCGGTGGTGCTGAGGTCGGGGAACTGGTCCACGATCAGGCGCTTGGCGGTCTCGAGCGAGGCCGCGTCGCGGAACGTCACCTCGACGGTCTGGCCGTTGCGGCTGACCTGGGTGCCGCGGATGTTCTTGTCGCGGAAGGTGGTGCGCAGGTCGCTCGCGAACGATTCGGCCTTCTTGTCGATGGCGCCCTTCATGTCGACCTGCAGCAGGAAATCGACCCCGCCGCGCAGGTCCAGACCCAGGTACATCGGGTACGCATGCAGCGACGTGAGCCACTTCGGCGAACGCGACAGCAGGTTCAGCGCCACCGTGTAGGGCGGGTCGCTGGCGTCGGGCACCAGCGCGCGCTGCACGACGTCGCGCGCCTTGAGCTGGTCGTCGGTGGTGGTGAAGCGGGCGCGCAGCGAGCCGGCGTCGAGCGTCACCAGGTCGGGCGTCAGGCCGGCCGCCTTCAGCGCCTCCTCGACCCGGGTCTGGGTGGCGGCATCGACCTTGACGGTCGTCTTGGCCGCGGACACCTGCACCGCGGGTGCTTCGCCGAAGAAATTGGGCAGGGCGTAAATGAGCCCCACGAGTAGCACGATCACGATGATCGCGTACTTCCAGACCGGGTAACGGTTCATGAGAAGGCGCTTTTCACAAGCGTTTCAGAAAGGGAACACGGCGTGACTTGGGGCCCTGCGCCGCGAAGCGCAAGGTTCAGCTCACGCTTTTATTGCTTGACGGCGCCCTTGGGCAGCACCTGGACCACCGCGCTGCGCTGGATCTTGATCTCGATGCCGTTGGCGATCTCGAGGCCGAGGTACTGGTCGCTGATCGAGGTGATCTTGCCGAGCACGCCGCCGGCCGTGGCGACTTCGTCACCCTTGGCCAGGGCTTCGATCATGGCGCGGGCTTCTTTCTGGCGCTTCATTTGCGGGCGGATCATGACGAAATACAGCACCACGAACATCAGCACCAGCGGCAGCATGCTGCCCAGCGAAGACAACATGTCGCCACCACCGGCGGCTGCGGGCGCGGTTTGTGCGAAAGCAGAGGAAATGAACAAGAGAGTCTCCAGCAGAGGGAAGAGAGAAGAAAAAGACTTCAGATGCGCAGGCCGGGCCCGCGGTTCCGCGCCCACGAAGGATGCGGGCCGCAAGTCAAAGGCTCGGCGGGGGAGGCCGCGCGCAGTCGGGCATTGTATTCGTCGCAGATGGCCGTTTCGCGCCCTTATCCGGCGCGGCGGGGAGGGCTTTTCGCTATTGTTTAAATAGCAAAGAGCGCCACAAGGGCGCTCTTTTCACGGGGAAACGGGGCCGGTGGATCAGGCCGCTGCGCGCTGCGCCTGCGGGTTGCGCCACTTGCCCAGCAGCTCGTTCCAGCGGGTGCGGGCCGCCGCCAGGTTGCGCTCCTTCACGTGGCCGTAGCCGCGGATCTGCTCGGGCAGCGCCGCGATCTCCAGCGCCAGCGCGTGGTTGTCGGCGCGCAGGCCCTTGAGCACTTCGTCGATGCTGGCGCGGTACTCGCCGATGAGGGCGCGCTCGGTCTTGCGCTCTTCGGTGCGGCCGAAGACGTCGAGCGCCGTGCCGCGCAGGCCCTTGAGCTTGGCGAGGACGCGGAAGCCCGTGAGCATCCAGGGGCCGAACTTCTGCTTTTGCAGCTGGCCCTTGGCGTTCTTCTTGGCGATGAGCGGCGGTGCCAGGTGGTAGTTGAGCTTGTAGTCGCCTTCGAACATGCCCTCGACGCGGTCCAGGAAGGTGCGGTCGGTGTGCAGGCGGGCGACTTCGTACTCGTCCTTGTAGGCCATGAGCTTGAACAGGTAGCGCGCCACCGTTTCGCTCAGCGCCGTGCTCTTGCCGACGGCCGCTTCGGCCTGCTGCACGCGGCCGACGAAGGCCTTGTATTCCTCGGCGTAGGCGGCGTTCTGGTAGCCGGTCAGGAACTCGGCGCGGCGCGCCACCAGGGCCTCGACCGTCTCGCGCTTCTTGAACTCGATGACCTGGCCCGGGCGCACGCGCTTTTGCAGCTCGTCCGGGCGCACGGCGGCCTGGCGGCCCCATTCGAAGGCGGTCTTGTTGTTCTCGATGGCCACGGCGTTCAGCTCGATGGCGCGCATCAGCGACTCGTGCGCCAGCGGCACCCAGCCCTTTTGCCAGGCGTAGCCCAGGATCATCGGGTTGACGTAGATGGTGTCGCCCATCAGCGCGGTGGCGGCGGCATCGGCGTCGAAGGCGCCCAGGCCGTCGATGCCCACGGCGCGCGCAATTTCAGCGGCGCAGGCGTCTTCGGGGTTCTGCCAGTTGGCGTTGCGCACGAAGGCGGCGGTGGGTGCGCTGTGGCTGTTGAGCGCCACGTGCGTGCGCCCTTCGCGCATGCGCGCCATGGTCTCGGCATTGATCGTGACGAGCGGGTCGCAGGCCAGGATCAGGTCGGCCGCCGCGGTGCCCACGCGGGTGGTGCGGATGTCGTCCTGCGTGTCGCCGATGAGCACGTGGCTCCAGGTGGCGCCGCCCTTTTGCGCCAGGCCCGCCGCGTCCTGCGTGACGATGCCCTTGGCCTCGATGTGCGCGGCCATGCCCAGCAGCTGGCCGATGGTGATCACGCCGGTACCACCGACGCCGGCCACCACCACGCCCCAGACCTTGCCGCCCACGAGCGACGGAATGACGGGCTCGGTCAGCAGGCCGAACTCGGCCGGCGTGGCCGCCTTGTTCTTGCCCTTCTTCTTGAGCTGGCCGCCCTCGACGGTCACGAAGCTCGGGCAGAAGCCCTTCAGGCAGCTCATGTCCTTGTTGCAGCTGCTCTGGTTGATGGTGCGCTTGCGGCCGAATTCGGTTTCCAGCGGTTCCACGCTCAGGCAGTTGCTCTGCACGCTGCAGTCGCCGCAGCCTTCGCAGACCAGCTCGTTGATGACCACGCGCTTGGCCGGATCGACGGCCGTGCCCCGCTTGCGGCGGCGGCGCTTCTCGGTGGCGCAGGTCTGGTCGTAGATGATGGCCGTGGTGCCGGCCATGGCGCGGAACTCGCGCTGGATGTCGTCGAGCAGGTCACGGTGCTTCACCTGCACGTGGTCGCCCGGAATGGTCACGCCCTCGTACTTCTCGGGCTCGTCGGTGACGATCACGACCTTCTTGGCGCCTTCGGCGTGCAGGCTTTCTGCAATCTGCAGCACCGAGTGGCCCTCGGGGCGCTCGCCGACCTGCTGGCCGCCGGTCATGGCAACCGCGTCGTTGTAGAGGATCTTGTAGGTGATGTTCACGCCCGCCGCGATGCTCTGGCGAATGGCGAGCAGGCCGCTGTGGAAGTACGTGCCGTCGCCCAGGTTGGCAAAGATGTGCTGGTCGGTCGTGAAGGGCTGCTGCCCCACCCATGGCACACCCTCGCCGCCCATCTGCGTGAAGCCGATGGTGGAGCGGTCCATCCAGGTCGCCATGAAGTGGCAGCCGATGCCGCCCATCGCGCGCGAACCTTCGGGCACGACGGTGCTGGTGTTGTGCGGGCAGCCCGAGCAGAACCAGGGCTGGCGCGTGGCGTCGGCCACGCTGGTGGACGCCTGCTGCACCACCATCGCGCGTTCCTTGGCCTCGAGGATGGCCAGTTGCGCATCGATGCGCGCGGCCATGTCGGCGCCGGCGGCGGCCAGCAGGCCGGTCTTCTTCAGGCGCGCGGCGATGGCCTTGGCGATGAGCGCCGGGTTCAGGTCGGCGTTGGCGCGCAGCAGCGTGTGCGAGGTCGGGTTGGGCATCGACCATTCGCCGCCGGAGTAGCCGTCGGCCGTGGAGCTGGCGCCTTCGTCGAACTTGCCGACCACGTTGGGGCGCACGTCGGAGCGCCAGTTGTAGAGCTCTTCCTTGAGCTGGTATTCGATGACCTGGCGCTTCTCCTCGACCACCAGGATCTCTTGCAGGCCGGTGGCGAAGTCGCGCGTGAGCTGCGCCTCGAGCGGCCACACCACGCCCACCTTGTGCAAGCGGATGCCCAGCTGGCGGCAGGCCGCGTCGTCCAGGCCCAGGTCGATGAGCGCCTGGCGCGTGTCGTTGAAGGCCTTGCCGCTGGCCATGATGCCGAAGCGGTCGTTGGGGCCTTCGATCACGTTGTGGTTCAGGCGGTTGGCGCGGATGTAGGCCAGCGCGGCGTACCACTTGTAGTGCATGAGCCGGGCTTCCTGCTCCAGCGCATGGTCGGGCCAGCGGATGTGCAGGCCGCCGGGCGGCATTTCGAAGTCGGTGGGAATGACGATGTCGACGCGCTCGGGGTCGATCATGGCCGTGGCGCTCGACTCGACGATCTCCTGGATCGTCTTCATGCCCGACCACACGCCCGAGAAGCGGCTCAGCGCAAAGGCATGAATGCCGAGGTCGAGGATTTCCTGCACGTTGGCCGGGAAGAACACCGGCGTGCCGCAGGCCTTGAAGATGTGGTCGCTCTGGTGCGCGGCCGTGGAGCTCTTGGAGATGTGGTCGTCGCCGGCCACCGCGATCACGCCGCCCCAGGCGGTGGTGCCCGCCATGTTGGCGTGCTTGAAGACGTCGGAGCAGCGGTCCACGCCCGGGCCCTTGCCGTACCAGATGCCGAAGACGCCGTCGAACTTGTTGGTGCCTTGGGGCGAGAAGCCCAGCTGCTGCGTGCCCCACAGCGCCGTGGCCGCGAGCTCTTCGTTCACGCCGGGCTGGAAGACGATGTTCTGTTCCTTGAGGAACTTGCTGGCCTTCCACAGCGCCTGGTCGTAGCCGCCGAGCGGCGAGCCGCGGTAGCCGCTGATGAAGCCGGCGGTGTTCTTGCCGACCTGCTTGTCGCGCAGGCGCTGCAGCATCGGCAGCTTGACCAGGGCCTGGACCCCGCTCATGAAGGCGCGGCCGTAATCGAGGGAGTATTTGTCGTCGAGCGTGACGGTTTCTAGCGCGCGGCGAATGTGCTCGGGCAGCGGGGCGTTCATGTCTTCTGTCTCCGTAGTGGCAGGGCTTTGTGGGCCTGGCTGATGGGTGTGGGTCTGTGCCCGGTAGGGCGCGAGCCCATGATCACGCAAAGTGTATGCCGGGGTCCGCGACAGGTGTTTGCGTTTTTTGCCCCAAAAAAGCCGTGTACAGAAAGAATCTTGCTTAACATCTACCCCCATGGAAAGCATTGACAAGTTCGACCTCGCTATCCTGCAAGAACTGCAGACCGACGGCCGCCTCACGAACGCCGAGCTGGCGCAGCGCGTGGGCCTGTCGGCGGCGCCCTGCTGGCGCCGCGTGCGCGCACTCGAAGACGCCGGCTTCATCAAGGGCTACCGCGCCGAGATCGACCGCCACAAGATCGGGCTGGGCGTGCTCGCTTTCGTGCGCGTGGACACCGAGCGCGTCACCCACGAAGCCACGCGCAAGCTCGAAGACGCGATCCGCAAGATGCCCGAGGTCGTGGCCTGCCACTACATCAGCGGCACCGGCACCTTCGAGCTGCAGGTGGTGGCCCAGGACCTGAACGGTTTCTCGGCCTTCGCGCGGCAGAACCTCATGAACCTGCCGAACGTGAAAGACCTGCACACCAGCTTCTCGCTGGGCGAAGTAAAGGCCAACAGCGCGCTGCCTCTGGGACACTTGGCCCGATGACTCTCGAAGAAAACCGCCTGCTGGCCCTGTCGCACCTGCACACCCTGGGCCTGCTGACCGACGCGGAACACGCGCAGGCGCTCGCGCACCCCGACCTGCCGAACACCGCGCTGCGCACCCCGAGCGAAGCGCTGGGCTGGGCCGCCGCCAA
Organism: Variovorax paradoxus; assembly: GCF_009498455.1. Taxonomy (NCBI): domain Bacteria; kingdom Pseudomonadati; phylum Pseudomonadota; class Betaproteobacteria; order Burkholderiales; family Comamonadaceae; genus Variovorax; species Variovorax paradoxus. The sequence continues at coordinate 1,766,756 of NZ_CP045644.1, read as the reverse complement.
GGACATCGTCGCGGCGGACGCACTGCCGGGCCTGCGCGCCCGTGCCGCCCCCGGCGCGGAAGACGAGGCGCACCGCACCGTGGCGAACGCGGTGGCCATGGTCAGCGGGCAGGCGCCGGCCTGGGTGCTGTTCGAGATCGGCCTCATGGCTCACCGCCTCGAAGACGGCGTGACCGACAGCGCGCTCGACCAGTTGCAGGCGCTGCAGCTGATCGACCCCGTGCAGCACTTCCAGGCCCGCAGCCTGCTGCCCGAACAGGAACCCGAATGGGCCGCGCCCGCTTCGCCGGCCGCCACGCTGGCCTGGGCCGTGCGCACCGGCGTGCTGACGCCCGCGCAGCTGCAGGCGCTCGCCACGCCGATGTCCGCGATCTCGCCGGAAGGCCGGCAGGTCGTGGCCGACGCGCTCGCCCGCACGGAACGCGGCAGCGGCGGCCACACGAAATCGGTGCACACCCGCACCGAGCGCAGCAGCAGCGACGGCCACACGAAGACGGTGCATACCCGCACCGTGACGTGGCACAGCACGGGCGCGTCCAGCGCTTCGGGTTCGCCCCGCGCGGGCAAGGTGATCGCCGTCGTGGCGGTGGTGGCGGTCGCGCTCTACTTCCTGTTCGCCCGGTAACCGGCAAGGGGTCCCGATAGCGACCACCTAAAATGCTCGCCCACCGCTTCCCGCCGGGCGGCAAGACACAAGGACCCCGAATGAACTCCCTCCGCCGCGCCCTGGCCCTCGGCCTCGCAGCCGCTTCGCTCACCTTCGGTGCCCAGGCCCAAGCCCAGAACCGCGAACTCACCGTGGCCTCCAGCGCCACCTACGCGCCGTTTGCCTTCGAGAACAAGGACAAGCAGATCGTCGGCTTCGACATCGACATCATCAACGCCATCGCCAAGCAGCAGGGCCTGAAGATCAAGGTCGTCAACACGCCCTTCACCGGCATCTTCGGCGCGCTGAACAATGGCGACGTCGACCTGGTGATCTCGGGCGTCACCATCAACGAGAAGCGCAAGCAGAGCTACGACTTCACGCCGCCGTACTTCGCGGCGCGCCAGCTCATCGCGCTGCCGAAGAACAGCACCGTCACCTCGCTGAAGGACCTCACGGGCAAGAAGATCGCCGTGGTCAGCGCCTCCACCGCCGACGACATCGCCTCGCGCGAGTTCGGCAAGACCAGCCCCAACATCCGCCGCTTCGAGAGCACGCCGCTCATCATTTCCGAGCTGGCCGGCGGCGGCGTCGATGCCGCCATGGGCGACAACGGCGTGATCGCCTACCGCGTGGCGCAGCACGCCGAGCTGAAGACGCTCGACGACAAGTCCTTCCCCGAAGAAGGCTTCGGCATCGTCGTGAAGAAGGGCGACAAGGCGCTGCTCGACAAGCTCAGCGCCGGCCTGGCGGCCATCCGCGCCGACGGCAGCTACGTGACGATCTACAAGAAGTGGTTCAACAAGGACCCGAACGTGCGCTGAGCCGCACGGCATTTTCCTGAACACGGCCGCCCTCACGCGGCCGTTTCGTTTTTTTCGAAGACAGACAGATAGACAGAGTGGAGGACGCAAGCATGGAACAACCAGTGCTGCTTTTCGGATGGTTCCGCTGGGACATCCTCGTGGAATACAAGGACCTGTTCTGGCAGGGCGCCTGGATGACGCTGCGCATGACCGTGGTCTGCGTGCTGCTGGGCGCGAGCTGGGGCCTGTGCCTGGCGCTCGCGCGGCTGGCGCAGGCGCGCCATGCGCCGTGGACCTGGCTCACGCGCGTGTTCCTGCGCTGGCCCGCCACGGTGTACGTGAGCTTCTTCCGGGGCACGCCGCTGTTCGTGCAGATCCTGCTGATCCACTTCGCGGTGATGCCGGTGTTCATCCATCCGAGCACGGGCCTGCTCATCGACGGCGACCTGGCGCGCACGCTCAAGCAGGAGCACGGCGCGCTCATCTCGGGCGTGGTCGCGCTCACGCTGAATTCGGCGGCCTACATCTCCGAAGTGTTCCGGGCCGGCATCCAGTCGATCTCGCGCGGGCAGTTCGACGCCGGCCGCTCGCTGGGCTTCAGCCCTGCGCAGGTGATGCGCTACGTGGTGCTGCCGCAGGCGTTTCGCCGCATGCTGCCGCCGCTGGGCAACAACGCGATCGCACTGCTCAAGGACACCTCGCTCGTGTCGGCCATCGGCCTGGCCGAACTGGCCTATGCCGCGCGCACCGTGGCCGGCGCGTATGCGCGCTACTGGGAACCGTACCTCGCGATCTCGGTCGTGTACTGGGTGATGACGCTGGTGCTGACGACGCTGCTGCGCCGCCTCGAGCATCGCCTCGCCCGCAGCGACAGAGGCTGAGCCGCGCCACAATAGCGCGACATGCCGCCCATATCCCCCGAAGAGACACCCCTCCCGCCGGCCAAGCCGCAGCCCTCGAACCTCGCGGCGCTCGAGCCCCTGAAGCTCCCCGTGTTCCGCATGCTGTGGAGCACCTGGCTCATCGCCAACATCTGCATGTGGATGAACGATGTGGCGGCGGCGTGGATGATGACCTCGCTCACCTCCTCGCCGATCTGGGTGGCGCTGGTGCAGTCGGCCTCCACCTTGCCGGTGTTCCTGCTCGGCCTTCCGAGCGGCGCGCTGGCCGACATCCTCGACCGCCGGCGCTGGCTGGTGGCCACGCAGTTCTGGCTGGCCGGCACCGCCGTCGTGCTGTGCGCCGCCATCGCACTCGACGTGATGACCGCGCCGCTTTTGCTGGCGCTCACCTTCGCCAACGGCATCGGGCTGGCGCTGCGCTGGCCGGTGTTCTCGGCCATCGTGCCCGAGCTGGTGCCGCGCCAGCAACTGCCGGCGGCGCTGGGCCTGAACGGCATCGCCATGAACGCCTCGCGCATCGTCGGCCCGCTCACGGCCGGCATGCTGATCGCGAGCGCGGGCAGCGTGTGGGTGTTCGCGCTCAACGCGGTGCTGTCGGTGGCCTCGGGCTTCGTGGTGCTGCGCTGGCGCCGCGAGCACACGCCCAACCCGCTGGGCCGCGAGAAGCTCATCAGCGCGATGCGCGTGGGCGTGCAGTTCGTGCGCCAGTCGCAGCGCATGCGGGCGGTGCTCACGCGCGTGTCGCTCTTCTTCTTCCACTCGACCGCGCTGCTGGCGCTGCTGCCGCTGCTGGCGCGCAACCTCGAGGGCGGCGGTGCTGGCACCTTCACGCTGCTGCTGGCCGCCATGGGCACGGGCGCGATCATCGCGGTGCTCTTTCTGCCGCGCCTGCGCCAGGCGCTCGGGCGCGACCAGCTGGTGCTGCGCGGCGCCATGCTGCAGTCGGCCGCCACCGCCGTGATGGCCGTGGCGCCCAACGCCTGGGTCGCGGTGCCGGCGATGTTCTTCGGCGGCATGGCGTGGATCACGGTGGCCAACTCGCTGTCGGTGTCGGCCCAGCTCGCGCTGCCCGACTGGGTGCGCGCGCGCGGCATGTCGACCTACCAGATGGCGATCATGGGTGCGAGCGCGATCGGCGCGGCGCTGTGGGGCCAGGTGGCCACCGTCACGTCGCTGACGCTGAGCCTGGCCATCGCCGCCGTGAGCGGCACGCTGCTGATGCTGGCGGCCATCCGCTGGGTGACCGACGTGAGCGGCGAGGACGACGTGCGTCCCGCCCAGGCCGGCTGGGCCACCGGCCCGCCGGCCGAGGCGCCGCAGGAAGACGGCCGCGTGGTGATCACGGTCGAGTACCTCATCGACCCGTCGCGCGCCGCCGCCTTCCACCTCGTGATGCAGCAGACCCGGCGCGCGCGCCTGGGCCAGGGCGCCATCGGCTGGGAACTGCTGCACGACATCGCGCAGCCCGAGCGCTACGTGGAGCAGATCGTCGACGAGTCGTGGACCGACCACCTGCGCCGCTTCAACCGCGCCACCGCCGCCGACATGGCGCTGCGCGAACGCCGGCTGGCGTTCCACCTCGGCGAAACGGCGCCGGTGATCACGCGCTTCGTGGTGCGCCGCTGACACCACGGGCCGGGCGGGCCCTACTCAGGTGTTTTGACCACCTGCATTGTTTTGCTGGCATGCCGCTTGCAAGCGGCTGGGCAAGGGTATCCACGCATGGTCTACTTTTTTTGACCAGACGGATAATTTAGACCCTCCCACCGTTGTCACGAGGTTTGCCACGATGAATCCGCCCCCGTTGCGCAGCCGCTTCTGGTCCGACCTGACCAGTGAAGAGTTCTCCCGCCTCGACCGCGAACGGCTCATCGCCGTGCTGCCGGTGGGGGCGACCGAACAGCACGGCCCCCACCTGCCGATGTCGACCGACACCGCCACCATCGACGGCATGGTGCAGGCCAGCCTGCCCTACCTGCCCGACGACCTGCCGGTGCTGTTCCTGCCCACCGTGCCCTACGGCAAGAGCAACGAGCACTCGCGCTACCCGGGCACGCTCACGGTGTCGGCGAACACGCTGATCTCGCTGTGGAAGGACGTCGGCGCCTGCGTCGCCAAGGCCGGCGTGCGCAAGCTGGTGCTCTACAACAGCCACGGCGGCCAGATGAGCGTCATGGACATCGTGGCGCGCGACCTGCGCGAAGAACACGACATGATGGTCGTGGCCGCCAACTGGTACACGCTGGGCCTGCCCGAAGGCCTGTTCACCGCGCATGAAGGCAAGCACGGCATCCACGCGGGCGACCTCGAAAGCTCGGTGATGCTGCACCTCACGCCCGACTACGTGCGCCGCGACCAGTTCCAGAACTTCAGCTCCCTGACCGAGCAGATGGCCGCCGAAAACAAGTTCCTGTCGATCACGCCCAGCGGCAAACTCGGCTGGCAGATGCACGACATCAACCCGGCCGGCGCCGCCGGCGATGCCACGCGCGCCACGGCCGAAAAAGGCGCCGCGGTGCTCGACCACGTGGGCCAACGCTTCGTCGAACTGCTGCACGAGATCGACCGCTTCCCGATGGAGCGGCTGGCCAACGTTCCCGCCTGGCGCTGAGCCCCGGCTGCACAAGGAGTCCCATGGAAAGCACCACGCCATCCACGCCGCCGCTGGTCCGCCTTCGCAACGTCGGCAAGCGATTCGCCAACGGCACGCTCGCCCTGCAGGGCATGACGCTCGACATCGGCGAGCACGACTTCGTCAGCTTCCTCGGCCCCTCGGGCTGCGGAAAGAGCACCGCGCTGCGGCTGATCGCCGGGCTCACCCGCATCAGCTCGGGCGACATGCAATGGTCAGGCGCCAACACCGGCACCGCGAAGGACAGCAAGAGCGACCGCGACCTGGGCTTCGTGTTCCAGGAGCCCACGCTCATGCCCTGGACCAAGGTGTTCGACAACGTCTGGCTGCCGCTCAAGCTGGCGGGCATGGGCCGCGACGAAGCCGCGCCGGTGGTGCAGCAGGTGCTGGAGCTGGTGGGCCTGTCGCGCTTTGCCGATGTGTACCCGCGCGAGCTCTCGGGCGGCATGAAGATGCGCGTGTCGATTGCGCGCGCGCTGGTCACGCACCCGCGCCTGCTGCTCATGGACGAGCCCTTTGCCGCGCTCGACGAAATGACGCGCATCAAGCTCAACAACGACCTGCTGGCCATCTGGCGCGAGCACCGCTTCTCGATCGTGTTCGTCACGCACAGCGTGTACGAGTCGGTGTATCTGTCGAACCGCATCGTCGTGATGGCGGCGCGCCCGGGCCGCGTGATCGACGAGATCGCCATCGACGAGCCCTACCCGCGCGGCGAAGCCTTCCGCACCTCCAGCCGCTACAACGCGCACTGCACCGCCGTTTCACACTCTCTGCACGGAGCGCTCCATGGCCTCGACATCGACCATTGAAACCGTGATGCCCCTCGACACCACCACCGCCCACGAAGCCACGCCGTCCGCCGAGACGCTGCGCGCGCACGAAGACAAGCTGCGCCGGCGCGAGTCGACGCTGCGCGTCGTCGTGCCGGTCGTCATCGTCGCCGCGCTGCTGCTGGTGTGGGAGTGGATGGTGCGCGCCAACGACATCCCGCACTACATCCTGCCGGCGCCCTCGCTCATCCTGCGCACGCTGTTCGACAACTGGGGTTCGCTCTCGGGCGCGCTGTGGTTCACGGTGAAGCTCACGCTGCTCGCGCTGGGCGCCGCCATCGTCGGCGGCGTGCTGCTGGCGATTGCGTTCGCGCTGTTCAAGTGGGTGGAGATCGGCCTGTTCCCGATCGCCGTGATCCTGCAGGTGACGCCGATCATCGCGATCGCGCCGCTCATCCTGATCTACGTGTCGAGCACCACCGCGGCGCTCTTGCTGTGCGCGTGGATCGTGGCCTTCTTCCCAATCCTGTCGAACACCGTCATCGGCCTGAAGAGCGCCGACAGCAACCTGCGCGATTTGTTCCAGCTGTACAAGGCCTCGCCCTGGCAGACCTTCCGCTACCTGCTCGCGCCCAGCGCGCTGCCGTACTTCATGGCGGGCCTGAAGATCGCCGGCGGCCTGAGCCTGATCGGCGCGGTGGTGGCCGAGTTCACGGCCGGCACGGCGGGCAAGGAGACGGGGCTGGCCTCGCGCATCCTCGAGTCGAGCTTCCGCACCGAGATCCCGATGATGTTCGCGGCGCTGCTGCTGGTGTCTCTGCTGGGCATCGTGATCTTCATCGTGTTCGCCGCCCTGTCGCGGCTGGTGCTCGGCCACTGGCATGAAAGCGAAATGCGCCGTGAACGCTAGAACCCCGCTGTCCGCGGTCGACTGGGATGCCGTGCGCGAGGACCTGCGCGGCCTGAACGTGATCGCCACGCCCAGCCAGCGCAAGCAGCTGTCCAAAGACTTCTACTGGTACAGCCCGATCCTCACGGCGCAGCTCGCGGGCTGCGTGGCCGACCTCGTGGTCAAGGTCAGCACCGAGGACGACGTGCGCCAAGCCGCGGCCGTGGCCGCCAAGTGGAAGCTGCCGCTCACCGTGCGCGCGGGCGGCACCGGCAACTACGGCCAGTGCGTGCCGCTCGAAGGCGGCCTCGTGCTCGACGTGACGCAGATGTGCCGCGTGCTCGACCTGGCCGACGGCCGCATCCGCGTCGAGGCCGGCGCGCGCATGCACGACATCGACCTGGCCGCGCGCGAGACGGGTCAGGCCCTGCGCATGTGGCCCTCGACCTGGCACGTGGCCAGCATCGGCGGCTTCATTGCGGGCGGCTTCGGCGGCATCGGCTCGTTCCGCCACGGCATCCTGCGCGACCCCGGCAACCTGCTGCGCGCGCGCGTGATGACGGTGGAGCGCGAGCCGCGCGTCATCGAGCTGGTGGGCGACGAGATCCAGCAGGTGCACCACGCCTACGGCACCAACGGCGTGATCCTCGACGTCGAAGTGGCGCTGAGCCCGGCGGTCGACTGGGTGCACTGCACGGTGCTGTTCGAAACGTACCGCGGTGCGCTCGACTTCGGCATTGCCGCACAGGCGCCCGAGTTCGATTTGTTTCTGCTCTCGACCGTGGAGGCGCGCTTCTCGCCCTACTACACGGCCATGGGCGAGCACTTTCCGCCCGACCGGCATGCCGTGTTCACCATGGTGTCGCCCGACACGCTGGCGGGCTTTCGCGCGCTGGCCGCGGCGCACGGCGGCACCATCTCGGTGGCTGGCACCGAAGACGAGCTGCTGGCCGCCGGCCTGCCGCCGGCCTACGAGTGCGCCTTCAACCACACGACGCTGCAGGCGCTGAAGGCCGACCGCAGCTGGACCTACCTGCAGGTGGCCTACGCCCAGCCCTTCGATCCGGCCGTGGTCGAGCGCCATCTGCAGATCTTCGGTGACGACGTGCTGCAGCACCAGGACTTCGCACGCGCCAACGGCGAATGCGGCACCTTCGGCATCCTGCTCGTGCGCTGGAAGGGCGAGGCCCACCAGTACGAGGTGATGCGCGAGATCGAGTCGCAGGGCGGCGCGCAGATCTTCAACCCGCACGTCTTCACCATCGAGGACGGCGGCATGAAGACCATCGACACGCAGCAGATCGAGTTCAAGAAGCGCAGCGATCCGATGGGTTTGATGAACCCCGGAAAAACGCGCGGCTGGACGCCCGACATGGCCGTCGAGCGTTGAGAAAAACATTTAGTCTTCGCATCCCGTCCCCACCCCAACCTCCACAGGAGTCCGTCCCCATGCGCATCCCCGCTTTCTCTCTCCGGCCGCTGGCCTTCGGCCTGGCCCTTGCAGGTGCTGCCCTCGCCGCACATGCCCAGGAAAAAGTGGTGTTCGCCACCAACTGGAAGGCGCAGGCCGGCCACGGCGGCTTCTACCAGGCGCTGGTGGACGGCACCTACAAGAAGTACGGCCTGGACGTGGAAATCATGCAGGGCGGCCCGATGGTCAACAACCGGCCCATGCTGCCGGCCGGCAAGGTCGACTTCCTGATGACCGGCAACCTGCTGCAGTCGTTCGACAACGTGAAGAACGGCGTGCCCACCGTGGTGGTCGCGGCCATCTTCCAGAAAGACCCGCAGGCCATGTTCGCGCACCCGGGCCAGGGCTACGACAGCTTCAAGGACATGACCAAGGCGCCCGTGGCCTTCATCGGCAAGGACGGCCAGTTCAGCTTCTGGCAGTGGATGAAGTCGGAGCACGGCTTCAAGGATGCGCAGCTCAAGCCCTACACCTTCAACGTCGGCCCGTTCCTGGCCGACAAGAAGTCCATTCAACAGGGCTACGCCATCTCGGAGCCGCTGTCGATCAAGGCGCAGGCCGGCTTCGACCCCGTGGTGCACCTGCTGGCCGACCACGGTTTCTCGACCTACGCCACCACCATCGAGACCCGCGCCGATCTCATCAAGACCAAGCCCGAGACGGTGCGCAAGTTCATCGAGGCCTCGATCATCGGCTGGAACAACTACCTCTACGGCGACAACAAGGCCGCCAACGAGCTCATGGCCAAGACCAACCCCGACGCCACGCCGGCCGCGCTGCAGGGCTCCATCGATCTCATCAAGAAGATGGGCATCGTGGACAGCGGCGACTCGCTCACCAAGGGCATCGGCGCCATGGACGAAGCGCGCGTGAAGGACTTCTACGACAAGATGGTCAAGGCCGGCCTCTACAAGCCCGGCGAGATCGACCTGTCGAAGGTCGTGAGCACGCAGTTCGTCAACAAGGGCGTCGGTGTCGACGTTCGCAAGAAGCTCGCCGGCAAGTAATTCATTTCGTTTTTTCCCGTGGGTCGCGCGGGGCTTGCGCCGGGGTCAGATGCCGGCGCCTGGGTTTGCCATAAGGCACGCGCGGCCTTTTATCCCTGGGCTCTGACCCCGTCTCGCCGAACAGGCGAACCGGCCCGAACCATGAAAACGCTCGTCGTCCATTGCCATCCGAATCCTGACAGCTTCAACCACGCGCTCTACCGCACCGCCCTCGACGCGCTGCAGCCTCGCCATCCCGTGCGGGCCATCGACCTGTACGCCGAAGGCTTCGACCCGACGCTGACACGCGAAGAGCGCATCGCCTACCTCGACAACCCCGAACTGATCCGCGAACGCGTGAAACCCCACGTCGAAGCGCTGCTGTGGGCCGAGCACCTGGTGTTCGTCTATCCCACCTGGTTCCATGGACCACCGTCCATGCTCAAGGGCTGGCTCGAGCGCGTGTGGCTGCCGGGCGTGGCCTTCCTGCCCGCGGAGCGCAAGGGACAACTCGCGAAGTCGGGCATGCGGCACATCCGCCGGCTGACGGTGGTGACCACGGGCGGCTCGCCGCGCTGGTTCGTGATGGCCATCGGCGACCCGGGGCGGCGGCTGTTCACACGCGCGCTGCGGGCGCTGTTCGCGTGGCGCTGCAAGGTCACATGGCTGCAGCTGCACGACATGAACGCCGTCACCGACCGCGACCGCACCCATTTCATCGCGCGCGTGGCGCGCACGCTGCACAACATATAGCCCACAAACAAGCAAGCAAGCAGGGAGACAGACACCATGAGCCTCGAACGCACCCTGACCGTCCGCGTCGAACGCATCTCGCGCCAGACGCCGGAAATTTTGGCCTTCGAGCTGACGCATCCGTGGGGCCGCGCGCTGCCCGGCTACGAGGCCGGCGCGCACATCGACGTGCACATGCCCGGCGGTTTCTCGCGCCAGTATTCACTGGCGCGCGCGCCCTCGGGCACGGGCTCTTACGTGATCGGCGTGAAGCGCGAACACGCGAGCCGCGGCGGCTCGGCCTCGATGCACGAGCGCGTGCGCGAGGGCGACCTGATTGCGATCAGCGCGCCGCGCAACACCTTCCCGCTGCGCGCCGAAGCTCGCCGCCACCTGCTGCTGGCCGGCGGCATCGGCATGACGCCGCTGCTGGCGATGGCGCAGGCGCTGGCCGCGCGCGGCGCCGACTTCACGCTGTGCGTGTTCGCACGCAGCGAGGAGCACCTGGCCTTTGCCGAGGCGCTGTATGCGCCCGCGCTGGCCCCACATCTGAAGCTGCACCTCGACCAGGGTGACGCGACGCAACGCATCGACCTGCGCGCGCTGCTGGCCGACCGCGCGCCCGACACGCACCTGTACGTGTGCGGCCCCGGCGGCTTCATGCAGGCGGTGCGCGAGGCCGCCGCGCACTGGCCCGAAGACGCGCTGCACACCGAGTACTTCGCCGCGCCCACCGGCACGGCCGCCGCCACCACGGGCCTGCCCTTCACGCTGAAGCTGGCGCGGCGCGGCATCGAGGTGCCGGTGGCGGCCGACCAGACCGCGGTCGATGCATTGCACGAAGTCGGCATCGACATTCCCGTGTCGTGCCAGCAGGGCCTGTGCGGCACCTGCGTGGTCGAGGGCGATGGCGACGGCGCCGAGCACCGCGACTTCTGCCTCACGGGCACCGAGCGGCGTACCAAGGTTGCACTGTGCTGCTCGCGCGCCAAGGGCCCCGACCTGGTGTTGCAGCTGTGAGCGTGAGCGACACCGACAGCGAAGCACCCGCCACGCGCGGGCGTTCGCGCAAGTACACGCAGGTGCTCGGCCTCATCAACCAGGCCGCCATCGAAGTGTTCGCGAGCGAAGGGCTGGCCGGCGCGTCGACGCAGGCCATCGCCGACAAGGCGGGGCTGTCGAAGGCCCAGCTGCACTACTACATCGAGAGCAAGGAAGCGCTGTACCGCCAGGTGCTGCAGGACATCCTCACCGACTGGATCGTGGTGTTCGGCTTCAGCGACGAGGCCTTCGGCCCGCGCAAGGTGCTGGGCGACCTGATCCAGCGCAAGATGATGTTCTCGTTCGAGCACCCGCTGCGCTCGCGCATCTTCACGGCCGAGATGATGCGCGGCGCGCCCGTCATCAACAACATGATGGACACGAGCAAGCAGCGCACCGACCAGGCCGCCGCCGTGATCCAGAACTGGATGAACCAGGGCCTGATGGACACAGCCGACCCGATGCTGGTGCTGTTCCACATCTGGGCCGTGACGCAGTTCTACGCCGACCACGCGACGCAGGCCGCCTACTACCGCAGCGCCGCACAAGAGGGTGACGACAAGGACCGCCGCTACCTCATCGAGCAGGTGACGGAGTTTCTTTTGAAAGGCGCAGGCGTCAGGTAGCGCCGCGCAGGGGCAGGAACATCGTCGCTTCCACCTCGACGAGCACCTCGTCGCCCGGCAGGAAGCGCGACACCTCGACCACCGTGCTCACCGGCGGCTCGCCCGGGTAGAACAGGCCGCGCACACGGTTGTAGAACGCGTAGTGCGGCAGGTGGCGGAAGTACTGCACCAGCTTCACCACGTCTTCCATGGTGCCGCCGTGCTCGGCCGCGATCTGGCGGATGCGCTCGAGCACGAACCAGCTCTGCGCCACGATGGGCGCCTCGAAGATGTCGACCGACATCTGGCCCGTGGCATAGCCCACGCCTTGCAACGCGGTGCGGGCTTCTTCGGGAATGGCGTCGTAGCCGGCCACCGCGCGGCGCGTGGCCGGGTCGACGGCGACCACGCCGCTCATGAAGACGAAATCGCCGACGCGCTTGGCGGCGGCATAGTTGGCCATCGGCTTGCCCATGCTCATGGTGTTGTCGGCTCCAGAAGTTGACCCGCGCGGTAGACGCTGCGCAGGCGGCCGCGCGGGCCGATGAGTTCGTGTTCGTCGGTGGCGGCCAGCACCACCAGGTCGGCCGGGCAGCCCGGCGCGAGCCGGCCGTCCCACGCGAGCCCCAGCGCCTTCGCGGGGTTCACGGTGATCGTGTCGAGCCAGTCGGCGGCGGGCGCGAGGTGCGCCATCTGCACGCCGAGGCCGAAGGTCTCGAGCAGGTCGTAGCTGCCGTAGGGATAGAAGGCGTCCTGCACGTTGTCGGTGGCCAGGCTCGCGCGCAGGCCGTGCGCGGCGGCCTCGCGGATGCGCGTGATGCCGCGCGCCACGGGCGTGCGGTCCCACGCGCCCTGCAGGTAGAGGTTGGTGGTCGGCAGCGCGACCAGGTGCAGCCCGGCGCCGGCGCACAGCGTGAGCGTTTCGGCGGCCACCGCATCGTCCTGCACCGAGAGCGAGCAGGCGTGGCCGCAGACCACGCGGCCCTTGAAGTCGCGCGCGCGCACCAGCTGCGAAATGCTGCGCAGGCCGCTGGCGTCGGTGTCCAGGCCTTCGTCGACATGGAAGTCGAGCGTCAACCCGTGCTGCTGCGCGAGGTCGAATACGCGGCCCAGCTTGGGGACCAATCCTCCGTTGCGGTAGACGAAAGCGCCCAGCGCGCCCCCCGCGCGCTTCACGTCGCGCGCGATGCGCTCGCCGGCCGAGAGGTCGGCGAACACGTCGAGCGGCACGAGCGCGACGAACTGCAGTTCGATGCGGCCGGCCCACTCTTCGCGCAGCGCCTCGAACACGGCCAGCGCGGCCGGCGGCTCGGGCTCGACCCAGTCGAGGTGCGTGCGCAGCGCGCGCGTGCCGGCGCGCCAGGCCTCGTGCAACGCACGCTCCATGCGCAGGCGCAGCGAGGCGCCGGTCCAGCTCGCGCGGTGACGGCCCATGCGCTCGATGGCGGTGAACAGGTCGCCCTGCGCGGCGCCGACGTCCTGGACGGTGAAGTTCTTGTCGATGTGCGCGTGCGCCTCGACGAGCGCGCTCAGCAACGTGCCGCGCGCTTGCGTCTGCGACGCACTGGGCACGATGGCCGCGACCGTGTCGCCGTCGATCGTGACGTCGAAGACCTGCGCATTGCCCACGGCCGCAAAGCCACGCAGCGGCATCGGGATGCGCAGCGCTTCGAGCGTCGTCATGCGCGCTGGCGCCAGTCGCGCAGCCAGCCCAGGCCGGCCGAGGTGCCGCCGGGTTCCATGCCGCGGCGCGGGCGGTACTCGCAACCGACCCAGCCCTGCCAGCCGCACTGCGCCGCCACCTCGTCGATCACGCCGAAGAGGTAGTCGTAGTTCTGCTCGCCGACATCGGGCTCGTGGCGCTCGGGCACGCCCGCGATCTGCAGGTGGCCGACGCGGCCGGTCGGCAGGTACTGGCGCAGATTCATCGCCACGTCGCCTTCGACGATCTGGCAGTGGTACAGGTCCATCTGCACCTTGAGGTTCGCGGCGCCGACGGTCTCGACGATCTGGTGCGCGTGGTCTTGCCGGTTGAGAAAGAAGCGCGGAATGTCGCGCGTGTTGATCGGCTCGATCAGCACGTCGCGCCCAGCCTTCGCGGCCTCGGCCGCGGCCCAGCGCAAGTTCTCGACATAGACAGCTTCTGCGGCGTCGCGTGCAAGGTTGTCGGGCACCAGGCCCGCCATGACGTGGATGCGCGGGCAGTCGAGTGCCACGGCGTAGTCGATGGCCTTGGCGATGCCTTCGCGGAACTCGCCCTCGCGCCCCGGCAGGCAGGCCAAGCCGCGCTCGCCGCCGGCCCAGTCGCCGGGCGGGCCGTTGAACAGCACCTGCTGCAGGCCGTTGTGCTTCAGGCGCGCAACGATCTCTTCTTTGCTGAAGTCGTAGGGGAAGAGGTACTCGACGGCCTGGAAGCCGTCTTTCGCGGCGGCGTCGAAGCGGTCGAGAAATGCGAGCTCCGGGTAGAGCATCGAGAGGTTGGCGGCAAATTGGGGCATGGGGTGTTTGTACTACCAGCGCGCACCGAAAGTGCGGCGCAGTTCATCGATCTGATCGGGGGCGAGCGGTGCAGGCCGGGTGGCCTGCGTGAGCATCTGCAGGCGTGCGGTTTCTTCCAGCTCTTCGAGCACGGCCATCGCGGCGGCCGGCGTCTCGTGCCAGACGTTGGGGCCCAGGCGCGCGAGCATCGCGGCGCGGATCGGCGTGCCGGCCGCGCCGTAGCGCGCGATGGTGTGTGCCACCTGCTCGGCCGCCTCGGGCGCGCCGGGGCGGTGGTACGCAATGACCGGCACATGGCCGACCTTCATCACGAAGTAGGGCGTGAGCGCGGGCAGCAGTTCGGCTTGCGGGTTGCCCAAGGTCAGGGCGACGCAGTGCGTGCTGTGCGTGTGGATCACGCAGGCCGTGCCGGCATCGAACGCGCGCGCGGCGGCGTAGATGCGCGTGTGCAGCGCGATGGTCTTGCTGGCGCGGTCGCCGCCGGTCTGCTGGCCTTGGGCATCGAGCCGTGCGAGCCGCGCGGGGTCGAGAAAACCCAGGCAGGCATCGGTCGGCGTGATGAGAAAGCCGTCGTCCAGCCGCACGCTGATGTTGCCGGCCGTGGCATGCACGTAGCCGCGTTCGAACAGGCTGCGGCCGACACGGCAGATTTCGTCGCGGGCTTCGTTCTCGGTCATGCGAGCACTGTAAAAGCTTTGGTGAAGAAATCGTCGCTGCCGAAGTTGCCCGACTTCAACGTGATGTGCAGCCCGGCGTCGGGCGCGGCATCGGAGCGCGCATGGCACCACGGCACGCCGGGGTCGATCTGCGGACCGATCTGCATCTGCGCGATGCCCAGCGCCTGCACGCAGGCGCCCGAGGTTTCGCCGCCGGCCACCACCAGCTGGTGCACGCCGCGCTCGACCAGGCCGCGCGCAATGGCGGCGATGGTGCGCTCGACCATGGCACCGGCTTCTTCCACGCCGAGCCGTCCCTGCACCGACTTCACGGCGCCGGCTTCGGCGGTCGAGTAGACGAGCACCGAACCCTTGTCGATCAGCGGTGCGGCCCAGGCCAGCACTTCGGCCGCCACGTCCACGCCCGCCGCGATGCGCAGCGGGTCGATGGCCATGGCCGCGCCGCCGCGCTGGATGAAGTCGAGCACCTGCCGGTTGGTGGCGAGCGAGCAGCTGCCCGACACCACCGCCGTCTTGCCGCCGGCCTTCGGCAACGCGCTGGCCTGCGACGACGGCGCGAGGCCGAAGTTGGCCGGCAGGCCGATGGCCACGCCCGAGCCCGCCGTGAGCAGCGGCAGCTTCGCGAGCGCCGGGCCCATGCGCAGCAGGTCGTCGTTCGAGACCGCATCGACGATCGCGATGGTCACGCCTTCGGCCTTCAATTGCGCGATGCGTTCTTCGATGGCCGCTGCGCCGCGTGCGACCACCGCGTGGTCGATCAGGCCCACCTTGCGCGTGCACTGCGCCTGCAGCACGCGCACGAGGTTCGGGTCCGTCATCGGCGTGAGCGGATGGTTCTGCATGCCGCTCTCGTTGAGCAGCACGTCGCCCGCGAACAGGTAGCCCTTGAACACGGTGCGCTTGTTGTCGGGGAAGGCGGGCGTGGCGATGGTGAAGTCGCATGACAGCGCGTCCATCAGCGCCTCGGTCACGGGGCCGATGTTGCCTTGGGCCGTGCTGTCGAAGGTCGAGCAGTACTTGAAGTAGATCTGCTGCGCGCCCTGCGCCTGCAGCCAGCGCAGCGCGTCGAGCGACTGCGCGATGGCGTCGGCCGGCGCGATGGTGCGCGACTTGAGCGCGACCACGACCGCATCCACGTCGGCATCGAGCGGACCGGCGGGCACGCCGATGGTCTGCACCACGCGCATGCCGGCGCGCACGAGGTTGTTGGCCAGGTCGGTGGCGCCGGTGAAGTCGTCGGCGATGCAGCCGAGCACAAGCTTCGCCATCGCTCAGCCCTTCAGCGGCAGCGTGACCGCCTGTGCGTTCTCGCGCACGTAGTCGCGCAGGATGGCGTCGAAGCTGGCGTCGGCCTTCAGGCCCAGCGCGTCGGCGCGCGCGGCGTGGATGCGGCTGGGCCAGCTGGTGACGATCTTCGCGATGGCGGCGTCGGGCTCCCAGTCGATGAGGGCGGTGGCCTCGGTGCCGGCGATGCGCTCGAGCGCCTGCGCCATCTCGCGCACGGTGGTGGTCAGCGCGGGCAGGTTGATGGCGGTGCGCGCGCCCCATTCGGTGGCGCTGGCGGTGGCCGCGCGCACGATGCCGGCGACGGTGTTGCCGGGCGAAGCCAGCGCGACCGGCGTCTCGGGCGCCACGGGGCAGCGTGCGCGCACGCCGGCCAGCGGCTCGCGCAGCATGCCGCTCAGGAAGCTGGAGGCCGCGCCGTTCGGGCGGCCCGGGCGCACCGACACCGTCATGAGCCGCACGTTGCGGCCCTGCACGAAGCCCTTGCGCGTGTAGTCGGCCACGAGCTGCTCGCCGATGAACTTCTGGATGCCGTAGCTGTTCTGCGGCGTGGGCAGCGTGGTGTCTTCGATCACCGCAGGCAGGCGCTGCTCGGGCGAATCGCCGAACACGGCGACGGAGCTGGAGAACACGAACACGGGCGCATGACCGGCGCTGCGGCAGGCGTCGAGCAGGGCGCGCGTGGTGTCGAGGTTGCTGCGCATGCCGAGGTCGAAGTCGGCCTCGCACTCGCCGCTCACGGCGGCGGCGAGGTGGAACACGGCGTCGGTGTCGGCCAGCGGCAATGCGCCGTTGGCGGCCTGCTCGTAGAGGTCGCCCTGCACGAACTGGATGCGCGCGTCGGCTGCGAGGTCGGCGGGCGGCGGCACGCGGTCGGCGAGCGTGATGCGCGCGATGTCCCGGGGCTGGCCGCCGGCCAGTGCGAGCGGGCCGCCGGCGAGCAGGGTGCGGGCGAGGCGGGCGCCGAGGAAGCCGCAGCCGCCGGTGATGAGAACGTTCATGGTGTGTGTCTTTCCTGATCGGTGGAGCGCAACGCTCGATGCTATTTCTTCGATTCTTTCGCAGCAGGCAATTCGATGCCCGGGAAGATCTTGATGACCGCGCTGTCGTCTTCGCGCGCAAAGCCGGCCGTGGAGGCCTGCATGAACATCTGGTGCGCGGTGGACGACAGCGGCAGCGGAAACTTGCTGGCGCGCGCCACGTCGAGCACCAGGCCCAGGTCCTTCACGAAGATGTCGACGGCCGACAGCGGCGTGTAGTCGCCCGCGAGCACGTGGGCCATGCGGTTCTCGAACATCCAGCTGTTGCCGGCGCTGTGGGTGATGACCTCGTACAGCGCGTCGGGGTTCACGCCTTCGCGCAGGCCGAGCGCCATGGCTTCGGCCGCGGCGGCGATGTGCACGCCGGCCAGCAGCTGGTTGATGACCTTCACCTTGCTGCCCGCACCGGCCGAATCGCCCAGGCGGTAGACCTTGGCGGCCATCGCGTCGAGCATCGCGCCGGCCTTCTCGTACGCCGCGGGCGTGCCGGCGGTCATCATCGTCATCTGGCCGCTCGCGGCCTTGGCAGCGCCGCCGGAAATCGGCGCGTCGAGGTACAGGATGCCCTGCTGCGCCAGGCGCGCTTCGAGCGCCACCGACCAGTTCGGGTCGACGGTGGAGCACATCACGAACAGGCTGCCGGGCTTCATCGACGCCGCGCAACCGGGCGTGGTGCCGTCGCCGAACAGCACCGATTCGGTCTGCGCCGCGTTGACGACCACGCTGACCACGATGTCGCACTGCGCACCGAGCGCGGCCAGCGTGTCGCAGGCGGTGCCGCCTTCGCGCGCGAAGGCTTCGGCGACGCCGGGTCGCACGTCGAACACATGCGGTGCATGGCCCGCGCGGCGCAGCGATTGCGCCATGCCGCTGCCCATGGCGCCCAGGCCCACGAGGCCGACGACGGGGGGGGTGTTGGAAGAAGAAGTCATGTCGTGCGTCCTTCGATCAGCGGTTGACGAGTTGCTTGGGCGTGAGCCACACGCCGATGGCGCCGAGCACCAACGCGCCGGCCAGCACGTACATGCCGATCTGCGTGCTGCCCGTGAGGTCCTTCAGGTAGCCGATGAGGTACGGGCTCACGAAGCCCGCGAGGTTGCCCACCGAGTTGATGACCGCGATGCCCGCTGCTGCCGCCGTGCCCGAGAGGAAGGCGGTGGGCAGCGACCAGAACAGCGGCGCGCAGGTGAGCACGCCGGCTGCCGCGAGCGACAGGAAGGTCAGCGACACGACCGTGTTCTGCGTGTACGAGGCCGCGACCGTGAAGCCCACGGCGCCCATCATCGCGGGAATGATCAGGTGCCAGCGGCGTTCGCGGCGCGCGTCGGCACTGCGGCCGAAGAGGTTCATCGCGACGATCGCGCACAGGAACGGAATGGCGCTCAGCAGGCCGATGTTGAAGTTGCCCTGCACGCCCGTGGCCTTGACCAGAGTCGGCAGCCAGAAGGTCAGCGCGTACTGGCCCATGACGAAGGCGAAGTAGATGAGGGCCATCCACCACACGCGCGCGTCGCGGAACATCGCGCCCACCGAGTGCGGGCCCTTGGCGCCGTGCGCCTGGTCGCGCGCGACTTCACGCTGCAGCAGCTGCTTTTCTTCGGGCGAGAGCCAGCGTGCGTGCTGGATGCCGTTGTCCAGGTAGAGCAGCACCATCACGCCCACCAGCACGGCGGGAATGGCTTCGATGATGAACATCCACTGCCAGCCGTGCATCGACGACACGCCGTGGAAGGCGTCCATGATCCAGCCCGACAGCGGGTTGCCGAAGATGCCCGCCACGGGAATCGCCGACATGAACACCGCGATGATCCGCGCGCGCCGGTGCGACGGGTACCAGTGCGTCAGGTACAGGATCACGCCGGGGTAGAAGCCCGCCTCGGCCACGCCGAGCAGGAAGCGCAGGATGTAGAAGCTGGTCGGCGCTTCCACGAACACGAAGCAGGCCGACAGCAGGCCCCAGGTGATCATGATCCGCGCGATCCACACGCGGGCGCCCACGCGGTTCAGCAGCAGGTTGCTCGGCACCTCGAACAGGAAGTAGCCCAAAAAGAAGATGCCGGCGCCCAGGCCGAACACGGTTTCGCTGAAGCCGAGGTCCGCGCCCATCTGCAGCTTGGCGAAGCCGACGTTCACGCGGTCGAGGTACGCGACCACGTAGCAGAGCATCAGGAAGGGCACGAGGCGCCAGAACACCTTGGCGTAGGCGCGTTTCTCGAGCGCGGCATCGACGGGCAGGTCGGCCATGGCCGAAGGCGCGCCGGCCTGGAGGGTGGAAGTCATTGGGAGGGAGTCCGCTGGATGAAAAAACGGGGTCGTCCCGTCACCCTGCGGCGCGGTCGCCCCTTACTTGTCAGGTCATCATACAAATTTAAGACAAGCTCTCGGATACGGGATAACCCGCACATTCCGATCTCTTCAAGAAATGGTGAGCGTGGGCTTACTTGCCCGCAGGCCAGCCTTCGACCAGGGGTCGGGCGAGCTGGGCGCCTTCCTGCTGCCAGAAGGCCGGGTCGGCCTGCTCGATGCGGCGGATGGCGTTGTCCATGTGCGCCTTGGCGGCCTCGCGCGCCGCCAGCGGGTCGCCGGCGTCGATCGCCTCGACGATGCGCGCGTGCTCCTGCGCCACTTCGCGCACGAAGTCGGCACGGCGCGCCTCGTTGGCGCGCGTGACGCGGGTGGCGCCATGCAGGAACTGCCGCAGGTACTGCAGCGTGCCGATGAGGAACGGGTTGCGCGCGGCCTCGGCGATGGCGCGGTGAAAGCGCACGTCTTCGTCGGCGCCATTGCTGCCCATCGACACCGCCGCGTGCAGCGCATCGATGGCGTCGCGGATGCGCAGCATGTCCTCGGGCGTGCGGCGCTCGGCCGCGAGCGCGGCCACCTCGGCCTCGAGCGCGCGGCGCAACTCGACCATCTGCACCACCGCTTCGCGCGACGCCACATGCGGCATCTCGAAGCGCAAAGGCTCCACGCCGGCAGCGCGCACGAACACGCCGCTGCCCTGCCGCGAATCGACCAGCCCGAGCGACTTGAGCCGCGACACCGCCTCGCGCACCACGGTGCGGCTCACGCCGAACTGGGTGGCCAACGCCGTCTCGGTGGGCAGCCGGTCGCCTTCCGACAAGCGCCCGCTGCGCACCTCGGCCACGAGCGCATCCGCCACCTGGTCGGCCAGGCGGACGGCGGGAGCAAGGGACTGGAAACGGGGGTCATGGGCGCGGGGAGGCGGTGGGGTCTGCGACTCTAACGCAGGCACCGCACCGTCACGCCGCATGGCCGCGCCTTCGCCTGTGTCAGAGGCCGAGCGCGTGGCGCGCGGCCCGCGCGATGCTCGCCGCGTCCACGCCGAAGAAGTCGCGCAGCGCGGCGCGCGTGTCGCTGCGGCCGAAGCCGTCGGTGCCCAGCGTGAGGTAGCGGCGGCCTTCGGGCAGGAAGGCGCGCACGCTCTCGGGCAGGGCGCGCACGTAGTCGGTGGCGGCGACGATCGGGGCCTTGCTGCCCTTGCCGAGCTGCTGCGCGACGAAGGGCGTGCCGGCGTTCTTCTCGCCAGCCAACGCGCGTTGCTCGCAGGCCTGGCCGTCGCGTGCCAGTTCGCTCCAGCTCGTGACGCTGAACACCTCGGCCTCGATGCCTTCGTCGGCCAGCTGCTGCGCGGCCTTGATGACCTCGGTGAGGATCGCGCCCGAACCCAGCAGCGTGACGCTCTTCTTGGCCTTGCCCGACGTCGGCGCATACGTGCCGAAGCGGTAGCAGCCGCGCAGGATGTCGGCCTCGGCGCCCGCCGGCAGGTCGGGCTGCGCGTAGTTCTCGTTCATGAGCGTGACGTAATAGAACACGTCCTGCTGCTCGACCATCATCTCGCGGATGCCTGCGTCGACGATGACCGCCATCTCGCCCGCGAAGGCCGGGTCGTAGGCCTTGCAGTTGGGAATGGTCGCGGCCACGAGGTGGCTGCTGCCGTCCTGGTGCTGCAGGCCTTCGCCGCCGAGCGTGGTGCGGCCCGAGGTGGCGCCCAGCAGGAAGCCGCGTGCGCGCTGGTCGGCCGCCGCCCAGATGGCGTCGCCCACGCGCTGGAAGCCGAACATCGAGTAGTAGATGTAGAACGGCAGCATCGCCAGGCCGTGCACGCTGTAGCTCGTGGCCGCGGCCGTCCAGCTCGCAATGGCGCCGGCTTCGCTGATGCCTTCTTCAAGGATCTGCCCGTCGGTGGCTTCGCGGTAGCTCAGCACCGAGCCGATGTCTTCCGGCGCATAGCGCTGGCCCACGCTCGAATAGATGCCGACCTGCTTGAACAGGTTGGCCATGCCGAAGGTGCGCGCCTCGTCGGCCACGATGGGCACGATGCGTGGGCCCAGCGCCTTGTCCTTCATGAGGTTGCCCAGCATGCGCACGAAGGCCATGGTGGTGCTCATCTCCTTGCCGGCGGCCGCCGTGGCGAAGTTCGCGTAGGCCGCGATGTCGGGCTTGGGCACGACGTCGCACGCGGTCTCGCGGCGCGGCATGGCGCCGCCGAGCGCTTCGCGGTGCTGGCGCAGGTAGCGCATCTCGGCGCTGTCTTCGGCCGGGCGGTAGAAATCCATCGCGGTGGCCTGCGCGTCGGTGAGCGGCAGGTTGAAGCGGTCGCGGAACTCGATGAGATCGACGTCGCCCATCTTCTTGTGCGAGTGCGTGGTCATCTTGCCCTGCGCCGCGCTGCCCATGCCGTAGCCCTTCTTGGTGTGGGCAAGGATCACGGTGGGCTGGCCCTTGTGGGCAGCGGCTGCGGCATACGCGGCATGGATCTTCACGAGGTCGTGGCCGCCACGCTTCAGGCGGTCGATCTGCTCGTCGGTCATGCCTTCGGCCAGCCGCGCAAGCTCGGGGTTCTGGCCGAAGAAGTTGTCGCGGTTGAAGCGGCCGTCTTTTGCGGCGAAGGTCTGCATCTGGCCGTCGACGGTGTTGGCGAACACGCGTGCGAGCGCGCCGCTCACGTCCTGCGCGAAGAGGCCGTCCCAGTCGCTGCCCCACACGAGCTTGACGACGTTCCAGCCGGCCCCGGCGAAGAGCTTTTCGAGCTCGTCGATGATGCGGCCGTTGCCGCGCACGGGGCCGTCCAGACGCTGCAGATTGCAGTTGACGACCCACACGAGGTTGTCGAGCTTTTCGCGCGCGGCGAGCGTCAGCGCGCTCATCGATTCGGGCTCGTCCATCTCGCCGTCGCCGAACACGCCCCAGACCTTGCGGCCTTCGCAGTTCAGCAGGTTGCGGTGCGTGAGGTAGCGCATGAAGCGCGCGTGATAGATCGAGCTGATCGGGCCGATGCCCATCGAGCCGGTGGGGAACTGCCAGAAGTCCGGCATCAGGTACGGGTGCGGGTAGCTGCACAGCCCGCGCGCGCCGCTGCCGTTCACGAACGCCGGCGCAGTTAGTTCCTGGCGGTAGTGGTTCAGGTCTTCTTCGCTCAGGCGGCCTTCGAGGTACGCCCGCGCATACACGCCGGGCGCGCTGTGCGGCTGGAAGAACACGAGGTCGCCGCGGTGCGCCGGGCTGCGCGCATGGAAGAAGTGGTTGAAGCCGGTTTCGAACAGGTCGGCCGCGCTCGCATAGCTGGCGATGTGGCCGCCGAGTTCGCCGTACGCCTGGTTGGCCTTGGCCACCATCGCGAGCGCGTTCCAGCGCATGAGCGAGGCGAGCTTTTCCTCGACGGCGAGGTCACCCGGGAACGGCGGCTGGTCGGCCGCGGCGATGGTGTTGACGTACGGCGTGGCCAGCTCGGGCTGCCAGCCGATGCGCTGCTGCCGCGCCAGGCGCGCCAGCTCGGTCAACATCTGGCGCGCGCGCTGCGACCCTTGCGTCTGCGCCAGCGCCAGGAAGGCGTCGCGCCATTCGGCGGTCTCTTCGGGGTCGGGGTCGTGCGACGGCGGCGTGTCGAGCAACAGGGCGCGCATCTGGTCGGCGGAGATCGGGGCGTTCATGCCAGCACTTTAAGCCGCTTTGCGGAAAATTAGCTACCGGCACCTTCGATTTCATGGCTATTCGCAAGCATAAAATGCTGCGATTCAACAGCTTCGCGGAATTTCATGGAACTCGATGCCATCGACCTGCGCATTCTCGACGAGCTGCAACGCGACGGCGCGCTGTCGAACGTCGAACTCGCGCGCCGCGTGCACCTGTCGCCCTCGCCCTGCCTGGCCCGCGTGAAGGTGCTGGAGACGAGCGGCGTGATCGATCGCTATGTGGCGCTGGCGAACGCCAAGGCGCTGGGCCTGGGGCTCAACGTGTTCATCTCGATCAGCCTGACGACGCAGAGCAAGCAGTCGCTGGCCGACTTCGAGCAGCGCATCGCCGAGCACGACGAGGTGATGGAGTGCTATCTAATGACCGGCGACAGCGACTACCTGATCCGCATCGCCGTGGCCGACATGGCGGCGCTGGAGCGCTTCATCATGGAGCAGCTGACGCCGATTCCGGGGATCGAGAAGATCCGCTCGAGCTTTGCGCTCAAGCAGGTCAGATACAAAACGGCGCTGCCGTTGCCAGCAGCGCCGTTGTAATTGGCACGCCCCAGACGGGGCGGAAAGAAACTCAGAGACCGATCAGGCCGCCGTCGTTCTTCGTGATGACCACGGTGGCCGAGCGCGGGCGGGCGCTGCCGCCTTGCGGCCAGTGGCTCAGGAACTTCGTCGGGTCGGTGATGTCGGCTCTGCCCGTACCTTCACCCGGATGCTGGATGTTCACGAACAGCGCGCGGCCGTCGCCCGATTCCGCGATGCCGGTGATCTCGCAATCCGCCGGACCGACCAGGAAGCGGCGCAGGCCTTCCGTACCGGGGGCCTTGCCCACGAAGGTGTTCTGCGTGCGGGTGGTGGTGCCGTCGACGTTGGTGATCGCCTTCGCGCCGCCGTCGCCCACCTTGCCGGGCAATGCAGCCAGCAACATGCAGTTGGTCACATCGGTGTAGGCACCGTCGTCGGTCTCGAGCCACAGCAGGCCGGGCGCCGCTTGGCTGAACCACATGCCGTCGGGGCTGGACAGGTCGTTGTCGGCCGTGAGCTGCGAGAGGTTGACGTCGGCCGAGGCCGTGGCGCGCGCACCGAAGAGGTACACGTCCCACTTGAAGCTCAGCGCGGTCGGATCGGCGTTGTCATCCGCAAAGCGCACGATGTGCCCGTTGGGGTTGCCCTTTTGCGACTTGTTGGCGGTGGTCTTGTCGTCGTAGAAGCGCGGATTGGCTGCGTCGGTGCTGCCGATGGGGCGCGCGCTGGCGCTGGTGTTGGTCAGCGTCACGTAGACGTCGCCGGTCTTCGGGTTGACGGCGGCCCATTCGGGACGGTCCATCTTGGTTGCGCCTGCAGCGTCGGCGGCCAGACGCGCGTTGGTCACCACGTCAGCGGCATCGGCGAAGGCGTACGTCGAATTGCTGGAGGTGATGCCGTTCACGCCGAGCTTCAGCTCCAGCCACACGCCCGTGCCGTCGGCGTTGAACTTGGCCACGTAGAGGCGGCCGTCGTCCATGTACTTGTCGCCCGAGGCCATGCCGCCGCCGATGTCGGCCGCGTCCCAGTTCTTCGTGGAGACGAACTTGTAGATGTACTCGTTGCGCGAGTCGTCGCCCATGTACCAGACCAGCGGCTTGCCGACCACGACCGGGCCGAGGCAGGCGCCTTCGTGGCCGAAGCGGCCGAGGGCGGTGCGCTTCTTCGGCGTGCTGGTGGGATTGAACGGATCGATCTCGACCACCCAGCCGTAGGTGTTGTGGCCGTTGCGGTAGTCGTCGGTGGCGGTGGCGCCGACGACTTCGGTGTTCCAGCGCGCATGGATGTCGTCGCCGCCGGCGACAGTGGCCCAGAGTTCGCGTCCGGTACCGGCGACGCCGTAACGGCTGAAGGACTTCAGCTCCTTGAGGGTGCGGTTCTTGTCGTCGTTGGTATCACCCGCGATGCGTCGGAAGTAGCCAGCCCAGTTCTCTTCGCAAGTGAGGTAGGTGCCCCACGGCGTGGTGCCGTTGGCGCAGTTGTTGAGTGTGCCGCGGGTCTTGCTGCCGTCGGTCGAGTACTTGGTCTTCAGGTAGTCGGTCTTGGCGGCCGGGCCGGAGAACTGCATTTCGGTGAGCGTGTGCACGCGGCGGTTGAAGCTCGAATCCTGCTTGTAGCTCCAGCTGTTCCCGCTCTTGTTGACTTCAATCACGCTCACGCCATGCAGGTAGAACTCGCGCAGCACTTCGTCGGGAACATTGCGCTGCCCGTCGACCAGCGACGTGCCGGTTGCGTTGCTGTAAACCGGGTTAAGTGCCGTCTGCCCGTTGGGATGCAAAAACAGCGGCGTGATGGCTTCATGGTTCATCACCAGCAGGCCGCGCGAAGCGTTGGCCGCGTCCCACTTGTTCGCGGCGTTCATGCCGAAGAAGGTCATGCCGTCGTGGTGGTCGCCGGCACGGCGGTCGTAGGTGGCCGGATCGTCGGTGCCGTCGTTCTTGTACGGGGCCACGCCAGCGGCGATCGGGTCGCCCAGGCGATAGAGCACGCTGGCGGTGTAGCCGGCAGGCACGGTGACCACGTCTGCGAGGCTCTTCGCGACGGCGTTGAAGCCGAGCTTCATCGGCGCGGGCGACGGGGCCGGAGCCGGCGCGGGGGCCGGTGCGGGCGGAAGAATGGGGAAGGCTGCGCCGCCACCACCGCTGCCGCCGCCGCAGGCCTGCAGCAGTGCGGTACCGGCGGTGCCGACGCCCAGGCCGAACAGATGGCGGCGGCTCAGGCGCGACGCGACCAGATCGGTGAAGGAGGGATTCGGGGAATCGTTGGTGCCGACGTCGTCGAGATCGACGCCATGGGCGTCCGTGCGGGTGTTTGCGGTCATGCGCAATGTCTTTCGTGGGTTGGGATTGAAACCAACCCGCGAAGTTAGGCACTTCGCATGACATGCCTGTGAAACTGTGGCTCGCCCCCAGGCTTCGCGCACTTCGTGTCGCTGCGCCAACCCCCTACCGGGGGCAACACCAGCGGCCCGGCAGAGCCGGTTCCGCGGTGTTTCTGGAAGAGACGTGTGCCTTGCCCTTGCTCAGGGCGCCGGCGACTGCCTCGGCCACAGCGCCCACAGCCGCAACGGCTGGTTCACGCTCGCGGCCAGCCGGCCGGCTTCCGGGCCGGTGCCGGCGAAGTAGTCGGCGCGCACCGCGCCCACGATGGCGCTGCCCGTGTCCTGCGCCACCACCAGCTTCTGCAGCTGCGCGGTCGGGCCGCTCGATGCGAGCCAGACCGGCGTGCCGTAGGGAATGCTTTCGCGGTCGACCGCGATGGAGCGCCCCGCCGTCAGCGGCACGCCCTGCGCGCCGCGCGGGCCGAAGGCGGCGTCGAGTTCGCTCATCGTTTCTTCGCGGAAGAACACGTAGCGCGGGTTGCTCCACAGCATCTGCGACACGCGCTGCGGGTTCTGCGCAGCCCAGGCCTTGGTGTCGTCGGGCCACTTGCCGACCTTGCTCACGCCTTGGCTCACGAGCCATTGCTGCACGCTGCGGTACGGCTGCTCGTTGGTGGCCGCATACGCCACGCGCACGGTGTGCTGGTAGCCGTTGGCCTCGGTGATGCGCAACCGGCCCGAGCCCTGGATGTGCAGCATGAGCGCGTCGATGGGGTCGGCCATCCAGGCGATCTCGCGACCGCGCAGCGCGGCCTGGGCTTCGGGCAGGGTTTCGATTTCCTGGCGCGTGAACCAGGGGCGCTTGGGCACGAGGCCGTCGGGCGCCTGGTACAGCGGCACGCTGAAGCCGGCCGAGGGCACGCGCGACGCTTCGTACACGGGCTCGTAGTAGCTCGTGAGCTTGCCTTCGCTCTGGCCCGCGAGCGATTCGACGCGGTAGGGCTGCAGCCGGTCGGTCATCCAGCGGCGCTGCTCTTCGGGCGTGGCGATGGCGAGCTGGCGCACGTCGCGGCACAGCGGCGCAAAGGCGGCGTTGGGGCGTGCGCAATTGGCCAGCAACGCGATCCACCCTTCATGCAACGGGTCTTCGCTGAAGCCCGGCAGTTCCGACCAGCCCACGGGCACCCAGCGGCTTTTCGGATGCGCGAGCGATCCGGTCAGCGGACCGAGGTCGCGCGGCGGGGTGACGGTGGGTCGGGTGGGGCTTCGGGGCGCGGGGCCGAGGGAACAGCCGGCGAGCGTTGCTACGATCGCAAGCCCGACCAGCCACTGGAGTCCATTTCTCATGGGTTTGATTCTGCTTGAAGCCCTCGCCGCAGGACTTGTCCTGATCTTGATCATCTGGTGGACCATGTTTTCCGGGCGTAACAAGGGTGAATTGCATGACGAGGCCGATGCCGAGCATCCCGGCGAGGACCGGCCGCCGAAAGCGTGAATTGCTTGTGTAGCCGCACGGCGCAGCCCGTTGTCGGACAAGCACCCCATTGCTACAACTTTAGTAGCAATCATCGCAGCATTCACGGGCGATGGCGAAAGTTTTCTTATTTTCCGTAGGGCTTTGAGCACGTACCATCGGGGGCGCGTCGGGGGCTAAGCTGTGGCCCGCTTGATTCAACCTTGAAAGGGATCGCCATGAAAAAGTTCGTTCTTGCAACCACCGCAGCAGCCCTCGTCTTGTCCGGCTGTGCCGGCGGCATGACTGACACCCAACGCAACACCGGCATCGGTGCCGGCATCGGTGCACTCGGCGGCGCCGCCATCGGCTCGGCCACCGGCGGCAACCGCGGTGCCATCGGCACGGGCGCCGTGGTCGGCGCGGCAGCCGGCGCGCTCGGCGGCTACCTGTGGTCGCAGCGCATGGAAAACCAGAAGCGCCAGATGGAAGCCGCCACGCAGGGCACCGGCGTGGCCGTGACGCAGACGGCCAACAACGAGCTGAAGCTCGCCATTCCGAGCGACGTGTCGTTCGACGTGGGCCGCTCCAACATCAAGTCGAACTTCGCGCCCGTGCTCGACCAGTTCGCCAACGGCCTGCGCAACAACCCGAACGCCGAGGTGCGCATCATTGGCCACACCGACAGCACCGGCTCCGACGCCATCAACAACCCGCTGTCGGTGGACCGCGCCGCCAGCACGCGCGACTACCTGGTGGCACGCGGCGTGAGCGCCGCGGCATTCCGCATCGAAGGCCGCGGCTCGCATGAGCCGGTGGCCGACAACAACAGCGACGCCGGCCGGGCACAGAACCGCCGCGTCGAGATCTACGTGGGCGAGCGCGCACCGCGCGGCTGATCAAAAGCCCCACCGGGAAACCGGCCGCACCATCGAACGGCCGGTTCCCGCTTCAGTTTTCATTGGTCCAAGCAGAGGGAAAATTCATGAGGAAGTTTGTAGTGTCTAGCGCGGCCCTGGCCGCTGTGTTGTTCATCGCGGGGTGCGCATCGTCGACCCCGCCGGCCGAAGCACCGGCCGCACAGCAGGCCGCACCGGCCAACAGCTGGACCGCCCGACTGGCCGCGCTGAAGGCCGAGCTCGAAGGCTCCACCAAGGGCACCGGCGTGGTGATCGAGCAGACCGCCGACAACCAGCTTCACGTCGTGATTCCCAATGAACTCTCGTTCGACACGGGCCGTTCCAACGTCAAGCGCAACCTGGCGCAGGTGCTGGACAAGGTCGCCGAAGGCCTGAAGAGCGCCACCACCGCCAGCCTGCGCGTGGTCGGCCACACCGACAGCACGGGCAGCGAAGAAGGCAACGAGCGCCTCTCGGTGAGCCGCGCCGACAGCGTGCGCAACCACCTCGTGGGCCGCGGTGTGTCGACCACCGTGATCACCACCGACGGCCGCGGTTCGCGCGAGCCGCTGGCGGACAACGGCACGGCCGCCGGCCGCGCCCAGAACCGCCGCGTCGAAATCTTCGTCGCTGAAAAGATCTGACCTTCTAAAGGTCCCGGAGGCGGTTCGCCAGCTCGACCGCCGACTTCACTTCCATCTTCTCGAACACGCGCGCGCGGTGGACCTCCACCGTGCGCACGCTGATCGCGAGCTGGTCGGCGATGAGCTTGTTCGGCAGGCCTTCGACCACGAGCCGCATCACGTCGCGCTCACGGTCGGTCAGTTCGGCGATGCGGTCGGCCAGGCCGCGGCGCACGCGCTGCACTTCGAGGGCGCGCTGCGACATGCCCAGCGCCTGCTCGATGCGGTCGACCAGCGCGTTGTCCGAGAACGGCTTCTCGCAGAAATCGAAAGCCCCGCGCTTGACCGCCTCGACGGCGGTCGGCACGTCGGCATGGCCGGTCAGGAAGATCACCGGCATCTCGGCCAGCAGGCCGCGTTCGGCCAGCCGGTCGAACAGCACCAACCCACTCATCCCGGGCATGCGCACGTCCAGCAGCAGGCAGCGCGGCTGATCGGGCAGCGGCGCCTCGTTCAGGTACTGCTCGAAAGCCTCGGCGCTGCCGAAGTGTTCGCTGGCGAGGCGGCGCGAACGCAGCAGCCAGGCCAGCGCCTCGCGCACGCTGGCGTCGTCGTCCACGATAAAGATCAAGCCATCGATCAGCGGTTGCATGCCATGAGTCCAGCGGAACAGAAAACGAAGAAGAAAAAGGCGGCTATCCCGCAGCAGGAAGCGTAAAGCGGAAGACAGTGCCACGCGGGCGGTTGGGCTCGAACATCAGCGCGCCGCCATGTTGCTCCACCACGGTGCGACACAGGCTCAGGCCCAGGCCCATGCCGTCGGCACGGGTGGTGAAGAAGGGCGTGAACAGGCGCGCCGCCACGTCGTCGCTGATGCCGCAGCCCAGGTCGGCCACGGAGAACTCGAGCCAGCGGCGGCCGTCGGCCGGCACGGTGGCGCCCACGGGCAGGGCGCGCGCCACGCGCAGCTTCAACAGGCGGTTGCCGGTGTTGTCGGGGGCGTCCATCGCCTGCATGGCGTTGCGCGCGAGGTTCAGCAGCACCTGCTCGACCAGCGTGCGGTCGCACACCACGGCGGGCAGGCGCTCTTCGAAGACGATCTCGATCGACACGTCGAGCTTGCGCGCCTGCAGCCGTACCAGCGGCAGCACGGCATCGATGAGGGCCTGCGGCGCCACGGCCTCGCGCATGCGGTCGCGCCGGCGCACGAAGTCGTGCACGCTGCGAATGACCTGGCCCGCGCGGTCGGCCTGCTCGGCGATGCGCTTCACGGCCATGGCCACCTCGGCCTGCTCGCCCTTCACTTCGGGCCCGAGCAGGTTGAGCGAGCCGGTGGCGTAGCTGGCAATGGCGGCCAGCGGCTGCGTGAGCTCGTGGCTCAGCAGCGAGGCCATTTCGCCCACGGTGGCCAGGCGCGCGCTGGCCTGCAGTCGCTCCTGGCTGGCGCGCGAGATCTCTTCGACGCGGCGCTGCTCGCTCACGTCGATGAAGGCGCTCATCCAGCCGGTCTGCACCTTGTGCGCGTTGATCAGCGGCGCCTCGAAGATGAGCACCGGAAAGCGCGTGCCATCTTTGCGCATGAAGACCGACTCGAAGCCCTCGCGCGGCGGCAGGCCGCCCGCGAAGCGGCGCGTCTGGCGCAGGTGGTATTCGTGCGCCAGCTCGGTCGGCCAGTATGGCGCCTCGACGCTGTCGGCCATGAGTTCTTCGGGCGTGAAGCCGACCATCTCGCAGAAGGCCGGGTTGACGTAGGTGATGCGGCCCTGCAGGTCGCGCGCGCGCAGGCCGGTGATGACCGAGTCTTCCATCGCCTTGCGAAAGGCCAGTGCGTCGGCCAGGTCGCGCTCGGCGCGCAGGCGGCGGCGGGTGTCGCGCGCCAGCAGCACGAGCACCGACACGAGCGCGATCGAGATCGCCGTGACCAGCGCCGTGAGCATGTTGGGGAACAGGTCGGGCGCGGCGCGCCAGCCGTCCACGCGCAGCATGAGCGAGGCGCCCGGCAGGTCGATGCGCTGCTGCGCGGTGAACACGCGCGTGCCGATGCGCCGCGAGGTGCCCAGCGCCACCAGCCGCGTGCCGTCGGCCTCGGTGAAGGCGACCTCCTGGCCGCGCGTGAGCGTGGGACCGACCAGTTCGACCAGCGTGTCGCGCAGCGAATAGCTCGCCACCAGGTAGTCGCCGCCGTCCATCGGCAGGCACAGCTCCATCACCTCGACGCCACCGCCGCCGGCCACGGGCACGTAGTGGCTGGGCGAGTAGGCGGGCGCGCCGGCCTTGCGCGCGGTGGCGCAGGCCAGCGCCACGTCGGACTGCGCGGGGCCGCGGTTGCTCTCCTCGAGGATGCGCATGCGGTAGGGCGTGTTGACGGCCTCGATGGGCCGCAGCTCGGCATCGCGCCATTCGAGCCGCAGCCATTCGCGGTGCTCGCGCAACTGCGCCGCCGCGCGGTCGGCCCAGTGCGTGCGTTCCATGCCCGGCGCGAGCGTGGCGCGCAGGCTCTGGGCGTTGCGCTGCAGGCCGCTGCGCAGGTCGACGACGGCATCGGCGGTGTCGCGCTCGAGCGCGGCCTGCACCTGCTCGACCTCGTGCCGGCCGGCCAGCCACACGACGGTGACCAGCAGCGCCGACACCAGCACCGCCAGCAGCAGCCACAGAAACCAGCGCTTCCACAGCGAGCGCAGGCGCGCGAAGGCGACGACCCATCCCCGGCGCTGCGGCTGCTGTTGCGGCGGCGGCGGTGCGGGAAGGTCGAGCGCCTCGTCGGCCATCGTCAGGCGAGCACGCGGTGCGACAGCGCGGGCAACTGGGCACGCGTGCGCTCGACCTGGCGGGCGTCGAGGTCGAACAGCACCACGCCCTCTTCGACGGCCTGCTGCGCCACCACCGTGCCCCAGGGGTCGATGACCAGCGACTGGCCCCAGGTCTGGCGGCCGTTCTCGTGCGAGCCGCCCTGCGCGGGCGCGACCACCCAGGCCAGGTTCTCGATGGCGCGGGCGCGCAGCAGCACCTCCCAGTGCGCGGCGCCGGTCGTGCGCGTGAACGCGCTGGGCACCAGCAGCAGGTCGGCGCCCTGCCCCGCCAGCGCGCGGTACAGCTCGGGAAAGCGCAGGTCGTAGCAGACGCTCATGCCCACGCGCCAGCTGTGGCCGTCGCGCGACGGCAGGTCGAACACCACGGGTTGCGCGCCCGGCGCGATGACGCGGCGCTCGTCGTAGCGCTCGGTGCCGTTGTCGAAGAAGAACAGGTGGATCTTGTCGTAGCGCGCCACGCACTTGCCTTCGGGCGAGAAGGCCAGCGAGCTGTTGAAGACGTGGTCGGCGTCGTCGCTCTCGATGGGCAGCGTGCCGCCGACGATCCACAGGCCGAACTCGCGCGCGGCATCGGCCAGGAAGCCCTGCACGGTGCCCGCGCCGGCGGTCTCGCGCAGGCCGAGCTTGTCGGTGTCGCGCGCGCCCATCATGCAGAAATACTCGGGCAGCACCGCGAGCTCGGCACCGTCGCGCGCCGCCTGCCCGAGCAGGGCGTGGGCCCGCACGAGGTTGGCTTCGCGGGTGATGGCGGACACCATCTGGATGGCTGCGACTTTCATTGCGTGGTCTCCGTTTTCCTGCCGTCGCCGGCCGCGGGTGCGCCCGACGTGCCCGGCAGGCCGGGCAGCTGCAGCGAGCGCGGCACCTTGGCGATCTTCGGATCGGCCCAGGTGCCTTCGATGTGGAACTCCTGCGTGGCGGCGGCCGCGAGCGGCTTGCTCAGCACCCACTGCGCGAGGAAGGTGCCCAGGCCGATGGCCGGGTTGATGGCCGTGGCCACCAGCGCGGCGGTGCCGGCGTTGATTTCGGGCACCACCACCACGCGCAGGTTCTGCGTCTCGCGCACGATGTCGGCCGAGCCGTCCATGAGCGCGGCGGCGTTGACGCCCTTCATCTGCAGGTTGTTGGTGCTGGCGATGCCCTTGTTGATCCTGGCGTCGCCGCGGATGAAGTCGAAGGCGAAGCCCTGGCTGAACACGTCGCGGAAGTCGAGCGTGAGTCGGCGCGGCAGCGCCTGCAGGCTCAGCACGCCCAGCAGCTTGGCCAGGCCCGGATCGGCCTTGAGGAACTGGCCCTGCTCCACGTCGACCTGCAACTGGCCGCCCAGGCTCGGGTAGTCGAGCGAGAACGGCGAGCCGCGCCAGTTGACCTCGCCCTCGAGCCGCCCCTTGCCGCGCCGCAGGACGCCCGGCATGCCGAAGCGCGTGAGCAGGTCGCCGGCGTCGGCAATGTCGAGCTTGAAGTTCATGGCCGTGGTGCGGCGCTGGCCGGCGCTTGCGCCGCCGCCCGCCGGCGCCGCCCAGGTGCCCTTGGCGGTGAAGGTGGCTTCGGGCACGCTGAAGGCGAGCTTGTTGAGCAGCCACTCGCGCCCGCCGCGGTTGACGGCGTCGATCTCGGCGCGGCCCAGGCGCTTGCCCAGCAGCTCGAAGTCGTCGACCACGATGTCCAGCGCCGGCAAGGTGCCGGGTTGCTCGTCGAGCAAGGTCTCGACCTGCGTGGCCTCGGTCGGCGCGATCTTCAGGCGCGCCAGCCGCGCATAGAGCCGGCCGTCCTGGCTGTGGCTGTACTCGGCGTAGCCGCTCAATTCGCTGGCGTCGACGTTGGCGCGCCACAGCGCGCCTTCGCGCGTGCCGCCGAGCACCACGTTGTGCAGGGTGCGCCCCGCGATGCCCAGCTGCTGCGCGCGCACCGCGATGCGCGTGGGCAGGTAGGCCAGGTCGGGATCGTCGGCGCGCTCGCCGCCGGCAGCGGCCGCGGCGCTGGTGCCCACCAGCGTCTGCCAGGCGCCCATGTCGAGCTTGGCGACGTTGACGTTGGCGAACACGCCGCGGTCGGGCGGCAGCGCCGTCTCGCCCGGTGCCAGTCCGATGCCGATGCCGCCGCGCAGCACGCGCGCCTCGCCCGTGGCCGAGAGTTCGCGCACGTACTGCACCGCGCCGACGCGGCCGAGTTCGAGCGTCAGCTGGTCTTGCGTGGCGACGTGGCGGGCGTCGCGCATGAGCACCTTCTTTTCGATGCGCAGCGGCATCTGTTCTTCGGCGGTCTTGACCAGCGGCGTGGGCAGGTTCAGCGCCAGCCCCTGCAGGCTGCTGGTGAGGGAGAACTCGGGCGTGTCGTCGCGCATCGAGAAGGTGGCGGCATACGGCGCGCTGCCGGTGGCCTGCCTGGCCAGCCGCGCGAGCCAGTCGACCTCGCGCGCGCCGCGCAGGCCCTCGGCGCTGACCGTGCCCTGCGCCTTCAGCGCCAGTTCGCGCTGCGGCCCGCTGAAGCGGCCCTTGCCTTCGACGCGCACATCACCGCCCAGCAGGCGGGCCTGCACGCCGGCCAGAGAGAAGCCGGTGTCGGTGAAGCTGAGCGTGCCGCGCGCCTGCGTGAACGGCGGGGCCTCGGGCACCAGCTGCAGCTCGTTGTCGGCCAACGTCACGGTGGCCTGCACCTTGGTGTTGTCGACGTTGTCCAGCGGCAGGTCGAGGTGCAGCTTGTAGTCGGCCGAACCGGTGGCGCGCGCGCGCTGCAGGAAAGGCCCGGCCTCGCCGGCCAGCGGCGCGCCCGCGCGCAGCACTTCGCCCAGCGGGCCCTTGGCCTGCGCGTCGACGCGCAGCAGCGCGGCGTGGTGCGACATGTCGGCGATCTGCGCCTCGGCCTTCGTGACCTCGACGCCGGGCGCGCCCGCGATGCGCCCGCGCGCGTTGCGCACCAGCATGCCCGCGCGCTCGAAGACCAGCTCGCCCGACACGCCCGTGAGCGCCGGCCACACGGGCGGCGGCGCGGCGGGCGGGCCGGTGCGCGACGCTGGGGTTGTGGTGGCGGCCGTGGCCGCGGCGAGCGATGGCGGCACGTAGGCGTAGTGCACGTCCGACACCTTGGCCGCGATGCGGAACTCGCCCTGCTTGGGGTCCATGAAGGGCATGTCGTACAGGTCGCCGCGCACGCGGAAATCGACCGTGCTGGCCGTGCCCTTGACGACCGACTCGCGCACGTAGTCGCGCGTGTGCTGCGGAATGTCCAGCGGCAGGTAGCGGAACACGCGGGTGCCGTCGGCGCGCGTGAGCTTGCCTTGCAGGTCGAGCACGCCGGGGTGCTGCGCGCGGCTGCTCGAGGTGACCGGATCGCTGGTGCGCCAGTGGGCCTCTGCCTCGCCTTCGGCGTCGGCGTTGGCGAAGCGCAGCTTCGACACCTGCACCTGCATGGCGCCGTTGTCGAGCTTCCACTGCAGCTGGGTCGAGAGCCGGTCGATGGGGATCACCGGGTCTTCGAACACGCCGGGGAATTCGAGCGTGCCCTTGGCCATGGCCAGCATGGCGGTGCCGCCGGTGTGGCTGGCGTCGAAGTCGAGCGTGGCGCCGCTGAGGCCGGGCGTGCCGGGGTGCACGCGGGGCGGCGTGGTGGCGGCGCCCGCCGGTGGCGGCGTACTCGACGCGACCGGTGCGGCCGGGGCCGGCTGCGACGCCACGCGCAACCCGCTGATCCGGCCCTTGGCCTGGTAGCGCGCGATCGCGTCGGGCGCGCCCTGCCAGTTCATGTCGATGCGCTCGACCAGGCCGCGCGGCGCATAGGCGCCCAGCACGCGGTGCGTGGCCTCGCCCAGCGGCAGGCGGTCGGCGATGAGGGCCAGCGCCGCGAGGTCGAGCCGGTCGGCCTTCAGCGCGCCGTGCTCGGGCGTGCGGCCCTTGGCCGGCGTGTGCTGCAGCCACAGGTTGCCGCCGGGCCAGCGCAGGCCGTCGACGGTGTCGAACTGCAGCGCGGTGGTCGAGAACTCGAAGGTCTCGGCGTTCAGCTGCCCCGCCAGCCGGCCGGTGACGGCGCGCAGCACCAGCGGCTCCAGCCCCTTGCCGAGCGAGGCGTCGATGCGGTTCAGTCCGAGGTCGGCGGCGCCGCCGACGATGCGTCCGTCGTTCACGTCGGCCCACAGGCGCAGCGCGCCGTTGCCTTCGCGGATGCGCGCATCGAGCGAGACGTACTGGCCCAGACGGGTGACGTCGATGTAGGGCAGGTTGGCATAGAGCTGGCCGTCCCAGGTCTGCCAGTGGCCGCTGCGGATCGACAGCAGCGGCTGGCGGAACTGGCCGCGCAGCGTGAAACGCTCGCCCCAGCCGGCCGGCGGCGTGGCGTCCAGCCGCAGGCCGTGGCGGCGCGAGCCGTTGCGGGACACGAAGCGCACGTCGGTCAGCAGCAGGGGTTCGGCGCGGCGCTGCTCGTCGGTCCAGCGCACGGTGCCGCCTTCGATGACGAACTCGCGCTGCGCGAAAAACCAGTCGGCGGCGCGGGTCTCTCCGGTGGTGTCGGTCTCCATGTGCAATCCAGCCACATGGAGTTTTCCCTGAGTGTCGCGACGCACGTCGAGCTGCGGGCCCTCGATGTAGAGCTGCTCGAAATTCAGGCGCCACAGCGAGCGCGGCGACACGCTCGCCACCACCCGCACGAGGCGAAGGGCCTCGCGTTTGTCTGCGTCCTGCAGCACCACGTCGCGCAATTCGAAGGCCGGAAATAGCCCTTCGGAACGGGCGGTGATGGCGCCGATGCGCACCGGGACACCGATGGCCTTGCTAGCCTGCGCCTCGAGTGCACCGCGAAAATCGCCGATTCGCGGCACAATCCACGCGTGCAGGACCACGACTGACAGCGCCAGCAGAAGCCACGCAGCGAAGAGCAGACCCAATAGCCAGCGCGCTGTCACAGCGGTGATTTGGAGCAGACGTGAAGGGGAAGACGCCGTGTCGTTCATTGAGGGTCGCGCTGTGTCGGGAATTATGACCGCCAGCCTAGAGCCGGGTTCCGCGCCAACCCACACCAGTGTGAATCAGTTGCCATCCAATCCGACGCTTTCCGCGTTTTCTTCCAAGTCCCGATTCGTCCAGCGACTGCGTCGCCGCTATGCGGCCGAGCTCGATCTGCTGCCGCCCGGCGAGCCCCGGCGCGAATCGATGACCGTCGCCTACGACGAACTGCGCACGCGCGGCGTGGCCGTGGGCGATGCGTTGCGCATCGTGCGCCAGCTCGTCATGGAACGCCTGGTCACACTCGATTGCGACCAGCAGGCCCCGCTCGCCGTGGTGACCACGGCCGTGACCGAGCTGGCCGAACTGGCGCTCGACATCGCCTGCCAGGACGCCTGCCACGAACTCGACGCCCAGCACGGCGCGCCGCTCGGCCCCGAAGGCCAGCGCTCGCAGCTGTGGGTGATCGGCATGGGCAAGCTTGGCGCGCGCGAGCTCAATGTGTCGAGCGACATCGACCTCATCTACCTGTACGACGTCGACGGCGACACGGCCGGCGATGCCGACGGGCGCGGCAAGCTGTCGAACCAGGAGTACTTTGCGCGCGCCGTGAAGCGCATCTATGCGCTGGTGGGCGACGTGACCGAGCACGGCTTCGTGTTCCGCGTCGACCTGGCGCTGCGGCCCAACGGCAACTCGGGGCCCAGCGTGGTCTCGCTCGATGCGCTCGAAGAATATTTCCAGGTGCAGGGCCGCGAGTGGGAGCGCTTTGCCTGGATGAAGAGCCGCGTGGTCGCGCCGCGCGAGGTGGTGCTCGGCGGCCAGGCGCAGGCGCTGCGCACCGTGGTGCTGCCCTTCGTGTTCCGCCGCTACCTCGACTACAGCGTGTTCGACTCGCTGCGCATCCTGCACCGCCAGATCCGCGAGCAGTCGGCGCGCCGCAGCGCCGGACGCCCCGAGCGCGCCAACGACGTGAAGCTCTCGCGCGGCGGCATCCGCGAAATCGAATTCACCGTGCAGCTGCTGCAGGTGGTGCGCGGCGGCCAGTTCCCCGAGCTGCGCACGCGCCCCACGCTCGACGCGCTGCAACGGCTGGCGCGCGCCAACCTCATGCCGCAGGACACGGCCGACACGCTGGCCGCGGCCTACGAGTTCCTGCGCCGCGTGGAGCACCGCATCCAGTACCTGGACGACCAGCAGACCCACGTGCTGCCGGTCAACGACGACGACCTGCGCTGGATCGCGCAGTCGATGGGCTATGCCGACTGCTGCCCCTTCCTTGAACAGCTCGACACGCACCGCGAGTTCGTTGCGCAGGAATTCGACAAGCTGCTGGGCGGCGAAAAGCCCTGCAACGGCAAGTGCAACGGCAAGAAATCGGCCGCGCCCGCCGACCTGGCCGACCTGCTCGACGACCTGCCGCCCGTGTTTGCCGAGCGCATCCGCGACTGGTGCGAAACGCCGCGCGTGCTCGCCCTGCGCGAAGAAACCCGGGGCCGCCTGCGCCAACTGGTGCAACGCACCGGCCAGTGGCTGAAGGAGCCCGACGGCGACGGCGCAGGACAAACGCCGCGCCACGTCGACGCCGCGATGCGCTGGGCCGACTGGATCGAGCCGCTGATGCGCCGCGAGAGCTATTTGGCGCTGCTGGTCGAACGCCCCGCCGTGCAGGAGCGCCTGCTGCGCCTGCTGGGCGCCGCGAAATGGCCGGCACGCTATTTGATGCAGCACCCCGGCGTGATCGACGAACTCGCAAGCGACGAGATGCTCTCGGGCCGCTTCATCGCCGACGAATTCGAGCGTGAACTCGAAGCGCGCCACACCTCGCTCACGCGCACCGGCGAAGCCGACGAAGAGCGCCTGCTGAACCTGCTGCGCCACGCCCACCACGCCGAAGTGTTCCGCACGCTGGCGCGCGACGTGGACGGCCGCATCACCGTCGAGCAGGTGGCCGACGACCTGAGTGCGCTGGCCGACACCACGCTGCGTGTGACCGCGCGCTGGTGCTGGCCGCATGTGCGCAACCGGCACCGCGAGGTGCCGCAGTTCGCGATCATCGGCTACGGCAAATTGGGCGGCAAAGAGCTGGGCTACGGCAGCGACCTGGACATCGTGTTCGTCTACGACGACGACGACGAGCGCGCCGGCGAGGTCTATGCGGCCTACGTGCGCAAGCTCATCAACTGGCTCACGGTGAAAACGCGCGAGGGCGACCTGTTCGAGATCGACACCGCGCTGCGGCCCAACGGCAACTCGGGCCTGCTCACCACCAGCTTCGAGGCCTACGAAAAGTACCAGCTCGGGCGCGGCAGCAACACCGCATGGACCTGGGAGCACCAGGCCATGACGCGCGCGCGCTTCGTGCTCGGCAGCGCCGACCACGGCGCCGAACTGGGCGCGCGTTTCGACCAGGTGCGCG
The DNA here is from genome assembly GCF_009498455.1 of Variovorax paradoxus. Taxonomy (NCBI): domain Bacteria; kingdom Pseudomonadati; phylum Pseudomonadota; class Betaproteobacteria; order Burkholderiales; family Comamonadaceae; genus Variovorax; species Variovorax paradoxus. Next base: position 1,727,797 of record NZ_CP045644.1, on the reverse strand, counting down.
AGGCCGTGATGGTGGCCCCGCGCGACCGCGAGTCGCTGAAGGCCGAGATCATCGGCATGCGCAACAAGCTGCGCGGCGCCCGCCCCGTGAAGGCCGACCGCTTCGACGTGAAGCACAGCCCCGGCGGCATGGTCGATGCCGAGTTCGCGGTGCAGTTCCTGGTGCTGTCGGCCTCGGGCGCGCACCCCGAGCTGATTCCCAACCTGGGCAACATCGCGCTGCTGCTGCGCGCCGAACAGGCCGGCCTGCTGCCCGAAGGCGTGGGCCGCGACGCGGCCAAGGCCTACCGCGAGCTGCGCCGCGTGCAGCACCGCGCACGCCTGAACGAAGAGCCGACACAGGTCACGCCGCCCGCCCTGAGCGCCGAGCGCGACGCCATGCTGGCGCTGTGGAAGGCGGTCTTTGGCTGACGGCACGCTCGCTTCCCGCGCGCTGACGGCCTGCGCCCTGGCCGCCGCGCTCGTGCTGGCCGGCTGCGCCAGCGGACCGCGAAGCAGCGGTGGCGGCGTCGCCAGCGGCCGCGACGGCCCCGGCAGCAACATCCCCTCGGACCTCGACCGCGTGCCCGACGCCGAGCCCCGCATCGAGGCCATCCGCAGCAGCGGCGGCACCAGCAAGCCCTACACGGTGCTGGGCCGCGGCTACCAGCCGATCACCGACGACCGGCCGTTCCGCGAATCGGGCATCGCCTCGTGGTACGGCCGCAAGTTCCACGCAGCCTCGACCGCCAGCGGCGAGCCCTACGACATGTACGCCATGACGGCCGCGCACAAGACGCTGCCGCTGCCGAGCTACGTGCGCGTGCGCAACCCGGCCAACGGGCGCGAAGTGATCGTGCGCGTGAACGACCGCGGCCCCTTCGTGGACGGCCGCGTGATCGACCTGAGCTACACGGCGGCGCTGAAGCTGGACCTGCTGCGCGGCGTGGCGCCGGTGGAGATCGAGCGCATCACCAATGAAGACATCCGCACCGGCGCCTGGCGCCGCGACGCGGGCACGGCCTATGCGGCGGCGCCTGCGCGAGCGCCAGCGCCCGCACCCGTTCGGGTGGCGGCGGCACCGGTGGCCGTGCCATCGGCCTGGGTCGCGCCGGTCGCGATGACGGCCGCTGCCGCGCCTGCAGCGACGATGCCCGTGACACCGCAGACGCCCGTGATGGCTGCTGCGCCGTCGGAGCCCGAGGCACCGGCCGGCCCGCGCGAAGCGATGGTGGTGACCGACCTCGCGCCGCTGGCCCCGCTCGCGGCGCCCGCGGCACCGTCGACGCTTTCTTCATCCGCCGCTTCCGGCTTCTGGGTCCAACTCGGCGCGTTTCGCGAACGCGACGGCGCCGAGAGCCTGAGAAACCAGGCCGCACGCGGACTGCCCACGCTGGCACCGCAGCTGCGCGTGTTCAGCGAAGCCGGCACGCACCGCCTGCAGGCCGGCCCGTTCCCGTCGCGCAATGCGGCGGGCGAGGCCGTCACGCAGCTGCGCGACAGCCTGCGCATCGCACCGATGGTGGTGGAGCGGCGCTGAAGCTCAGGGCATCGCCTTGGCCACGACCTGCGAACGCAGGCCCACGCCGAGGCGGTTCCAAGCATTGATCTGCGCCACGGCGAGCGAAAGCTCGACGATTTCCTGGTCGCTGAACACGGCCTTCAGGGCTTCGTACTCGGCATCGCGATCGGCGTGGTGGTCGGCCAGGCGCGTGAGCGTTTCGGCCCAGTCAAGCGCCGCACGCTCGCGTTCGTTGAAGAGGCTCACCTCGCGCCAGGTGGCAAGGCTGTTGATGCGCTGCCAGTCTTCGCCCTGTACGCGCAGGTCGCGCACGTGCATGTCGAGACAGTAAGCGCAGCCGTTGATCTGCGACACGCGCGCAAAGACGAGGTCGATCAGCACCTTGCCGAGCGTGCTCGACTCGAAGCTGCCGTTGACGGCGATCATGGCCTGGAAGGACTTCGGGGCGAACTTGGTCCAGGCGAGACGGAGGGCGGGGGCTTGGCTCATGAGATGTACTCCAGGGTGGTTGAAGGAAGAAAAGCGAAATCTGCTTGCTACACCCTGAAGACGCGCCAGCCATCGGCCCTGTGACAGGCCGCGCGCATTATTTTTTCAGTCGCCCCGCTTCGCGGCGAACAGCTGCGCGATGCGCGCCAGCTTGTCGGGGTTGCGCTGGGCACGGATGCGCACGATGCGCTCGCCCTCGATCTCGAAGGTCTGGGCCGACTCGAGTTCGCCGTCGAGAAAGCGCAGCATGCCGGGCTCGCCGTTAAGTTCGACCAGTTCCATGCGCACGCCGGCGCCCATGCGGCGCCAGAGCGAGTAGTACAGCTGCGCCAGCCGCTGGCTGCCGCGCAGGATCTTGCTGAAGGTCTGCACCTTGCCGCCGCCGTCGCCGATGAGTTCCACGTCTTCGGCCATCAGCAGCTTCAGGTCCTGCATGCTGCCGCGCGCGGCGGCGTCGGCAAAGGCGCGCAGCAGCCGCTGGTGGGTGTCGCGCGACACCTGGAAGCGCGGACGGGCCTCCTGCACCTGCGCCTTGGCGCGGTGCACCAACTGGCGGCAGGCGGCCTCGCTCTTGCCGAGGGTCTGGGCGATCTCGTCGTAGTCGGCGTCGAACACTTCGCGCATGAGAAAGGCGGCGCGCGCCTCGGGCGCGAGGCGCTCGAGCACGGCCAGGAAGGCGACGGAGATGTTGTCGACGCGCTCGAGCGTTTCCTCGGGCGTGTCGGGCGACCCGGTGAGCGTGGGCTCGGGCATCCACGGGCCGATGTAGTGCTCGCGCTGGACCTTGGCGCTGCGCAGCCGGTCGATCGACAGGCGCGTGACGACGGTCACGAGCCAGGCTTCGGCGCTGTCGAAACTGGCCTTGTCGGCCTCGTGCCAGCGCAGCCAGGCGTCCTGCACCACCTCTTCCGCCTCGGCCACGGAGCCGAGCATGCGGTAGGCGATGCCCTGGAGGCGGCGGCGGTGGCTGTCGAAGGTGAGGGTCGGGTCGTCCATGCCCGATTAGACGTTTGACGCCAGCGCGCTGTGACAGCCCGCGGCCAAAAAAAATCGCCCCGGCATGCGGGGCGATTTCATCGAAGTCTGGGGGCGGCTCAGGCGCCCTGGTATTCGGGCTTGGGGCCCAGCGTGGCCGAGACTTCCTTGCGGTAGCGGTTGAGTTCCTGCACGGTCTTGAAGCTGCGGTTCATCAACAGGCTCAGGTTGTGCAGGATGCGCTCGCCGACCTTGGTTTCCCAGACGGCGTCGAACTTGATCTGCTTGTCCAGCCAGTGCTCGAGCCAGTCGGGGTCGGGCATGCGGCTCTGGATGGTGTCGTTCGGGAACAGCGCCTTGTTCACGTGCAGGTTGGTCGGGTGCAGCGCCTGGGCGGTGCGGCGCGCGCTGGCCATGAGCACGCCGACCTTGGTGAAGGCGGCGCGGGCCTCGTCGCCGAACTTTTCCATGGCGCGCTTCATGTAGCGCAGGTAGGCGCCGCCGTGGCGGGCTTCGTCCTGGCTCAGCGTGGTGTAGATGTGCTTGATGACCGGCTCGGTGTGCCACTGGGCGGCGCGGCGGTACCAGTGGTTGAGGCGGATCTCGCCGCAGAAGTGCAGCATGAGGGTTTCGAGCGGGGGCGCCGGGTCGAAGTCGAAGCGCACCTCGTGCAGTTCCTGCTCGGTGGGCGCGTGCTGCGGGCTGAAGCGCTTCAGGTACTCCATGAGCACCAGCGAGTGCTTCTGCTCTTCGAAGAACCAGATCGACATGAACGCCGAAAAGTCACTGTCGTGCCGGTTGTCGCGCAGGAACATCTCGGTGGCCGGCAACGCCGACCACTCGGTGATGGCATTCATCTTGATGGTCTGGGCCTGCTCTTCGGTCAGCAAGGAAGCGTCGAACGACTGCCAGGGGATGTCCTTGTCCATGTCCCAGCGGACGGATTCGAGTTGTCTGAAGAGTTCCGGGTAGAGCATCAAAGTCTTTCAATGGCCGCCGATTTTAATCGGGCCGTTTGGCGCGCCCGTGACAGACGCGCGATGATGTGCTTACGCGCGCGCTTGCGCCATAGATTCACACCCCCCTTTTTCGATCCAGGAGCCCGTCATGCGAACCCCTGCCCGATTCTCGACGCTGCGACGTGGCGCCACGGCCTTTTCCCTCGTGGCGGGCCTGTCCGCCGCCCTGTCGGCGGGTGCCCAGACGGCGCCTGCCGCCCCTGCCGCGCCCGCGGTGGGTAGCGCCGCCGGGTGCCCGGCGATCCTGCAGCACAGCTTCCCGCGGCTGCAGGACGAAAAACCCCAGAACCTTTGCCAGTACGCCGGCAAAGTGGTCCTGGTGGTCAACACGGCCAGCTTTTGCGGCTTCACCCCGCAGTACAAGGGGCTGGAGGCGCTGGACATGAAGTACCGCGCCCGCGGCCTGGTGGTGCTGGGCTTCCCGTCGAACGATTTCTCGCAGGAATCGGGTTCCAACAAGGAAATCGCCGACTTCTGCGAAAGCACCTTCGGCGTGAAATTCCCGATGTTCGCCAAGTCGGCCGTGCGCGGCACCGACGCCAACCCGCTGTTCAAGCAGCTGGCGCAGGCCTCGGGCACGACGCCGAAGTGGAACTTCTACAAGTACCTCATCGGGCGCGACGGCAAGGTGGTGCAGGCTTGGTCGAGCATGACGGCGCCGGACGAAACCGGCTTTGTGAACGTCATCGAGAAACAGCTCGGGCCGAATCAGGACAAGGCGGGCGATTGACGCATGCACCGGGCTGCAGCGATACGCGACGCAGCCCCTGCAATGTGAACTTTGAGTCACAAACGTTTACCACTCGACCGGGAACCGGGCACCGGAGCCGCGCTCATACTTGAGCGTGGGCGGCAAATGCCCACATGTTTTCATGTTGCGAGGTCTTCCGGGCGCCTGCCGTCCGGTTGAAATCCCGAGGCGATTCTTCTCCTCCTCCCTCCCTCCCTCCTTCGTGTCGGGGCGCCTCGCAGCATTTTTGTCTTCCCGCCGCAAGCGGGGCCCGCGATGACGCAGCGCCCCGCCGACCTTCCGGCACGTGGTGGCCCGAACGGCCCATGAAAAAAGCGCCTCAAGGGGCGCTTTGTCGTTTCAGGGCTGGGTGTCGATGAAGCTCGGCCGCAGCATGAGCTTGTCGTACAGCCGGGCCAGGTTGGCGTGTTCGCCGCGCCAGTCGATCTCGGGAAAACGCAGCCCCAGCCAGCCCAGCGCACAGCCGACCGCGATGTCCGACAGGCTCAGGTGGATGCCGCTGCAGAAGGGCTTGTCGCCCAGGCCCTTGGCCATGGCGGCCACGCCGGCCTCGACCTTGACGCGCTGGCGCTCGATCCAGGCGGCGCTGCGCTCGCCGTCGGCGCGGCCGGTCCAGGTGGCTTCGAGGCGCCAGAGCACGCCGGCGTCCATGACGCCGTCGGCCAGCGCTTCCCAGGTCTTGACCTCGGCGCGTTCGCGACTTTGCTGCGGAATGAGCTTGCCCACGGGCGACAGGGTGTCGATGTACTCGACGATGACGCGCGAGTCGAACATCGCCTCGCCGCCTTCCATGATCAGGCACGGCACCTTGCCCAGCGGGTTCGAATGGGCGATCGTGGTGTCGGCGGACCAGACGTCTTCGATCACGAACTGGTAGTCGAGCCGCTTTTCGGCCAGCACCACGCGCACCTTGCGCACATAAGGGCTGGCGGCGGATCCGATCAGTTTCATGAAGGCTCTCTCCCCATATCGTTTGTTAACGTTTGTTCGCAGGCATTTTAGGTGAAGGGAAAAAGTCGCCGCCCCAATTCCCCCGCGGCGCGACCCGCCGGGGGCCGCCTAAAATTCGGGCATGAGCTTTTCCACCGTCTCCGCCCTCTCCCCCCTTGACGGCCGCTATGCGGCCAAACTCGCGGCCTTGCGCCCGCTGATGAGCGAACAGGGCTATATGCACCGTCGCGTGCAGGTGGAGGTGGCCTGGTTCATTGCGCTGTCCGACTGCGGCTTTGCCGAGTTCAAGCCCCTCACGGGCGGCGCGCGCAAGTACCTGATGGGGCTGGTGTCGCACTTTTCCGAGGCCGACGCACTGGCCATCAAGGACATCGAGAAGACCACCAACCACGACGTGAAGGCCGTCGAATACTGGATCAAGTCGAAGTTCGAAGCCCGGCCGGAGCTGCTGGCCGCCGCCGAATTCGTGCACTTCGCCTGCACCAGCGAAGACATCAACAACACCAGCCACGCCCTGCAGATCCAGGCCGCGCGCGACACCGTGGTGCTGCCGGCCATCGACGGCCTGATCGCCAAGCTGCGCGAAATGGCGCACCAGTTCGCCGACGTGTCGATGCTCTCGCGCACGCACGGCCAAACCGCCAGCCCGACCACCGTCGGCAAGGAAATCGCCAACGTGGCGGTGCGCCTGACCAAGGCCCGCGCGCAAATCGCCGCCGTGCAGTTGCTCGGCAAGATGAACGGCGCCGTCGGCAACTACAACGCGCACCTGGCCGCCTGGCCCGAGTTCGACTGGGAAGCCTTCAGCCGCAAGGTTGTCGAGACGCCCGCGCCGCTGGGCCTGGGCCTGAGCTTCCAGCCGTACAGCATCCAGATCGAGCCGCACGACTACATGGCCGAGCTGTTCGATGCCGTGGCGCGCGTCAACACGATCCTGGTCGACTTCTCGCGCGACATCTGGGGCTACGTGAGCCTGGGCTACTTCAAGCAGCGCCTGAAGAAGGGCGAAATCGGCTCGTCGACCATGCCGCACAAGGTCAACCCGATCGACTTCGAGAACGCCGAGGGCAACCTGGGCCTGGCCAATGCGGTGCTGCGCCACCTGAGCGAGAAGCTGCCCATCAGCCGCTGGCAGCGCGACCTGACCGACAGCACGGTGCTGCGCAACATCGGCGTGGCCTTCGGCTACGCCACGCTGGCCTACGCCAGCCTGGCCACGGGGCTGGGCAAGCTGGAGCTCAACGAAGAAGCGCTGGCCGACGACCTCGACGCCTCGTGGGAAGTGCTGGCCGAGCCGATCCAGACCGTGATGCGCCGCTTCGGCGTGCAGGGCGCCTACGAGCAGCTCAAGGAAGTCACGCGCGGCAAGACCGTGACGGCCGAGGCGCTGCACGGACTGATCCGCTCGCTGGAGATTCCGGAAGAGGAAAAGGCCCGCCTCCTGGCCATGACGCCCGCCAGCTACACCGGCAAGGCGGCCGAGCTGGCAAAGCGCGTCTGATGGCCCTCAAGTCCACTATCTTCAAGGCCACCCTCGCCGTTGCCGACATCGACCACGGCTACTACGCCGACCATGCGCTGACCCTGGCGCGCCACCCCAGCGAGACCGACGAGCGGATGATGATCCGGCTGGTGGCGCTGGCGCTCAACGCGCACCAGCTGCAGGACATCTGCAACGGCGACGGCACGCTGGCCTTCGGCGCGGGGCTGTCCAACGTCGAGGAGCCCGACGTGTGGCTGCGCGACTTCACGGGCCAGACCAAGATCTGGATCGAGGTCGGCCAGCCGGAAGACAAGCCCGTCATCAAGGCCTGCGGCAAGGCGGACGAGGTGATCGTCTACTGCTTCAACCACGCGGCCGAAATCTGGTGGCGCGGCATCGAGAACAAGCTCACGCGGCCGCAGAACCTCAAGGTCTACCGCGTGCCGACCGAGGCCTCGCAGGCGCTCGCCAAGCTGGCGCAGCGCAGTATGCAGTTGCAGGCAACGATCCAGGAAAGCACGCTGACGCTGGGCGACGGCGTGAACAGCATCGACGTCGAGCTTCTGCGCTGGAAGTGAACCCGCGCAGCTAGGCGGCCGGCATCATCTCGCCGCACTGCCAGCACTGCTCGAAACCGCCTTCGACCTGCTCGCCGCACACGCACCGCCAGCTGCGCTGCGGGCGGTTCTGCAGTTCGTGCAGCAAGCGCTTCGCGAGCTCGTACTGCGATTCGTCGTCGATCCAGATCTCGGGCAGGCACTGGTCGGGCGGCAGCTGGCCCATGACCGCGCCGAGGAATTCGCGCTGCACGGTGGCGGCCACGCCCTCCTCGCGCAAGGCGTGCGCCCACACGGTCGCGATCGCGAGGTTGGGCGCTTGCGCGAGGCGGCGCATGGTCAGGGCGCCCAGTTTTTGTCGTTGTCGGGATCGAACTCGGGCTCAGCCTCGGCCGGCTGCTGCGCCGGCTCGGCTTCGCGCGCGCGCTCGGCGTAGCGGTTGAATCGCCAGGCCGAGTCTTCCATGGTGATGCGGCGCCAGGTGACACGCTTCTCGACCGGCGTCATCGCCGGCCAGTACTGCACCTCGTCGAAGCTGCGCCCGCAGCCCTTGCACTCGTCGTCGCCCTGGCTCGTCGAGCAGATCGCGATGCAGGGCGTGTCGGGCGTGCTGTGGTACCAGTCAAGCCAGGCAGCCCAGGCCTTGGCGGGAAAGCCGACCTCGTCGACTTCGTCTTCGTGGTGGAAGACCATGAGCGCGTAGACCTCGGCCAGCGCGCGCAGTTCGGGCGCCAGCGTGATGCCGTCAGGCGAGGGAGACTTCTCGCGCCAGTGGTTGATGGCGGCCTCGATGTCGGTGATGTGGATGGCGGCCATGAAGAGTGAAAAAACAGCGAGCGGCGATCATAGTCCCGCAATGTCCCGCGCCTTTTTAGGGGCATGGACGCTACGAAAAGTAGAGCGTGCTTTGCCCAGTGCATGCGGGCTGCAGAAGAATCGCTTTCAAATGTGAAGAAAACTTTTGGTTGCCTCGGCCCTGTCTTCAATGCTCTAATCCCGCCCACGAAGGGGAGTAGCTCCCGATCGCTGCCCCCGGGCAGCGTGAATCGTCAGGTCGTCAATACGAAGCACAACACTTCCGGCCTGGCGGGCGACACACGCGCCGACGCCCGTCGGCGCGCCTGCTGTCGTCGAGCGAGACCTTCGATTTGAACCTGCGCAGGTTTGGTCGAAGCGTTCGCAAGTCCCCGGTGTCACCCGGCCTTCGCATCCCCGCTCTCGACCGCACCCGCGCAGGGTGAATCGAAACGCATCGGCATGCCGCTGCCCGTCGTGGTCCCCTCCAGGGAGCTGCGGGCGCGCTGCCAAGACAATGAGGACTCTATGGAACAGTTCATGACCCCGGAATTCTGGGTCGCGGTCGGTCAGATCATCATGATCGACATTCTTCTGGGCGGCGACAACGCTGTCGTCATCGCGCTGGCATGCCGCAAGCTGCCGCCCGCGCAACGCACCCAGGGCATCCTGTGGGGTACCGCCGGCGCCATCGTGCTGCGCGTGATCCTGATCTTCTTCGCGCTCACGCTGCTCGCGATTCCGTTCCTGAAGCTGGTGGGCGCGATCCTGCTGCTGTGGATCGGCGTGAAACTGCTGGCCCCCGACCATGACGACGCGCACGGCAACATCACCGGCAGCGACAAGCTCTGGGGTGCCGTGAAGACCGTGATCATTGCCGACCTGGTGATGAGCGTGGACAACGTGATCGCCATCGCCGGTGCCGCACAAGGCGCGGGCGAAGGCCACCAGATGCCGCTGGTGATCTTCGGTCTGCTCGTGAGCATCCCGATCATCGTCTGGGGCAGCCAGCTGGTCATCAAGCTGATGGACCGCTTCCCGATGATCATCACGCTGGGCGGCATGCTGCTGGGCTGGATCGCCGGCACGATGGCCGTGTCCGACCCGGCACTGGCGAACCCGACCAACTGGACCTGGGTGCCGAAGGTGCCGCAGACCGACACCATCAAGTACGCCGCCGGCGTCTTCGGTGCGCTGCTGGTGCTGGCGATCGGCAAGTGGGTGGCCTCGCGCAAGCCGGCCCCCGCCACCCCGGCCCACTGAGCGTTCATCGGTCGATAAACGCCCCGCACTGAAACTTCTTGCATCAATCCGGTCTCTGTCACTCTAACTATCAAAGGAGAGCACCCATGGAAAAGATCATTCTTTACGTCGACGACGCCGTCTATGCCAGCGAGCAGTTCGCAGAACTGGCGCCGGATGCGGACAACGTCGTGGCGCGCCATTGGGTGCTCGTGGCCTGCGCACCGCGCATGACACACCGGATCAGCAAGTGGGTGAGCCACAGCGCGCGCGAGAACTGGCGCGCCAAGTGGTTCAGCAAGGTGCAGGCGCAGATGCTGCCGCTGCTCGAACGCAACGGCGGCCAGGTGACGGCGGTGCTGGCCAAGGGCCCGCTGACCGACCTGACACAGCAGCTCAAGCGCGAGCACGCGGCCACCCACGTGGTCGATGCGCGCCGCCCGAAGATCGGCGTCGACCTGGAGCCGGTCACACCCGACCAGACCCCGCCCAAGCAATCGGGCTGGGCCTTTCCCGGCGCCGTGATGGGCATGGGCGCACTGCTGGTGCTGGCGAACGAGCTGGCCGAGTAAGAGCCCCGGGCCATACGCCCGTCGAACCGACACACGCCCCGCTGCGGCAACGCAGCGGGGCGTGTTTTTTTTGTGCGGGCCCGTGGGGTATCCTGCGGCGCATGCGCATCCTCCTCAAATGGCTGCTCAGCGCCGTCGCGCTGCTCGCGGTCGCCTACCTCTACAGCGGCGTCCAGGTCCAGAGCTTCGGTTCGGCGCTGCTCGCGGCGGCCGTGATCGGCCTGCTCAACATGGTCGTGCGGCCGGTGCTGGTGATCCTCACGCTGCCGGTCACCATCGTCACGCTCGGGCTGTTCCTGTTCGTGATCAACGCCCTGCTGTTCTGGGCCGCCTCGGGCCTGCTCGGCGGCTTCCACGTGAGCGGCTTCTTTGCGGCGCTGGTGGGCTCGCTGATCTACTCGCTGCTCGGGCTGCTCATCGAGAGCGCGCTGGGCGGGCTGCTGTCGTCACGGCGCTGAGCGCCGGCGGCACCGCCCTCTTCCCCTTCATCATCACTTCAGCGGCGGCTCCTCGGCCTGCTGCTTGACCAGCACGTCGACGGCGCGCGCGCGCGTGTCGACGATCGACGCCTCGTAGTGGTCGATGGGCCCGCCCGACTTGCGGATCAGTTCTTGCGCCGCCTTGAAGCGGTCGCGCGCCGCCGGATAGTCGAGGATCGCCACGTTGGCCTCGGCGTCGGCACGGACCGCGCGCAGCGTGTCGTTCTGCGCACCGTACAGGTTGGCCAGCGTGCGCCAGACCGTGGCGTCGCGCGGATGGACGGCCACCCAATCGCGCAGCACGGGCACCATCGGCGCGGGCTGGCGCTGGGCGATCGCGGCTTCGGCCGCGAGGATCATCTCGGGCCGCTCCTTCGACTTGGCGTCGAGCAACGCCGCAGCGCGAGGCGCGCCGCCGGCCGCGAGTTCGATCTCGGCCTGCAGCCAGCGCGCCTGCTTGGCCGCGGCCGCGTCGTCGGCCGTTCGGGTCACGAGCCGTTCGGCCAGCGCACGCGCCGCCTTGAAATCGCGCAGCTCCTTGGCCCCCATCGCCGCCGCGTAGAGCGTGCCCGCCTGCTGGGCCGGTGAACTGCCCGCGAACTCGCCGCTCGACGCCGCGTTGACCCACAGCCGCAGCACGTCGACGCCCGGGCGCGTCAGCACGCGGGCGCGCGAGGCGACCATGGCGTGGTCCATTGCCAGCGGCACCACCGACGGTGCGGCATCGGCGCGGAACTGAAAGCGGCCCTGCATGTCCGAGATGCGCTCGGTCGTCAGCGGATGGCTGCGCAGGTAGGGGTACGAGCCGTTGTCGTTCAGGCGCGAGGCGTACTGCAGCTTCTCGAACATCGCCGCGGCGCCCTGCGGCGCAAAGCCCGCCTGCGTCATCACGCCGAAGCCGATGCGGTCGGCCTCGCGCTCCATGTCGCGCGAAAAACTCAGCTGGTTCTGCATGAACAGCGCCTGGCTGCCCATGATCACCGCCTGGCCGGCGTCGGAGTTGCGGCTCTTGCTGGCCGCGATCATCCCGAGGATCAGGCCCGCGATCATCAAGGGCATCTGCTTGCCCTGCTTGCTCATGATGCGCGAGATGTGGCGCTGCGTGACGTGCGACAGCTCGTGCCCGAGCACCGTCGCCAGCTCGTCGCGGCTGCCGACCGCGGCCAGCAGCCCCAGGTTCAGCCCGAGGTAGCCGCCCGGCAGCGCGAAGGCGTTGATGTTGCGGTCGCGCCCCAGCAGGATCGTCCAGGCGAAGCGCTCGTCGAGTTCGGGCGTGAGCTCGCCGCGCGCGCGTGCGGCCTCCAGCAAGCGCTGCCAGATGTCCTGCACGTAGGCGGCGATCACCGGGTCGTCGATGTAGTCGGTGTCGCGGTACAGCTCTCGCACGATCTGGTCGCCAAGACGGCGCTCGGCACTCGCCGTCATCTCGCCACCGTCGCCGAGGCCCGGCAGGATCTGCTGCACCTGCGCCAGCGCGGGGGCCGGCAGCAGCACCTGGGAAGCTATCAAAAAGGTAGCACACACCGCATGCCGGAAGGGCGTCGGGCGGGTTTTCTTGGGGGAAGAAGGAGTCAAGCGCGGCATTCCTCGTCTGTGGCTCGGGCTCGTATGATGCACCTTCAAAACGAACGTTCACCGATGAGCACCCTCACCCACTTCGACGCCCAAGGCCAGGCCCACATGGTCGACGTGGCGGCCAAGCCCGCCACCCACCGCGTGGCCGTGGCCACCGGCCGCATCGAGATGCAGCCCGCGACGCTCGCGCTGATCGAATCGGGCACCGCCAAGAAGGGCGACGTGCTGGGCATCGCGCGCATCGCCGGCATCCAGGCCGCCAAGAAGACCAGCGACCTCATCCCGCTGTGCCACCCGCTCGCGCTGACCCGCGTGGCCGTGGCCTTCGCGCTCGCCGAGGGCGGCCAGGCGCCGCAGGTGGCCTGCACCGCGACCGTCGAGACCGTCGGCCCGACCGGCGTGGAAATGGAAGCCCTGACCGCCGTGCAGGTCGCGCTGCTCACCATCTACGACATGTGCAAGGCCGTCGACCGCGGGATGCGGATCACGGATGTGCATGTGCTGGAGAAGCACGGCGGGAAGTCGGGAAGCTACGTCGCGACGACGGGCTGAGCCCGCGTGGCTACAGCTCGGGCGCGTCGTCCGGGCGGTTGTCCAGCCAGCGGGCGAAAGCGGCCGGGAACGCCACCCGGAAGCGCGCGGCCAGCGCCTGCGCTTCGGCATCGCGCCCCAGCAGTTCGGCGCTTTCGATCAACTTCATGATGACGCGCGGCTCGGGCGAAAAGTGCAGCACGCGCCCGGCCAGTTCGTGCATGTGCGCGGCATTCGCCGGTGTGACGGCGGTGAGCGTCAGTTCGGCGAAATCCACTTGGCGTGAGAACAGCCACGAGCCCTGGAGCTTGGCGAGCGTGTCGTCGCGGTAGGCCGGCAGGCGCGCCTCGCGCGGCAGGTAGATCTGGCTGATGCGGGTGTAGTCCCAGGCGGCGTAGCCGATGAGGGCGATCCAGGCTGCGGCGGCGAAGGCGGCGAGTTTTCTGCTGCTGTTCGCTTTCGGGCGCTGGGGCGATGCGGGCCACAGGATGCCGAGGCACAGGCCGAACACCAGCTGGAACGGGCCGTACCAGAGCGGGTACTCGAGCAGGCTGTGCAACAGGATGACGCCGAGCAGGCCCCACGCCATCAGCCGCAACGGGTCGCGCTCTTGCCACGGCTTCGCCGCCGCCACCATCCAGAAGAAACCGCCGCAGATCAGCACTGCGGCCGGAATACCCAGTTCGACTGCAAGGTGCAGCGGGAGGTTGTGGGCGTTGTCGAGGATGACGGGGAAACGCGGGCCGCTGTACAGCGTGGCGAAGTGGGCGAAGCTGAGTTCGCCCCAGCCCCAGCCGGTGAGGGGGCGCTGGGCGATGAGGGTCAGGACGTTCTGCCAGAGGACGACGCGGCTGTCGGTGGTGACTACGGAGGGTTGCAGGCGGTGGAGCATGCCTGTGCCGGCGGTTGCTGCATGGCCGACATCGCCGCCACTGGCCAGGTACGGCATCAGCCAGTGCAGGGCGGCGTACAGTGGAATGGCGGCGAGCAGCAGTGCGGGGGCTGGCAGGCGAAAGTCCCCCGCAGCCTGCGTCGTCATTCGGCGCTCCCGCCAGGCCATAGCTGCAGCACCGACGGCGATCAGCAGCAACTGCAGGAAACCGGTGCGCGATCCCGAGGCAACCAGGGCTGCAACCAGGAGCACGGCTGCGGGGACGAACCACCCGTGGGTCCGTCGAGAACCCGACATCGCGTGCCACCACAGCGCGGCGACAAGAGCCAGACTGATCAGGGTCGCGAACTGGTTGCGCTGGCGCAGGTTGCCCCAACCACGGCCGGACGTGGGTGAAGAGGTCAGCGGACCCAAAAATTCCGCGAGACCGTAGTACTGGAGGAGGCCCAGAAGGGCGCTGAGCAAACCTGCAGCGAGCAGGCCGATGGCCAATGCACGAAGTAGAGGACCGCGGTGCTGCGCCGCTCCTGCACCGAGGCAAGCGGCCATTGCGATCCCCGCGAATACGCCCAAGGTCGGCACCAAGAGCGTGGCTCCGCGACCCAATGCGGCGGAGAGCACGACGAAAACCCCCATCACCGCCGGCCCCGCGCTCAGTCCCCTCGAGGGAAAGGCGGACGGCGCCATCGCGAGTAGCCCGGCAACGCAGCCCCATGACATCAGTTGCTGCCAGACATTGATCGAGGGGCCACTCACCAACGGGGAAAGAAAGGGCCAAGCCACGAGGCCGGCACAGACCAGCCGCGCAGCCCGTGAAGATGCGGACGAAGGAGGCGCCGACAGGGACGCGTCAAAGCGATTCATCGCCCGAATCATGCCAACCGACCACCGCCGATGAGTGGCAGCGCACGACGGATGAGTGGATTTGCATTCAGAAACAGTTATAGACACTCTATAACAATCACAAATAACCATTGCCTGCCGCTTGCGGCCATCGCTGCGGCAGCCAAGAGACGCCTCCATGAACAGACAGAGATTCGACATGAAAACGGCTGCCCGCCAACACCGCAGCTTGCAGGGCTTCACCCTCATCGAGGTCATGGTCGTCGTGGCCGTCATCGGCATCCTCGCGGCCATCGCGCTCCCGAGCTACAACGACTACGTTCGACGTGGGCAACTGCCTGAGGCGTTCAATACGCTTTCCGCCTATCGGGCGACGATGGAGCAGTACTACCAAGACAACCGGAACTACGGGCCCTCGGGAACCAATTGCGCTGCCAATGCGGCGGCCGCATTCACGCCTTCCGGTGCCAAGTACTTTGGGTACACCTGCTCGACGTCCGCCAGCCAGCAGAACTACGTCATCACTGCCACGGGAAGTGCTGGGCGGGCGGGCGGCCACACATACACCATCAACCAGAACGGAGACCGCGTCACCACCCAATTCAAGGGTAGCACCGTGACGCAACCGTGCTGGCTTACCAGCACCAGCGCCTGCTGATCGAACCATGCCGGTCACCATGCGTCAACGCGGCTTCACACTGGTCGAGCTGGTCGTCACCATCGCGGTGCTGGCGCTGATCCTCTTCGCCGCTATGCCAAGCATCGGCACATGGCTGGAGAACACCCGCATCCGCAACGTCGCCGATTCACTGCAAAACGGGCTCCAACTGGCGCGCGGCGAAGCTGTGCGGCGCAATCAGAGCATGTCGCTCTGGCTGGTGTCGCTCAACGACCCTGCGGTGCTGAGCGATGACTGTTCTCTCTCGGGCGCCAGCGGCGCCTGGATCGTGAGTGTGAATTCACCAGTGGGACATTGCGCCGATGCGCCGTCCACGACCAGTTCCCCCATGATCGTCACCGGACGCGCGTCTGGGGACGGTGGGGGACGAGTCTCGGTGGTGGCTGTGCAATCCACTGATGGCTCAACCGAAGGCACGAGCGTCACATTCAACGGGTTTGGGCGCGTTGCCAACGCCGACGCCATTGGCCAGATCGACATAACCGGAACCACCACTGGCGCTAGAGCGTTGCGCATCGTCGTTTCGCCCTCAGGCTCGGTGCGCATGTGCGAACCGGCCATCGTCGACAGCGCGGCAAAGGATCCCCGCCAATGCTGAATCGAATGAATCGCGTGCGTGCGACCGACCGACTCCGCCCGATGCGATGCAAGCCCCGTCAAGCACGACACGCCCGAGGCATCGCCTTGATCGAAGTGCTCGTGGCATTGCTGATCTTCATGCTCGGCGTGCTCGGGTTGGTAGGCCTGCAGGCATCGATGACACGCGCCCAAACCGATTCCAAGGTGCGCGCCGATGCCGCTTACCTCGCCAGCGAACTGAACGGCCGCATGTGGTCCGATCTCGCCAATCTCGCGAGCTATGACGGCACCGGCTGCGCCTCCCAAGCTCGATGCAGCGAATGGCAGAGCAAGGTCGGCAGCAGCCTGCCTGGCGGGACCGGTGCAGTCACCGTCAATGCAACCTCTGGCGACGTCGCCGTCACCATCAGCTGGACGATGCCGAGTGGTGAAACACATCGGTACGTCACACACACAACCGTCGCCAAGGCTGCGAACTGAGATGCGCACCATTCTTCAATCCACCGTCTCCAGGCGTCTTTCCCAGCGCGGTTTCACCCTGGTCGAGCTCATGGTCGGCCTCGTCCTGGGACTGCTCACCGTGCTGGTCATCAGCCAGGTGCTCGCGCTCGCTGAAGGCAAGAAGCGCTCCATCACGATGGGCAGCGATGCGCAGGTCAACGGTGCGTTGTCGCTGTTCACCCTCCAACGCGACGTGCAGATGGCAGGCTACGGTGCGGCTGCCAGCCCGGATGCCCTCGGCTGTTCAGTGACGGGGAAGTACGACTCCGGCGGCACGTCGTTCGTTTTTCCGCTGGCACCAGTCGTCATCACCAACGGCACCGGCGCCGACACCAACGCCCCGGACACGATCACTGTCTTGCAGGGTCAGACCACCAACTTTTCAGTGCCTATGGTTCTCAAGGAAGAGCACCCGCAGTCCAGCAACTATTTCGAAGTGGCGTCCTCTTTGGGCGCCGCGGTCGGCAACATGATGATTGCCGTGCCGAAACTCCAAGGTTCCGGCATGGGGTGCACGCTCTTCAGCGTGACCAACGACACCACCTCCCCGGCCACGACCCTGGGACCTACGCGCGTACCCCACGCCGCAACCGCTGCGAGCAAATGGAATCAGAACAGCATATTTCCGGCGAGCGGATACATGTCGGGCAGCTATTTGCTGAACATGGGTTCGATGGTCTATCGCAGCTACTCGATCAGTAGCGCCCACAGCCTCCAGATGATCGAACGCTCTCCGGTGAACGGAGCATTGACTGACCCGCCATTGGAACTCTATCCCCAGATCGTCAATCTCCAGGCCCTGTACGGCAAGGACACCAATGGTGATGGCGTCGTCGACACCTACGACAACGTGACGCCGACCACCAACGCGGGCTGGCTCCAGGTGCTCGCGATCCGTATTGCTGTGGTGGCGCGCAGCAATCAGTACGAGAAAGAGATCGTCACAGCGAGTGCCCCTCAATGGGACGTCGGTGCCAACGCCACCATCGCCGGCACCGCAACCTGCCACGGCACCAGCAAGTGCATTGCACTGCGAGTGAGCCAGGTCGCCGAATGGCAACACTACCGCTTCAAGGTCTACGACACGATCGTGCCGCTGCGCAACGTCCTCTGGAATTCCTGAGCCATCGCCATGCAAATCAGATCTTTGAATCTTGCCCCGCGCCAGCGCGCACAACGCGGTGTCTCACTGCTCTTTGCCCTGCTGACCCTGGTTGCACTTTTGCTTGCAACGTTGGCACTGGTGCGCTCGGTGGATACCAGCACGCTGCTGCTGGGAAATATGGGCTTCAAGCAGGATGCCACCTCTGCAGCAGACCAGGCCGCGCGCCAGGCAATTGACTGGTTGACCGCCAACAGCGCCAGTCTGAACACCGATGCCGCGTCGAACGGCTACTACGCCAGCACGCAGGAGTTTGCTGCCGATGGGGTCACGGCAAAGCCGCCCATCGATGTCACCGGCCGGCAACTCGCGGCCAGCAACAACCGCCAATTGATCGACTGGGACGGCAACACCTGCCAGTCCGCCACAACGGGCACATACAA
Source organism: Variovorax paradoxus (assembly GCF_009498455.1). Lineage (NCBI taxonomy): Bacteria > Pseudomonadati > Pseudomonadota > Betaproteobacteria > Burkholderiales > Comamonadaceae > Variovorax > Variovorax paradoxus. The sequence goes on along the minus strand of NZ_CP045644.1, from coordinate 1,709,839 downwards.
CGGTTGCACCGTCACCACTGCGGATGCCGGCGTCATCAACAGCAACAACGCCCGATTCGTCATCTTCAGGCTGTGCTCCAAACCGGGCAACTACGTCACCGACGCGAGCATCAGTTGCGCCAAACCGATTTCAGGCGGCGGCGCCAACGTGAGCAAGAAGGGCGAAATGAACTACGCCGAGCAACCATTTCCCGGCGGCGCATCTGGCCCCTACTACCGCATCGTGGTCCGTGTGCTGGGCGCGCGCAACACCACCAGCTTCACCGAAACCATTGTGCATTTCTGATGAGGGAGCGCCTCTGCGGCGCGAGACACAGAGAACTCAACACCATGAAAAATAGATCCAACCCTGTCCTCGACCGCAAGTACCAAAGGCAGGCCATCTGCTGTGCGGTGATGGTCTGCGCATTGCTGCTGGGGTCGTTCGCTCCCGTGATCGAAGCGGCCCCCACCGACCTCTCGAATCAGCCGCTGGCGACGCTCCCTGCGGTTCAAGCCAAGCCGAACCTGTTGTTCGTTCTCGATGACTCGGGAAGCATGGACAGCGACTACATGCCAGACGAAATGTCCAACGGCAGTGGCAACGGCAGGTACGGATACCGCTCCGCGCAATGCAATGGCGTGGCCTACGACCCTTCGATGACCTATGCGCCACCGCTCAACGCTGATGGGACGTCCTACCCCAATGCGGTTTTTACAGCGGCACGTGTCGATGGTTATGACACGTCGAGTGCGACCACGAACCTCAATAACCGGTACTACTACACCTACAGCGGCACTCAGCCCAAGATGGGCTGGGTCTACACCAGCAGCGGCGCCGTCCGGAACACTTTCTACAACGAGTGCAGAACCTCGACTGACTTATCGAGTAGCGTTTTTACCGCTGTCACGGTCACCAGCGCTTCCGACGAAGCTCAAAACTACGCCAACTGGTACTCGTATTACCGCAAGCGCTACCTGCTGATGCGTACAGCCATGGGGCGGGCGATCTCGGTGCTCGACTCGAGCTATCGCGTGGGCTTCAGCACGATCAGCGATGGAACCGCAGTAGATGGCGACAACTACTTTCGGGACATCAAGGATTTCGACAGCGACCAAAAGACCAACTTCTACAGGAGCCTCTACAACGCCTCGCCGAACGGCTGGACACCCTTGCGCTCAGCCTTGTCCAAGGCGGGGCGCTACTTCGCCAATAAAGCTCCTGGCCAGAACTACGATCCCATCCAGTATTCCTGCCAACGCAACTACGCACTGCTTTCTACGGACGGCTATTGGAACAAGACGAAAGGTCTGAAGCTCAATGGCACCAGTGAAATCGGACAGCAAGACGGCAGCGAAGATCGCCCGATGCGGGACGACACACAGGTGATCATCACGACGGTAACGCCTTACACCGTGGCTCTGACTCAGAACGCATCTTCCGCCCAGACGCACACCAGAGACTGGACGCGCACCTCCGTCACTGTTTCTTCGACGCCGAGAACCTCCGGGCCGAACCGTGGAAAGTATCTCGTCACTACCCGCACAAATCAACGCTACACCGAGACGCAAACCTTAACCCGTACAACACCTCAATCTGCTATCAGGTCCTACACCGAGACGGTCGTGACCACCGACGGTGTTGAGACATCCAGAAGCACCAGCCCGTACACAACCTCTGCCTGGATCAACACCGCGACCCCAACCGAGGCCTTCTCCGGCAACGGCCCTCCCACCGCCAGCAGCAGTTTCACGAGTGGGACCTTGAGCCCGGACACTTACCAGACAGCCCAAGGCAGTGGCCAACCGGAATATTCGACTCCAGGCTCTGGGAATTGGAGCGCATGGTCTACACCAGCAGTCACATCCAATTCGACACCGGTTGCACAGCCCCTGTTGCAGCCCCCACCCGAACGCCGTCCACGTCGGGAGGTACCGGCAACACACTGGCTGACGTCGCCCAGTACTACTTTGCGACAGACCTGCGCACGAGTGCGCTCGGCAATTGCACCTCAAACAGCTCCGGCAGCAACCAAGATGTTTGCAGCAACATCGTGCGTCCGGTCGGTAGCGACAAGGCCGCATGGCAGCACATGAACTCGTTCACGATCGGCCTTGGTGTGAGTGGCACGCTGCCTTACGACAAGAACTACCTGACCCAGACCGCCGGCACCTACGCCGACCTGATCAGTGGCGCCTTGACCTGGCCTGTGCCGGAGGGCGCGGACCTGAACAATGGCGAGGGTGGCAACGCCACCAACGTCGATGACCTGTGGCACGCAGCCGTCAATGGACGGGGCCAGTACTACTCGGCACTCGATGCCCGCGCGCTGAGCGAGGCCATCAACGGCGTCGTCACATCGGTGCAGCAGGTTGCCGGCTCAGGCGCCACCGCCTCGACCAGTTCGCTTCAACTGGTGGCCGGCGACAACAACCTTGTATTCCGAGCGAGCTACACCACGCAGTTGTGGACCGGTGACCTCCAAGCCTTTTCAATCAACGGCTCGACGGGCGTCATTGCGAGTACCGCGACTTGGTCGGCGCAGGCCAAGCTCGACGCGACAACCGCGTCGTCCCGCAGGATCTACTTCAGCGATGGGTCGGCCCTTCGGAGCTTCGAGTACGGAAATCTGAGTGCCACGCAAAAGGGTTACTTCGACAATCTCTGCAGCCAGACACTCGTCTCGGCGCAATGCTCGCAGCTGTCAGCCAGCAACAAGACCGTGGCCAACAACGGCGCCAACCTGGTCAACTATCTGCGCGGCGTACGGACCCACGAATCGGCCAGCGTCGATGCCTCCAACACCAACATCGCCGCGCTCTATCGCAAACGTGATCATGTGCTGGGTGACATCATCAACGGCGCGCCGGTCCATGTCGGGAAGCCGCCGTTCCGGTATGCCGACGCAGGCTACGCCGATTTCGTCACGGCGAAGGCAACGCGTACGCCCGTGGTGTATGTGGGCTCGAACGACGGCATGCTGCACGCCTTCTCGGCCGCCACCAACGACACGGGCGGCACCGAGCTCTGGGCCTATGTTCCGAGCGCCGTCATGCCCAACCTCTACAAGATGGCCGACACGAGCTATGGCTCGAAGCACCAATACTCCGTGGACGGCGCGCCGGTCATGGGCGACATCAAGGTCGGAACCACCTGGAAGACCATTGTCGTTGGCGGCCTCAACAGCGGCGGACGCGGTTACTACGCACTCGACATCACCGACCCCAACGATCCCAAAGCCCTTTGGGAGTTCACCGACGCCAACCTGGGCCTCAGCTTTGGCAATCCGGTGATTGCCAAACGCAGCGACGGCACGTGGATCGTTGCCTTCGCCTCTGGCTACAACAACGCCGACGGCAAGGGGCACCTCTACGTGCTGAATGCCAATACCGGCGCCCTGCTGCTGGACATCGCCACCAGCGACGGCAGCAACACGGATCCGAGCGGCCTGGCAAAGATCAACGCCTGGATCGAAAGCACCAGCGACAACACGGCCAAGCGCTTCTATGGCGGCGATCTGCAAGGCAACCTCTGGCGTTTCGATATTGACGCGCTCCTGCCGCCCAACCGGGCAGCGATGCGACTCGCCAAGTTCCAGATCGACGCTTCGACGCCCCAACCCATCACGACCAAACCGGAAACCGTTGAAATTTCAGGCCGACCGGTGGTCGTGGTTGCGACGGGCCGCTACCTCGGCGCAACCGACATCGCGGATTCGACGCAGCAAAGCATCTATGCGGTGAGAGACACACTGACTGCCAACGGATGGAGCGACGTGCGCGCCGATACTGCGAACTTCGTCAGGCAGACATTCACCTTGAACGGCCCCGTGGCAACGGCCACTGCGGCTTCGGTATCCAACACGGCGGTCAACTGGTCGACCAAGGGAGGATGGTGGATTGATCTGCCGCATTCGCGCGAACGCGTGAACACCAACCTAGGCCTGCAATACACCACCCTGTCGATTGCCACCGCCATCCCGAACGGTGATGCCTGCGCATCGGGCGGCACAGCCTGGCGCTACTACCTCAACGTGGCCAATGGCGGCGTAGTCACCACCAACCCGGCCGGTGGTCTCTGGAGCACTGACGGATTGATCATGGGCATGACGTGGGTGCAGGACAGCAACGGCAATGCCCGCATCATTTATCAGAAGAGCAATGGCGACAACGTGGTTGAAACGCCGCCGGTGGCAACGTCCTCAGGCTCTGGCAGTGTGCATCGGACCTCCTGGCGTGAGCTGGTGGACTGATCTGCGATAAAGGCGGTCCCGGCCCGGCGTGCGCCGGGCCAGGCAAAGATGCGATACATACTTTGTGCGAGTGCAGTGCTCTCTCTGGCACTTCACGTTGCTGCGCTTTCGACATGCATCTCATCCGTCGCCCCAAGGCAGGCCGCGAACGGTGCAGTTGGAAGTGCTGTCGCCTCCATGCGAGTGCGAACGGTCCGCGCCCATCCTTCCTTGCCCCCGCTTTTGCCAGTCCATGCCGTCCTTCTGACGACCGGAGCGCCTCATTCATCAGGGAGTGAACCGATCCTTACGGAGGAACTGTCGGCAAGCACGCCATCTACTGCGCCGCCCGCCTCCGTCACAAGCGAGGTTGAAGTCGACAACTACGTTCCACGCAGCCAACTGTCGACACCACCCATTGCCAAGACGAGCATCGTGCTCGAGCCTCCGCTTGGTGAACTAGCGGCCGACCGGCTTGTGGGCATTCTTTTGCTCTTCATCGATGAGCAAGGTCGGGTTCAACGCGTCGATGCAGAGGTGCCGACACTTCCCTCGACTTTCGAGCAAGCCGTACGCGAGTCCTTCATGGCCGCGGAGTTTTCTCCCGGTGAAGTCGATGGCCGGGCAGTCAAGTCGCGGCTGCGAGTGGAAGTGGTGTTCGACAACACATCGCTGTCGATGCGGTGAAGATGCGCTCTATGGCGCTCGCATCGAATCTCACGCGGATCATGTGGCGGGAAGTCATCGCGAACTGACGAAGCAAGCGCAGTGCCGGTCCGCGCGCTTAAAAGAACGGGTCGAATCCGTAAGCCGGATCGTGCAGCAACTGCCGCTGCTGCTTGAGCCAGCGCTTGGTCGCTGCCGTGTCGGCCAGCATGCCCAACTCGTGCTGCTGCTGGCTCAGTTCCAGGCGCAGTTGCCGACAGTGCTTCTCGAGCAACGGGCCCAGCTTGCGCGGGTCGATGGCGGCGCGGCCGGGCTCGAGCCCGTGGTCGTAGCAGAACCGCAGCTCGACGCCCTCGATCTCCGCCTTCAGTTCCACCAGTTGTTCGCCCAGCACCTTGTTGGAGTGCCTCAAGCGCTCGGCACTGGCGCTCGCGATATGGCTGGCGTCGATCTGCTCGATCTGGGGTTGCAGTTCCAGCAGCGCGAGCAGGTCGTTGGCCGCGTAGGCCTGGTTCGCTTCAACCTAATTCGGGAAGTGCGACCAATTTCAGCTCCGGGTAAGTCGGATCAGAAGAAATCGTCCGCCAATTTTCCAAAACTTTGACACAGACACGAGGCGCCTGGGTCTTGCATAGCAATGCCAATGAATGCGCTGCCGCCTCCGGCTTTCCGTTTAGCGCTGCCGCTATCGCGTACCTTGTCAGCACCGATGGTTGACCAAAGCGCTTTGCGACTTCACTCATCCAGAGAATTTTCTCTTCTGTCATGCCCCGCTCGGGTACTGTTCTCGCAAACTCCGAATAATCCCGCAATTGAGTCAAGAAAATTGGCCTATAAGCTTCCCAGCCTTCTTCAGCGGAGGAAATTCCGGAAATCTTCATCCGGGTGTGGCGCCAGTCATTTTCAAATCGAATGTATTCGTTTGAAACCACAACAAAACCCACCAATGTAAGTACACTGACTCCAGCAATCCCCCATCGGAATGAGGGTAGATTTTCTCCATTCACTTCGAACTTAATTACATCAATTCGACTTAATGCCCCCATGAAAAAGCAAATGGGCAGCAATATATAAGCATACGTTAGTGGATACTCAACCATGGCATGACAAAAAGCAAATCCTACCGCCAGCAAGACACTCCATGACAAAGGATCTCGACAGTTGGCAATTTGCTTTTTGAACCACAACATTACCCATAAAGAAAATATCACCGCCACAGGCAGCCCTGCTGAAACGGCAATATCTAGCCCGAGGTTGTGGGTCGAATCAAAAAATGCGTATGTTGCTGGATGCTCCAGTGCCGTTGCCTGTTGGGCCAGAGGGATTTGCCCCCAACCATAACCGGTCCATGGTAATTGGCTAGCGGCGTCAATCATGCTTTTCCAAATATCGAAGCGACTGTCTTTGCTCAATCGGCCAATCAACGAAGGCGCCCCTCCCAATAAAAGGATCTCATTGACCAAGGGCCAGGCGAACATCATCAAACCAAAAAATCCACTTAAAAATAGAATTGATGTCCCCGACGTACGCAGCGAAGCTCGTTGCCGAAGGCTCCAAAACAATACCCACAAAAAAAACAACGCGATAAAAGTCATTCGTGACTGCGTCATTGCGAGGCCAAGTATCAAAAATGCAGCCAACAACGTCGCCGAACATGCATTCAACATCCTATTTTCAAACAAAAATAAGGTGCTTGCCACGCCTAACAAAAGAACAATTGCGAGCTGATTCGGCTGCGCTAGATTTGCGCCATACCGCCCCTTGGCTTGGGGCTTCGCAATAAACTCGGAAAGAAAATCAAAATCAAGCCATTGGATCAATGAAATCCCCACCAAAAGAATGGAGGCAGCGATCAACGCCAAAATCAGCGGCTGAACTTCCAGCATTGGATTTTGCAACTTGCTCTCGCGCAAAAAATTGGCCGCCGAAACCACGGAAATAAACGCGGCAGAGATATACACCCACGCAATCCAACCGTCACCAAGGAATAAAATTCTTCCAGTTGCCATCTGCAACAAAGGGGTCAGTGAAAGAAAAAATATGGGTAACGCAATTTTTGGAACGCCAGTGCACTTCCATATAACATAACCCCCAAGAGGAAAGAATCCAATTCCGGCCAAAAAATCATTCCCGAAAGCTGGCCAAGGCATGAAATGCTCCGGGTTTAGCAGGCTTAATGCCAGCATGCCCCCCAAGAACGCCATCATCCGCATGTTTGATTTCAAAAAAAAAGCGCTCCCAAGGGAGCGCTTTTTAGATTTAAAAAATTACCCGCGGCAAGAGCCTGGGAGATACTTCGGAGGGATGGTCGTCAGATCCGACGAAGCACCGCACCTCCAAGCGAAGATTGTCTTACCCGCTCCACTGGCTGCAGCCAGGGCGGTGGTCGCATCGGTCAACGGAACAAGCGTCAAGACATCGGCAGATCCCGCAGTCAATTGAGAGATGCCTTGTGAGGTCACGGTGACCTTGCCATTAGCATCGACTGCGATGCTCTTGACATACTTCGACACCGTCACGCCCGAAGCAGCGCCGCCGTCGCACGGGAACATTGCAGCGGTCAAGGTAGTTGCAGAAGTCGATTGAACAGCTTCTGTGACGGTAGTACGGCAAGACGAAGCCGCCAGCACAATTTCAGAAACCTTAGCACGGACCGTGTAGTCCTGATACGCCGGCAGCGCCACAGCAGCCAAGATACCAATGATCGCCACAACGATCATCAATTCGATCAGGGTGAAACCCTTTTGCACATTGCGTGCGATAGAACGACGGTTCATTCATTAACTCCAGGTTGGTTTGTAGAGCCCGGGAACCAGCCCGGAGCGGAGTAACTTCCGCAGCATCCGTGCCACCCGGCTTCACCACCCTGCAGCCCTCGCTAGGGCCGTCTTTGGTCACAAGATGGTTACATGATGTGACACAACTCGCACTCAGATGCCAATTGTGTCGACAAATTTGTCATGCCCAACCGGGCCCGGTCAGAAGGTCAGCACCCCGTTTGCCTTGAGCCAGCGAATGTCCCGCTGCGCCAACCCTGCCACCTCGCGCCCTGCCAGCATCTCGATCTGGCTCATGATTTCTTCGGTCTCCGCCGGCTTGGTGTGGGTGATGTAGATCGGGTATTGCTTGCCCGGATCGATCTGCGCCAGCTCGTGCGCCAGCGCCACCGGCGACAGGTGCAGGCTGCGTTCGGCCAAGGCCTCCTCGCGGGAGCTGAAGGCCGTCTCGATGACGAGCATCGCGACGTCGATGGCGTTGATGCGCTCCCAGAAGGGCGGGTTGCGTTCGGTGTCGCCGCTGAAGACCCAGTGGGCGCCGCCTTCGGCCCGGCGGATCGCGAAGCCGCAGGCGGGAACGGTGTGAACCGCCGGCAGCACTTCGATGAGCTTGGGGGCGTCGCTGCCCAGTTCGAGGCATTGGCCGACGGCGATCTCGTGGAAGCTCACGAAGGGCGATTCGGGGCTGGGAATGCGTTCGAAATTCGGCCAGATGACGTTGTTGAACACATGCGCCCGCAGCGCGTCGATGGTGGCGGCCAATGCATGCACGCGCAGCGGCCGGGTGCGGCGGCTGCCGACGGCGTCGAGCATCAGGGGCAGGGCGGCGATGTGGTCGAGGTGCGAGTGGGTGAGCACCACGTCGTCGATGGCGGCCATCTCGTCGAGGGTGAGATCGCCGACGCCCGTGCCGGCGTCCACGAGCAGGTCCGCATCGACCAGGAACGAGGTGGTGCGGCAGTCCTTGGCGATGGCGCCCGAGCAACCCAGCACGCGTACCTGCATTGTGGAAGACCCCTTGGTTGCGTCTGTCGTCATTTGGTGTCGAACCGGGTGGCGCCGTCCCAGTCCGGGTCTTGCGGGCGAAGCGCCATCGAGGCTAAACGCTGGGCGTAGAGCTGGTAAAGGACTTTTTTCGCATCCGCGGCGAGCAGGGGAGCCAGCAAGTTTCGGCCCAGCGCCCAATCCTGGCGTCGGTAGGCGGTGAGCACCTCGCGCCAGCGCTCGAGTTGCTGCCGTGTGCTGTCCTGCGCGTCGGCGTCGGCGTCGGTGCCGACCTGCACCGCGAGCGGGGTGTAGATCGCGACGGCCTGGGCCTTGCCCTTGACGCGCACGCTGTCGAGTTCCTGCCAGACGAATCCGGGCGCCGCGTCGCGGGTGGCACCGCTGGCCACGATCTCGACGCCGTAGTGGCCGCTCAGGCCCTCCAGCCGTGCCGCGAGATTGACCGCGTCGCCGACCACGGTGTAGCTGCGGCGGGCAGTGGAGCCCATGTCGCCCACGCTCATGAGGCCGCTGTTGAGGCCGATGCCGGCGCTGATTTCGGGGCGGCCGTTGGCGCGGTGCTGACGGTTGATGTCGTGCACGGCGGCGGCCATGTCGAGCGCGGCCTGCACGGCGAGCGCGGCGTGGTCGGGCGTGTCGATGGGCGCGCCCCAGAAGGCCATGACGCAGTCGCCCATGTATTTGTCGACGGTGCCGCGGTGCGCGCTGATCACCTCGGTGAGCCGGCTGAAGACGGTGTTCAGAAAGGCCTGCAGTTCGGCCGGCGCCATCTGCTCGGACAACCGGGTGAAGTCGCGCATGTCGCAGAACATCACGGTCATTTCCTTGCTCTCGGCGCGCATGCTGTAGCGGCCGGGGCGCACGAGCATTTCGTCGACCAGCTGCGGCGGCACATAGGTGCCGAAGAGCCGCACCAGCCCGCGCCGCGCGCGCGATTCGACGAAGTAGCCCCAGCTCATGTTGAGCGCGAAGGCCAGCGCCGCCATGACGAGCGCCGACGCCAGCGGGAGCACGAGGCTGTGGCCGATGTAGAGCCAGGTGTTGAGGCCGACCAGTGCGGCGACCACGCCCGCGCCGAGCAGCACGGCGCGCGACGCGGACAGCAGCGACAGCCCGAATGCGAGCAGCAGCCCCGCGGCCAGCACGGTCAGCACCTCGTAGCCCGGCGCGTAGTCGGGCACGGCCAGCAGGCGCTTGTCGAGCAAGCCGGAGACGATGTTGGCGTGCACTTCGACGCCCGGGAACGCCGCGCCGACCGGGGTGGCACGCAAATCCTGCAGGCCGGGTGCGGTGGCGCCGAGCAGCACGATCTTGCCCTTCAATTCGCCCGGCGCCAGTCGGCCGTCGAGCACGTCGGCGGCGGCCACGTAGCGGAACGACCCCGCACGCGGACCGCCCGGCCCGCGGAACGGCACCTGCAGGCTCGCACTCTGGTCGACCGGGATGCGCAGCGACCCGAGCACCAGCGCCTGCAGGCGCGGAAAGTCGCCGTCGCCGGCCACGAGCGCGGGCCGCACCGGCGGCGAGCCGTTCGCCAGCCGGTACACCGCCAGCGCCAGCGACTCGTAGTGCCCGGGTGACGCGTGCTCGCCTTCGTAGCGCGCGATGAGCGGCACGCTGCGGATCACGCCGTCGTCGCCACCGTCACCGACCAGGGTGTTGAGGAACCCCGCGACCGGCGCCGCACTCGCCAGCACCGGCAGGCTGGCCCCGAATCCGTTCCAGAGCGTGACGAAGGAAGCGTGGGGCGGAAACGCCTCGGGCGGCAGTACCGGCGTTGCGGGCAGCAGCCCCTTGGCGCTGGGCTGTTCGGTGCGCGTGAAGTAATAACCGAGCGCCACGCGCTGGCCGCGCAGGGCCTGGGCCAAGGTCGCGTCGTGGTCGAGGGTCGGTGCGAGCCGGTCGATCTCGGCGGCGAGACCCGGCACACCGCGCAGCGGTCCGGCTGCGATCTCTTTCAGGCGCCCGAGGCCGGAGCTGCGGTCGGGCTCGAGAAACATCACGTCGAAGCCCAACACGGCCGCGCGCTGGCGAACCAGCAATTCATTCGTGAGGCTGGCGATCTTGTCGCGCGGCCAGGGCCACTGGCCTTCGCGCGCCAGGCTGGCGTCGTCGACGTCGACGATCACGACGCGCGTGTCGGGCGTGCCCGGCATGGTGGCGCGCAGGCGGGCGTCGTAGATCAGGTGGTCCAGATGCTCGATCACGCCCAGCCGCCAAGCGCCGGTGGCGTGGAGCAGCGCCAATAGCACCGGCAGCAGCGTGATGGCAATGCGCGGCCAGTGCCGCCGCAATGCGCTCATGGCCGATCAGCCTTGGACAACGGTGACCTGACGGCAAAAAAACGGGGAGCGGAGAAGGGCGCCCCCGCCGACTCAGATCCGGACGAACTGCATGCGCGTGGCGCCGCCGAGTTCGAGCACGTCACCTTCCTGCAGCGCGACGGCTTCGGCGCCCAGCGGCGCGCCGTTGAGCGTGACGCTGCCCACAACGGTGGCAGCCACGTAGCCTTGTCGGCGACGCGTGACGACAGCCACGGCCACGCCGGGCTTGCCGATGGTGGTGACCACCTTCTGCAGCGGGACGTCCTGGCCTTCGTTGGTGCCCGAGAGCACACGCAGCATGGGCACGCCCAGCTCGACCAGCGCGCCCGATTCGGTGGGCGCCGACGAGAGCGGCATCGGTGTCGAATACTCGGAGAGCGAGGCCCGCACGGAGCCGGGGCCGGCCATGAGGTTGCTGTGCGAGCGGAAATGGATGCGACAGCCACCGACCTCGATGACGTCGTTGTCCTGGAGCGCCTGCTTCTGGATGGCGAGCGCATTGACGTAGGTGCCGTTGGTGCTGTTGAGATCTTCAATTTCGACTTCGCCGCCGCTCATGTGCAGCACGGCATGCTCGCCGCTGACGGCAAGATTGTCGATCACGATGTCGTTGTAGGCGCGCCGGCCCAACGTCGTGCGATTCTTGGCGAGCGCCACTTGGCCGATGACGACGCCATCGACCGAAATGATCATCTTCGGCATGGCCGATTACTCCCCGTTTGCAAAGATCCAGCACCCTCAGGCGGCGCAAACGGTCCGCCGCCTGGGTTGGCTGCTACATGGCCCCGCGGGTCGCTTCGCTAACGCCCGCCTTGGCCAGAACAACTGAAATGTTATCCCGTCCGCCATTGTCGTTTGAAATTGCAACCAAAAGTGAAGCCATCTCCTTGAGGCCGAGATCGCGAGTCAAAAGCGTGAAAAGCTGCGCATCCGGCACCATCTCGCTGAGTCCGTCGGAGCACAGCATGTACAGGTCGCCCGGCCTGGCGCTGTGCTCGTGCATCTCCAGCAAGACCTGGGCTTCCACCCCCACAGCGCGCGTCACGAGGTTGCGGGTGGGGGAGTTCAGGGCCTCTTCCGGGGTAATGGCCCCGGCGTCGAGCTGCTGCTGGCGCAGCGAATGGTCGCGCGTGAGCTGCTCCAGCTTGTTGTTGCGCAGGCGGTAGCAGCGCGAATCGCCGATGTGGCCGACCACCACGCGCTGCGGACGAAACGCCGCCAGCACCAGGGTCGTGCCCATGCCCCGCAGCTCTTCGTGGGTGATGCCGGCCTGGAGGATGGCGCCGTTGGCCTCGTCGGTGGCCGCCTGCAGCGCACGCCGGACCACGCGGGCGGGCGCCTGCATGCCGGCCTGGGCGAACCAGCGGCCGAAGCTCGCGTGCATCAGCGAAATGGCCATGGCACTGGCCACCTCGCCGCCCTTGTAGCCGCCCATGCCGTCGGCCAGCAGCGCCAGGCCGAGGGCGGGATCGACATGCACCGCGTCTTCGTTGTGGGCGCGCAGGCGCCCGACATCGGTCAGTGCCGCAAACTCCCAGCTCAGGGCCGGTCGACTGGAGAAAAGGGAAACGCCAACACCTGCCATCGTTTGTCAGCGCTCGCTTTTTTTGAAGTTCAGTGCGCAGCAGCGCGTGCGCGCCGTTGCAGAAAGCGGCCCAGGGCCACGACGATCACCACGCCGGCGATTGCGCCCGCGTAGTGCATCCAGGGGTTGGCTGCCAGCATGTCGTGCAGCGACACGTCGCTCACGATGGTCTCGCCGCCGACCCAGCCGATCAGCGCGGCGCCCAGCATGACGATGATCGGGAAGCGTTCCATGAGCTTGATCATGAGCGTGCTGCCGAAAATCACCAAGGGGATGCTGATGGCCAAACCCAACACCAGCAGCACCATGCTGCCTTGCGCGGCGGCCGCCACGGCGATCACGTTGTCCAGGCTCATCACCAGGTCGGCCAGCAGGATGGTCCGGACGGCCACGAACATGCTGCCGTACTCCTTGGACTCGCCTTCGCCGTCATCTTCCTCGCTCAAGAGCTGCAGGCCGATCCACAGCAGCAGCAGGCCGCCGATGATCTGCAGGTAAGGCAGCGCCAGCAGCTTGGCCGCCACCACCGTCAGCACGATGCGCAGCACCACGGCCGCGCCCGAGCCGAACAGCACGGCTTTTTTCTGTTGCGCGGGCGGCAGCGATCGCGCCGCCATGGCAATCACGACGGCGTTGTCGCCCGACAGGATGATGTTGATCCAGACGATCTTGATCAGGCCGATCCAGAAGTCCGTGCTTTGAAGAAGTTCCATGTCTCTGATTCCACTGTGTTGTAGTTAAAAAAGCGCCCGCAACTCAATGCGGGCGCTTTTTCATTTCTGCGTGGTAATGCGAGCGGCGGGAATGCCGCCTGCGGTACGAGTGCTTTTTAGAGCTTGCCCTTGAGCAGCTTTGCCAGCTCCGAGAAGTTGCGCGTCACGGTGAAGCCGCACTCTTCCATGATGGCGAGCTTGGCTTCGGCCGTGTCGGCACCGCCCGAGATCAGCGCGCCGGCGTGGCCCATGCGCTTGCCGGGAGGGGCGGTGACACCGGCGATGAAACCGACGACCGGCTTCTTCATGTTGTCCTTGCACCAGCGGGCTGCGTCAGCTTCGTCGGGGCCGCCGATTTCACCGATCATGATGACGGCGTCGGTTTCGGGATCGTCGTTGAAGGCTTGCATCACGTCGATGTGCTTCAGGCCGTTGATCGGGTCGCCGCCGATGCCGACTGCCGACGATTGGCCCAGGCCGATTTCCGTCAGTTGAGCCACGGCTTCGTACGTCAGCGTGCCCGAGCGCGAGACCACGCCGATGCGGCCCTTGCGGTGGATGTGGCCGGGCATGATGCCGATCTTGATTTCGTCGGGCGTGATCAGGCCGGGGCAGTTCGGGCCCAGCAGCAAGGTCTTCTTGCCACCGGCCGCTTCCTTGGCCTTCATGCGGTTGCGCACTTCGAGCATGTCCCGAACCGGGATGCCTTCGGTGATGCAGATCGCCATGTCCAGGTCGGCTTCGACGGCTTCCCAGATGGCGGCTGCGGCGCCTGCCGGCGGCACGTAGATCACCGACACGGTGGCGCCGGTCTGCGTGGCGGCTTCCTTCACCGAACCGAAGATCGGGATGTTGAAGATCGACTCGCCGGCCTTCTTCGGGTTCACGCCGGCCACGAAGGCGTTCTTGCCGTTCGCGTATTCCTGGCACTTCTCGGTGTGGAACTGACCGGTCTTGCCGGTGATGCCTTGCGTGATGACTTTGGTGTCTTTGTTGATGTAGATCGACATGACTTTTTCCTTAGGCCTTTTTCACTGCTGCGACGACCTTCTGGGCCGCGTCCGCCATGGTGTCGGCGCTGATGATCGGCAGGCCCGACTCGGCCAGCAGCTTCTTGCCTTCGACTTCGTTGGTGCCCTTCATGCGCACGACCAGCGGCACTTGCAGGTTCACGGCCTTGCAGGCTGCGATCACGCCGGTGGCGATGGTGTCGCACTTCATGATGCCGCCGAAGATGTTGACCAAGATCGCTTCCACATTCTTGTTCTTCAGCATGATCTTGAAGGCTTCCGTGACCTTCTCGGGGGTGGCACCGCCGCCCACGTCCAGGAAGTTGGCCGGCTCGCCGCCGAACAGCTTGATGGTGTCCATGGTGGCCATGGCCAGGCCGGCACCGTTCACCAGGCAGCCGATGTTGCCATCCAGCGAGATGTAGGCGAGGTCGAACTTCGAGGCTTCGACTTCGGCCGCGTCTTCTTCGTCCAGGTCGCGCAGGGCCACGATTTCGGGGTGGCGGAACAGCGCGTTGCTGTCGAAGTTGAACTTGGCGTCCAGTGCGACGACGTTGCCCTTGCTGTCACGGTTGAGCGGGTTGATCTCGACCAGCGAGGCGTCCGTCTCCATGTAGCAGGTGTAGAGCTTCTTCAGGATGTCGACCGTCTGCGCGGTCGAATCGGCCGGCATGCCGATGCCGTCGGCGATTTCCTTGGCTTGCGCGTCGGTCAGGCCGTCCTTGGGGTCGGCGTAGACCGTGATGATCTTTTCGGGGGTGGAATGGGCCACTTCCTCGATGTCCATGCCGCCTTCGCTCGACGCGATGAACGCGATCTTTTGCGTCGCGCGGTCGGTCACGGCCGAAATGTAGTATTCCTTGTTGATGTCGGCGCCGTCTTCGATGTAGAGGCGGCGGACCTTCTGGCCTTCAGGGCCGGTCTGGTGCGTCTTGAGCTGCATGCCGAGGATCTCGCCAGCCAGCTTCTTGACGTCTTCGATCGACTTGGCGACCTTGACGCCGCCGCCCTTGCCGCGGCCACCCGCGTGAATCTGGGCCTTGACGACCCAGACCGGGCCTCCAAGCTTCTGGGCGGCCTCGACCGCCTCCTGAACCGTATAGGCCGGAATGCCGCGCGGCACCGGCACGCCGAACTTGGCAAGGATTTCCTTGCCTTGGTACTCGTGAATCTTCATGAGGGATGTCTCTCGGAAGGAGGAGGTTGAGAACGGGAGATCGGGAGTGAGACTGTTGTTTCTGCTCTGTTGTTCGCGGGCGACGGCAGCCTGACGGCTGGGGGCGGCGAACAACCGCGGACTGTATCATGGTGCGCCGCACCAATACTTGATGTGCGGTTGCGGTCAATACGTACTTTCTTCTAGCCACTCTACGCATACTCCGATATGGCCAAGGTTTTCATCGACGGCGAAGCCGGCACCACCGGCCTGCAAATTCGCGAGCGGCTGCAGACGATGCCGCACATCGAACTTGTGAGCATCGCGCCCGAGCTGCGCAAGGACGTGGCCGCCAAGCGCGAGCTCATGGCCGGCGTCGACCTCGTGGTGCTGTGCCTGCACGACGACGCGGCGCGCGAGTCGGTCGCGCTGATCGACCAGCTCCCGGGCCAAAAGCCCAAGATCATCGACGCCTCGACCGCCCACCGCATCGCGCCGGGCTGGGTCTTCGGCTTCCCCGAACTCGTTGCGGGCCACTGGCAGGCGGTGGCCCAGGCCGACCGCGTCGGCAACCCCGGCTGCTACGCCACCGGCGCGATCGCCATGGTGCGCCCGCTGGTCGATGCGGGCCTGCTGCCGGCTGACTTCCCGGTGTCGCTGCCTTCGGTGAGCGGCTATTCGGGCGGCGGCCGGACCATGATCGAGGACTACGAAGCCGGCAAGGCGCCGCTGTTCGAGACCTACGCGCTGGGCCTGAAGCACAAGCACATCCCCGAAATCATGACCTACACCGGCCTCACGCGCCGCCCGGTCTTCATTCCGTCGGTGGGCAATTTCAAGCAGGGCATGCTGGTGCAGCTGCCGCTGCACCTCGACCTGCTGCCCGGCAAGCCCAAGGCTGGCGACCTGCAAGAAGCCCTGGCCGCCCACTACGCCAAGAGCAACACGCCCGAGCAGTTCGTGAAGGTGCTGCCACCGACCGACGACGGCAAGCTCGACGCGCTGGCGCTCAACGACACCAACCAGCTCGAGATCCGCGTGTTCCCGAACGAGGACCACCGCCACGCCGTGGTGATCGCGCGCCTGGACAACCTGGGCAAGGGCGCCAGCGGCGCTGCGGTGCAGAACCTCAAGCTGATGCTCGGTCTCTGAGCCACTTCAACCGCTGACAGACAAGAAAGGCCGGCCCGCAAGGACCGGCCTTTTTGCTTTCCGTCGGGCCCCTGGGGCGGACGTCAGCGCAGGAAGTAATCGACCGGCACCATCGGCGCCGGCGCCGGAGCGCCCACCGACTGGCACAGGTCGATCTCGAGCGTGCGGCACAGCGCCTCAAGCGGCAGGTCGTTCGACTCGGTGCCGAAGGGCTCCTCGATCTCGTCGCCGAGCGCGTCCAGGCCGAAGAAGGTGTAGGCCACGATCAGCACCACCACCGGCGTCATGAATCCGACGGAGTCCACCAGCCCGAAGGGCAGCAGGTAGCAGTAGAGGTACGCCGTGCGGTGCAGCAGCAGCGTGTACGAAAAGGGAATGGGCGTGCTGAGGATGCGCTCGCACGACGCGGCCGCCGCGCTCAGCGCCGACAGCGTGCCGTCGACGCCCGCCGCCAGCGCCGGGTCGATGCGTCGCGCGCGCAGCGCTTCGCGCAGGTCGGCGCCCATGTGCATCAGCAGCGCATGCGGCCGGTTGGCGACCTGCGTCAGGCCCTGCCATTCCGCTTCGCGCAGGAAGGGCCGGGTGTCGGCGGCGGCGTCGGTGCCGCGCAACTGATGGCGCAGCGCATGGGCAAAAGCCGCGGCGCGCAAGGTCATGCACACGCGCAGATCGTCCAGGCGACGGACGGTGTCGGCGCCAGCATTCACCGGCGTATCGCCGTCGATGAGGCTCTGGCATTGGCGCGCCAGGTTGCGCGAACGCAGGATCACCTCGCCCCAGAGCTTGCGCGCTTCCCAGAAACGGTCGTAGGCCGCGGTGTTGCGAAAGCCCAGGAAAATCGCCAGCGGCAAGCCGAGCAGCGCGAAGGGCACGGTGCCGAGCGGAATCTTGATCGAGCCGAAGCGCCCATGCAGCACCGTGACGACGATGGCCACGATCACGTTGAGCGCGAGCGCCGCGGCGATGCGCGGCAGGACGGAGCCCCGCCAGGACAGGAACAGCTTGAGCCCGGACGGGCGTTTCCGGACGATCATGAAAGCAGGGCGGAGGGCGAACAGGGGGGCATGGATGCCGCGCATGCCGCAAGGCCTGCGCGGGCGCTCATTGTGGCCGAGGCGTCAGCGCGAGGGCGGCTGCGCGCCCCAAGCCCAACGAAGACGGTCGGGCTCAGCGCACGAGCCACAGCCCCACGCCCAGCAGGACCGCATGCACGGCCAGCGCGATGAAGAAGGGCGTGCGCGAAGGCGTCGCCATGTCCTGCAGCACCTCGTGGATGCGGCGCGTGAGCAGCGCGCGCAGCGCGGGATCTTGCGCGGCGCCTTCGCCCGTCGCCGGTGCGGCTGCACCGTGCGCGGCACGCTCCTGCTGCCACTCGGCCAGCATCTCGCTCAGGGGCAGGCGGGCCAGCACGAAGCCGACCACGGTGCGCACGGCGCGGCCTTCGCCGAGCATCGGCGCGAGCTGCTGGCACAGGGCGTCGGGCGACAACCAGTCGGCCACGCGCTGCAGCCCGCCGTGGGTGCGGGGCATGGCTTCGATGCGGCCCGCGATCGCGTCGCCGAGCCGCTGCGACACGGCCTCGCCACGCGCCACGACCACATGCTGCATCGCGCGGGCGCGGCCCTGCTGCACGCCGAGCAGAAAGTACACGCCGACGAACAGCGCCAGCAGCACGGCCACCAGCAGCGGCGGCGACGTGATCAGGGCCACGATGGCACCCGCACCGCCGGCCCGCGCGGCCGGGTTGCCGGGCCCCTGCAGCTGGCTCAGGTAATAGAAGAACACGCCGCCGCCGAGGAACAGGCCGATCAGCGCGCCCTTGATGGCCGAGCCGGCGAAGGCGAAGCCGACCTTGGCGCCGGTGCGAACGAGAGACTGCGGACGAGCGGGTTGTGACGACATGAACGGTTCCTCCGGTTTTTTGGAAAGCCGCCTCCTGGGAGGCCGGTCGCCGGCGATCATGCCACCGCCTTCCCGCACCATAATCGCGCCACACAACAACGAGGAGGATCGCCATGGGAACCGTCAGATTTCAGAAACCGACCGCTGCATTCGTCGCCGCCTCCTGGGCCGCGCTGATCATCGGTGCCATCGTCTACCTGCTCGGGCTGTGGAATGCCGCGATGCAGCTCAACGAGAAGGGCTACTACTTCACCATCCTGATGTACGGCCTGTTCTCTGCCGTGTCGCTGCAAAAGACGGTGCGCGACCGGCTTGAGGGGATCTCGGTCACGGGCATCTACTTCGGCCTGTGCTGGGTCTCGCTGCTGCTGTCGGTCGGCCTGCTGGCCGTGGGCCTGTTCAACGCCTCGCTGGCCGCGAGCGAAAAAGGTTTCTACGCCATGGCCTTTCTGCTGAGCCTGTTCGGCGCAGTGGCGGTGCAGAAGAACGTGCGCGACATCGCCTCGTACAAGGCCGAGAACCCGCTGGCCGACGAAGTCGCCGCCGCGGAGTAAGCCAGACCCGGCTCAGCCCGCCTCGAGCAGGCGGCGCAGGGCCTGCAGGTCGCGCGCGATCCAGTCGGCATCGCGCGCAAAGGCTGCGTCGTCCATGTGCGGCTGGCGCAGCAGCGTGAACTGCAACTCGCACACGCCCGGCGCCACGCCGATCACACGAAACGGCAGGTAGACCTCGGGCACGCCTTCGGGCGCCACCCAGTGGTCGAGCACGCCGAACTCATTGGGCGGCGCAAAGCGCATGCGGGCCTCGCCGCTTTCGGGCGTGCGCACGACCCAGTGGTCGCCGTGCGGCACCAGCGCACTTTTCGAAAGGCCGCTGGCCCAGTCAGGCAGCCGCTTGGGGTCGGACGCGAGCGCATAGGCGTCGCGCCATTCGCAGTTCACACGCTGCGTGATGACGCGGGAGAGCGCGCCGCCTTCATTCGTCGGGGTTGTCGTCGCTTGTGTCATCGAAATCACTCCTGAGCACCTTGGACACGACAGCGCCCGAGAAACCGCGCGCCATCAGGAATCGCATCTGCTTCGCACGCGCTTTGGCATCGCCCGGCGGCGCATCGAAGCGGCGGCGCCACAGGGCCGTGGCGCGCGCGACTTCCGTTTCCTGCAAACCGGCCACCGCCTCGGCGATGGCTTCGGGCGCGATGCCCTTGGCCTGCAGTTCCTGCTTCACGCGCAAGGCACCCGAACGGGCGGCGCGCTGGTTCAGCACCGAGGCCACGACGCGCGGCTCGCTGATGAAATCCTTGGCGGCCAGCTCGTCGAGCGCCTTCGCCAGCGTACCGGGCTCTTCCTCGTGCTTCGCCAGCTTGCGCTCCAGCTCCGCGCGCGAATGCTCGCGCTGGCTCAGGAGGCGCAGGGCGCGGCCTTTGAGGGAAGGGGCGCTGAAAGCCATGCGGGTGTGGGTCGCTCACGCGGCCCACGCAACACGCGAAGGCCGCCTTGTCGAACTTACTCCGCTGCCGCCTTGTCGGCCTTCGAAGCCTTGGCGGGCTTCTCGGCCTTCTCGGGTTCGCTGCCGGCGTCGGCTGCGAGCAGCGGAATGCCCAGCGACTCGCGCACCTTGTTCTCGATCTCGCGCGACAGGTCGGGGTTCTCGCGCAGGAACTCGCGGGCGTTGTCGCGGCCCTGGCCGATCTTCTCGCCGTTGTAGGCGTACCAGGCGCCCGACTTGTCGATGATCTTGGCCGTGACGCCCATGTCGATGATCTCGCCCTCGCGGCTGATGCCTTCGCCGAACAGGATGTCGAACTCCGCCGTCTTGAACGGCGGGCTCACCTTGTTCTTCACCACCTTCACCTTGGTTTCGTTGCCGATGGCTTCGTCACCCTTCTTGATGGTGCCGATGCGGCGGATGTCCAGGCGCACCGAGGCGTAGAACTTCAGCGCGTTGCCGCCGGTGGTGGTTTCGGGCGAGCCGAACATCACGCCGATCTTCATGCGGATCTGGTTGATGAAGATGACCATGCAGTTGGTCTTCTTGATCGTGGCCGTGAGCTTGCGCAGCGCCTGGCTCATCAGGCGGGCCTGCAGGCCGGGCAGCGAGTCGCCCATTTCGCCTTCGATTTCAGCCTTGGGCGTGAGCGCGGCCACCGAGTCGACCACGATCAGGTCGACGGCACCCGAGCGCACCAGCGAATCGACGATTTCGAGCGCCTGCTCGCCGGTGTCGGGCTGGCTGATCAGCAGGTCGGACAGGTTCACGCCGAGCTTCTGGGCGTACTGGACGTCGAGTGCGTGCTCGGCGTCGACGAAGGCGCAGGTGCCGGCCTGCTTCTGCATGGAGGCGATCACCTGCAGCGTGAGCGTGGTCTTGCCCGAGGATTCCGGGCCGTAGATTTCAACGACGCGGCCGCGCGGCAGGCCGCCGACGCCCAGGGCGATGTCCAGGCCCAGCGAGCCGGTGGAAACCACCTGGATGTCTTCGAGCGCCTCGCCTTCGCCGAGCCGCATGATCGTGCCCTTGCCGAACTGCTTTTCGATCTGGGCCAGTGCGGCCTGGAGGGCCTTGGCCTTTTCACTGTTGGCGACCGAGATGCTTGTGCCCTTGACGACTGCGTCCATGTGGAAATCTCCTTGAATATCAACGGTTTGTGTCGGGATTCATCCATCTGCTTTTAACCACAGGCTGGATGCTTGAACAGTAGTGTAGGGGCTCATTGCAGTTTGCAAACCCACTTTATGGTCAGTTTGGCTTACCATTCGGCGCCATGTCCGACGCCGCTTTTCCGACCGATCCCGATGCCTGGCGGCAGACCCACCTGGGCCGCCTGCTGGGCCACGCCATGCGCCGTTTCGACGAACGCGTGCTGGCGCTGATCGCGCACGACATCGAGGTGCCGCTGGCGCTGTCGAACCTCGCGGCGCGTGCGCAGGTGAGCGCCGCGCACATCCACATCACGCGGCACCTGGCACGCGAGGGCTCGCGCCTGACCGAGCTGGCCGAACGCGCCGGCATGACCAAGCAGGCCATGGGCACGCTGGTCGACCAGTGCGAAGCCTGGGGGCTGGTCACGCGCGGGCCCGACCCGCTCGATGCGCGCGCGCGGCGTGTGCTGTTCACGGCCGACGGGCTGGCCTGGCTCGACGCCTTCCGCCGCGCCGTCACGCAGGCCGAGCGCGAGTTCCGCGCCAGCGTGGGCGACGAGATTGCCACCGTGGTAACCATCGGACTCGAGGCCTATACGGCGGGTTAGGGCCTGTTCACGCGATTTGCGGCGTCGCGAAGGCCTGCCAGGGCGGGCCAATCAAGGCGCGCGACGCCGCATGTGCAGATGCCCATGCAAGGAGCGCAACGCCGAGTGGCCCGCCCTGGCAGGCCTTCCCTTCGGGTTGGCCGGCAAAGGGGCCGTCTGCGGCGTTGCCCGCGCTTGCAAGGCTTCAGCCTTGCTGCGCACGGGCGCCTTGCAGCCAGCCCCTTTGCCGGCCAACGCGACGCCGCAAATCGCGTGAACAGGCCCTAGACTTCGCCCATGGGACAACGAGCGCCGAGGGGCGCCGACACTGACTGAGCCGGAGGTGGCGCACATGCGAATACTGATTGCCGAAGACGACCAGGTGCTGGCCGATGCCCTGCTGCGCAGCCTGCGCACCTCGGGCGCGGCGGTCGATCATGTGGCCAACGGCTCGCAGGCCGACACCGCGCTCATGACGCACAGCGAGTTCGACCTGCTGATCCTCGACCTCGGGCTGCCCAGCCTGCACGGCATCGAGATATTGAAGCGCCTGCGTGCCCGCGGTTCGCAGCTGCCGGTGCTGGTGCTCACGGCGGCCGACAGCGTCGAAGAGCGCGTGAAGGGCCTGGACCACGGCGCCGACGACTACATGGCCAAGCCCTTCAGCCTGCAGGAACTCGAAGCGCGCGTGCGCGCCCTCACGCGGCGCGGCATGGGCGCCACCAGCAACGCGATCCGCCACGGCCCGCTGGTCTACGACCAGGCCGGCCGGGTGGCGACCATCGACGGCAAGATGATCGAGCTGTCGGCGCGCGAACTGGGCCTGCTCGAAGTGCTGCTGCAGCGCGCCGGCCGGCTGGTCAGCAAGGACCAGCTGGTGGACCGGCTGTGCGAATGGGGCGAAGAGGTGAGCATCAACGCCATCGAGGTCTACATCCACCGCCTGCGCAAGAAGATCGAAAAAGGACCGATACGCATCGCGACGGTGCGCGGGCTGGGCTACTGCCTCGAGAAGATTCCCGGTTGAGCGTGCCCGGCCCGCGCAGAACGCCGTCAGGGCTGCTTGCGCAGGCCGACCAGCAGCGTGGCGCCGGTGTTCGAACGGATCAGGAACATGAGGCTGCGGAAGTAGCCGTTGCTCTCGAACACGCCCGCCGGCACCAGCCCGATGGCCGCCGGTCCGACGTAGGAACCGGCGGTGGCAAGGGTGAGTTCGCAATCGTCCTTGCTGGCCGTCGCGGCATTCACCGCCTTCAGCTTGAGCTCGTACATGTTCTTGGCCGAGCCGGGCTGCGCCAGGGCGACGGTGCCCGAGAGCGTGCACTGGCCGACTTCCGCGCCGCTCGTGGTGCCGGTGAACACGCCCTTGTCGTCGACCTGGACGGTCACGCCGAGGCTGCTGTCGTTGTTGGACCACGTGCCGACCACGCTCGCCTGCGACACCGCCAACGCGTTCTCGATGGTGTAGGTCAGGGGACCGAAATCGGCCGGGTCGCGGGTGCCGTAGGCGTAGGTGCCGTTCATCGTCTTCTTCGGCGCGAAGGTGCCCGAGCCGGTGGCCTGCGAGACGCTGAGAAAAGAGAACTCGGTGTCGGGGTTGAACGACCAGTCGAGCCCCGTGAGCTTCAGCGAGCCCCACAACGTGCCGACCGTGAAGCTGCGCGCAATCGAGCCATCGGCGCCGACGAAGGCGAGCCCGCGCACGCCCGCGGCGTAGATGCCTTCGCTGTCGTTGCCCACCGCGGCGGTCGAACCAGCCTGCGGCGCGCTCAGCGAGGGCGACGGCTCGGAGCCCGGCACCGCATCGCGGTTCTCGGCCGGTGCGGGCGCGGGAGCCGGAGAGGGCGCGGGTGCGGGTGCCGGCGTGGGCACGACGCCCATCGGCAGCATCGGCATGCCACCCCCACCGCCTCCGCCACCCCCGCCGCATGCGGTCACACCGACGCTGGCGGCCAACACGGTCGCGGCGATCCAGAGCGGCTTGGGGCAGCCGCCCACGGTCTTTTGCTTCATGATTTCTCCCTGATGTTTTTGAATTGCAGAAACTGCACGCCAAGGCTACAACCAGTCACACCTCGTCAATGAAACGACACAGCTGCGAATCGCAGCACTAGTTCACGCTCGCCAGCGTTCTTTCGCCTTGCCAGGAACTCCCTTGAAGCTCTTCCAGCGCGCCCAGCGCTCCCTGTTCGGCGAAATCCTCGACTGGATGCTCACGCCGCTGCTGCTGCTCGTGCCGGTGAGCATCGGCGTGACCTGGCTGGTGGCGCAGGGCATCGCCAACGCGCCCTACGACCGCGCGCTGGAGCACAACGTGAAGGTGCTGGCCGAGCTGGTCACGGTGAAGCAGGGGCAGACGCACTTCGTGCTGTCGCAGTCGGCGCGCGAGATCCTGCGTGCCGACGACGCGGGCCACATCTACTACCAGCTGCTCGACGGCCACGGCACGCTGCTGCACGGCGAGCGCGACCTGCCGCAGCCCAACGTGGACGATCCGCCCGGCACCAACGTGGTCCTGCTGCACAACAGCACGGTGCACGGCCAGCCGGTGCGCGTGGCCTCGCTGTGGATTCCCAGCGGCAGCGACGACGTGCCGCCCTCGCTGCTGCAACTGGCCGAGACGCGCGAGAAGCAGGCCGTGCTCGCCACCGAGATCATCAAGGGCGTGCTGCTGCCGCAGTTCGCGATCCTGCCGCTGGCGGTGCTGCTGATCTGGCTGGCGCTGGTGCGCGGCATCAAGCCGCTGTCGGTGGTCGAGGCGCGCATCCGCGAGCGCCGCCCGGGCGACCTGAGCCCGCTCGATGAATCCTCGGTGCCGCTCGAGGTGGTGCCGCTGGTGTCGTCGGTGAACGAGCTGCTCGACAAGCTCAACGACTCCATCTTCACGCAGAAGCGCTTCCTGGCCGACGCCGCCCACCAGCTCAAGACGCCGCTCGCGGGCCTGCGCATGCAGGCCGACCTGGCGCAGCGCGAGGGCGCCAATGCCGACGAGCTGAAGCAGTCGCTCAAGCAGATCGGACGCGCCAGCGTGCGCGCCACGCACACCGTGAACCAGCTGCTGTCGCTGGCACGCGCCGAGGGCACCAGCGCCATGACGCACTGCCAGCCCTGCGACCTCGCGCGGCTGACCATCGAGGTGGTGCGCGAGGCCGTGCCGCGCGCCATCGAAAAGCGCATCGACCTCGGCTACGACGGCGCCCAGGCCGGCGCGCCCGGCGTGATGGTCGACGGCAACCCGACGCTGCTGAAAGAGCTGGTGCGCAACCTGGTCGACAACGCGCTCAACTACACGCCCTCGACGCCCGAGCGCCCCGGCGTGATCACCGCCCGCGTGCTGGCCGACCCCTTCGGCCACGTGCAGCTGGTGCAGGTGGAGGACAACGGCCCCGGCATCGCCGAGGCCGACCGCGAGCTGGTGTTCGAGCCCTTCTACCGCGTGCTCGGCAACGAGGCCGACGGCTCCGGGCTGGGCCTGCCGATCGTGCGCGAGATCGCCAACCAACACCGCGCACAGGTGAAACTGGAAGACGCGCACCCCGGCAAGCATCCGCCGGGCGCGCTTTTTACCGTGCGCTTCGAGGAGGCCCCTTCCGAATGAGTTCGCCCCCCACGCTCGACGCGCTGCGCCAGCGCTTCGCCGAGATCCGCACCGACACCGACGTGTCGGACATGTTCGACTTCGGCGCCGACCTGCTCGAGCTGCAATCGCCCGAAGCACTCGCCTTCCACTACGCGCTGCTGCACGACACCGGCATGGACAGCGAGCTCTACGACTGGCTCTGCCGCAAGTTCGGAGAGCGCGGCGACGCGGCCGAAGACCATCTGCTCACGCAGTTCGACCAAGAGCCCGACCCGGCCATGCAAGCCACGGTGCTGCAGATGCTCGGCGCCTTCAAGTACCGCAAGGGCCGTCGGCTGAAAGAGACTGCGGCCCTGGCGCGCGCCGCGCTCGCGTCACCGCACGCCGAGCTGCGCTGCAAGGGGCTGTGGGTGATCGGCTGGCTCGGCGGCACGACCGACATCGCCAAGGTCGTGCCGCTGCTCACGCACGATGCCGTCGCCACGAACCGCCAATGGGCGGCGAGCGCGCTGATGCAGATCGTGTTGAGCCGCCGCAGCGCCGCGCCCAAGGCGCTCGAGCCCTTGCGGCAGGCGCTCGACACCGAGACTGATCCGGTCGTGCTGGGCAGCATCCTGGTCGCGGTGCAGGAAATCGCGGGCAAGAAGTTCGGCCTGAGTTCGAGCTCGCACGAGCCGCCGTCGGAAGAAAAACTGCAGGCCGCCCTGGCCAAGGCGCGGCGCATGTTCGCGCGCGCTGCTGCGGCCGCCTGACCCGGTCAGGGCGCGGGCTTGGCTTCCTTGCGGATCTGCAACCACTCGGGGTGGATCTGCCGCGCCACGCGCTGCGGCTCGCGCTCGTCGAGCGCCGCAGGGGCGAGCCCGAAACCGGCCAGGTCACCGCGCGTCCACAGCCAGTAGCCCGCGTTGGCCGCGAGCAGGGCGATGAGGACCAGGCGCAGCTTCATGCCTTCGCTCAGAAAGACATGCCGCGCGGGCGCACGCTCACTTCGTCGCTCGAGATGAGTTGCAGGCCGGCGTCGGTGCGCACCTGCAGTTCGCCGCCCCAGGCCACGCCTTCGCACAGGCCGGCGGTGCCGTCGCTGAGCGTCACCTCGCGCCCGCGCAGCACGTCGCGCGCCGCAAAGCGTTCGGCAAAGGGCCCGAAGCCGTTCGCCTCGAAAGCGAGCACGCTGCGCACCAGCGGCTCGGCCAGCGCCTGCAGCACCTCGGGCGCGGAGGCGTCGGGCTGCCACTGGCGCAGCCAGGCAGGCGGCGTGCGCATGCCGTCGCCTTCGCGTGGGCCGATGTTGATGCCGATGCCGACCACGAGGTAGCGCGCCGCATCGGGGCGCGCCGTCTGCGGCATGGCGGTTTCGATGAGGATGCCGACCAGCTTGCGGTCGTTCACCCAGATGTCGTTGGGCCACTTGAGGCCGACCTGGTGCACGCCCGTCGGGTCGAGGCTTTCGGCCACGGTCACGCCCACGGCCAGCGACAGGCCCGACCAGTCGGCCGGTGCGAGCGGCAGGCCCAGCGAAAACGTGAGGGAGGCGGGCGCCTCGGGTTCTTGCGCGCTCTGCCAGGGGCGGCCGAGGCGACCGCGCCCGGCCGTCTGGCGCTCGGCCACGAGCAGCACGGGGTCGGTGCGGCCGGCGCGCGCGCGGCGCATCAGCTCGGTGTTGGTGGAATCGATCTCGGCCACGGCCTCGACCGCGAAGCCGGGCAGCAGCGGCGCGACCGCCGCGGCGATCCGGTCTTCGAACCAGGCGGAGGCCGGCGTGCCCATGGTCAGTCTCCGGCGGCGGACGCGGTGTCGTCCTTGGGCTTCTTCTTGCCGTCGGCCTTTTTCTTGTCGGCCTTCTTGTCGGCTTTTTTCTTCTCGGCTTTCTTTTCAGCCTTCTTCGCTTCCTTGGCCTCGGCCTTCTTCTCGGCCTTCTTTTTGGCCTTCTTCTTTTTCTTCTTGTCTTTTTCTTCGTCCTCGTCCTTGGGCGTCAGCAGCGTGCCGCGGCACTGCGCGGAGCCGCACCAGCACGGGAACTCGGACAACAGCTTCTCGGTGTACGGCTCGTCGATGACCAGGCCGTAGTCGTAGTTGAGTTCCTCACCGGCGGCGATGTTTCTCAGGGCCTTGATATAAACGCGCCCATCGACTTCGTCGGCCTCGCAGTTCGGCTCGCACGAGTGATTGATCCAGCGCGCGGCGTTGCCTTCGACATTGCCGTCGATCACACGACCGTCGTCGATGTGGAAGTAGAAGGTGTGGTTGGGCTGCGCAGGGTCGTGCGGATGGCGGCGCAGCGCCTCCTTCCAGCTGATGACCTGGCCCTTGTATTCGATCAGCGTTTCGCCTTCCGCCAGGTCCTGCACGGCGAACACGCCGTTGCCGTGGACGGTGGAGCGACGCGTCTGGATGCGACGACCGCTGGAGCGTGGGGATTTGGAAGGCATCGCCGAAGTCTGTTAGGTTGAATATGCACACATGCGTGTGCGCGCGTGTGCACGCGGGAAGCCGCAGAGTATAGAGAGCCCTCAGATGACAAAAACTTTGGTAATCGCAGAAAAGCCGTCGGTGGCCCAGGACATCGTCCGGGCCCTCACGCCGGTGGCCGGCAAATTCGACAAACATGACGAGCATTTCGAGAACGACACCTACGTCGTGACCAGTGCCGTGGGCCACCTGGTCGAGATCCAGGCCCCGGAAGAATTCGACGTGAAGCGCGGCAAGTGGAGCTTCGCCAACCTGCCGGTGATTCCGCCGCACTTCGACCTCAAGCCGGTCGACAAGACGAAGACGCGCCTGAACGCCGTGGTCAAGCAGGCCAAGCGCAAGGACGTGACGCAGCTCATCAACGCCTGCGACGCGGGCCGCGAGGGCGAACTGATCTTCCGCCTCATCGAGCAGTACGCCGGCGGCAAGAGCCCGCTGGGCAAGCCGGTGAAGCGGCTGTGGCTGCAGTCGATGACGCCGCAAGCCATTCGCGACGGCTTCGACCAGCTGCGCACCGAGAAGCAGATGCAAGGTCTGGCCGACGCCGCGCGCTCGCGCTCCGAAGCCGACTGGCTGGTGGGCATCAACGGCACGCGCGCCATGACCGCGTTCAACTCGCGCGACGGCGGCTTCTTCCTCACGACCGTGGGCCGCGTGCAGACGCCGACGCTGTCGGTGGTGGTGGAGCGCGAAGAGCAGATCCGCAAGTTCGTCTCGCGCAACTACTGGGAAGTGCACGGCAGCTTCGCGGCCGAGGCCGGCCAGTACCCGGGCAAGTGGTTCAACCCCGACTGGAAGAAGGCCAACGCGCCGCTCCTGGCCAACGGCGAGCCCGATGCCGAGCAGCGCGCCGACCGCGTGTGGTCCGAGCAAGAGGCCCGCGCCATCGCCGACGCCTCGCGCGGCAAGCCCGCCACGGTCACCGAAGAGAGCAAGCCCACCACGCAGGCCTCGCCCGCGCTGTTCGACCTGACCTCGCTGCAGCGCGAGGCCAACGGCCGTTTCGGCTTCAGCGCCAAGACCACGCTCGCCCTGGCCCAGAGCCTGTACGAACGCCACAAGGCGCTGACCTACCCGCGTACCGATTCGCGCGCGCTGCCCGAAGACTATCTGCCAGTGGTCAAGCAGACCATGGAAATGCTCGCCAACAGCGGCATGAAACACCTGGCGCCGTTCGCGCAGCAGGCGGTCGACGGCAACTACGTCAAGCCCAACAAGCGCATCTTCGACAACGCCAAGGTGTCGGATCACTTCGCCATCATCCCGACGCTGCAGGCCCCGAGCGGCCTGAGCGAAGCCGAGCAGAAGCTGTACGACTTCGTGGTGCGCCGCTTCCTGTCGGTGTTCTTCCCGAGCGCCGAGCACCAGGTGACCACGCGCATCAGCACGGTGGAGCAGGGCGGCAAGAAGTACCCCTTCCGCACCGACGGCAAGGTGCTGGTGAAGCCGGGCTGGCTCGCCATCTACGGCAAGGAAGCGCAGGACGACGAGAAGGAAGACGACAAGGACGGCAAGCGCCTCGTGCCGGTGAAGCCGGGCGAAATCGTCAACACCGAGTCGGCCGACCTCAAGGGCCTGAAGACGCGCCCCCCCGCACGCTATTCGGAAGCCACGCTGCTGGGCGCCATGGAAGGCGCCGGCAAGACCATCGACGACGACGAGCTGCGCGAGGCCATGCAGGAGAAGGGCCTGGGCACGCCAGCCACGCGCGCGGCCACCATCGAAGGGCTGATCGCCGAGAAGTACATGCTGCGCGAAGGCCGCGAACTCATTCCGACCGCCAAGGCCTTCCAGCTCATGACGCTGCTGCGCGGCCTGGGCGTGGAAGAACTCTCCAAGGCCGAGCTCACGGGCGAGTGGGAGTACAAGCTCGCGCAGATGGAGAAGGGCGCGCTGAGCCGCGACGCCTTCATGCGCGAGATCGCCGAGATGACGGAACACATCGTCAAGAAGGCCAAGGAGTACGACCGCGACACCGTGCCCGGCGACTACGCCACGCTCGCCACGCCCTGCCCGAACTGCGGCGGCGTGGTGAAGGAAAACTACCGCCGCTACGGCTGCACCGGCAAGAGCGGCACGGGCGAGGACGCCTGCGGCTTCTCGTTCGGCAAGTCGCCGGCCGGACGCACCTTCGAGGTGGTCGAGGCCGAGGCCTTGGTGCGCGACAAGCACATCGGCCCGCTCGACGGCTTCCGCTCCAAGGCGGGCTGGCCCTTCACGGCCGAGATCATCCTCAAGTACGACGAGGAAGAAGCGAAGAACTGGAAGCTCGAATTCGACTTCGGCGACGACAAGAACGCCGAAAGCGGCGAGATCGTCGACTTCAGCCAGCAAGACACCGTGGGCCCGTGCCCGGTGTGCGGCGCGCCGGTGTTCGATCACGGCAGCAACTACGTCTGCGAAAAATCGGTGCCCACGAACGAGCAACCGACGCCGAGCTGCACCTTCAAGACCGGCAAGATCATCCTGCAGCAACCGGTCGAGCGCGACCAGATGGAAAAGCTGCTCGCCACCGGCAAGACCGACCTGCTCGACAAGTTCGTGTCGATGCGCACGCGCCGCGCCTTCAAGGCCTTCCTGACCTGGAATGCCGAGGAAGGCAAGGTGACCTTCGAATTCGCACCGCGCGAAGGCGGCAGCAAGTTCCCGCCGCGCAAGACCTTCGGCAAGCCGGCCGCGAAAACCGCGGCCGCCAAGAAGGTCGCAGCGAAGAAGACGCCCGCCGCCAAGAAGGCACCGGCCGAGAAGAAGGCGGCCAAGCCGCGCAAGCCGGGCGCAGGCCTCAAGCCCAGCGACTCGCTGGCCGCGGTGATCGGCGCCGAACCGGTGGCGCGCACCGAGGTCATCAAGAAGCTGTGGGACTACATCAAGGCCAACGGCCTGCAGGATGCGACCAACAAGCGTGCGATCAACGCCGACGCGAAGTTGAAGCCGGTGTTCGGCAAGGACCAGGTGACGATGTTCGAACTGGCGGGCATCGTGGGCAAGCACCTCTCGGCGCCCGACGCGGCCTGACGACGCATGCAGCGCAGACACCTCGCCACCGCGCTGGCTGCAGCAGCGATGCTGCTGACCGGCGCGGGCCTGGCCCAGGCCGCCGCGTGGCCTGACAAGCCCGTCAAGCTGGTCGTGCCTTTCCCACCGGGACAGGCCACCGACCGACCCACGCCGCGACCTCGTCGGCATCTCGCTGATCGCGAAGGTGCCGCTGGTGTTCCTGGCCACGCCCGAAAGCGGCATCCGCACGCTGGCCGACCTCACGGCGCGCGCCAAGGCCGAGCCCGGCAAGCTGAGCTACGCGAGCGCCGGCATCGGCGGCACGCAGCACCTGTCGGGCGAGATGCTCAAGTCGGCGGCGCATGTGTTCATCACGCACATTCCGTACCGCGGCAGCGGGCCGGCGCAGGCGGACTTCCTGGGCAACCAGGTGCCGCTGATGGTCGACTCGGTGACGGCCGCGCTGCCGCACATCAAGTCGGGCAAGGCGGTGCCGCTGGCAGTGACGTCGGCCACGCGCTCGTCGCAGTTGCCCGACGTGCCTGCGGTGCGCGAGACCGGCGTGGCCGGCACGAAGAACTTCGAGGCCGTGGGCTGGCTCGGCCTGATGGCACCGCGCGGCACGCCGCCCGAGATCGTGGCGCGGCTGAACCACGAAGTGACCGACATCCTGAAGAGCGAGCAGATGGCGCGCTTCATCCGCGACCGGGGCTCCGAGCCGGCACCGACGACCGGCGCCGAGTTCGACCGCTTCGTGGCGAGCGAGATCGGGCTCTGGGGTGCGGCGGTGAAGGCGTCGGGCGCGAAGCCCGAATAACTTCTCAGGCCGGCGCAGCCGGCGGCAGCGCCGTCGCTTCCCCGCTGCGGTCGACCTCGGCCAGCAGCCAGTTGCGGAAATGATCCAGCGTGGCCAGCTGGCCGCGCCCCTCGGGGTAGCAGAACCAGTAGCCCTCGCTGCCCCGGTAGCCGCCGTTGGGCAGCGGCTCTTCCACCAGCCCCGACGTGATTTCGTCCTGCACCAGGCAGCGCGGCACCAGCGCCACGCCCATGCCGGCCATGACGGCGCGGATCATGGTCTGGAACTGGTCGAACTGCAGCCCGGCCAGCGGGTCGAGCCCGCGCACGCCGTGCGCCTCGCTCCAGTGCAGCCACGACTGCGGCACGCTCACGTGGCGCAGCAGGGTGCAGCGCGCCACGTCCTGCGGCGTGCGGATGGGGGCTTCGGCCTGCGCGGCGCGCGGGGCGATGAGCGCCACGTCCTGCCCCGCGAGGTAATGCGAGCGCGCGCCGGGCCAGTGCCCGTCACCGAACAAAATGGCGCAGTCGAGCTCGGGCCGTTCGAAGTCGTAGCCGTGCACGAAGGGCACGAAATGCAACGTGATCTGCGGGTGCCGCTGCTGGAAATCGGGCAGGCGCGGAATCAGCCACTTGGCGCCGAAGGTGGGCAGGGTCGACAGGTGCAGCGCGCCGCCGCCGTCGCCACTGGTGATGAGCTCCAGCGTGGCCGCTTCCAGCTGCGCCAGCAGGGCGCGCACGGCCTTTTCGTAGCGCTCGCCGGCCGGCGTGAGCGCCAGGCGCTTGCGACTGCGCTCGAACAGCGGCGCGCCAATCCAGCGCTCGAGCTCCTGCACCTGCTTGCTCACCGCGCCCTGCGTGAGGTGCAGCGCCTCGGCCGCGCGCGAGACGCCGCCGAAGCGCACCACGGTGGAGAAGGCGCGCAGCAGGTTCAGGGGCGGGTTGAGGCGTCGCAGCGGCATGGGGGAGCCCATCAAGTCATTCCAAATCGGAATGATATCGGGTATATCCTTTGCTTCAGGTGAGCTGCAGCTTTGCACATTCACTCATCGTTCCATTGGAAGAACCCTCATGCAACGTCGTCATCTCCTCTCCATCCTGGCCGCCGCTTCTTTCGCCCCAGGAATATCCTTTGCCCAAGGCAAGCCGATCCGCCTGGTCGTGCCGTTCCCGCCCGGTGGCGCCACCGACATCACGGCCCGCGTGCTCTCCGAGCCCCTGGCCAAGATCCTCCAGCAGCCCGTGGTGATCGACAACCGCGCCGGCGCAGGCGGCTCGATCGGCATGGCCGAGCTGGCACGCGCCGCACCCGACGGCCTGACCTTCGGCGTGGCCACGCTGTCCACGCACGGGGTGAACCCGGCCGTGTACCAGAAGCTGCCCTACGACCCGATCAAGGGCTTCACCGCCGTGAGCGAGCTGGTGAAGGCGCCGGGCGTGATCGTCATCAACCCGGCCGTGCTGCCGGTCGGCAGCTTCGCGGAACTCGTGAAGTACCTGAAGGCCAACCCCGGCAAGGTGTCGTACGCCTCGCCGGGCAACGGCACCATCGGCCACATGTGGGGCGAGCTGTTCAAGAGCAGCACCGGAACCTCGATGGTGCACATCCCCTACCGCGGTGCGGGCCCGGCCATCAACGACGTGCTCGCGGGCCAGGTGCCGGTGTACTTCGACCAGGTGGCCTCGTCGCTGCCGCACGTGAAGGCCGGCAAGCTGAAGGCGCTGGCCGTGTCCTGGAGCGGCCGCCTCGACGTGCTGCCCGACGTGCCGACCTACGGCGAACTGGGCCAGGCGGCCAGCAACGACCCGTCGTGGTTCGGCATGATCGCGCCCGCCGGCACGCCGCCCGAGCTGGTGCTGCGCATGCAGCAGGCCGTGGCCACCGCGCTGAAGGACCCCGCGGTGCGCGAGCGCCTCGCGCTGCAGGGGCTGTACGCCTCGGGCACCACGCCGGCCGAGTTCACGAAGCAGATCGCGAGCGAGATCGAGAAGATGAAGAAGGTGGCCGCCTTCGCGCGCATCCGATTGGACTGACCGACCCTGCCTATGCATCCAGTTCTGAAACTGATTCAAACCCGCGCCCAGGTGACCAGCGTCGCCGGGCACACGCCGCTGGTGCTGGACTCGCCGCACAGCGGCACCGTCTACCCCGAGGACTTCCGGCCCGTGTGCGACCTCGCCACGCTGCGCCGGGCCGAAGACACCCACGTCGAGAAGCTCTACGCCTTCGCGAGCGACATGGGCGCCGCCTGGGTCGAGGCGCACTTTCCGCGCAGTTATCTCGACGCCAACCGCGACATGACCGAGGTCGACACCACCATGCTCGACGGCCCGTGGACCGAGCCGGTGTCCAGCGACCCGCGCGTGCTGTCCAAAGTGCGTCTGGGCAAAGGCCTGATCTGGAAGCTCACCGACGAAGGCCTGCCGATCTACGACCGGCCGCTCACGGTGGCCGAGGTGCGCCAGCGCATCGACCAGTGCTGGCGCCCGTACCACGCGGCGGTGGCGCAGGCCATCGACGAGGCGCATGCGCGGCACGGCTACAGCCTCCACATCAACTGCCATTCGATGCCGGCCATTGCGGGCAGCCACGCCACCGACTTCCCGGGGCTGGCGCACGCCGACTTCGTGATCGGCGACCGCGACGGCAGCACGGCCGACCCGGCGCTGTCGCAGCGGCTGTGCGCGCACCTGCGCGCACGCGGCTACAGCGTGGACTACAACCACCCGTACAAGGGCGTGGAGCTGGTGCGCCGGCACGGCAACCCGGCGGCGAACCGGCACAGCATCCAGGTCGAGATCAACCGCAAGCTCTACATGGACGAGGCCACGCTGGCGCTCGACGAAGCCGGCGCAGTGCGGCTGCAGGCCGACCTGCGATCGATGGTCGAGATGCTGCTGGCGACCGACCCGCGCATCGCAACGAGCTGAACGCCACCACGCCGCAACCCCTGCGGCGGCTGGTGTCTTTGTTACAGGGCGGCCGGAGCCCCCGGCCTATAGTGGGACGTCCTTTTTCTCTGGAGTCCTGCCGTGAAGTCGATCCTTGCCGCCCTCGCCGTCCTTGCGACCGGCCTGTTGATTTCGGGCTGTGCCGGCACCGCGCCGTCGCCGTCTTCTTCCTCCACGTCTTCATCGGGCAGCGGCGTGACGGTGTTCGGCACCATCGACGCCGGCGTCAGCGGCACGACGAACAAGTCGTCGCGCTGAGCGACCCCGCATCAGGCGACCGTCGCCAGGTAGCCCCGCAGCACATCACGCAGCTGGCGTGACAGCGCCTGCAGATCGGGCCGCCCGCCCGTGCCGAGGTGGGTGTGCGCCACCAGCCCATAGATGATGGTCTGGCACACGCGCGCCGCTTCCTTCTTCTTCGGGCCGTCGGCCTTCACGTCGCCCGCCGCGTCCAGCACGCCCACCCATTCGGCCACGAAGCGGTCGTACATCTTGCGGTAGGCCTCGGGGCTGGAGAGGTGGCGCTCCAGCAGGTAGTGCGCGCCCCAAGCCACGGGCTGCGCGCGGTGCGCGTCGAGCTGCGCATCGATCACCCCGTCGACGATCTCGCGCCACGGCCGGCCTTCGTTCGCGGCCACGACCGCGCGCATGTCCAGCAGCAGCGCCTTGGAGCGCAGGTGCAGGCACACGCGCGCCAGGTCTTCCTTGTTCTCGAAGTATTCGTAGAAGCTGCCCAGGCCCGTACCCGCCACGGCCGCGATCTCGCGGATCGTGATGGCGGCGAATCCCTTCTCGACCAAAAGCCGAACAAAGGCTTCCTGCAAGGCCTGCGAGGTGTGGCGCGCGCGGGACTGGCGCGGCTTCCTCCTCGGGGCGGCGGCGGGTGCACGGGCGCCGGTCATGGCCGCCGAACCCGAACACCTTGGGGGCGCGTTGTTCCTAGAATTTTTGATCCCATCGAAAGGCATTCTGCAATGACCTCGCACGACCGTGCCCCCGAGACAACGCCCCCCGCCGTCTACACCGGCGAGGGCGACGCGTGGCAGCCCGACACCCTCTCGCGCGGCCCGTGGGATCCGCGTGCGCAGCACGGCGGTGCGCCCGCGGCCTTGCTCGCGCACATCGCCGAATGCGCGGCGCCCGGCCCGGGCTGGCAGCTGGCGCGCCTCACGCTCGAGCTGGTGAGGCCGGTGCCGGTGGCGCCGCTGGTCACGCGCACGCAGTCGCAGGCCTCGCGCGCCACGGTGCGCGTGGGCATCGACCTGCTCGCGGGCGACACGGTGGTGGCGCGCGCGCATGCACTGCTGCTGAAGACGTCGCCGCTGACCTTGCCGACGAACCTGCCCGCAGGCGACGCGCCGCGCGAACTGCTGCCGCGGCCCGAAGACTGCACCGAGCGGCTGCGCATTCCCGGCCTGCCCGACGGGATCTCGTTCCACCAGACCGCCGTCGAATCGCGCCTCGCGCAAGGCGACATCTCGCAGCCCGGCGCGGGCGCCGCGTGGTTCCGGCTCGCGGTGCCGCTGGTGCGCGGCGTGGCCACCTCGCCCGCGATGCGCGCGGCGGCGGCGGCCGACTTCGGCAACGGCCTGAGCTGGGTGCTGCCGCCCACCGACTTCCTGTTCTCGAACGCCGACCTGAGCCTGAACCTGTTCCGCGTGCCCGAGGGCGAGTGGATCGGCCTGCGCGCCAGCACCGAGATGCATGGCGACGGCGCGGGCCTCACCGTGTCCCACCTGTACGACACGCGCGGCCTGATCGGCCTCGCGACCCAGACGCTGGTGGTGCGCGAACGCGCCGCCGCCGCCTGAACACGCTCTTCTTTCACCGCTTCACGGAGACCACGCCATGACCACCACCGGCATCCACCCCGACAACCAGGTCCCCGAGCTCAAGGACTACAACGTCTACACCAGCGACCCCGCGCTGCGCGGCGCGGTGGCGCGCGGCGGCGCCGCCTGGCGCGACGACGAGCTGGTGCGCCAGGGCGCCGAGTACGGCGCCGAGGCCACGCTGCGCGCCGCCGAGGACGCCAACCGCCACGAGCCCGAACTGCACACGCACTCGCGCACCGGCACGCGCATCGACAGCGTGCAGTTCCACCCCGCGTGGCACACCCTGATGTCGATCGCGCGGCGCAACGGCATCGCCAACCTGCCATTCTTCGACGAGCGGCCCTCGGCCTGGGTGGGCTACGGCGCCTCGCTGTACATGCACAGCCAGATCGAGTCGGGCTCGACCTGCCCGACCACCATGACCAAGGCCTGCATCCCCGTGATGCGCCGCAACGCCGCGCTGTACGCCGACCTGAGCACCAAGCTCGCGTCAAATGAACACGATGCGCGCGACATCCCGCTCGAGGGCAAGACCTCGATGACCGTCGGCATGGGCATGACCGAGAAGCAGGGCGGCAGCGACGTGCGCAGCAACACCACGCGCGCCGTGCCGGCCGGCCAGGGCCCGTGGGGCAGCGAGTTCCTCATCACCGGCCACAAGTGGTTCTTCTCGGCGCCGATGTGCGACGGCCACCTGGTGCTGGCCAAGACCGACGAGCACGGCTCCTCGTGCTTCTTCGTGCCGCGCTGGCGGCCCGACGGCAGCAAGAACGCGATCCACATCCAGCGCCTGAAGGACAAGGTCGGCAACCGCTCCAACTCCAGCAGCGAGGTCGAGTTCAAGGAAGCCTGGGGCGTCCTCGTGGGCGACGAGGGCCGCGGCATCCCGACCATCATCGAGATGGCCACCGTCACGCGCCTGGACTGCGCACTCGCCAGCGC
This sequence comes from Variovorax paradoxus, assembly GCF_009498455.1. Classification (NCBI taxonomy): domain Bacteria; kingdom Pseudomonadati; phylum Pseudomonadota; class Betaproteobacteria; order Burkholderiales; family Comamonadaceae; genus Variovorax; species Variovorax paradoxus. The sequence goes on along the minus strand of NZ_CP045644.1, from coordinate 1,672,539 downwards.
CGGCTTCATGCGCCAGGGCTTCGCGCAGGCGCTGCACTACACGCGCAACCGCTTTGCCTTCGGCAAGGCGCTGGTCGACCAGCCCGTGATGACCGAGCTGCTGGCCGACATGGCGCTCGAAACCGAGAGCGCCACGCTGCTGGCGATGGAACTCGCGTCGCGCTTCGGCTCGCCCGCACCGCTGGACACTGCGTGGCGCCGTCTGCTCACGCCCGCCGCCAAGTTCTGGAACTGCAAGCGCGCGGTGGCGCTCACGGGCGAGGCGATGGAAGTGTTCGGCGGCAACGGCTACGTGGAAGACGGCCCGATGGGCCGCCTGTTCCGCGAGGCGCCCGTCAACTCGATCTGGGAGGGCTCGGGCAACGTGATGTGCCTGGACGTGCTGCGCGCCGTGTCGCGCAACCCCGGCGACGCGCACCTCGTGCTCGACCACCTGCAGGAAGTGACCGCCGGCGAAGCGCGCCTGCAGGCCGAGGTGCAGGCCCTGCGCCAGATGGTGCAGCTCGCGCCGCAGGATCTGGAACGCCAGGCGCGCCGCTTCACGCAGCGGCTGGTGCGCGCGGCACAGGCCGGCCTGATGCTGCAGCACGCGAGCCCGCTCGCCTCGGCCGCGTTCGTGTCGAGCCGCTTCGATCCCGACTGGGGCCCGGTGACCGGCATCAGCGCCGGCACCAGCGACCCCGCCGCGCTGGTGCGCGCGGCCTGGCACTGACCGATCAGCGCCGCAGCAACGCCTGCCGCAGCAGCCGGGACGCCCGGTTGCGAATCCGCCCCTGCATCTCGCGCATGCTCGTGCGCGGCGCCACGCGGGCGGTGGCGCAGGCCCACAGGAAGTCGTGCAGGATCGGCGTGTCGTCCACCGTCTCGGTGCTGCCGTACTTGTGGAACTCCGGATGCCACTGGGTCGCCGCGATGTAGCCGCGCCCCTTCTCGGGCCGGCGGCGGATCGCTTCGGGCACGCGGTCGGGCAGGCTCCAGGCCTCGACCTCGAAGCCCGGTGCGAGGCCCTTGATGCCCTGGTGGTGGATGCTGTTGACGCGCGCCGTGCGCACGTCGGGAAACAGCTTCGACAGGCGCGTGCCTTCGACGATCTCGATCTGGTGGAAGTTCTGGTCGTAGGTCACGGGGTCGCGGTGGCGCAGCGTTTCGGGGTGGCCATGCTGCGCTTCGATGTCCTGGTAGAGCGAGCCGCCGAAGGCCACGTTGATCAGCTGCAGGCCGCGGCACACGCCGAAGATCGGCTTGCCGGCCTGCTCGAAGGCTTCGACCAGCGCAAGGTCGTACAGGTCGCGGATCTGGTCGCCGATCCAGGCGTCTTTCAAAGGCTCTTCGCCGTAGCTGCCGGGCCAGACGTCGGCGCCGCCGTGCATCACCACGCCGTCGAGCCATTCGGCGTAGTGCGACAGCTTGGTGTCGCCGCGCGCCGTTTCGCCCGTGGGGCAGGGCACCATCACCACCATCGCGCCGGCCGACATGAGCCAGTGTGCGATCGACTGTTCGACGTACTGCAGTGTCTTGTTCGTGAAGAGCGAGCGGGCCGGGTCGGCGTGCGAGAAGCAGGCGGACAAGCCGATCTTGAGCCGGGCGGCGACAGGCTGAGACATCTCGATGGGTTCCCTGTGGACAAAGTTCATTGTGCGCCCATCGAACTTCGGTCGTGTGTCAGCCGAACCCCCGAAGTATGCTGTGCGGCGCATCAGGAGACACGCATGAAGACGATCAAGGGGCCGGGCATTTTCCTGGCCCAGTTCGCGGGCGATACGGCCCCGTTCCACTCGCTCGACGCCATCGCCGGCTGGGCCGCGGGCCTCGGCTACAAGGGCGTGCAAATTCCCAGCTGGGACACGCGCCTCATCGACCTGAAACGCGCCGCCGAGAGCAAGACCTACTGCGACGAGATCAAGGGCCTGCTTGCGGGCCACGGCCTGGAGATCACCGAGCTTTCGACCCACCTGCAGGGCCAGCTGGTCGCGGTGCACCCGGCCTACGACGCGGGCTTCGACGGCTTTGCGGCGCCCGAGGTGCGCGGCAATCCCGTCGCGCGCCAGCAGTGGGCGGTGCAGCAGCTGCACCATGCCGCCAAGGCCTCGGCGAACCTCGGGCTCACGGCGCACGCGACCTTCTCGGGCGCGCTGGCCTGGCCGTACCTGTATTCGTGGCCGCCGCGCCCGCCCGGCCTCATCGAGGAAGCCTTCGACGAACTGGCGCGCCGCTGGCGCCCGATCCTCGATGCCTTCGATGCCGTGGGCGTCGACGTGGGCTACGAAATTCATCCCGGCGAAGACCTGCACGATGGCGTGAGCTACGAGATGTTTTTGGAGCGCGTGAACAACCATCCGCGCGCGTGCCTGCTCTACGACCCGAGCCATTTCGTGCTGCAGCAGCTCGACTACCTGGCCTACATCGACCACTACCACGAGCGCATCAAGCTCTTCCACGTGAAGGACGCCGAGTTCAACCCGACCGGCAAGCAGGGCGTGTACGGCGGCTTCCAGAGCTGGATCAACCGCGCGGGGCGCTTCCGCTCGCTGGGCGACGGGCAGGTCGACTTCAAGGCCATCTTCTCGAAGATGGCGCAGTACGACTTTCCGGGCTGGGCAGTGCTCGAATGGGAGTGCTGCATCAAGCACCCGGAAGACGGGGCGCGCGAAGGCGCGAGCTTCATTCGCGACCACATCATCCGCGTGGCCGATCGCGCCTTCGATGACTTCGCGGCGGGAGGGGCAGACGTGGCGGCGAACCGGCGGATGCTGGGGATCTGAGCCGTGCCGGGCACGACCCAGGCGCTTGCAGCGGATGAGTTGCTATATTTTTAATAGCTGTCATTGCATGACAGACGGCCCTTCGGGGCCTTTTTCATGCAGACGTTGTTTTTAAGACAAGCAACTGTCATGCCCTGCAAGCTATAATGTCGGGTTCGTTTCGATACCACGACGAAGAATTTCGTCACTCCCGCCGGCTGACCTGCACTGTCCTTGGATTCTTCAGGCCTCTCATTTTCAAGCCGGCTTCACAGTGTGTTGGAGCGCCAGACCGGGCGCCCATGATTGCCACCACTGCCTTCGTTCCTGTTGAAGCGAATTGCGCATCCCCCGCGCCGTTGCGGCCGGTCCGCGTCCGTTTTCAATTATTTTTCAGGCTCTTCGCGCGCTGTCTCTGCGCGTGGCGCCAAGGCTTCATGGACATCATTCAACACAGTATCGCGGTGGGCAAGTACCTTGTTTCCCCGCTCATTCGACACCAGGACGACGGCGGCTATGCCGCCTCCGTCTCGATCCGCTCCGGCCACGGCAGCGGCATGCACGACCGCGTGATGCGCTTCACGCCGCGCTTTGCCAGCCATGGCGCGGCGCTCGGCTACGCCATCGAACAGGGCCTGGGTTGGGTGCGCGAACGCACACCGCTGGCCCCTCTCGCACTTCCGTGCGCGGCCTGAAACAATTACGCCCAATTCCATCTCCAACACACATCGAACGATTCAGAGGTAATCACTTATGCCCAAGGAAGAACTGATCGAAATGAACGGCGCAGTGACCGAAGTCCTGCCCGACTCGCGCTACCGCGTCACGCTCGACAACGGTCACCAGCTGATCGCCTACAGCGGCGGCAAGATGCGCAAGCACCACATCCGCATCCTGGCCGGCGACAAGGTGTCGCTCGAGCTCTCGCCCTACGACCTGACGAAGGGCCGCATCACGTTCCGTCACCTGGAACGCCGCGGCCCCCCGCCAACCAACAACAACTCGCCCCGTCGCTGAGCGACGCCCGGCCGGCCTTGCAGAGCGCCCTCCCGGAGGGGGCCCTGCAAGGCCTTTGTCTTTTCCGGGCGTCACTTTTCCTTTTGCGTCTTCCTGTCTGTATGTCTCCGGCTGCCGAACGATGAACTCCACCACCTCCCCAGCCGGCGGCCTCCAGGCCGAACCCCACGGCTTTGCCACGCTGGCGCTTTCGCCCCAGATGCTGGCCAACCTCACCCAGCTCGGCTACACGCAGATGACGGCCATCCAGGCCGCCGCACTGCCGCTGGCCTTGCTCGGCAAGGACCTGATCGCGCAGGCCAAGACCGGCAGCGGCAAGACCGCCGCCTTTGCGCTGGCGCTGCTGTCCAACCTGAACCCGCGCCGCTTCGCCATCCAGGCGATGGTGCTGTGCCCCACGCGCGAGCTGGCCGACCAGGTCACGACCGAAATCCGCCGGCTGGCGCGCGCCGAAGAAAACATCAAGGTGGTCACGCTCTGCGGCGGCGTCGCGCTGCGCGGGCAGATTGCCAGCCTGGAGCACGGCGCGCACATCGTCGTGGGCACGCCGGGCCGCATCATGGACCACCTGGAGCGCGGCAACCTCGACCTCTCGGCGATGAACACGCTGGTGCTCGACGAGGCCGACCGCATGCTCGACATGGGCTTCTTCGACGACATCGTGACGGTGGCGCGCCAGTGCCCGAAGGAACGCCAGACGCTGCTGTTCTCGGCCACGTACCCCGAAGGCATCGCCAAGCTCGCGCAGCAGTTCATGAAGAACCCCGAGCAGATCACGGTGCAGGCCCAGCATGAGGGCAGCAAGATCCGCCAGCGCTGGTACCAGGTGAAAGACAGCGAGCGGCTGCACACCGTGAGCCTGCTGCTCGACCATTTCCGTCCCGTGAGCACGCTGGCCTTCTGCAACACCAAGCAGCAGTGCCGCGACCTCGTCGAGGTGCTGCAGGGGCAGGGCTTCAGCGCGATGGCGCTGTTCGGCGAGCTGGAACAACGCGAGCGCGACCAGGTGCTGGTGCAGTTCGCCAACCGCAGCTGCTCGGTGCTCGTGGCCACCGACGTGGCGGCGCGCGGCCTGGACATCTCGCACCTCGAAGCCGTGATCAACGTCGACGTGACGCCCGACTCCGAAATCCACATCCACCGCGTGGGCCGCACCGGCCGCGTGGGCCAGCAGGGCGGCTCGGAAGGGCTGGCGCTCAACCTGGCCAGCATGAACGAGATGGGCTTCGTCGGAAAGATCGAGCAGCTGCAGGGCCGCGAATCCGAATGGCACAACCTGACCGAGCTCACGCCCGCCAAGGGCGCACCGCTCACGCCGCCGATGGCCACGCTGCAGATCGTCGGCGGGCGCAAGGAAAAGATCCGCGCCGGCGACGTGCTGGGCGCGCTGACGGGCGACTGCGGCTATGCCAAGGAGCAGGTCGGCAAGATCAACGTCAACGAGTACTCGACCTATGTTGCGGTGGACCGCAGCATTGCCGAAGAAGCCGCACGCAAGCTGGACAACGGCCGCGTGAAAGGCAAGAGCGTCAGGGTGCGCCTGCTGACACCGCAGTCGACCTGACATCCGTCCCATGCTCCCGTTTCGGCGCTTGGCAGATGAAATCTGCCGATGTGGCCTAATCGGGGGTCGAACATCCTTTTTATCCGAGCTTTCCATGCCCAAGAAAATCCGTACCGAAGCCGACCGTCTTGCCAGCCCGAAGCCGACGCCCATGCCCGGCTACACCGTGCCGCGCAACGGTGGCGGCCAGAAGATCAGCCTCGAGCGCGGCACCGCCACGCGCAGCAAGAAGAACCCGGGCAAGCGCCCCACCAAGGGCGGCTGATCCGGCCCCCGCGGCTCTTTCTTCGGAGCCACGACGAACGCGCCCCCGGGCGCGTTTTGTCATTGGGCCCGCCAAAACCAAGGCCCAAGGCCGCCATGTCCGACGACAACCAGATCTACATCCCGCCCTCGTTCTTCGCGGTCTACAGCGACGCGCGCCAGCGCCTGCGCGAACCGATCGACGTGGTGCGCGCGCGCTACGAGATCTGCGAAGACCTCGCCGGCCACCTCGTAGGCCATGCGCAGATCCAGCACCACACCGAGGTGCCGGTCGAAAGCGAGATCCTGCGGCGCATCCACGCCGGGCTCGCCACGCCCGAATCGGGCGTGGCGCCCGCCGAGGCCGGCTGGATCGTGCAGCGGCTGGCCGAGCTGCTGGGGTGGGAAGCGCCCGAGGGGTCAATTGAATAGATTCAGGCCATGACCTCCCGCACCACCGACGTCCTGCTCACCGCCATTGCGCCCGCGATCTGGGGCAGCACCTACATCGTGACCACCGAGCTGCTGCCGGCGAACTACCCGCTGACGGTGGCGCTGCTGCGCGCGCTGCCGGCGGGCCTGCTGCTGATGCTCTTCGTGCGCCAGCTGCCGCCCCGGGCGTGGTGGGGCCGCATCTTCCTGCTGGGCGCGCTGAACTTCTCGGTGCTGTGGGCGATGCTGTTCCTGGCCGCCTATCGGCTGCCGGGCGGCGTGGCGGCCACCATCACCTCGGTGCAGCCGCTGTTCGTGGTGTTCCTCGCCGGCCTGCTGCTGGGCGCGCCGGTGCGCGCGCTGTCGGTGGCAGCGGCCGTCATCGGCATGGGCGGGGTGGCGCTGCTGGTGCTCACGCCGAACGCCACGCTCGACGCGCTGGGCATCGCCGCCGCGCTCACGGCGGCCGTGTCGATGGCCTTCGGCACGGTGCTGAGCCGGCGCTGGCAGCCGCCGGTGTCGGCGCTGACCTTCACGGCCTGGCAGCTGACCGCGGGCGGCCTGCTGCTGCTGCCGGTGGCACTGTGGCTGGAACCGCCGCTGCCCGCGCTCACGGCGATGAACTGGGTCGGCTTCGCCTGGCTCGGCCTGATCGGCGCCGCACTCACCTACATCGTGTGGTTCCGCGGCGTGGCCCGGCTGGAGTCCTCGGCGATCGCGCCGCTGGCCTTCCTGAGCCCGGTGACGGCGGTGATCCTGGGTTGGGCCTTGCTGGGCCAGAGCCTGTCGGGCTGGCAGGTGGCGGGCATCGGCATCGTGATCGCGAGCATCTGGCTGAGCCAGCAGGCGCAGCGCGGTGCGCAGCCGGTGCCGGCGGTGCAGCCCGCACCCAGTCGTTGAGATTTCAGCCCACCGGGGCGGCGCGACGCAGCAGCTGCAGATAGCCGGGCTGCACTTCCATGCGCGCGGTCGCGCCCTGGCGCTGCAGCAGGCGGTGCGCCTTCGGCAGCGCCCAGCAGGGCAGGTTGGTGAACATGTGGTGCTCGCAGTGGTAGTTGACCCAGTAGGGCGCCACGAAGATGCGTTCGAGCCAGCCGGCATGCGTGGTGCGTGCCTGACGCAACGGGTCGGCCTCGTTCTGCGCCACCAGCGCATGCTCGGCGATGTTGCGCACGCGGCTCACGAGCGGCAGCCAGGTCGCCATCGGCAGCAGCCACATCAGCACCCAGGCCCACCCCACCCCGGCCAGCGTGAAGGCCAGCAGGCCCAGGCCGTTGCCGATGAGAAAGCGCTTGTCCTTTGCCAGCGCGCGCCCGAACACACGCAGCGCCGATTCGCCCGGCGCACGCTGGCGCAGGGCCTCGGCGATGTGGCCGAAGCGCTGCTTGTAGAAGGTCTGCCCGCTCAGGTCGCGCACGACCTTGCGCCACATCGAGTCGCGCGAGATCGGAAAGGGCGCCGACAGCACGAGGTCCGGGTCTTCGGTCTGCTGCACGAAGCGGTGGTGCTGCAGGTGATACGGCCGGTAGTCGCGCAGCGTGGGCGAGCACAGCCAGTAGCCGACCCAGTCGTTGACCTTGCGGTTGCGGTGCAACCCCGCGTGCGCGGCGTCGTGCATGAGGATGAACAGGCCCAGCTGGCGCGTGCCGACGATCGGCACCATGAGCGGAATGGTCCACGGCCACACGATGCCCACCACCATCGCGGCGCCGATCACGCCCCAGCAGTGCGCCACCAGCCACAGGCCCCGCCACGACGAACGCGTGGTGAGCGATTGCCACTCGTCGGGGGTGAAGAAGTCGTCGGGTTGAGCGCGGGGTGCAGCGGCCATCGGGCCAGTATGCGGCGAAGCCGCGGGCAGATCACGCGTAGTTCCCCGATGGAAACGCGTGCGGGCGAGGCCCTTCGGCCTACTTGTCGATGATTTTCCGGGCGAAGACTTCGAGGTAGTCCATGAGCCGCTCGGCACCCGCGATGGCCGCGGCCTCGTCGCCGGTGGCGATGCCCTGCGCCAGTTCGAGGTGCGCGTTGGCGCCCTCGACGATCTCGCCCTCGTGCTGGTAGGCGTACCAGAAGCGGCGGCACTGCACGATGAGCGGCACCACCGCCTTCACCGCCGAGTCGTTGTGGCTGGCGTGGTGCGTGACGAGGTCGAGCGCGCGGTCGGCGTGCATGTAGTCGGTCAGGTCACCGCGGCCCGCGGCTTCGACCATGGCCTCGGCGCAGCGCACGATGGCCTGGCGCTGCGGCGCGGTGGCGCGGCGCGCGGCGCAGGCCGCAATCAGCTGCTCGAGCACGCGGCGGGTCTGGATCACGTCGAGATGGTCGGCCAGGTCGATGGTCGACACCAGCAGGCCGCGTCGCGGCTGCTGCACGATGAGGCCGATCGACACCATGCGCATCAGCGCCTCGCGCACCGGCGTGCGGCCCAGGCCCGTGCGCTCGGCCAGATCGGCCTCGACGATCTGGCTGCCGGGCTCCAGCTGCATGGTGGACAGCAGTGCCTCGATGGCGTCGTAGGCCAGGTCGGCCGCGCGGCGCTTGGGCGGGGTCGGAGAGCGGTCTTCGGGGCGGGCATGGTGGGGATGTGGAGGTGCTCGTGCGTGTACAGATGCGGGGCCGTCATTGTCGGGCGTCGCCGGGCGTGGCGAGCCCGGCCAGTGTCTCGATGCGGACCGGCACCAGCGGCGGGCGCGGCGCGGGCGGCGTCCAGCCGAACAGGAACTGCGCCGCGTCGCCGCAGACGCGCCCCTGGCAGGCGCCCATGCCGCAGCGGCGGTGCAGCTTGGCATCGGTCCAGCCGGTGCAGGCCGAGAGCGCGGAAAACGGCACGTCCTCGCAGCGGCACACGAGCGTGTCGGGGCGGGGCAGGGCGCTGAGGTCGTCGGCCAGTGCGAAGCGGCGGTGCAGCTGGGCCGCGAAGGCATTCCAGCGGGCGCGTTCGCGGTCGTGGGTGCGAGCCTTCGCGACCTCGCCGACGGCCGCATGGCCGGCGATGGTGCCCTGCACCAGCGCGCGCTCGCTGCCGCCAAAGCCGGTGCATTCGCCGGCCGCGTAAATGCCTGCGACGCTCGTGGCCTGCAGCGCATCGACTGTGATGGCTTGCCCCGCGAGCGCGCAGCCGAGCAGTTGGCCCAGCTGCGTGTTGGGCGTGAGCCCGAAACCGCAGGCGATGCGATCGCAGGCCATCTCGACCTCGCGATCACCTTGCCGCAGGCGCACCGATTCGACCTGCGCCGTGCCTTGCGCCGAGAGCACGCGCGACGCGGTGCGGTAGCGCGCATCGGCCAGCGTGAGCGCCTGCAAGGCCTTGCCAGGCCAGCGCACGAGGCTGGCACCGAAGGCCGCGACCGAAGCGAACGACGCCTGCTCGGCGATGCGCAGCACCTGCGCGCCCGCCGCTATGGCCGTGGCTGCGGCGGCCAGCAGCAAAGGCCCGCTGCCTGCGATGACGATGCGTTCGCCCTCGACCGGCAGGCCCGCCTTGATCAGCGCCTGCAGCCCGCCCGCGCCCGTCACGCCGGGCAAGGTCCAGCCGGGGAAGGGCAGCAGCAGTTCGCGCGCGCCGGTGCACAGGATGAGTTTTGTCCATCGCATGCGCATCGCGCCGTCGGCGTCTTCGAGCAGCAGTTCATGCGAAGCAGGCGCAGCGACGACACGCGTGCCGCTGCGCACGCGGATGTTCGCGTGGCGTGCGAGCGCCTCGCGCCACTGGCGCGCCACGGGCGGCAACGACGCACCGGGGCCGTCGCGCCAGATCTGTCCGCCGGGCGCGGGGTTGTCGTCGATCACCACGACCGACGCACCACTCGGCGCCGCCGCCACGGCCGCAGCCATGCCCGCGGGGCCCGCGCCGACGACCAGCACATCGCACGTGTCGAACGCCACGCCGCTCATGCCGTCGTCTCCACGCGCATGCCCTCGGCGCACACGGTCTGGCACGCGAGGCGTCGTCGCCCATCAATCTGCACGCGGCATTCCTGGCACACGCCCATGCCGCAGAACGGCGCGCGCGGCTGGCCCGTGACCGAGGTGCGCGCCGCGCCCTTGCCGTCGACAACGCGCAAGGCGGCGGCGACCGAGCTGCCCGCCTTCACGCGCACGAGCTGGCCATCGATGTGCAGTTGCGTCTGATCGCTCATGCCACCTCTCGCAGGCCGCGCGGCGCATACGGCGCGGCGTCGAGATCGGGCGTCGCGCCGGTCATCAACGCCGTAAGCACATGCGCGCTGCCCGGCGCTGTGGTCACGCCCAGCCCTTCGTGGCCGACGGCGAGCCAGAGCTTCTCGCGCCACGGGTGCTTGCCCAGCAGCGGCAGGCCGTCGGGCGAGGCGGCGCGCAGGCCGGTCCACGCGCGCACGGCGTTCAGGCCGGCGAGCCCCGGCAGGTAGTCGAGCGTGCGCTGCAGCATGCGCGCGAGCATTGGCGCCTCGACGGCCAGGTCGGTCGTGTCGAACTGGCGCGACGAGCCCACCAGCAACTGCCCCGTGGGCCGCGGCTGCACGTTGAAGGCGACCGAGTCGCCGTCGCTGTGGTGCGCGCTGGTCACGTAGCCCAACTCGACGAGCTGGTGGTGCACCGTGCCCGGGTAGCGGTCGGTGATGAGCAGGTGGCCCTTCTTCGGGCGGATCGGCAACTCGGGGCACAGCGTCGTCGCTTCGATGCCGTTGGCAAGCACGACCTGCGGCGCGCGGCGACGGCTGCCGTCGGCCAGGCGCAGCGTGCCGTCGTCTTCAAGGGCCTCGACCTTCGCGTGTTCGACCTGCACCAATGCCGCATGCTGCGCGAGCAGCCAGCGCGCCGCATTCGGCGCATAGAGGATGCCGTCGCCCGGCACTTCGAGCGCGCCCGACAGGCCGCGGCGCAAAGCAGGCTCGGCGCGCGCGAGTTCGGCCGCAGTCAGCAGTCGGCTCTCGATGCCGAGCGCGCCCAGCCGTTGCTGCTTGCGTTCGGCCTCGGCCATTTCTTCGTCGTTCGCCGCGATCCAGAGCGTGCCGCAGGGGCTGTAGGCGCAGTCGGCACCCAGGCGCGGCGCAAGGGCGCGCCATTGCGCAACCGAATGGCGGCTGAGTTCGAGCTCGGCCGCGTTGTCGTCCATCACCACCAGGTGGCCCATGCCCGCGCCGGTGGCGCCACCGAGGCGCGCATCGAGCACGCACACGCGGCGCCCGGCCTGCGCCAGCGCATGGGCACACGCCGCGCCGACGATGCCGGCGCCGATGACGATGACGTCCGCGTCCATGCGCGCCGGTGTCAGAGCCGGATGCCCCAGCCGAAGGGATCGTCGTCTTCGATGAGCAGCGTGGCTTCGGCGCTGATGTGCGCACGGCCGCGCAGCGTGGGAATGACCTGCTCGCCGTCCATCGCGTAGCTGGCCTCGAAGACGCTGCCGATCACGCTGGCCTGCGTCCACACCGCGCCGGGCGCGAGCTTGCCGTCGGCCGCGAGGCAGGCGATCTTGGCGCTGGTGCCGGTGCCGCAGGGCGAGCGGTCGTAGGCGTTGCCGGGGCACAGCACGAAGTTGCGGCTGTCGGCGCCGGCATCGTCGTCAGCAAAGAGTTCGATGTGGTCGATCTCCGCGCCGTCCGCGCCCGTGATGCCCTGCGCCGCCAGCGCCTTGCGCAAGGCGGCCGTGTAGTCGGTCAGCGCCGCGAGGTTGTCGCTCGCCACGCGCTGGCCGTGTTCGCTCACGAGGAAGAACCAGTTGCCGCCCCACGCCACGTCGCCGCGCACGGTGCCGTGGCCGGGCAGGTCGACCGCCACCTGGTGCAGGTGCCGGTACGCGGGCACGTTGCGCACACTCACCGAGCCGTCTTCATGCAGCGTGGTCGTGACCGTGCCCACGGGCGTCTCGATGCGGTGCTCGCCCACGCCGATGCGCCCCATGTGCGCCAGGCTCGCGACCAGCCCGATGGTGCCGTGGCCGCACATGCCCAGATACCCGGCGTTGTTGAAGAAGACCACGCCGGCCGCCGCATCGGGCGACACCGGCTCGCACAACAGCGCGCCGACCACGACGTCGCTGCCGCGCGGCTCGAGCACGGCCGCTGCGCGCCACTTGTCGTGCTGATCGGCCAGCAGCGTGCGGCGCTCGGCCATGGAGCCTTTCCCCAGATCGGGAAAGCCGCCGATCACAAGGCGCGTGGGCTCGCCGCCCGTGTGCGAATCGATGACCTGGATGCGTTGCATACGTGTGCGGCTCAGTAGCTTGCAATCGGCACGGGGGCCGCGTTCTTGAACGTGAAGACGGTGATGGGCGCCTGCTTCATGTTGCCCTTGTCGTCGTAGGCGTAGGTCGCGGCCACGCCCTTGTAGGTGGTCTTGTAGAGTTCGGCGCCGACCTTGTCGGGGTCGATGGTGTTGGCCTTCTTCATCGACTCGCCGATGAACAGCACCTGGTCGTAGTACGAGGCGGCGTACGCATCGGGATCGATGTTGAAGCGCTTCTTGAACTTCTCCTTGAACGCCGGACCGCTCTGCGCCTTCTCGAGCATGGAGCCGCCCTGCGCGCAGAACACCAGGTCGTTCACCGCGTCGCCGCCGATCTTGCCGGTGGCCGGGCTGCACACGGTGTCGCCACCCAGCAGCTTGCCGGGCACCGCCAGCTGCTTCATCTGGCGCGCCATGGGCGCGGCCTGCGGCGCGTAGCCGCCGAAGAAGATCGCCTCGGGCGCCTTGCCCTTCATGTTGGTCAGGATGGCGGTGAAGTCCACGGCCTTGTCGGTGGTGAACTCCTGGCCCACGATCGTGAGGCCCTGCTTCTTGGCCTCCTTGGTGAACTCTTCGGCGAGGCCCTGGCCGAAGGCGGTGCGGTCGTCGATCACGCCGACCTTCTTCACCTTCAGTTCCTTGGCCGCGTACACGGCCATGGCGCCGCCGATCTGGTTGTCGCTGGCGATGATGCGGTACAGGTTCTTGTAGCCACCCTGCGTGACCTTCGGGTTGGTGCCCACGGTGGAGACCAGCGTGCCGCCGTCGCTGTAGATGCGCGAAGCCGGAATGGCCACGCCCGAACAGTACGGGCCCATGACGAACTTGACGCCGTCGTCGACGAATTTCTGCGCCACGCTCACGCCGGTCTTGGCGTCGCACTGGTCGTCTTCGGAGATCAGCTCGAACTTCAGCGTCTTGCCGCCGACGCTGAGCTTCTTCGCGTTGAGCTCCTCGATGGCCAGGCGGATGCCGTTTTCATTGTCCTTGCCCGCGAAGGCGTTGGGCCCCGACAGCGGACCGCTGTGACCGATCTTGACCACCTGCTCCTGCGCATGCGTGGGGCTTGCCACGGCCAAGGCAACAAGGCCCGCGAGACTGAGTGAGGAAACCATGCCTGCTTGTGACTTCATGCTTCGTCCTAGGGTTAAGAACAATGAAAAACGACAGGACCGACTCCACGGCTACCTGTCGCAGTTTAAATATATTAAGTACATATCTTGTAGATATCTGTGGGGCAAGCGCTCTTTCGGGCTGCGGGCTTCTGTGATATCTGTGAACAAACGGGGCCGTTCAGGGCGACGATCCCGCCGACGGGGAGCCTTGCTCCGCGAATGTCCCCCGCCCTTCGGGCTCCTCCTTGATTTCGCTGCGCAAGGCACCCCATCGACGTGCTCGTTGGGCAGTGCAGTGATGGATCGGGCAGCCCAACGACAGCGCCCTGCGTGCCCGGGACACTGGGTGCTTCCCGCAGCGAAATCAAGGAGGAGCGAAGCGGGGGACATTCGCGGAGGGAAGTACCCGGTGGCCCGGGCACGCGCCCCGAACAGGCGCGCCAAAAACGGTCAGTCGACCTTCGCCCCCGAAGCCTTCACCACCACCCCCATCGCATCCCAGTCCGCACGCAGCAGCTTCTGGAAAGCCTCGGCGCTCTGGCTGCGCGGTTCCACGCCCAGGCGCTTGAAGCGTTCCTGGATCACCGGATCGGCCAGCACCTTGTTGGCCGCCGCGTTGATGCGCTCGACCTCGGCCTTCGGCGTTGCGGCCGGCGCCAGCAGGCCGATCCACGAATCGAAGGCGTAGCCCGGCAAGCCGCTCTCCGCCACCGTCGGCAGCTTCGGCAGGAACGGGCTGCGCGATTGACCGGTGGAGGCCAGCAGCTTCATGCGCGCGTCGTCCTGGAAGCCCATCACGCCGATGCTCGACGAGATCACCGCCTGCACGCGGCCCGCGAGCACCTCGTTCACGGCCTCGCCGGTCGACTTGGTCGGGATGTGCGTCATCTGCAGCCCCGCCTTCGCGAGGAACGACGCCATCGCCAGGTGCGTGGCGCTGCCGTTGCCGGCCGAGGCGTAGTTGTACTTGCCCGGGTTGGCCTTGACCTCCTTGATGAAGTCGGCCGTGCTCGCCACGTTCATGCCGCTGGCCACCGCCAGCACATAGCCCGCGTTGCCCACGTTGGCCACGCCGACGAAGTCCTTCAGCGGGTCGTAGGGGAGCTTGCTGTACAGGAAGCCCGCAATGTTGTGGCTGGCCGCCGCCAGCACCAGCGTGTTGCCGTCGGCCGGCGCCTTGGCCGCGATGGCCGCGCCCACCGTGCCGCCCGCGCCCGCGCGGTTCTCGACGATGGCGCTGCCGCCGAGCGCGGCGCCCAGCTCGTTGTTGAAGGCGCGCGCCACCGTGTCCTGCACGGCGCCGGTGCCGAAGGGCACGATGATGTGGATCACGCGTTGCTGCGCATGGGCCAGGCCGAAGCTGCCCAGGGCCAGGGCGGCTGCCGCGGCAGCCAGCGAACGTCGGGTCAGCAGAGAAAAAGTCATGGGCGGGGCCGCTTTCATCATCGTCAACAAAAAAATGGGTCAGGCGCCCGACGGCAGCCAGCGCTGCACCAGCTTCACGAAGTAGCTGGCACCGATCGGGATGATCTCGTCGTTGAAGTCGAACGAGGTGTTGTGGATGATGCAAGGGCCGGGCCCGTGGCCGTCCAGCCGGTGGTCGCCGTCGCCATTGCCCAGGAAGGCGTAGCAGCCGGGCCGCGCCAGCAGCATGTGCGCGAAGTCTTCGGCGCCCATCACGGCGGGGAAGTCGTCGGTGACCATGTCGTCGCCCACCACCTCGCGCATCACGCCGGCCGCAAAGCGCGCCTCGGCCGCGTGGTTCACCACCGGCGGCGACGAGCGCTTGAAGAAGATGTCGGCCGTGCAGCCGTGCGCCATGGCCACGCCCTCGGCCACCTCGCGCAGGCGCGCCTCGATCTTGTCGATGGCCTCGACGGAAAAGGTGCGGACCGTGCCGCCCACCGAGGCTTCATCAGGAATCACGTTCGGTGCGTCGGATCCCTGCAGCTGCGTGACCGCAAGCAGGGCGCGCTCGGTGCTCGGAATGGTGCGCGGCACGATCGTCTGCAGCTGCTGCGCCAGCGTGACCACGGCGGCCACCGGGTCGATGCCGGTGTGCGGCATCGAGGCGTGCGTGCCGCGTCCGCGCAGCGTGATCTTGTAGGTGTTGCTCGACGCCATCAGCGCACCTTCATTGAGCGCAAAGCGGCCCACGTCGCCGACCGGGAAGTTGTGCAGCGCGAACACCGCGTCGCACGGAAAGCGATCGAACAGGCCCTCGTCGATCATCTTCTTGGCGCCGGCCTTGCCCATCTCTTCGGCGGGCTGGAAGATGAAATGCACCGTGCCGTCGAAATCGGTGGGCCCCTGCTGCGACAGGTGCCAGGCGGCGGCCAGCAGCATCGTCGTGTGGCCGTCGTGCCCGCAGGCGTGCATGCGGCCCGCGTGCGTGGACTTGTGGGCGAAGTCGTTGGCCTCGTTCAGCGGCAGCGCGTCCATGTCGGCGCGCAGGCCGATGGTGCGGGTGCCCGTGCCCTTGCGCAGCACGCCGACCAGGCCCGTGCCCGCGATGCCGCGGTGCACCTCGATGCCCCATTCGGTCAGCAGGCTCGCCACCTTCTCGGCCGTGCGGTGCTCCTCGAAACCGAGTTCGGGGTGCGCGTGGATGTCACGCCGGATGTCGATGAAATGGGTGGCGTGGGTGGCGAAGGCGTCGACGAGATTCATGGCGGGCGGCTGCGGATCGTTCGAGAGAGAAAACAGAAGCGAACGATTCTGGCGCAGCCGCCCGCGCGGCGCATGCTGGCTTACGCGTGGTTCAACCGCTCAGGCCAGCCGGCCTTCCTCGCGCAGCTTCGCGCCGATGCGGCGGATCTCGGCCTCGCCCTGGTCGAGCGTCGCGCGGCTGGTGTGGACCGAGTAGTGGCCCATCACCAGCTCGTGCGGATGCGGCACCGCCGAGCCGAGCACGAAGGCCGTGTCGCCCTGCGCCACGAAGCTGAGCGCCGCGTCGGACTCTTCGAACACCGCGAGTTCGCCGGTACCGATGGGCCCGCCGGTGCCGTCGCCCGCGTCGAGCTGGCCTGCGTTCACCGCCACCCAGCCCACCGTGTGGCCGGCGGGCGGCGTGTAGCGCCAGCGTTCGCCGTCCTTCAACTGCACGGCCAGGTAGTTCATCGGCGAGGGCGCCGGAATGGGGCTTTGCGCCGCGCCGTAGCGCCCGAGCAGCACGCGCGCCGGGCCGTCCTGCGGCACCTGCGAGGGCGCGAGGTAGATGCTCTGCGCGGGCGCGTTTTCCTCGGCGGCCGGCAGCGCCACCCAGAGCTGGAAGCCCTGCACGCGCGTCACGCCCGGCGCCGGTGCGCCCGTGTGCCACACGCCGTTGCCCGCGCGCATCCACTCGACGCCGCCGCCGCGCAGCACGCCCTGTTCACCGGTCGTGTCCTCGTACAGCGTGTCGCCTTCGATGAGCCACGTCAGCGTGGCGATGCCCGAGTGCGGATGCATGCCGAAGCCCTTGCGGCCGCTCGTGGTGTCGAAGCCGAAGAGGTCGAGGAACACGAAGGGCTTGAGGTACTCGCCCAGGTCGCCCGGGCTCATGAGCCGCGTGATCGGACCATGCTTGGCGCCGCGCGTGCGGTAGACGATGGCGCGGGTGTCCGTTGCAACTACTGCGTTCATACGGCCTCCCTGGCGGTCTTCAGTGCGCGGGTCCACCACGCCATGTCGTCGAGCAGGCCCGTGGCCGACTGCGCCAGGTGCGGGAAATCGTCGAACGACTTGCCTTGCTGCCAGATGCCGAGGAACTCGACCATACCGATGTGCACCGCGTGGCGCACCGGCGCCATCTGCATCTCGACCGCGACCAGCCGCAGCTGTTCCACGGCCCGCGCCGCGCCCACGCCGCCGTAGCCCACGAAGCCGATCGGCTTGCGGATGAACTCCTTGTAGGCCCAGTCGATCGCGTTCTTCAGCACCGCGCTCGGGCCGTGGTTGTACTCGGGCGTGACGATGATGAGCCCGTCGAAGGTGGCCAGCTTGGCCTGCCACCGCTGCGCGGCCTCGTTCTTCACCGGGCCCCAGGCGGGCGCGCCGGCTTCATTGAAAAAGGGCAGCGGGTGGTCGCGCAGGTCGACCAGCTCGAAGGCCAGGTCGGTGCGCTGCTTCGCGATCTCGTGGATCCAGTGCGCGGGCTTCTCGCCGAAGCGGCCTTCGCGGGTCGAGCCAATGACGATGCCGATGCGGGGTTGTTGTTGCTGTCCGGTCATGGGGTGCGTGCTCCTGAATGAAATGGGGGTGGTCGAAGGCCGCAAGGCCATGGACCCAAGGTTAGGCACGCACGCATTGATCGACTAGACGGTAGAGTCGGATTGCACTCATCCACGAACAGAAGAAATAGGCCCCGCCATGCTCGATCTCAACGACATCGCCGTCTTCGTGCAGGTGGTGCGCCACGGCAGCTTTGCCGAGGCCGGCCGCCGGCTGGGCCTGCCGCCCAACACCGTGAGCCGGCGCATCCAGCAGCTGGAGGCGCAGCTCGGCACCCGGCTGCTGCAGCGCTCGACCCGCAAGCTCACGCTGACCAGTGCCGGGCAGGACTTTCACGCGCGCTGCGCCGAGGCGGTCGACGGGCTGGTCGAGGCCGGGCAGGCGCTCATCACCGGCAGCCAGGAACCCAGCGGCCGGGTGCGCGTGGCGGCCACGGCCGATTTCTTCGACTTCTTCCCCATGGCCTGGGTGGCCGACTTCCTGGCGGCGTACCCGCTGGTGCGCATCGAGTTCGTGCTCAGCGACGCCAAGGCCGACCTGATCGCCGAACAGATCGACATCGCCTTCCGCGGCGGCGCGCTGGCCGACTCGGGCTACGTCGCCCGCCAGCTGCTCGGCCCGCGCACCGACGGCCTCGTCGCCAGCCCCGCCTACCTGGCCGCGCGCGGCACGCCCGCCACGCTGGCCGAACTGGCCGAACTGGCCGACCACGACTGCGTGACCCCCGGCCACCCCAGCGGCCGCACCACATGGCGCCTGACCGGCCCCGGCGGGAAGGAAGAAGAAGTGCACGTCGGCGGCCGCTTCAGCGGCAACACCGCGCAGGCATTGCGCAAGGCCGCCATCGCCGGCCTGGGCATCGCGCTGTTGCCGCCGGCCATGGGACGGCTCGACGTGGAGGCCGGGCGGCTGGTGCCGGTGCTGCCGCAGTACCAGCGCACCGGGCACGGGCTCAGCGTGGTCTACCCGAGCCGCAAGCACCTGCCGCGGGCGGTGTCGGCGTTCATTGAAATGGTGATGGAAGGGCTGACGGGCAACACAGAAACGCTACCAAGAATATTTCGAGTCCAAGAGACTTGACAGCTGATGTCGCGATTGAACAGCGTCTTTCAGGGTAGTCACGCGATACGAATCGATGGTGCCTGCTCTAAAAGAGAGGCTTGTCCGCGATGCACGTTAAGGATCTTGGGCGTACAAAATGAAGTGGCGGCCTCAATATCTTGTCGACGAAAAATTCTTCAGGCTCTCGGAAACCTCATTCCCCGAAAATTCTCCCAAATTAAGCCCGCACGACATCTTCTTTCGCCAAAATTATAAATCTCCATTTACTTTAATAAAAATGCCCATCATTAGCAGCGACGCCGCAGAATTGGCAATATCCAACATTGCAAATTTCGGTGACACCGATATTTTTCCGTTCCCGATAGAGAATCACATTTTTTTTGACGCCCCAGACGATGTTAAGAAAATTCTTTTTTACATCGACGCAGATTTTGAAAAAGCCTCTTCTGATATCCCCATATTAAGCTCCAAAGATTTATCGGTCGTAGGTTACAGCGGATTTCGCTGGGGAACTCAAATTGACCCGATATGGAACGCTTATTTGCTTGCCTTGACACTCACAATCGCTGGCGACCTAGAGAAACGAAGGGTTTCGAATCAAATTGTTTTCTCCTACCGACATCTCCCACAAAAAGATAAACACTCAATATTTGACCGGGAAATTGGCTGGCACCAATTTCAAGAAAAATCTATCGAGATGGTGAAGAGTTTTGATTATGTCCTTCGCTGCGATATCTCCGATTTTTATCCTCGAATTTATCATCATCGACTTGAGAATGCCTTAAGTGCTGCGACAAACAATCGAAGCGCAAGCAATCGCATAATGAAGATACTGGGCGCCATTTCTGGTGGCGCCTCTTATGGGTTGCCCGTGGGAGGGCCCGCCTCTCGAATTCTGAGTGAAATCCTACTAAACAGAATTGATCGCCTTCTAATCGGAGAGCAAATAAAGTTTTGCCGATTTGTCGACGACTATGTGATATTCGCAAACAGCCGAGAAGAAGCATACACCGCTCTAATCAATCTAACGAGCCTTCTACTAAACAATGAAGGCCTGTCTTTGCAAAAGGCAAAAACTCGCGTGATGTCTAGAGCCGAATTCCTAGGAACCTCGGAATTTTCAATCGAGACAAAAAATGAAGAAAGCCAAGACGAAGAGCAAGAAAGAGCCTTCCGAAGGCTGCGCGTTTACTATGACCCATATTCTCCAACCGCAGAATCCGATTATCAACAACTGCGTTCAGAGTTGGATAATTTTGATATTGTTGGAATGCTTGGAAGAGAGCTTGCCAAAAGCAGAGTTGACGAAAGTTTGACGCGCCGCCTGATTTCAGCACTCAAGCATTTGGCTCCTGCCGTGCAAAACGACGCGGTGTTGTCTCTTTTGAAGAGCATTGATTTACTTTATCCAATTTTCCCCTCTGTAATGAATTTGTGTCGAGGCTTAATTGACATATTGACTCCACAGGTAAAAGACGAACTTTACAAAACGCTCCGAAATCTCATCACCGATAACTCATATGTGACGCAAGTGCCAACTAATTTGGCGTTTTCCTTAAGAACCTTGGCCTCCGATAATTCTGAGGAAACGGAAATACTACTGGCATCCGCTTTCAAACGAAGCGACAGCATGATGGTTCGCCGAGACATCATTCTTATGATGGCACAGCGTCGCGCAGATCACTGGGTTTCAAATTGCAGACGAAGTTTTTCTACTTTGACAATTTGGGAGCGCAGAGCTTTACTCGTAAGCTCTTACACTCTCGGAGATGAGGGAGAACACTGGCGAAAATCAATACGACGCGACCTCAATGAATTCGATAAGTTGCTACTCAAATGGGCAGGTGACGCCAAAGCCAAAAAGGGTGACGCCTGGCAGGTGATTTTGTGATATCAGAGCACAAATTTATTTCGAGCTATACATCTGTGTGGCGCGAAGTGATGCCGCTAGGGGATAGCTACTGGCGTCGAGAAAATCTATTCCTTCATCAAATTCATCCCGCCATATCAACGCAAACAAATACGGGACTACGGGGTTTTGTCAACGAACTCGCTTTTTCAGCATTTTGTCTCACGCGAAATGAGGAGATGTCAAAGCGTAGAACATCCATCATCAACGCTATAGACAATTCGATCCCAAGCACAATTGCCTACATAAATAGATTTACTTATCCGAGCGCAATGGACGCTTCAGACGTAAGCGCAACTTGCATTCAAGAAGCCTCTGCGATCGCCAGCAATTTGTTAGACACCTTTCCAGCAAAACCTGGCGACGTACTTCGCCCGAAATTTCTTGGTTGCGGAATACTCGGCGCAGCCGAGGGTGACATAATCTCCTCAGGCTGCCTTTATGAAATAAAAGCGGGCGCCAGAGCGTTTCGAATTTCCGACATACGGCAACTACTGGTTTATTCAACCTTGGCATATGCCAGTGGATCTTTGGAATTTGACCGCATTGGGCTGTGCAACCCCAGAACGGGAGCATTCTGGGTCAAGTCTTTGGATTCGATATGCCAATCCATTAGCGGACTTAAAGCGAGCGATGTTTTGTCAAATCTTGCGCGACACTTTGACTCCCTTGATTCCTATCAAAGTTAAGCTTAAGCCGTACCATCAACTATGAAAATCGAAAAAGACACCGTCGTCACCCTCAAGTACAAAGTCGCCGATGCCCAGGGCAAGCTCATCGAAGCCAGCCCCGAGCCGATGGCCTACCTGCATGGCGGTTACGAGAACACCCTGCCCAAGATCGAGCAAGCGCTCGACGGCCAGGAAAAGGGCTTCCAGACCACGCTGAACCTCGCCCCCGAAGACGCCTTCGGCCTGCGCGACGAAGCCTTGGTGCGCACCATTCCCAAGACCGAGTTCCCGCCCGGCGTGAAGGTCGGCGGCCAGCTGCAGGGCCGGCTCGATGACGGCACCGAGCACGTGTTCACCGTGACCAAGATTAAAGGCCCGGTCGTGCTGCTCGACGGCAACCACCCCTGGGCCGGCAAGGCGCTGAAGTTCAGCCTGCAGGTGACGGACGTGCGCGCGGCGCTGCCGGTGGAGATTGAGCATCGGCATGTGCATGGGGCGCATGGGCACCATCACTAAGACGCAGCCGCGCACCCGATGGAGCTCACCAGTGTTTCCGGATTTCTGGGCCTCCTGCCGCCAGCCCTGATTGCGTTTGCGTTTGTCTGGGCGATCCTGCGCGCAGGATCACGGCAGGTCGTCGTTCACCGGCTTTGGCAGTTTGTTCGTGGGAAGCAAGAAATTGCCGACCCCGAAGTCCGGGCGTTCGCCGAGGAAGAGGCGAGCTTCATCTCGTTTCGGATCCTGGCGGGCGTTCCCGTTTCCTCGCTCGAGAAGGCCCATGAACTCATTCGCTGGACGAAGCTGAATGATGTGCAGATGTACCGTCTGCGCCTGTGCGGTGATTTCTTCGATCCGGACGCCCGGCAGGTCAAAGTAGACAAGCTTCCGTCGAGCTTCACTCAAAAGCTGAGGGCCGCAGGACTGTTCTGGTGGCTGCTTGTCGCCGCGCTGAGTTTCGGCAGTCTGTTTCTCGACCGAACCGTCATGACCCTCAACGCGACACAGCGGCATTTCTTTGCGACGTCCACACAGGTCGGGAGTCTCGGTTCGATCCTTCCTTTTGGCCCCAAATCGTTGAAGGCCACGGACTGCACACGCCCTCCCAGCGCCAACGCGCAACGAAGTGGATTCACTGAGCAGGAAGTAGGCATCCTTTGCACGATCCTCACGGACAGCGGCGCCGATGCCTTTCTCAAGCGCACGCTTGCCGATCAATTCTGGTCGTCTGTCAAGCTGTTCGGCGTGAGTGCCGTGCTGTTCTGGATGAGCTTCTTTTCATGGGTCGCTGGAGCTTCCGCCAAGAAACTCGCAGGAAGGCAGATCGACCCAGCCGTGCCGGGCGCCCAGCTGAGCCTGGGCCTCTCGACCTGATGTCAGCGCCGACGGTGCGACAGCAACACCGTCACTTCTTCCAGAACCTCGGCGCCTCGCCGATCTCTTCCAGCGCCTTGCGGCACGCCGTCGCCCTCCCTGCGCGGCGCGCACTGAACCAGCCGACCGCAAACCACGCGCGCGGGTCGCGCGATGCGACCTCGCGGTACAGCGCGAGCGCCACCGCCTCGTCGTTGAACTCGCCCAGCGCGTCTTGTGCGGGGCGCAAGGCTTTCAGGTAGCGCTCGGCCGCGTCCTTCTTCTTTTTGCCGCCGTCCGTCTCCACGAACAACGGCGCGACGAACTCCGCCAGGTAGCGCAAACGCTTGAGCCGCTTGCGTGCGCGGTGCTGGTGTTCGGTGGCGAGCGATTCGAAACGCTCGCCGTCGCGCACCGACTGCTTGTGCAGGCGCTGGAGCCGTTCGCGCAGCAGCTGGCGGGCCTCGTCGGCGGCCAACGGCGCAGACCCCGTCGACGACGGCGTGGCGGCAGTGAAGCCGATCAGCGACACCAGCACGTCCTGGAACGCCGCGGCACGCACGATGTCGCCGGGTGTCAGTGCCGACGCTGCTGCGCTGTCGTCGGCATCACCCGCCAACGGATCGACCTCCGGCGCACCCGCCTCGCGCAGCAGCGGCTGCGCAAGTTTCACGACCTGTTCGCGATCCCGCAGATCGCCCAACGCACGGAAGGCGTCGACGAGCGGCGGCTCCCAGGTGGCGGCGTCGAAGCGGCTCGTGTCGGCGTCGAGCCCCGCGAATTCGCGCAGCGCGGTGCGCAGGCGGCGGATGCCGATGCGCAGCTGGTGGATCTGTTCTTCGTCGGTGCTGCCTGCGGCGATCTCGCTGGCGTTGGGCAGCATCTGGCCCAGGCACGACGCGACCACGGCCTGCTGGAGGGTGCGGCCATCGAGGCCGTGGGCCGGGAAGCGCGGCGCTTCGGCCTTGACGGCGGGCACGGTCTCCTGCTCGGCCAGCAGGCGCATGCCGCGCTCGGCCTTCGAGACGGTGCTGAACCACAGGCCGTGCTGCTGCGACCAGCGCCGCGCGAGCGCCACGAGCCCCTGCACGTCGCCGCTCTTGAGTTCGAGCTCCAGCTCGCACACGGGCGAGGTGCGCTGCGCCGGCGTGCCCGCGTGCACGACGACCTTGCCGACGTCGAGCGCCATCTCGACGACGGCGCCGCCCGGGCCGCTCACGCGCAGGTCGCGCGTGAGCCGCACGATGTCGGTCGACTGACGTTCGACCAGCGGCACCGCATTGCCATCGGCTGGCTGCAGCAGGCGGGCCAGCCGCTCGCCGACGGGCGTGCCGGCGTGGCGCGCAGGGTCGATGGCGGGCGCGGCGGCGCCGGTGCCCAGGTCGACGTTGTGCTCGAGCCGGTGCAGCGCGTTGTCGCCGGCGGCCTTGACGGTCTGCACCCAGCGCCGGCCCTCCTTGCGCAGGCGCAGCACCATGCCGTCGGCGACGAGGCGCTGGTCGGCGGTGTCGAAATAGCGGGCTTGCAGGCGCGTGCGCACGACGGCGCCGCGCCGCAATGCGGTATCGACGGCCTTCAGGCGGTCGGGGGGGATGCAGAACTTGAACTCGATTTCCATGGTGTTCATGATGCCCGCTCTTCTTCTCCCTCAGCGACGTGGTGCCGGCCGATTCCGGAGGCTCAAAAAATCATGTGGACACCGTCCATTTTCTTTGATATCTTTTGTGGACGGCGTACACAAGACGTCGGCAAACACCCCTTTCACCTTCATCGACACAGGAAAGACACCATGGCCACCCAACAGATCTTCGTGAACCTCCCCGTCAAGAACCTCGACAAGAGCAAGGCGTTCTTCGGCGCGCTGGGCTACACTTTCAACCCGAAGTTCACCGACGCCAACGCCGCCTGCATGGTCATCCACGAAGGCAGCATCCACGCGATGCTGCTGATGGAAGACTTCTTCAAGACGTTCACGACCAAGGCCATCACCGACACCCGCACGAGCACCGAGGTGCTGGTGTGCCTGTCGTGCGAGAGCCGCGCCGAGGTCGAAGACCTGGTCGCCAAGGCGGTGGCCGCGGGCGCCACGACGCCGAGCGAGCCGAAGGACTACGGCTTCATGTACGGCCACGGCTTCCAGGACCTGGACGGCCACCTGTGGGAGCTGGTCTACATGGACCCGAACGCCGAGATGCCCGCGCAGTAACACCGGCCCGGACGATGCCCATCGTTCCATATGCGCTCTTGATCGTTGCGCGGAAGGCACCTACCGAAAGGCGGCGGCGCCCCGATATTCCTGGTTCAGGCACGGCCCGCATGGCGGCCGTGCCCACCCCACCCAGGAGTCCCGACATGTCCGACAGCAACGAAAGCAGCAGCAAGAGCAGCCC
The DNA here is from genome assembly GCF_009498455.1 of Variovorax paradoxus. Lineage (NCBI taxonomy): Bacteria > Pseudomonadati > Pseudomonadota > Betaproteobacteria > Burkholderiales > Comamonadaceae > Variovorax > Variovorax paradoxus. Next base: position 1,647,623 of record NZ_CP045644.1, on the reverse strand, counting down.
GTCTCCCATCGTCCAGGTTCAGCCACTCGGCTTCCCGTGGCAGACGCTGGACCCGTTCCTGTTCTGCGTCTACCACGACGACGCGTACCCGAAGGCCAACGGCCGCATGGGCCCCGAGGCCTCGCTGGCCGGCCGCCAGATCGGCCAGGACTTCAGCCGCAAAGACGGCTGGAGCATGTACCACGGCGAAACGGTACCGGGCTTTCCCTCGCACCCGCACCGCGGCTTCGAGACGGTGACCATCGTGCGCAAGGGCCTGGTCGACCATTCCGATTCGCTGGGCGCCACGGCGCGCTTCGGCGGCGGCGATGTGCAGTGGCTCACGGCCGGCAAGGGCATCGTGCATTCGGAGATGTTCCCGCTGCTCGACGCCACGGCGCCGAACCCGCTGGAGCTGTTCCAGATCTGGCTCAACCTGCCGGCAAAGAACAAGATGGTCGATCCCCACTTCACGATGTTCTGGTCGGAGGCGATCCCGCGCTTCGCCTCGGACGACGCGCAGGGCGGCCGCACCGAGGTGGCGGTGATCGCCGGGCGCTTCAGCGGCGATAGCGCGTTGGCCCAAGCCGCCATCGACCCGCTCGCGCCACCGCCCGATTCATGGGCCGCGCAGGCCGGTGCCGACCTCGCGATCTGGACGCTGCGCATGACGCCCGGCGCGCGCTGGACACTGCCGCCCGCCACCGGCGAAGGCACGCGGCGCATGCTGTATTTCTTCAAGGGCGCGACCGCGCAGGTGGCGGGCCGGCGCGTGGACGGGCCGGCGGCCATCGAGCTGCGCGCCGACGCGGCCGTGGAACTGTGCAACGGCCCCGAGGGCGACGGCGAGTTTCTGCTGATGCAGGGCCGCCCGATCGGCGAGCCGGTGGCGCAGTACGGCCCCTTCGTGATGAACACGCAGGCCGAGATCAGCCAGACGATGGCCGACTACCGCCGCACGCAATTTGGTGGCTGGCCCTGGGCCGACCCGGCGCCGGTGCACGGCGCCGAGGCCGCGCGCTTTGCACGGCATCCGGACGGGCGCGAGGAAGTGCCGGGGGCTTGATCTGCCGCTGAAACTGCGCGGCGTCAGTAGCCGCGCAGCACCTCGACGCTCAGCGCGGTCATGCTGGGGATGAACTCGATCACGTCGGTGCGCGCGACGCCACCTTGCACGAAGGGGTCGCGTGCGAGCACCGCTTCGAGCCCCTCGCGGTCGCCCGAGCGCGCGAGGATCACGCCGCCCTTGCGCGGCACCTGGCGCCCCGAGGCCACGAACAGGCCGCTGGCGTAGTGCTTCTTGAGCCAGGTGACATGCGCATCCATCAGAGCGTCGAGTTCCTCGAGCGGGCGGATGTAGGTCAGGGTGACGATGAACATGGCAAAAGGCTGGTCGATGCGGAAGAAGACCTGATCCTATGACCTCGGCGCGACAGTGGCGGGGCGAGAGTGTGTCTCGCGGGTAACTGTGTCGCATGCGGCGTGTGCATGCGGTGGCCGAGCGGCGGCCTTGTCGCCCACCGGACCTGCGCGGCGGCGCGCGATCTCGTAGATTCGGTGGCTCCCTTCACCGCATCACCACCTCACTTCAACGGAGACCCTGTTCCATGATCCAAGTCGTTGCCGTCATCACCGCCAAGCCCGGCCAGCGCGCCCGTCTGCTCGAAGCCTTCATCGCCAACCGCGCCGCCGTGCTCGCCGAAGAGGGCTGCATCGAGTACGGGGCCACGATCGACGCGCAGGGCGTTCCGCCGTCGAAGGCCAGCTTCGGGCCCGACACTTTCGTGGTGATCGAGAAGTGGGCCTCGCTGCCTGCGCTGCAGGCCCACGGGGTCGCGCCGCACATGGCGGCCTTCAGCGCCCAGACCCGGGAGTTCACCGAGAGCAAGCTGATCCACGTGCTCGAGCCGGTCTGAATTCGCCGCGTCGCGCGGCCGCCGCCTTCGCGCGCGGTGCGATGCCTGCTACCCTCGCGCCGGGGAGAAGAAGACATCTCATCTCGGACGAGGGGAGGATCAATACATGGCGATCGTCTTCAGACCGCTGGGTCTGCGCTGGCGCATGGGCGCGCTCCTGCTGGCTGCCCTGGCCACGGGCTGCGCACAACTCGGCGCGCCGCCCTATGCCGCCGATTACGAGGCGCTCGACCGGCTCGAGGCCCACAACCCCGGCAAGGTCGCGGTGGGCAAGGTGCAGCCGACCGACCCCAACGACACCGTCAACACCTTGCGCCTGCGCCGTGCCAGGCTGGTGTCGCCCAGCGGCACCTTCGCCCAGTACCTCGAAGACGCGCTGATGCGCGACCTGGGCGAGATTTCGGTCTACGACCCCAAGGCCCCAACCCGCATCGCGGCGCGCATCCTCGTCAATGAACTCGACCTGGGCGTGGTCAACGGCTCCGGCCGCATGGACGTCGAAGTCACCGTCACGCGCAACGCCGCGCAGAGGCTGCGCAAGACCTACCGCGGCGAGATCGCCTTCGATTCGAGCTACGCCAACATCGTGGCCGTGCCCGCCGGGCAGGCCGCGTACCCGCGGCTGGTGCGGGCGCTGCTGCGGCAGGTGTATGCCGACCCGCAATTCGTCGCGGCCATTGCGCCGTCTGCGCAGTAAGGCCGGAGAAGCACCATGTCGTTTCTTTTTTCTTCTGCGATGCCCCGGCTGGCCGCAGCCCTCGCAACCATCGTGCTGCTGGCGGGCTGCGCCCACCCGATCACGATGATCACCGAGACCGCACCTCCGCGGTCGACGGCCCACCTCATTCCCAAGAAGGTGGCTTACGTGATGACCGATGCGCAACGCGATCTGCAGGTGATCACCGCCGGCGGCAGCGGCGACCGCGTGAGCTACTACCCGTACCGCGACCTCGAAAAGTCGATCCGCGATGCGCTGCGCGGCGTCTACCGCAACGTGGTCGTGCTGCGCACCGCCGGCGATGCCAAGGCCAACGAGGCGGCCGGCATCTCGCTCGTGTTCACGCCGCGGATCAAGACCGATTCGAGCTCGTCCTCATGGATCACCTGGCCACCCACCGCGTTCACCGCCGAGGTGGCCTGCGTGGTGACGGACACCGCGGGCGCCGAGGTCACGCGCGTGCGCGCGGTCGGCAACGGCACGGCGGAGTTCGGCGAGTTCAACGGCGACTACGGGCTGGCCGCACGACGCGCGGCCACGCGGATGACCGCGCAGCTCAGCAGCGAGATCCGGCGCAACGAGAAGCTGCGTTGAGCGGCTCGACGACCATTCGCCCATGAAAAAACGCGCCCGAGGGCGCGTTTTTTATGGAGGCCGCGAAGTCTTACTTCGACACGACCTTCACCATCTCGAGGCACTTGTTCGAGTAGCCCCATTCGTTGTCGTACCAGCTCACGAGCTTCACGAAGGTGCTGTCCAGGGCAATGCCGGCTTCGGCGTCGAAGATCGAGGTGCGCGGGTCGCCGCGGAAGTCGGTGGCGACGACCTTGTCTTCGGTGTAGCCCAGCACGCCCTTCAGCGCGCCTTCGCTCTGTGCCTTCATTTCGGCGCAGATCTCGGCGTACGTGGCTTCCTTCTCGAGCTCGACCACGAGGTCGACCACCGACACGTCGGAGGTCGGCACGCGGAAGCTCATGCCCGTGAGCTTCTTGTTGAGCTCGGGGATCACCACGCCCACGGCCTTGGCAGCGCCAGTGCTCGAGGGAATGATGTTTTCCAGGATGCCGCGGCCGCCGCGCCAGTCCTTGTTGCTCGGGCCGTCGACGGTCTTCTGCGTGGCGGTGGCCGCGTGCACGGTGGTCATCAGGCCGCGCTTGATGCCCCACTTGTCGTTCAGCACCTTGGCCAGCGGGGCCAGGCAGTTGGTGGTGCAGCTGGCGTTGCTGATGATGGCTTCGCCGGCGTACTTCTTGTCGTTCACGCCGTAGACGAACATGGGGGTGTCGTCCTTCGAGGGGGCCGACAGGATCACCTTCTTGGCGCCTGCATCGATGTGCTTCTGCGCGGTTTCCTTCGTGAGGAAGAGGCCGGTCGATTCGAGCACGATGTCGGCGCCGACTTCGTTCCACTTGAGCTGCGACGGGTCGCGCTCTTGCGTCAGGCGGATCTTCTTGCCGTTCACGATCAGCGTGTTGCCTTCGACCGTGACTTCACCCTTGAAGCGGCCATGCACCGAGTCGTACTGGAGCATGTAGGCCAGGTATTCCGGCTCGAGCAAGTCGTTGATGGCAACGATTTCGATGTCGTTCTTGAAGTTCTGCACGGCTGCGCGCAGCACGTTGCGACCGATGCGGCCGAAGCCGTTGATACCGAGTTTGATAGCCATCTGACTTGCTCCTAAGGTTGAAAAACTTTTTGATCGGACGGGAAGCGGACGAACCGCGCGACGCTCAGTCGCGCAGGGCCGCTTCCACGGTGGCGGCCACGTTCTCCGCCGTGAAACCGAAGTGCTTGAACAGCACGGGCGCGGGGGCCGACTCGCCGTAGCTGTCGATGCCGACCACGGCCGCGCAGCCGTACTTCCACCAGCCGTCGGTGCAGCCCATTTCGACCGCGACGCGCGGGATCTTCTTGGGCAGCACGGCCTTCTTGTAGGCCAGGTCCTGGCGGTCGAAGGTGGTGGTCGAGGGCATCGACACCACGCGCACGGCGATCTTCTTGTCGGCCAGCAGCTTCTGGGCGGCCAGTGCGAGCTGCACTTCGGAGCCGGTGGCGATGATGACCGCTGCCGTCTTCTTGTTCTTGAGGCCGACGTTCTCGGGCTCGGACAGCACGTAGGCGCCGCGGCTGATGTCGCCCAGGTCGCTCTTGGCGGCGTAGGCGATGTTCTGGCGGCTCAGCAGCAGCGCGGTCGGGCGCGTGGCGTTCTGCAGTGCCACAGCCCAGGCCACGGCGGTTTCGGCCGTGTCGCCCGGACGCCAGACGTCCAGGTTCGGGATGAGGCGCAGCGAGGCGGCGTGCTCGATCGACTGGTGCGTCGGGCCGTCTTCACCCAGGCCGATGGAGTCGTGCGTGAACACGTGCACCACGCGGCGCTTCATGAGCGCGGCCATGCGGATGGCGTTGCGGCTGTAGTCGCTGAAGGTGAGGAAGGTGCCGCCATAGGGGATGTAGCCGCCATGCAGCGCCACGCCGTTCATGATGGCGGCCATGCCGAATTCGCGCACGCCGTAGTTGATGTGGCGGCCGATGGTGCCGTGCGGCGGCTCGACGGGCGCGGGTGCGGCCTCGTCTTCGGCGCCCTGCTTGGGTTCCACGGCCGGCACGTTCATGACCACGGCGCCGGTCTTGGCGTCGAAGCGCAGCGCGGCGGTGCTCTTGGTGTTGGTGAGGTTGGAGCCCGTGAGGTCGGCGCTGCCGCCGAGCATTTCGGGCAGCGCGGCCGTGAAGGCCTCGAGTGCGAGCTGGCTGGCCTTGCGGCTGGCCACGGTTTCGCCCTTGGTGTGGGCGGCGACCACGGTGTCGAATGCGACCTGGTGGAAGTTCTTGGGCAGCTCGCCCTTCATGCGGCGCGTGAACTCGGCGGCGAGTTCGGGGTACGCGGCCGTGTAGGCGGCGAAGGTGTCGTTCCAGGCGGCTTCGGTCTTGGCGCCTTCGGCCTTGTGGTCCCAGTCGGCGTACACGTCGGCCGGGATTTCGAAGGCAGGGGACGGCCAGCCGATGGCTTCGCGCGTGAGGGTGATTTCTTCGGCGCCGAGCGCCTCGCCGTGCGCCTTGGCGGTGCCGGCGCGGTTCGGGCTGCCCTTGCCGATGGTGGTCTTGCAGACGATCAGCGTGGGCTGGGTCGCTTCCTTCTTGGCCTTGGCGATGGCCTTGGCCACTTCTTTCGCGTCGTTGCCGTCGATCGGGCCGATGACGTTCCAGCCGTAGGCCTTGAAGCGCTCTTCGGTGTTGTCGATGAACCAGGGCTTGACTTGGCCGTCGATGCTGATGCCGTTGTCGTCGTACAGGGCGATCAGCTTGTTCAGGTGCCAGGCGCCGGCCAGGGCGCAGGCTTCGTGGCTGATGCCTTCCATCATGCAACCGTCGCCCAGGAAGGCGTAGGTGTGGTGGTCGACGATGGCCAGGTCCTTGCGGTTGAACTCGGCAGCGAGCAGCTTCTCGGCCAGCGCGAAGCCCACGGCATTGGTGATGCCCTGGCCCAGCGGGCCGGTGGTGGTTTCGACGCCGGGGGTGACGTCGACTTCAGGGTGGCCGGCGGTCTTGCTGTGCAGCTGGCGGAAGTTCTTGATCTCGGCCAGGGGCAGGTCGTAGCCCGTGAGGTGCAGCACCGCGTAGATCAGCATCGAGGCGTGGCCGTTGGACAGCACGAAGCGGTCGCGGTCGAACCAGTGCGGGTTGGCGGGGTTGTAGCGCAGGTGCTCGCCCCACAGGGCGACGGCCATGTCGGCCATGCCCATCGGTGCGCCCGGATGTCCGGAATTTGCTTGTTGAACGGCATCCATTGCCAGCGCGCGGATCGCGTTGGCCATCAGGGCTTGGTTTGCCATGGGCAGTGGGCTTTCGGGGAAAAGGGTGGGTGGGGATACGGGAGAACCCGAGATTTTACCGGGCGAGCCGCGCCCGGCCTCGATACAGGGCCAACACCCCGCTGATGCTCTCTTGTGTCGCAGGCACGCTGCTAGAGTTGCCCCCCATGCAAGGGCTGCACCTCACCGCCGATCTCCACGACTGCCAATGCGGCCTCCAATGGCTCACCGACGGGCGCGCGCTCGGCGAGGTCTGCACCAAGGCCGTGGCCGCTGCGGGGCTGCAGGCCGTGGGCAAGCTGGTCCACGGTTTTCCGGCCACGCCGCAGGGCCCGGGCGGCGTGACGGCCACGCTGCTGCTGGCCGAATCGCACCTGTGCATCCACACCTGGCCTGAGCAGCGCGGCGTGACGCTCGACGTGTACGTCTGCAACTTCGGCGCCGACCACTCGGCCAAGGCGCATGCGCTGATGGCCTGCCTGGTGGCACTGTTCCAGCCCCGCCACAGCGAACGCAACGAGCTGCAACGTGGGCGTGTGGCCGGGTCGGTGCGGTGATGGGGGTGCGCGCGATGATCCTGGCCGCCGGCCGCGGCGAACGCATGCGACCGCTGACCGACACCCGCCCCAAGCCCCTGCTCGAGGTGCGCGGCAAGCCGCTGATGCAGTGGCCGATGGAAGCACTGGCCGAGGGCGGCTTCACCGACCTGGTGGTCAACACCGACTGGCTCGGCGCGCAGGTCGCCGCCCGGTTCGGTGCAAACCCTCTGCTGGAGGGGCATGGCGCGCTGTCCATCTCCTATTCCGACGAAGGCCGCGACTTCGGCGGCGCGCTCGAAACGGCCGGCGGCATCGTGCGCGCACTGCCGTTGCTGGGCGAGGTGTTCTGGGTCGCGGCCGGCGACGTGTTCGCGCCCGACTTCCGCTTCACCCAGGCCGCCGTCGATCGCTTCTTGGCCGGCGGCAAGCTCGCCCACCTGTGGCTGGTGCCGAACCCGGCGCACAACCTCAAGGGCGACTTCGGTCTCTCGGCTGACGGGCTCGCGCTGAACCAGGCGGCCGACAAATACACCTTCTCGACCATCGGCCTGTACCGCGCCGCGCTGTTTGCGCCGCCGTACTGCAGCATCCCGGCGGGCAACCCGGACGGCATCAAGGCCCCATTGGCTCCGATCCTGCGCGCGGCGATGGACAATGAACAAGTGAGCGCCGAGCTCTACACCGCTCCCTGGACCGACGTGGGAACTCCCGAACGGCTTGCCCAACTGAACACGCCAAGATGACCTCCGCAGACACCGCCACGATCTACGCCGAGCGCCGCGCGCGCCTCGCTTCGCAACTGGGCAAGGACGGCATCGCCATCGTCCCGACCGCGCCCGAGCGCCAGCGCAACCGCGACAGCGACTTCCTGTTTCGCCACGACAGCTATTTCTACTACCTGACCGGCTTCACCGAGCCCAATGCCTGGCTGGTGCTGGCAGGCGACGGCCGCGCCACGCTGTTCTGCGCGCCCAAAGACCTCGAACGCGAGATCTGGGACGGCTACCGCCTCGGCCCCGACGCCGCGCCCGCCGCGCTGGGCGTGGACGAGGCCTTCTCGGTCAACGACCTCGACGCCAAATTGCCGAAGCTGCTCGAGAACCGCGCCACCGTGTGGTTCCCCTTCGCCACCCACAAGGGCCTTGAAACCCGCATCGACGGCTGGCTGCAGTCGGTGCGCGCACGCGTGCGCTACGGCGCGCTGTGCCCCGAGGAACAACGCGACCTGTGCGGCCCGCTCGACGAGATGCGCCTGGTCAAGGACGCGCACGAGCAGGACATCATGCGTCGCGCCGCGCAGATCAGCGCCCGCGCCCACATCCGCGCCATGCAGCTGTCGGCGCGCATGCTGCGCGAGGGCAAAGACGTGCGCGAGTACCACCTCGACGCCGAGCTGCTGCACGAGTTCCGCCTGGGCGGCTCGCAGTACCCGGCCTATGGCTCCATCGTCGCGGCCGGCGCCAACGCCTGCGTGCTGCACTACCGCGCCGACGCCGCGCCCGTGCGCAAGGGCGAGCTGGTGCTGATCGACGCCGGTTGCGAACTCGACGGCTACGCCAGCGACATCACCCGCACCTTCCCCGCCGACGGCAAGTTCAGCGGCCCGCAGCGCGCGCTGTACGACCTGGTGCTCGCCAGCCAGGACGCCTCGGCCGCCGCCACCCAGGCCGGCAACCGCTTCAACGACCCGCACGACGCCGCCGTGAAGGTGCTCGCGCAGGGCATGCTCGACCTGGGCCTGCTCGACGGCAACAAGGTCGGCAGCGTCGACGACGTGATCGACTCGCGCGCCTACTTCCAGTTCTACATGCACCGCACTGGCCACTGGCTGGGCATGGACGTGCACGACTGCGGCAGTTATGTCGAACCCACGCAGGTGGGCGAGGTGAGCGAGCGCAAGGACCCGCTGTCGAACGAACTCATCAAGAACCGCCCGAGCCGCATCCTGCACCCGGGCATGGTGCTGACGCTGGAACCCGGCATTTACGTGCGGCCCGGCGAGGGCGTGCCCGAGAAATTCCACAACATCGGCATCCGCATCGAGGACGACGCGATCGTCACGGCCACGGGCTGCGAACTGATTTCGCGGGGCGTGCCGGTGAAGGCGGATGAGATCGAGGCGTTGATGCGGGGGTGAGTCAGACGGGCAGCGCGCAGAACAGCGCCTGCCCGATCGCGAGCACCGCCGCGCCCGCAGCGATGCGCGGAAAGCGATGCGGCAACCCGCTCAGCAATCCGACCGTCGCCAGCGCCGCCGCAGTCAACGCCCCGAGCCACAACACCCACCCCACCGATCCGCCCGCCGCCTCCAGGCTGGCCCACAGCGACAGGCACAGCAGCGCCGTCCCGCCGAGCTGCAGCCATCGGCGCCAGGCGCCCGGCGTGCTGCCGCGGCCGAAGACGTCTTCGCTGTGGCGGTCCATCGCGAGGCTCAGCGCGCAAAAGCCGGCCAGCGAGGCCGCGAACACCAGTCCGAGCAGCGGCATCACGATCCTTGTCCTGCTGCAGCCGAAGCGGCAAGCTCGGTCGGTGGCGACGACTTGACGACCTTCTTGGGCGCCGCCAAAGCCTTGCGGCGCTTGCGCTCCACCAGCCAGGTCGCGCCCGCGAGCCCCACGCCGAGCGCGATCACCACGAGGTCGAAGCCCGCCACCGAACTCGGTCCGCTGCGCAGGCTGACCGTGAGCGGCGCGGGGCCGGTGAAGGCGTTGAGCACCGGCAGCAGCGCGAACAGCAGGGCACCGAGCGCGAGCTGCGCCTGCCACATCCGCAGCGTCGGGCGCAGCAGGCCCAGCACGGCGGTGGCGCCCCAGACGATGAAGAACCAGCGGATCTCGGCCTCGTTGCGGCCGGCGACATCGACCGGCAGCAGGCGGTTGGCCCAGAAGAAGGCGGCCATGGCCACGGGCAGGCCGGCGATCGCGCCGAGGTTCAGCCCGTCGACCAGCCGCAGGCCGAAGCCGATGCGCCCGCCCTGCTTGAGCGTCCTGGCGTATTTCTGGCGCTCCTTCACGGCCCACAGCAGCAGGCCGGTCGCCACCATCAGGCAGCCTGCGAGGCCCGAGACGAAGAACAGCGCGCGCAGGAGCGGATCGGCAAAACGGCCGATGTGCAAACCGTAGAGCACGCCGCGCGTCTCGGCCGCGGCCTTGGGCACGTCGCCGAAGGTGCCGATGAGCGCGCCGGTCGTGCCGTTGAACTGCATGGAGGGCTGCTCGTACGACAACTGCCGGCTCTCGCCCCGCGCGATCGAGACCACGGCGTAGGCGTCGTTGGGCTGGTGCACCACGATGCGGCCGACGGGCGCGCCGTCCCAGTGGGCCGTGGCCTGCGCCACCATCGGTGCGAGGGGCGCCAGCGCGGCCTTGGTGCCCGAGGGCTTGACCTGCGTGCGCGCGCCGCCCGGGAAGGCTTCGGCGAAAAAGGTGTCGGTGCCGCCGTGCGCCTTGTAGGCCACCTGCGGCCCCCACGGCATGTACATGAACATCAGCGTGACCAGCCCGGTGTAGGTGATCATGGCGTGGTACGGCAGCGCGAGCACGGCGGTGACGTTGTGCGCGTCGAGCCAGCTGCGCTGGCCCTTCTTCGGACGGAAGGTGAAGAAGTCCTTGAAGATGCGCTTGTGCGTGACGATGCCGCTGACGATGGCCACCAGCATGAACATCGCGCAGAAGCCGACGATCCAGCGTGCCCAGATCGCGGGCATGTAGTGCAGGTCGAAATGCAGGCGGTAGAAGAACTCGCCGCCGCGCGTCTCGCGCGGCGCAGTGATCGCCTGGCCCGTGGCCGGGTCGAGCGCGGCGCGGTCGAAGCTGCGGCGCCGTTCCACCGGCGGTGAACCGGGCGGTGGCGGCGGCTTGATCGACAGCACCCCGACCGAGGGCTCGCGCGCGGTCGGCAGCGTGATGAACCAGCGCGCCGCGTTACTGGCGTTGCGGTTCAGGTAGGCCGCTGCGTTCTCGGCCGCGACCGATTGGGTCACGCTGCCGTGCGAAATGGCATGCAGCTCCGGCTTCATCCAGAAGGTGATCTCGTCCTTGAAATACGACGCCGTGCCGGCCGCGAACACCATGAAGAGCACCCAGCCGACCAAGAGGCCCGACCAGGTGTGCAGCCACGCCATCGACTGGCGGAATCCGTCCTTCATGCGGCGCCTCCGCCGCCCTGGGTCCACAGCAGCAAGAGCAGGCCCTGCAGCGCCGCCGCGATGGCGAGGCCGGTCCAGGCGCGCCACGCCGAGCGCGCCGCGAAGACCCACATCACGGCCACGGCGTAGACGAGGAAGGAGACCAGCGTGCCGGTCAGTGCGGCTTCGCTGCGCGCCATGCCGAAGAGGGCGGGCAGGCCCAGCGCGAGCACGGCGGCCGACAGCGCCGCGACACCGTAGCCGCCCGCGATGGCGGCCACGGCCCGCGACGCCACGCCCATCCGGTAACGCACGCCGGCGCTCACGACGAGCGCCGCACGGCGTGCAAGGTCGTTCGGAAATTCATGGAACAGAGGGAGAGGAAAAACCTGGAGAATGAGAATCATACTCATCTTCCAGGCTTTTCCCGCCCCCGCCCATCCCGCGCGGGGCCTTGAAAGGCGGGCGCCGCCGTGCGCCTTACTTCGCCTGCAGCAGCGCGCCGGCCTCGAGCAGCACCAGCTCGTTGTCGTCGGCCTTGTTGGGCTCGCGGCTGCTGGAGAAGGGCAGGTTGTTGTCGTTGCCGACCACGATGTGCGTGGCATCGACCACGTCGACGTTCTCGATCGTGAAGAACGGGAACTTGAGCACGCCGTCGTTCAGCGGCTTGCGCGCCAGCTTGTTCGGGTCGGCGATGTCGAGCAGGTCGATGTAGCCGATCTTGCGCAACGCGCCGCCCACGTTCGCATCGCTCAGCTCGACCTTGTAGACGCGCTTGAACTTCGCGAGGTCGTGGAAGCAGTCGGTGCGCTTCTGGCCTTCGGGGCAGGCCTTGTCGCTCGTGCCTTCGCCGTTGTCGCGCTCGATGATGAGGCCCGTGGTGCCGTCGATCATGTTGAAGTCGCCGATGGCGTGGCCGTTGGCCTCGAGCGGGTACTTCCAGTGGCGACCCGTCCATTTTTCAGAGGCCACGTCGAACTCCAGCACGCGCAGCGCCTCCTTGCCGTCGAGCTTCTCGTAGTCCTTCGTCTCGGCGTTCCACACCGGGCCTTCGAGCAGCGCGTACAGCTTGCTGCCGTCCTTCGACGAGGCCATGCCTTCGAAGCCCTTGGAGCGCTTGACCTGGAAATCGACCGCGCCACCCGGTGCGCCCGGCGTGGTCACGGCCGGATGGTCGGGCGAGCGCACGGCCTTGCCGTCGACCTGCGTGTCGAACACCGCGAGCACCTTCCCCTTGAGGTCGGCCTTGATCAGGAAGGGACCGAACTCCTCGCCGATCCACAGCGCGCCGCCTGCGAACTGGAAGCTCTCGGGGTCGAAGTCGGAGCCCGTCAGGTAGCGCTGCTTCGTGCCTTCGTGGACGATGCGGAACGGCACCTTCTTGTCGGGGTCGTGCAGGAAGATCGTGTTCAGGCGATTGAACTTGCCGCTCTTGAAGTCCACCTTGTAGTGGTTCAGGTAGAGCATGAAGTCGGGCGAGTTGGCCTTCGCGCCGGCGCCGTTGTCCGTCAGCACCCAGAACGAGCCGTCTTCCATCTTCTTGATGCCCGAGTGGCCCTGCAACGGCTGGCCCTTGAAAGGCACCGACACGCCCGTGCCGCGACCGGCCGAGAGTCCTTCGACCGTGCCCAGCGCTTCGACGCGCTTGCCGGTCGTGAACTTGCCGCTGGCCTGCAGGTCGGCCGGTGCGTCTTTCGGTGCGGCGACAAAACTCTGTGCGGGCAGCACGGCGTGGCCGGCGAGCGTGGCGGGGAAAGCGGTCTGGGCCACAGCGCCGCTGCAGGCGAAGGCCGCAGCCAAGGCGATCAAAGAGAGGGGAGCGAGACGCGTCATGAGCGAGAAAGGTTTCAGTCGAAAACGCGAGACCTTGCCGGCCAGGCGTGACGCCGCCATGACATCCGCTCAGGAGAACGACAACTGCGGCTTGTTCACCATCAACCAGAACACGACCGCCATCGCCACGAACGCCGGATAACCCAGCAGCTCCCAGTAGCGCTGGTAGCGCAGATACAGCGGCGGCAGCGGCATCACCTCGCGGTGCGCGTGCGCCGCAAGAGCCGCCATGCGGATCTGCAGCCACACCACCGGCAGCCAGCACGCCCCTGCGAACAGGAAGAGCCCCAGCGACAGCGCAAGCCACGGCGTCGACAGCGGCCAGCCCGCCATGTGCGCCAGCCCGAAGCCGGTGAGCGGCTGCAGGATCACCGTCGGCGTGGTGAACCACCAGTCGGCGCGCACCACCAGCCGGCTCACCACCGCCTGCGCCGGCACGCTGCCGCTGCGGTTGGCAAAGAACATGTAGAAGGCCGACCCCAGCCCCGTGCCGACCATCAGCACGCTGGAGACGATGTGCAGCCACTTGAGGACGAGGTAGGTGTTCATGGCGTGGCGCGCCGGTACAAATGCCAGAGCAGCGCGGCAATGGGCAGGTTCTTAAGCAGCGGACCGAGCGGGTGCAGCCACAGGCCTGGCTGCAGCACGGTCGCCACGAGCGTCATGGCCAGCATCAGCGCGAAGGCGGCGAGGTAGACAGTGCGCCCGGGCCGCAACCACAGCGCCAGACCGATCGCGAGGTCGGCAATCGCGCAGCCGACGATCAACGACTGCACCAGCCACGGCGGCGAGGCGATGCCTGCGTCGGCCAGCACACGGCGGCTCTGGCCGTCGAGTTCGACGATGCTGGCGACGGCGGTGAAGAGCCAGACGGCGACGAGGCTCAGGCGCAGCAGGCGGTCGTCGTTGTCGGCAGGGCGTGTCATGGCGCGGGCGGTGCCTCGTTGATCACGTCCGTCACCATGCCCCAGCGCGTGAACTCAGGGTCGAACTCAGTCAGCGTGAGTAGGCCCGCGCAGGCATGCGCGCCCGTCGGCAACACGTCACCGCGCGCGAGCCGGCGCGCCAGCAGGATCGCGGCCATGCAGGGAATCTCGGGGCCGTGGTTGTCGTCGGCCGCAATGTGCCAGGCGCGGCGTGCGACGGCGCCCTGCGCATCGATGCCTTCGACGCGCACCACCATGCCGCCCAGCGCGGTGCCGAACGCATCGAACACGCCGCCCGTCGCATGCAGCAAGGGCGCCAGCTTCTGCGGCGCGCGCAACAAGCCCGCACGGCGCAGGAAGGCCAGGAAGGCGAAGGCGTGCTGAGTGAGGCCGACTTCGAGCGCGGCGCGGAACATGACCGACTGCACGCCGGCGTAGCGCGCTGGAAAGAGTTCGAGATCGGGGATGTCGCACAGGGCGCCGCGGCGCGGCTTCATGCGGGCGAACTGCACCTTCGCGGGATGGGCCCAGCCGGGCTGCTCGGTCCATCGGCCGCCCTGCCAGACGCGGATCGGCGCGCCGCAGTAGGCGAGCACGCCCGCGAGCGTGGCTTCGCCGCGCGGTGCGCCCTGTGCCGGCGCAATGCAGATGTCGATGCTGCGCAGGCTTTGCCAACCGGCGGCGAGGTGATCGACCACCGCCGACGACAGTGCCGGCACGGTGCTGGCGCCGGCCACGGCGGTGCGGCCTGCACGGCGGAAGGCGGCGTCCATCGCGGCGGGAAAGTCGCAGACGAAGCGCCGGCCGTCGGCCAGGTCGATGTAGTGCGAACCGGCTGCCGCCACGGCCTGCGGCACGCGGTAGTCCTGGCCTTGGAACGGGCCCGCGGTGTGGATGACGAGGTCCACGCCCAGGAAGCCCAGCCCCTGCGCGAGATCGGGCGACTGCGCATCGATGCGCACACCGCGCGCACCGCGCACGGGGCCGCCCAGCGATTGCGCAAACGCCGTGGCCCGCTCGAGGTCGCGCCCACCGACCCACAGCTCGATGCCCGCGTCCTGCGCCAGTGCGCGGCTGATGCGCGCGCCGAAGTTGCCGTAGCCGCCGAGCACCAGCGTCTTCATGCGAGGGTGGCTCCGGCGATGTGGCCGCGCGTGAACGCTTCCTCGAAGATCGAATAGCCCGACCAGTCCGCGTGCGCGAACGACAGCCGGCCCGCGGCCACGCGGTCGCCGTGTGCGCCGATCTGCGCGAGCAGCCCGGGCCGCGGGATCGACATGGCGTGGCCGTAGCGCGTGATCTCAACACGCGTGGCAAGCGCGGGCAGGTCGGGGTGCGGCACCGACAGCTCGGCCAGCAGCTCGTCGCGCCATGCGGTCCACGGGCGTTCGAGCAGCAGCTGCCGGCCGTCGCCTGTGTCGTAGCTGCTCGGGCCCAGCGGGCGGTACCAGCTGAGCACGGTGCCGCGCGGCGTGGGGTCGAGCGTCTGGTGGCGCGCATCGACGTAGCCGAGGCCGCGCGTGCCGTAGATCACGTTGTCCCAGCTCGGCGCGGCGCCGACGCGGTCGGCCAGCGGCCCGCGCAGGTGCACGTTGGCGACCAGCCACGGCGCATAGCGCACATGCGCGGCGGCGCTGGTCAACAGCGGCGGCGGGTTCTCCACCACGCGCGCGGCGATGAAGACGGGCAGCGCGACGATGCAGCGCTCGGCCTGCCAGCGCACCATCGATTTCGATGCGGCATCCCACGCGTCGACCTCGACACCGCCGCGCAACTCGGCGATGCGCGTGACGACCTGGCCGGTGTGCAGGCGCTCGCCCAGCGGCGCGGCGAGCTGCTTCGTGAGCCAGCCGTTGCCTTCGGGCCAGGTGAGCACGCCGTCGCGATCGGGGTTGGTGTCGCTGCCACTGTCATGGGTGCTGCCGCTCGCATCGCCGGGCGCATGGAAGCCGTGCCGGCTGGCGAAGTAATGGATGCCGGCCCAGGCCGACACCTGCGCGATGCCGGCGCCGTAGTCGTCGCGGCAGCAGTAGTCGAGGTACCAGCGCAGGTGGGCGTCGTCAAAACCTTCGCGGTCGAGCCAGCCCGCGAAGGGCACGGCGTCGAGCGCGAGCAGCTCGGGCGTGACGTCGAAGCGCAGCGTGGGAATGGCGAAGTGCGCGGCGTGCTGCAGCGCGTCGATGCGCTGTGCGAAGCGGCGGTACTGGGCGTGCGTGGCATCGCCGACGTCATGCACCGGGAGCAGCCCGTCCTGCCATTCGCCGCGGAAGAACAGGCGCTCCTGCGGGCTGTGGCAGAGGTGACGCTCGTCGTAGGTCCAGCGGCCGGCCACGCGGCGGCGCAGGCCGAGTTCTTCGAGCAGGTCCTGCACCTCGTGTGCGTCGTCGCCGGGCGTGGGCAGGTAGTGCGCGCCGAGCGGGCAGGCGATGCCGCCGACCGCGCCGCCGCGCGCGTTGCCGCCGGCGGTGTCTTCGAGTTCGAGCAGCGCGAAGTCATCGATACCCGCAAGGCGCAGCGCGCGCGCCGCCGCAAGACCGGCCACGCCACCGCCCGCGATGACGACGCGGGTGCGCTTGACGGTCGCCGGGGATTGCCACCTGAGCGAGCCGTCGCGCATGGCGTGGCCGCGCGCGACATCGACACCGGTGAAGCCGCCGTCGATGGACGGCGGCGGTGCCTCGCAGCCGGCCAACGCCAGGGCGCCCGCTGCACCCGCCACGCCGAGGAAGTCGCGCCGTTGCATGCCGCGGCTAGTGCGCCATGACCTTGCCCCACTCCTGTTCGTAAGTGGTGACGAGGGTCTGGTTCGACAGGCGGTTCACTTCGGTCGGCACGCGTGCCATGTCGAGCGGAAAGTCGAACATCAGCGGCAGCGTCGCCGGCGTGAGAAAGCGCATGCCGCCCGGCAGCGCATCGGGCAGCCGGTAGGGCCGGCGGCTCGCGATGATGTAGCCCCATTCGCCGAAGCTCGGCACGTGCGCGTGGTACGGCGTGGCCTTCAGGCCGACCGACTCGATGGTGGTCGCCACGGTCCAGTAGCTCTTGCGCGCCACCAGCGGCGAGGTGGTCTGGATCACGGCGTAGCCGCTGGCCGACAGGCGCCGGTCGAGCAGCGCGTAGAAGCTGTTGGTGTAGAGCTTGCCGATCGCGAAGTTGGTCGGGTCCGGAAAGTCGACCACGATCACATCGAACGTGTCTCCGTCCTGCTGCAGCCATTGGAACGCGTCGGTGTTGACCACCTTCACCTTCGGCGACGAGAGCGCGTGCCCGTTGAGCGCGGCCAGCGTCTCGTGCGTGGTGAAGAGCTGCGTCATGTTCGGATCGAGCTCGACCAGCGTGACCGACTCGACCGAGGGGTATTTGAGAACTTCGCGCACCGCCATGCCGTCGCCGCCGCCGAGCACGGCGACCTTCTTCGGCGCGCCGTGCGCGGCCATGGCGGGATGCACCAAGGCCTCGTGGTAACGGTACTCGTCGCGCTCGGCGAACTGCAGGTTGCCGTTGAGGAACAGCCGGTGGCCCAGCGCGCCGCGCGTGACCACGATGCGCTGGTAGGGCGAGCTGGCGCTGAAGACGATGTGGTCCTGGTAGAACTTGTCTTCCGCCAGCGTGGTGATGTGGTCGGCGCCCCAGAAGGCGCCGATGAGCGCGGCCAGCGTCAGGAAGCACGCCATCGCATGCGCGCCGGCGCGGCGCAGCTCATGGCGGAACAGCCACAGCGCCCACACGGCCACCGCAGCGTTCATCACGCCGAACAGCAGGCCGGTGCGGATCATGCCGAGCTGCGGCACAAGGATGAGCGGGAACGCGACCGATACGGCGAGCGCGCCCAGGTAGTCGAAGGTCAGCACCTGCGACACGAGGTCCTTGAGCACGATGTTGCGCTTGAGGATGCGCATCACCAGCGGAATCTCGAGCCCCACCAGCGTGCCCACCACCACCACGAGGCCGTACAGCAGCAGACGGAACGCGCCCGGCACGTAGGCGTTGGCCAGGAACAGAATGGCCGGCAGCGCGCCGCCGATCAGCGCCACGAGCAGTTCGATGCGAAGGAAGTGCGCCGGCAGCTGCCGCTCGAAGTAGCGCGAGAGCCACGAGCCCACGCCCATGGCGAACAGGTAGGTGCCGATGATGGTGCTGAACTGCAGCACCGAGTCGCCGAGCAGGTAGGAGCTCAGCGCGGCCGCGCTCAGTTCATAGACCAGGCCGCACGCGGCGACCACGAACACGCTGGCAAGCAGCGCGATCTCGACGGGTTGCGGCCCCCGCGCCTCCGGGGTGCGCGCGGGCAGGGCCGCGTCGCTCAATGGATTGCAGCAGCCACGATGACGCTGATGCCGAGGCTCATGGCGGCCACGACCAAGGCCAGCGCCATGTTCTGCTTCTCGACGATCTCGCCCCACAGGTCATAGGGGGTGATCTTGTCGATGATCAAAAAGCAGATCCAGAAGACCGCCACGCCGATCAGCGCATACACGAGCGATCCGAGGACCACGCCCGGTTTCAGCCATTCAATTCCCATGGGGACCTCCAGTCGTAGCAATAAAGAGAGAAGTGATGAGAGCGCAACGCCTGCGCGCGATCTTCGTCATTTGTGGCCACCGCCGCTCGAATAGCCGCCGTACGAACCGCCCGAGCTGCGGTAGCCGCTCGAGGAACCGCTGCAGTTGCTCATCATGATCAGCACGAAGATGATGACCACGATGACGAGGATGATCGTGCCGCAGCCCATGCCGGACGCGGCGCTCACGGGCAGCGCGTCGCCCCGCGAGAACAGGTCTTTCTTGGCGTCGAGCTTGAAGGCCGTCGCCACGGCGCCGCTGTCGATCTTGCTGCCCGAGGACCAGGTCAGCTCGTTGGCCGAGCGCTCCATCGAGAGCAGCGCGCCGCCGCTCGCAAAGTCGCGGTTGAAGGTTTTCTGCCCGCGCTCGACCTGCCAGTAGAACTCGCCGGCCACGTAGGTGGTCTCGGCGTTGTAGGCGTACTGCTGCTGGTAGCGCTTGTTGAGGTAGGTGGCGGTGGCGCCGTTCTCGGCCATCACGGGCGCGCCGGTGGTCGGCTTGACCATGCTCCAGCCGTCTTCGGCATCGACCAGGAAGCTGAAGCCGCGCTTCTTGTTGTAGAGCAGGTACTCGTCCCAGCCGAACTGCTCGTCGTCACCGGGCTCCTGGCCCATGCGGTGCTGGAAGCCCACCACCTGCCACTGCGCGCCCTGCAGCTGGCCCATGCTGCCCAGCGCGATGAGCGGACGCACCGGCTCGTTCTGCTCGGCGTGCTTCAGCTCGCCGCCGATGCCCTGCGACAGGTCGATGATGCTGTTGCACGAGCCACAGGTGATGCTCTTGCTGTCGGCCAGGTTGACCGTGACGGGCGAGCCGCAGTTGGGGCAGTTGAAGCTGCGGCCCTTTTCGTCCTTCGCGGATTCGTCGCGCAGGCCCGTGAGTTGCAGGTCGTCGAGCTGCACCGAGCGGCCGAGGTACGCGGTGGGCTTGGCGGTTCCGTAGTCGATGCTGAGCACCAGCCCCTTGTCGTTGCGCAGCTCGACCATCGCGAACGGCTTGCCGAGCTCGGGCAGGTGCGGCAGTTCGCCCTGCGCAGAGGTCAGCGCCACCTGCTCGTTGGAAGCGACGGTGTAGCTCTGGCCGGCGAAGGCGGTGGTGGCACCCACGCGCAGGTCGGCCGGCGGCGGCGCGGCGCGTTGCAGGTCGAAGGGCAGCGCAAAAACGTAGGCGCCGTTGTCCTCGCTGAGCACGCCGGTGCGGTCACCGTCGAGTGCAGCGATCCACTCGGTCCAGCGGCCACCGGGATAGGTGTACTGCAGCCGGCCGATCAGCGTGAAGGGCTTGTCCTGGATGCGGCCGGCGGCGAACAACTGCAGCGGGCTGAAGTCGTCGAACAGCTCGGCCATCTTGCCGGTGCGCGCGAGCGTGTCGCCCTGGCGCACGACGGTGCTCTGGCAGTAAGGACAGACCGCGTGCGTCGATTGCGCCGAGCGGAATTCGACCGGCGCGCCGCAGCCGGGGCAGGGCGCGCGGTAGTAGCGTTGGGAGCCGGTTTCCTCAGCCATGGCACACAGCAGAAGACACGACGGCAACAACGAACGAGGCGGGAGACACCACCGCGGCACCGGCTACGCCGGCCCGCAGGCATCGCCCCCTGCAAGGAGCGGGGAAGAGCGACACGAAACGCGCGAAGCCTGGGGTCAGACCAGCTTCTTGAGCAGTTCGGCCTTCTTGGCGTCGAACTCTTCCTGCGTGAGGATGCCCTTGGTCTTGAGCTCGCCGAGCCTCTCGAGCGTGGTCATCACGTCGGCGGCGCTCACCACGGCCACGGCCGGCTGCTGCGTCGTGGCCGCGGCCTGGGCCGCTGCGTTCGGGCTCAGGCCCTGTGCGAGGTTCTGCGCCAGCACCTGGCCGAGCGCCACGCCGGCACCCAGGCCCATTGCGTCGCCCGCGATGCCGCCGCCACCGGCCGCGCCTTCGGCGAACTTGGGAATGGCCTGCGCCGTCTGGTACTGCATGAACTTGCCCATGTCGTTGCCGACCATGCCCATGCCGATCTTCTGATCGAGGATCTTCTGCAGCTCTTCGGGCAGCGAGACGTTCTGGACCGTGATGTTCTCGAGCTTGATGCCGATCTTCTCGAACTCGGGCACGAGCTGGGTGGCCAGCGCGGTCGCAAACTGGATCTGGTTGGCCGCCAGGTCGAGGAAGGGCAGGCCGCTGGAAGCGATGGCGTTGCTGATGTTCTGCAGCACCAGCCCGCGCAGCTGGCCGTCGAGGTCGGCCACGGAATAGATGTCGCGCGTGCCGGAGATTTCGGTGTGGAACAGCTTCGGATCGCCGATACGGAAGCTGTAGTTGCCGAAGGCGCGCAGGCGCACGGCGCCGAAGTCCTTGTCGCGGATCGTGATCGGCTGGGGCGTGCCCCACTTCTGGTCGACCTGCTGGCGCGTGCTGAAGAAATAGACATCGCTCTTGAAGGGAGATTCGAAGAGCTTGTCCCAGTTCTTCAGGTACGTGAGCACGGGCAGCGTCTGCGTCGTGAGCTTGTACATGCCGGGGCCGAACACGTCGGCCACCTGGCCTTCGTTGACGAACACGGCCATCTGCGATTCGCGCACGGTGAGCGAGGCGCCGTTCTGGATTTCCATCTCGGCCATCGGGAAACGCCAGGCCAGCGTGCCATCGCCGGACTCGGTCCACTGGATGATGTCGATGAACTGTTTCTTGATGAAATCCATCAGGGCCATGGTCGTTCCTCTCGAGATGTTGTCGGTTTGTGTCCCAGCCGCACATATTGCCACAGGGCTTTGACGGCGCCCCGTGCTTTTGGTCATGCCTGCCACCGGCCATGCGGCGCAGGGCGGTATGGACCCAGGTCTACAATCGGCGCCCCCAGAAGAAGCGCCACCAGGAGCAACGGCACATGTCCGATTCGACCGCATCGTCCCCTTCGACCCCCACCCCGGAAGACAAGCGCGCCCTGTTGCGCCGTGCCGCCCTCGAGTACCACGAGTTTCCCGTTCCCGGCAAGATCGCCATTGCGGCGACCAAGCAGATGGTCAACCAGCGCGACCTGTCGCTGGCCTACTCGCCCGGCGTGGCCGCGCCCTGTGAGGAAATCGTCAAGGACCCGGCCAACGCCTTCAAGTACACCTCGCGCGGCAACCTCGTGGGCGTCATCAGCAACGGCACGGCCGTGCTGGGCCTGGGCGACATCGGCCCCCTGGCCTCCAAGCCGGTGATGGAAGGCAAGGGCGTTCTCTTCAAGAAATTCGCCGGCGTCGACGTGTTCGACATCGAGATCGACGAGAAAGACCCGGTCAAGCTGGTCGAGATCATCGCGTCGCTGGAGCCGACCTTCGGCGCCATCAACCTGGAAGACATCAAGGCCCCGGACTGCTTCTACGTCGAGCGCGAACTGCGCAAGCGCATGAAGATCCCGGTGTTCCACGACGACCAGCATGGCACGGCCATCACCGTGGCGGCCGCCATGCTGAACGGCCTGAAGGTCGCCGGCAAGGACATCGCCGAAGTGAAGCTGGTCACCTCGGGCGCGGGCGCCGCGGCGCTGGCCTGCCTGAACCTGCTGCTCAAGGTGGGCCTGAAGCGCGAAAACGTGTTCGTCACCGACCTGGCTGGCGTGGTCTACGAAGGCCGCGAAGAGCTGATGGACGACGACAAGCGCCAGTACATGCAAAAGACCGACATGCGCAAGCTGTCGGAAGTGATCGCCGGTGCCGACGTGTTCCTCGGCCTGTCGGCCGGCGGCGTGCTGAAGCCTGAAATGGTCGCGAAGATGGCACCCAAGCCGGTGATCTTCGCGCTGGCCAACCCGAACCCCGAGATCGCGCCCGAAGACGCCCATGCGGTGCGCAACGACGTGATCATGGCCACGGGCCGCACCGATTACCCGAACCAGGTCAACAACGTCCTGTGCTTCCCGTACATCTTCCGCGGCGCGCTCGACTCGGGCGCCACCACCATCACCGACGAGATGGAGATTGCCGCGGTGCACGCCATCGCCGAGCTGGCCCAGGCCGAGCAGAGCGAACGCGTGGCCGCCGCCTACGTCGGTGAAAAGCTGAGCTTCGGCCCCGAATACCTGATCCCGAAGCCCTTCGACCCGCGCCTGATGATGAAGATCGCGCCGGCCGTGGCCAAGGCGGCCGAGGAAAGCGGCGTGGCGCAGCGCCCGATCAAGGACATGGACGCCTACCGCGACAAGCTGCAGAGCTTTGTCTACGCCTCGGGCACCACCATGAAGCCGATCTTCGACGCCGCCAAGCGCGCACCGAAGAAGCGCGTGGCCTACTGCGAAGGTGAAGAAGAGCGCGTGCTGCGCGCCGCGCAGATCGTGGTCGACGAAGGCCTGGCGCGCCCGACACTCATCGGCCGTCCGGCCATCATCGCCCAGCGCATCGAGAAGTTCGGCCTGCGCCTGAAGGAAGAGCTCGACTACGACGTCGTCAACGTCGAGCAGGACCACCGCTACCGCGACTTCTGGCAGACCTACCACCGCATGACCGAGCGCAAGGGCCAGACGGTGCAGACCGCCAAGATCGAGATGCGCCGCCGCCTCACGCTGATCGGCGCGATGCTGCTGCACAAGGGCGAGGTCGACGGCATGATCTGCGGCACCTGGGGCACCACGCTGATCCACCTGCACTACATCGACCAGGTGATCGGCAAGCGCCCCGGCGGCTGCGAAAGCACCCCGCAAGACGTGCCGGTGTACGCCTGCATGAACGGCTTGCTGCTGCCCGACCGCCAGGTGTTCCTGGTCGACACGCACGTCAACTACGACCCGACGCCCGAGGAACTGGCCGAGATCACGACCATGGCGGCCGAGGAGATGATGCGCTTCGGCCTCAAGCCGAAGGCCGCGCTGCTGTCGCACTCCAACTTCGGCACCAGCAACGAGCCCAGCGCCATCAAGATGCGCCGCACGCTCGACCTGCTGCGCGTGCAGGCGCCCTGGCTCGAGGTGGACGGCGAAATGCACGGCGACGTGGCGCTGGACAGCAAGCAGCGCGCGGTCGTCATGCCGCACAGCGCGCTCGCCGGCGACGCCAACCTGCTGGTGTTCCCCAACATCGACGCCGCCAACATTTCTTACAACTTGCTCAAGACCGCCGCCGGCGGCAACATCGCCATCGGCCCGGTTCTGCTCGGCGCGGCCAAACCTGTGCATATTCTCACGGCGAGCGCCACTGTTCGCCGCATTGTGAACATGACAGCCTTGACAGTGGCCGACGCAAACGCCGAGAGATAGGCCATTTGACGAGAGTGGACGCCAACTTAAGGCGTCGCTTTCCGTCCTCGCGACTGCTCAAACTTTGGGCAGTCGCTTGCTATTTTCGCCAGCGTGGTGCACACTCGCGGGCTTGAATTTGCGGGTTAACCCCGAGGTTGAGCGCAGTTCAAACCCCCCGCTCTTTTCTTGTGGTGCCCCATGGCGGCTTACGCCTCGATCACGTCCTCTGTCACTAAGTTTGCGCTCACCAGCTTGATGCTGGTGGCTCTGACGACGGGGGCCGAGGCCCGCGGATGGTTCGGCGCCGGAAAAACGTCCTCCGAGGAATCAATTGCACTGACCGATCTCCCGGTCCAGGGCCAGCGAACCTACCAGGCCATTCTTGACGGTGGCCCCTTCCGGTACGACAAAGACGGCACGGTATTCGGCAATCGCGAACGCATCCTGCCAGCGGCACGCCGCGGGCATTACCGCGAATACACGGTGCCAACGCCCGGCGCGCGCAACCGCGGTGCCCGGCGAATCGTTTGCGGTGGCGAGCAGCGCACGGCACCCGAGGCCTGCTGGTACACGGCGGACCACTATGCGAGTTTCAGACGGATTGCGCCATGAGCGATGACAACGACCTGAGCGGCGCCCCGAAGCGCCCCGACGAGATGATGATGACTATGGAAAGACCAGCGGATATGACCTTATCCCTTCGAGCCGTACGCCCGAACATCGTGCAATCGATCCGCGCGTTCCGCGTGAACGACCTGCAGGATGCCGCCAATGCGGCCGGCCAGCACTTCCTGTATGCCAACCTGGGCAACGCCCAGACCAAGCAGGACGTGCTCGACCTGATTGCCCAGCAGTTCACCTTCCCGGCGCACTTCGGCAAGAACTTCGACGCGCTGTACGACTGCATGACCGACCCGTTGCATAAATCGGGCCCGCAGCCTGGTTTCGTCATCGTGCTCGAGCAGATCCCGGCCAACGCCAAGTTCGACAAGGAAGCGCGCGAGCAACTGCTCGACATCTTCCGCGACGCTTCGGACTACTGGGGCGATCGCAAGGTCCCGTTCCGCTGCTTCTATTCTTTTCTGTAGCCCGTTCTGCATCCACCAGCCAAGCAGAACGGGCGAACGAGGCTCAGCCCACCGCTGAAACCCTCGATGGCATCGAAGTCAACCCTGCCGCCACGGCAGCAACCGCTGCGGCCACCGCCGCCAGCACCGAGCCGGCCGGCGAAAAAATGCCGACCGACAAGCTCGTCGACGTGTCGCCCCTGGCGTTGCGCATGAGCAGCCCCTTCAACGCGGGGTACTGGCTGGCCGCTGCGTAAGCAGGCTCGCCCCCAGGCTGCGCGCACTTCGTGTCGCTGCGCCAACCCCCTTCCGGGGGCGGCGCCTACCGGCCGGCAAAGCCGGATCGGTGGCACCCTGGAAAAGAAAAATGCCCGTCATCGACGGGCATTTTTCATGGAGGAACGGCCTGGGCCAGTGCGACGTATTCGGCCACCGGCACTTCCTCGGCGCGGCGCTGGATATCGAATTCGCCCGTGAAGCCGTGCTCCCCGAGCCACTTGCCCAGCGTGTGCCGCAGGATCTTGCGGCGCTGGCTGAAGGCCACCTGCACGATCTCGCCGAGCCGCGCTGCATTCACCACCGGCGGCTGCGCCAGCGGCACCATCCGCACCACGGCGCTGTCCACGCGCGGCGGCGGATCGAAGCTCTCGGGCGGCACGAACAGGACGTTCTCCATGTCGTAGCGCCACTGCAGCATCACGCTCAGACGGCTGTAATCCGACGTGGCGGGCCGGGCCACCATGCGGTCGATCACTTCCTTTTGCAGCATGAAGTGCTGGTCGGCGATCAGGTGGGCGTAGCCCAGCAGGTGAAACAGGATCGGCGTGGAGATGTTGTAGGGCAGGTTGCCGACCACGCGCAGCGGCTTCGGCTGGGCCTTGGCCGCGAGGTCGGCAAAGTCGACCTTGAGCACGTCGGACTCGATGACATCGAGCTGCGGATGCTCGCGCAGCCGCTTGGCCAGGTCGCGGTCGAGTTCGATGACCGTGAGCCGGCCGAGCCGTTCGACCAGGGGCTGCGTGAGCGCCGCCAGCCCGGGCCCGATCTCGACCATCGCATCGCCGGGCTGCGGCGCGATCGCCTGCACGATCCCGTCGATGATCCCGCCGTCGGACAAGAAGTGCTGCCCGAACCGCTTTCTTGCAATGTGTTGTGCCATCGCGGCCTAGAACGCTGCCGCGGCCATCAGGACTGCGGCGTCTCGCGGTACTCGACGTAGGCGCGCGCGCGCACTTCCTGCACCCAGGTGGTGAAGGCTTCTTCGACGCGCTGTTCGCGCAGGGCGGCACGTGCGGCTTCGCGCTGCTCCGACTGGCTCAGCTTGGCTTCGCGGCGGCCGACCACCTGGATCAGGTGGACACCGAAGCGCGACACCACGGGGTCGCTGATCTGGCCCGGCGTGAGGCGGTCCATGGCTTCCTCGAACTCGGGCACGAACTGGCCGGGGCGTGCCCAGCCGAGGTCGCCGCCTTCCTTGGCGCTCGCGTCCTGCGAGTTGTCGCGCGCCAGGCCGGCGAAGTCGGCGGTGCCCGACTGCACGCGGCGCTTGAATTCCTGCAGCTGCGCCACCGCCTGCGCGGTCGTGCGCTTGGGGTCGTTCAGCAGCAGGATGTGGCGCACCTGGGTCTGGGTGATGGAGGCATCCGACGAGCCCACCTGTGCCTTGGTCAGCACCTTGAGCACATGGAAGCCGGCGCCCGAGCGCACGGGCCCGGCGATGCCGTTCACCGCGGTCGATTGCGTGGCTTCGACGAACACCGGCGGGTAGCGGTCGGCGCTGCGCAAGCCGAGCGCGCCGCCGTTGGCACGGTCGGGCGAGTCGGAGTTCTCGCGCACGAGCTTGGCGAAGTCCTCGCCGCCGCGCGCGCGCTGCGCGAGGTCGGTGGCCTTCTTCTGTGCGGTCGCGACCTGCGCCTCGGTGGCGTTCTCGGGCACGGCCACCAGCAGCTGCGCGATGTTGAGGTTGAGCAGGGCGCTGTTCTTGACGGCGTTTTCGCGCTGGTCGCGCAGGTACTCGTCGGCCTCGGTGTCGCTGATCTTGACCTTCGATTCGACCTCGCGGTCGCGCAGGCGCGTAAGCAGCAACTGGTCGCGCAGGTCGTTGCGGAATTCGCGCGGCGAGATGCCCTCGGCCACGACGCGGCTGCGCAGCTCGGTGAGGCTGATCTCGTTCTGGCGGGCCACGGTCTGCTCGGCCTGGTCGATCGCCACGTCATCGACCTTGATGCCGTTTTCCTTCGCGAGCTGCAGCTGTGCGCGCTCGGTGATCAGGCGCTCCAGCACGAGGCGCGTGAGTTCTGCGCGCGGCACGCGCTCGGCGTCCGGGTTCTCGCGGATCAGGCGCGTGACGCGCGACTGCACCTCGGTGTTGGTGATGGGCTCGGAGTTGACCAGCGCCACGATGTACTCGGCCGCGCGCTGCACGGGCGCCGCCGCGGGGGCGGCAGGGCGGGCCGCCGGCGGCACGATCCGGGGACCGGCACGCATGATGTCCGTGATGCCGCTGCCGGAACGAAAGCCCTGTGCGCCGGCCGTTGCGGCGATGGCCGCAAGGCAACCCAGGGTGAGGAGGGAACGGATGTGTTTCATGGCGTGAACGGTCGTCGTTTCAGTCGTAATTGGTGAAGCGGCTCGGGGCTTCGGTCGGTTGACGCAGCGGCTGGTAGCGCTGCACGTTCTGCCGCAAGGCCTGCATCGGGCTCGATCCGATGGCGGAGAAACCGACGAATTCGAGCTGGAACATGATGCGGGTGTTGGCCGTCACCTGGCCGGTGGTGATGCGCTGCAGCACCACGCGACCGATCCAGCAGCAGCCGTCGTACTCGACCCCGAGCACGCCGTCCGTGAGCTTCTTGTCCTGCAGGCTGTAGTTGAGGCGGCCCACGGCGTACCAGCGGCCACCGCCTTCGCCCTTGCCCGGACCGAGGTCCTTGCCCTTGTCGCCCCACAGGTCGTTGATCGGCCATTGCCAGCCCACGTCGATCGACTTGTTGCCGTCGGTGGCGATGGGCGTGCTCGGTGCCTGGTAGCGGAACGCGGCGCTGAGGTTGCGGTACGGGCCCGGGTTGTAGCGCGCGCTGATCGCGCTGCGCGTGGAGCGGCGCGAATCGGGGTTGTACTGGAGCAACGTGTCCAGGCTCCACTTGGGCGTCCAGTTGATCTGGGCGCCCAGCAGCAGGTCGCTGGTGCGGTCGGTGACCGGCGCAACGCCGGGCAGCGTGACCTTCTGGTCGGCGAAGCGGAAGCGCTGCGCGATGCCGAAGCGCACGGCCTCGACGCCGGTGCCCGGATCGATGAGGCGGGACGTGACGCCCAGCGTGAGCGCGTTGGTGTCCGAGATGCGGTCGGCGCCCGAGAACGCGTTCTCGGTGTAGATGGTCGCAAAGCTGAAGTCGTTGGCGGCCGAGTCGTAGTTCGGCAGCATGCTCTGGTCGCGGTACGGCGTGTACACGTAGTACGCGCGCGGCTCCAGCGTCTGGCGGAAGGCGCGGCCGAAGTAGTTGGCGTCGCGCTCGAAGATCAGGCCGCTGTCCAGGCTGAAGGTCGGCACGACCCGGTTCGACGAAGTCTGGAAGAAGTACAGCTGGCTCGGGTTGTACGGCATCCCGTTCACGTAGTCGATGCCGTTGACCGAGGCCTTCGGAATGGACGACTGCGGCAGGTAGTAGTTGTACGAGGTCGCGTGCAGCTGCAGCTTGGGAATGACGAACGAACTCGGCGTGAGGAACGGCCGGCTGATCGCCGCCTGCGCGAACACGCGGTCGCCGTCGGGCTGCGACTGCTGGTTGAAGTCGAAGCCGGGCTGGCCCGCCAGGATGCTGTTGACGCGAAAACGCGAGTAGTCGGTGTTCAGCGACACGTCGAAGCCGTGCCAGTCGTACTTGGCGTAGTTCGCCGTGATCTGCGGCACGCGGTCGTACGAGGGCACGACCGGCGACAGGTTGTATTGCAGCGTCTGGTAGCGCAGGGCGCGCACCGCGCCGCTCCAGTCGCCCTTGGTCCAGTTCAGCGAGGCATCGTTCGGCAGCTGGCGCTGCGCGAGCGTCGGCGTGCGCGTGAAGTCGCGCCAGTAGTCGTTGTCGCTGACGCGGTTGATGTTGAGGCTGGCCGACAGCGAGTCGAGCCCCAGCGCCTTGGCGTCGAAGTCATGGTGGTGGTTGAGCCACAGGCCCCAGCGCTTGGTGCTGTCGGGCGCCTTGCCGAGGTTCAGGTCCTTGAGCGCGATCTCGCCGTTGTTGAACCTCTGCAGCTGCTCGGCACGCGCCTCGTTGTAGCGCTGGCCCACGAGGCGGTCGCTGCCCATGAGGTCCAGACGGATGCTGCCGCTGTAGTCCTTCTCGAGGTAGCGGAATTCGTTGGCCAGGTTGAGCCCGCGCTTGCTCATCAGCGTGGGCGTGATGGTGGCGTCGCGGTTGGGCGCGATGTTCCAGTAGTAGGGCTGCGCGACCTCGAAGCCGTTGGTGTTGTCCAGCCCGATGGTGGGCGGCAGCAGGCCGCTCTTGCGCTCATTCGACAGCGGGAAGGTCACGCGCGGAATCGGCGGCGTCGTGATGCCCATGAAGCTCATGCGCGCGTCGATGGCCACGCCTTCGTTTTCCTCGGTGTCGGTGGTCAGCGTGGCGGCGGTCAGCAGCCAGGCCGGCATCCAGCCGGGGAAGTCTTCGCGGCGGCAGGTGGTGTAGCTGGCGCGCCGCGCGATCGAGACGTTGGAGTCGACGAAGTCGATGCGCTCGGCCTCGCCGTGGCCGCCGGTCGAGAGGAAGCGGTAGCGCACGTTGTTGAAGAAGCCTTCGAAGGTCTCGAGCTTGAGTTCGAGCTCGGGGCCTTCGTACACGTTGCCGGCCTGGTTGACCCGCACATTGCCGGTGGCCTTGGCGCGGTCGTCGGGCTGGTAGTACTCGAGGCGGTCGGCCGTGATGGCCAGCGGGCCGCGGCGCAGCGTGGCGTTGCCCTCGACCACGGTCTCCAGGTCGGGGCGGCCGGAAATGCGGTCGCCGGTGACGAGGCTGGGCAGCTGGCTGCGTTGCGCGGGCGTGAGCGTCTCGGTGAGCAGCGGCGTGCGCTTGAGCGTGAGGGGCCCGTCAAGCACACCGGCCTGCTGGGCGAAGGCGCCCTGCGCGTGCAGCAGCGCCAGCGACAGCACGGCCAGTGGCAGCGGCGGGCTCGAACGTCGCAGGGCAGCGCGTGGGGTCGTAGGCATCGATTCGGAACGAAAAATCGTCGGGACGGCGCGGCAAGCCGGCGGGTTGCGGGGACCGGCAGCCACCCCGCCCGGCCGGATCGGCCTTGAACAGGGGGGCCGCGCCAGGCGGATTTGTAGAATTGATTATCCATGACAGCACCTTCGACCCCGGCGTCCACGACCCCACACCCCGCCCAGGCCATTCTCTGGACAGATCCGCAGCGGGCCGAAGCGTTCCGGGGCTGGCTGGCCGGTATCGCCGGCGCCCGGCAACTGCGACCGGACACCGTCCGGCTGGCTTCGGCCGATGCCAGCTTCCGCCGCTACTTCCGCCTGGACACCACCGACGGCCGCACGCGCATCGTGATGGATGCGCCGCCCGACAAGGAAAACAGCGCCCCTTTCGTGCAGGTGGCACAGCTGATGACCGAGGCCGGTGTGACGGCACCGCAAGTGCTCGAATGGGACCGCGACCACGGCTTTTTGCTGCTCGACGACCTGGGCCGCCAGACCATGCTCGACGTGATCGACCCGGCCCAGCCGGACGCCAACCGGCCGCTCTACGACCAGGCCATCGACGCGCTGATCCGCTGGCAGCTGGCTTCCAAACCCGGCGTGCTGCCGCCCTACGACCGGGCGCTGCTCGAACGTGAACTGGCGCTCTTTCCCGAGTGGTACATCGGCAAGCACCGCGGCGTGGCCGTCGAAGGCCGGCTGAAAGAACGCCTGGACCGCGCCTTCGCGCTGATCGTCGAGAACAACCTCGCGTCGCCGAGCGTGTACGTGCACCGCGACTTCATGCCGCGCAACCTCATGGTGGGCGGCGATGCCGGCCAGCCGCTGGGCGTGCTCGACTTCCAGGACGCCGTCTACGGCCCGGTCACCTACGACATCGCCAGCCTGATGCGCGACGCCTTCCTCAGCTGGGACGAGGAGTTTGTGCTCGACATCACCATCCGCTACTGGAACGCCGCACGCAAGGCGGGCCTGCCGGTCGATGAAGACTTCGGCGCCTTCTACCGCGCGGTCGAATGGATGGGCCTGCAGCGCCACCTCAAGGTCGCCGGCATCTTCGCGCGCCTCACGCTGCGTGACGGCAAGCCGCGCTACCTGGCCGACACGCCGCGCTTCATCGCCTACATCCGCGCCACCGCCAGCCGCTACATGGAACTCACGCCGCTCGTGCGGGTGATCGACGAGGTCGAGGGCACGACAGCCGTCACCGGCTTCGCCTACGGCCGAGTCTGAAGAGAAACTGAAAAAAGCCGAAAAAGAAAATCGCTGTAGCGCCCGCACCACGGGCGCCGTCGGCTCCTGATTTCATAGCATGCCCCGTTTTCACTGCTCCGTGCCCCTGTCCGCCGGCGCCAGCCTGGCGCTGCCGCCGGGCGCCGCGCGCCATGTGCAGGTGCTGCGCATGCAGCCCGGCGACACCCTCACCCTGTTCGATGGCGCGGGCGGCGAGTACGCCGCGACGGTCGAGCGCATGGGCCGCAGCGAGGTCGCCGTGGCGGTCGGCGCCCACACGCCGGTCGAGCGCGAAGCGGCCCGCCCCGTGCACTTGGCGGTCGGCATGCCGGCCAACGAGCGCATGGACTGGCTGGTCGAAAAAGCCACCGAGCTCGGCGTGACCAGCATCCAGCCGCTGGCCACCGCGCACGGCGTGCTGCGCCTGTCGGGCGAGCGCGCCGAGAAGAAACGGGCGCACTGGGAAGCCATCGCCGTCGCGGCCTGCGAGCAGTGCGGTCGCAACCGCGTGCCGGTGATCCATCCGGTGCAATCCTTCGGGGGCTGGCTCGGCGGTGCGGCCGCCTCGGACGCTGCAGCGACACGCCTCGTGCTCAGCCTGGCCGACGGCACGCGTGCTGTGGCCGCCGTGGCTGCAGCGACATCCAGCGCACAGCCCGCCCTCGTGCTCAGCGGCCCCGAAGGCGGCCTCAGCGCCTCCGAGGAACAGGACGCCATCGCGCGCGGCTTCGCACCAGCCACGCTGGGCGCGCGCGTGCTGCGCGCAGAAACCGCGGCGCTCGCGGCGCTGGTGTCGCTCATCGGCGCTTGAGCCGTTCCGGGGGGTTTTCCGCGAGGCGCGAACCGGGTGCCTGCGGAACAATGGCCGCTTCCTTTTTATTGTTCAATCCGCCTCCCCGGAAAGGCCGCTCCCTCATGCCTCGTTCATCCCGCGCGTTTCGTCTCGCCCCCCTCGTTCTGGCCGCGCTGTGCGCCATGCCCGCCGTCCACGCCCAGAACCAGGCCGTCGCGCCCACGCCGGCGCAGGTCAGCCCCGCGGTCGACCAGGCCTACACCCAGCTCATGGCATCGCCCGCAATCCGCAAGCTGCTGGAATCGGTCAAGGCCGACCACGAACGCACGGTCGAAGAACTGAAGGCCCTGACCGAGATCGAGGCGCCGCCCTTCAAGGAACAGAAGCGCGCCGAAGCCTTCCTGGCGCGCATGAGGGCGCTCGGCCTGACCGACGCGAAGATCGACGCCGAAGGCAACGTGATCGGCCTGCGCAGGGGCACCGGCAACGGTCCCAAGCTGCTGGTCTCGGCGCACCTCGATACGGTCTTTCCCGCCGGCACCGACGTCAAGGTGAAGGAGCGCGACGGCAAGCTCTTCGCACCCGGCATCGGCGACGACACGCGCGGCCTGTCGGTGCTGCTGTCATGGCTCAAGGTGCTCAACGACAACAAGATCCAGACCGTCGGCGACCTGATGTTCGTCGCCAACGTCGGCGAGGAAGAGCTGGGCAACCTGCGCGGCATGAAGGCCATCTTCCGCGACCACCTCGACATCGACGGCATGGTCGGCCTGGAGCCCTCGCCCGACGGCCACGTGCTCGTGCTCGGCACCGCGAGCCACCGCTACGAAGTCACCTTCAAGGGTCCGGGCGGCCACAGCTTCGGCGCCTTCGGCCATGTCCCCAGCGCGATCCACGGCATGGGCCGCGCCATCGCCAAGATCGCCGAGGTGCGCACGCCCAGCTTCCCCAAGACCACCTTCACCGTCGGCACCGTGGGCGGCGGCACCTCGGTGAACACCATCGCGCCCGATGCCCGCATGGCGATCGACATCCGCTCGGACGACATGGCCTCGCTGCTCGAAGCCGAAAAGAAGATCCTCGCCACGCTCGACGAGGCCGTGGCGGAAGAGAACAAGCGCTGGAACGTGAGCAGCCTGAGCGTGAGCACCAAGCTCATCGGCGACCGCCCGGGCGGTCGCACGGCGCCCGACTCGGTGATCGTCGAGGCCGCCACGCGCGCCAACAGTGCTTTTGGCCACAAGACGCTGCTGCGCGGCGGCAGCACGGATGCGAACGTTCCTATTTCGCTGGGCATCCCGGCCATCATCATCGGCGGCGGCGGCAAGTCGGGCGGATTCCATTCGCTGGCCGAGTCGATCGACGTGACAGATGCATGGAAAGGCGCGCAGAATTCGCTCGTCACCGTGCTGGGCCTGGTGGGCGTGCAAGGGGTCAATCCCGCATTGCTTCCCAAACGGCCTGCGCGGACCAAGTAATTTGTCACGATGCAAGCTTGAAAGTGGTCACGCCACCTTCGGCTTGCGGTCCGGGGCATCGGAAAATGCCGCCGGTTCTGTCACACACCAAGGAAACGCCATGGGATTGCTCGATTCGGTACTCGGTCAGGTGCTGGGAGGCGCTGCACAACAACAGCAGCAACCGCAGGGCGGTGGCCTCGGGGGATTGGGAGATCTCGGAGGCCTCGCCGGCGCCTTGGGCGGCCTGCTTGCCAACAACGGCGGGCAGGGCGGCCTCGGTGGCATGGTCTCGAAATTCGAGCAGGCGGGCATGGGCGACGTGATCGGCTCGTGGATCGGCAACGGCGAAAACCGGCCGGTCTCGGGCGATCAGTTGCAGAACGCGCTGGGCGGCGACACGATCGCCGCCATCGCGTCCAAGCTCGGCATCAACGCACAAATGCTGCTGCCGATGCTGGCCACCATGCTGCCGGCCCTCATCAACCAGCTCACGCCGCAAGGCAAGGTGCCCGAGCAAGGCCTGGGCAACCAGGACGACCTGCTGGGTTCGCTGAGCGGTCTGCTGCAAGGCAACAAGCCGGCCTGAGCTGCCACCCGGCGAATTTCCATTCTCAGAATTCCGGCGCCCGCGAGGGCGCTTTTTTTTGGCCGGCGCCTTGCCTTCGTCGCCCAATCGCGTAGAACCGCGCCCCATGAATCGCAATCTGTGGCTCCTGGCCATCTGCCAGGGCCTGCTCCTGACCAACAACGTCACCTTCATCGCCATCAACGGCCTCGTGGGCCTGGGCATCGCGCCGCAGGGCTGGATGGCCACGCTGCCCGTGATGGGCTACGTGGTGGGCGGCGCGCTGAGCACGGGGCTGGTGGCGCGCACGCAGCAGCGCTTCGGCCGCCGCGGCTCGTTCCAGATCGGGCTGGCGGTGGCGGTCGGCTCGGCGCTGTTGTGCGCCTACGCGGCGTCCTCGAAGAACTTCTGGCTGCTGTGCTTCGCGACGGTGGTCGCGGGCTACTACAACGCCAACGCCGGGCTCTACCGTTTCGCGGCGGCCGAACTGGCCCTGCCGGCCTGGCGCGAGAAGGCCGTGTCGATGGTGATGGCAGGCGGCCTGATCGGTGCGGTGGCCGGCCCGAACCTCGCCACCTTCACGCGAGACGCCCTTTCCGTGCCGTTTGCCGGCGCCTACATCGCGCTGGCGGCGGTGGCGCTGCTGTCGATGGCGGTGATGCGCTTCATCGAATTCCCGCCATCGCCGACGCGCAAGGAAGCGGCCGGCGGCAGGTCGCTGGGCGAGATCATGCGGCAGCCCGTGTTCATCGTGGCCGCCGCCGCGGGTGCGCTGAGCTACGGCGTGATGAACCTGCTGATGGCCGCCACGCCCATCGCGATGCAGATCTGCAGCCTGCCGTTTTCCGACGCGGCGCTGGTGCTCGAATGGCACGTGATCGGCATGTTCGCGCCGGGCTTCTTCACCGGCCACCTGATTCGCCGCTTCGGCGTGCTGCCGGTGATGGGGGTGGGGCTGGCGCTCAACCTCGGCTGCATTGTGGTGGCGCTGTCGGGCGTGGAGCTGCACCACTTCCTCGTGGCGCTGTTCCTGCTGGGCGTGGGCTGGAATTTCCTGTTCACCGGCAGCACGACGCTCTCGCTCACGGCGTACACGGCCGAGGAGCGCGACCGCGCGCAGGGCGCGCTCAACTTCTGCGTGTTCGCGACGCTCGCGCTGACCTCGTTCGCCTCGGGCGTGCTGGTGACGACGCAGGGCTGGCAGCTGCTGAACTACGGTTCGCTGGTGCCGGTGGCGCTGACCGGCGCGGCGCTGTTCTGGCTCGCGCAGACCCAGCGCAAACAAGCACTGGCGGCCAAGGCCTGAGCGACCTCAGGCGGCGAGCGTCGACACGGTCGCGACCTGAAACCGCCGGTCGAGCCAGCGCTGCAGCGTGTCGAACACGGGCTCTGCATCCAGCTCGTTGAAGAGCTCGTGGTACAGCGTGTCGAAGCACCTCGCCTCGACCTTGCCGCTGGGCGCCGCAGCCGCCGCGAAGGCGCGGCTCGCAGCCGGCCGCACGAGCCGGTCGTCCCCCGCGTAGACCAGCAGCGTGGGCACCGGCCAGTGCGCCGCGTGCTGCTGCACCACCGCGCCTTCGTGCGCGAGAAAGCGCGCCAGCCGGCTGCCGATGCGGTCGTGCGTGAGCGGATCGTCGCGGTAGGCCTGCACCACCTCCGGGTCGTGCGAGAGGTAGTTGTCGTCGAGCCCGTTGCCCACGCGCAGGTTGGGCGCGATGCGCGGCAGCACGGCCAGCAGCATCTTCTGGACGCCATTCAACCCCGGATCGAGCCCCGGCGACGACAGCACCAGCGCATCGACCGGCCGCACGCCGCGCGCCACCAGGCTCGCGGCGACCAGGCCGCCCAGGCTGTGGCCGAGCAGCACCAGCGGCACCCCGGGGTTCTCGCGGCGCGCATCGTCGATCACCAGGGCGAGGTCGTCGACCAGCCGCAGTTCGCTCGGCAGGCCGCCGCGTGCACCGGTGGATTCGCCGTGCCCGTGGTGGTCGTGCGCCCAGACCGCGAAGCCCCAGGCATGCAACTGCTTGGCGAGGCCGTGATAGCGCCCCGCATGCTCGCCCAGCCCGTGCACCACGACGACGACAGCGCGGGGTGTGCCGGCGACGGGCAGCCGCCGCAGTGCCAGCGTCTCGCCGTCCGGCGTGGACAGCGACACGCGGTGCGGCAAGGGCAGCGCGTCGATCATTGGCGCACCCTTGGCGCGGCCCGGCCCGGCGCGGCGCTCAAGCCGACACCGGCTCCGCAGCCGCGGCGCGGTGCGCGACCGGCAGGGCCGCGATGACCTCGGCCACGGCGGCCGTCAGCTTCTTGGCGTAGGGCACGTGCAGGAACTCGTTGGGGCCGTGCGCGTTGCTCTTCGGGCCGAGCACGCCGCAGACCATCATCTGTGCCGTCGGGAAGCCCGCGCTCAGCATGTTCATCAGCGGGATCGTGCCGCCCTGGCCGATGTAGCCGCACGAGGCGCCGAAGTGCGCGCGCGAGGCCTTGTTGAGCGCGTCCTCGAACCACGGCGTGATGGTGGGGGCGTTCCATCCGGTGGCGCCGCCGTTGCTCTCGAACGTGACGCGCGCCTGATAGGGCGCGTTGTCTTCGAGCAGGGCCTTGAGCTTTTGCACCGTCTCGGCCGCATCGACCAGCGGCGGCAGGCGCAGCGAGAGCTTGAAGGCGGTGTAGGGGCGCAGCACGTTGCCCGCGTCCTTCAGGGCCGGGAAGCCTTCGGCGCCGGTGACCGACAGCGTGGGCTTCCAGGTGCGGTTGAGCAGCGCTTCGAGCGGGTCGGTGGTGGTCGGCAGCGCGAACATGGTCGAGCCGCCGCAGTCGTAGTGCGCCCACGGGAACCGCTTGTAGACCTCGTCGCCGAGGATGGCGGCGGTGGCCTTGGCCTGCGCCAGGCGGTCGGCCGGCACTTCGCAATGGAAGCTCGCGGGCAGCAGGCGGCCGGTGGCACTGTCTTCGAGGCGGTCGAGCACCTGCCGCATGATGCGGAAGCTCGAGGGCACGAGGCCCGAGGCGTCGCCCGAGTGGATGCCTTCGGTCAGCACCTCGACCTTGAGCGTGCCGCTGGCCATGCCGCGCAGCGAGGTGGTGAGCCACAGCTGGTCGTAGTTGCCGGCGCCCGAGTCGAGGCAGATCACCAGTTCGACCTGGCCCAGGCGCGGACGCAGCGCGTCGACGTAGGGCAGCAGGTCGTAGGAGCCGCTTTCCTCGCAGGTCTCGATGAGGCCGACGATGCGCGGATGCGCCACGCCCTGCGCCTTGAGCGCCTGCAGCGCGGCCACGCTGGCGTACACCGCGTAGCCGTCGTCGGCGCCGCCGCGGCCGTAGAGCAGGCCGTTCTCGTACTTGGGCGTCCACGGGCCGAGGTCGTTGCGCCAGCCGGTGAATTCGGGTTGCTTGTCGAGGTGGCCGTACATGAGCACGGTCTCGGCCATGTTCGTGCCGCTGGCCGGCACTTCGAAGAACAGCACCGGCGTGCGGCCCTCGAGGCGCACGATTTCCAGCTTCAGGCCTTCGACCTTCTGCGCCTCGACCCAGGCCGCGGCGTTGCGCAGCACGGTCTCCAGGTAGCCGTTGGCCGACCAGTCCTTGTCGAAGCCGGGCGACTTGGCGGGAATGGCGATGTAGTCGGTGAGTTGCTTGACGATGTCGCCGTCCCATTGGGCGGTGACATCAGAGAGGGCGCGCGTCGCGTCGAGCGTGCCGGCGGGCATTTCACGGTGCAGGGGGGCGTTCATCGGGGGTTCTCCGCGGGGACGAAAAAACGCATTTTGCGCCTCGCGGCGAGCGCGCGTAGAGTGCGGGCGATCTCAAAACCCGGAGCGCAATGTGAGCAAGGCACCATCGACGCGGATCAAGGTGGGGATAGGCGGCTGGACCTACGAGCCCTGGCGCGACAACTTCTATCCCAAGGGCCTCGCGCAAGCGAAGGAGTTGAACTACGCGAGCCGGCAGGTGAGCGCCATCGAGATCAACGGCACCTACTACAGCACCTTCAAGCCCGAGACCTTCCGCAAGTGGCACGACGACACGCCGGATGACTTCATGTTCTCGATGAAGGCCTCGCGCTTCACGACCAACCGCAAGGTGCTGGCGAGCGCGGGCGAGTCGGTCCGGCGCTTCATCGACAGCGGCGTGAGCGAGCTGGGCGACAAGCTCGGGCCGATCGTGTGGCAGTTCATGCCGACCAAGCAGTTCGATGCGGAAGACTTCGAGGCGTTTCTGGAACTGCTGCCGAAGAAGGAGGGCAGCCGCGTGCTGCGCCATGTGATGGACGTGCGCCACGAGAGCTTCATCACGCCCGCCTACAAGGCGATGGCGAAGAAGCACAAGGTGTCGACCGTGTTCACCGACGCCGACAAGTTTCCGTCGTTCGAGGAGCCCGAAGGCGACGTCGCCTATGCGCGGCTCATGATGGCCGACGCGTCGCTTGCAACCGGCTACGCGCCCAAGGCGCTCGACACCTGGGCCGGGCGCGCGCAAGGCTGGGCCGCGGCACCGAAGGCGCGCGACGTGTTCGTGTATTTCATCAACGGCGCCAAGGAAAGGGCACCGGCCGCGGCCGGTGCCTTGCTGGAGCGCCTGGGGTGGGCACCGCCGGCTGCAGACGCAGGAACGGCCGCCGCCGCGGACAAGCCGAAGCCGGCGGCCAGGAAGGCCCCACCGAAAAAGAAAGCGCCCTGATCGATCGTCAGAAGACCGGGCGCGTCAGGCCCATCAGGCCGCTGCGTGCAGCGACGGCTTGGCGCCGAAGCTGATTTCGCCCGACAGCTGGCCGCCTTCTTCGATCACGATCTTGCCGTAGCGGATCTTGCCGGTGACCTTGCCGGTCGAGTGGATGACGAGCTTCTCGCGCACGGTGAGGTTGCCGTCGAACACGCCGCGGATCTCGGCGATGTCGATCTCGGCCGAGCCCTTGAACTCGCCCTGTTCGGCGATCTGCATCAGGCGCGAATCCATCGTGGCCTCGACCAGGCCTTCGACCACGAGCGTGTCGCAATCGGTGATCTCGACGCCCTTGAGCTTGATGTTCGGGCCGACGGTGAGCTTGCTGCCGCCTTCCTTGGCGGGCGCAGCCGCCGGGGCCAGGCCGGCCTGCGCGGTCAACGAGGAGGGATTGACGGGAGTGCCCGAGAGATTGGTGCCCGAACCAACCAGCGGTGCGGGACGCGAAGTCAGCGAGTCGGTGTCACGATCGCGCTTGCCGAAAAAGGGGGACTGTGTGGCCAATGGGGAGCTCCTCAAGAAAGGAGCTATCGTAAGAACGCACCCGCGGCATGCGGCACTTCATTGCGCAATAAGCGTAACTGAATAAGTCGCCCGGCCCCTGACAATGCCCGCATGACTCGCCTGCCCCGCCCGAACATCGAAGCCCTGTCCACGCCCTCCGACACCGACTCGCGGTTCGACAAACCCGCGCGTGGCTGGCGGCGCAGGCTGTTCACCGTGATCTTCGAGGCCGACACGCCCGCCGGCCTGTGGTTCGACCTGGCGCTGATCGCGGTGATCGTGACCAGCGTGCTGGTCGTCATCCTGGACAGCGTGCAGTCGATCCGCGACCAGTGGCGGCCTCTGTTCAATGCCCTCGAATGGGTGTTCACGATTCTCTTCACGCTGGAGTACATCGCGCGGTTGTGCTGCGTGAACAAGCCGCTGCGCTACGCGCTGAGCTTCTACGGCGTGATCGACCTGCTGGCGCTGCTGCCGACCTTTCTCGTGGCCTTCGCGCCGGAGCTGGCCTACCTGATCGACGTGCGCATCCTGCGGCTGCTGCGTGTGTTCCGCATCTTCAAGCTCTCGCGCTATTCGGTGGAGTACCGCACGCTGGTGTCGGCGGTGGCCTCCAGCCGGCGCAAGATCACGGTGTTCGTGGGCTTCGTGATGCTCGTGGTGCTGGTGATGGGCACGCTGATGTACGTGGTCGAAGGCCCGACGCACGGGTTCACCAGCATCCCGGTGGCGATCTACTGGGCCATCTCCACCATGGCCACGGTCGGCTTCGGCGACCTCGTGCCCAAGACCGACCTGGGCCGCGCGATTGCTTCCGTGATGATGCTGGTGGGATGGGGCGTGCTGGCCGTGCCCACCGGCATCGTGACCGCCGAGATGACGCGGCGCGGTGTCGACGACGACCTGGCGCAGCCGATCGCCCTCGCATCGCGCGGCGTGCTCGCACTGTCGGCAGAACCGACGCCGGGCAAGGCGCCACCGAAGCGGGTCACGCCGTCGGCCAGACGACGCGCCCTTGCGCAGCATCGTCGAGGCGCGCGATGAAGGCGTCGGCCTCGGGTGCGGGCAGCGCGAAGGCAAAGCGCACGTCGTCGCCGTGCTGCACGTCTTCGAGCACCGCGCCGATGGCGGTCAGCTCGCGCCGCACCAGCCCCTCGAGCGCGTAGGGCACGGCGCACTGCAGGTGGTGCTGGCGCACGAGCGGCACCAGCGTGGCGCCGAGCAGGGCCTGCGCGACGGCATCGGTGTAGGCCCGCACGAGGCCGCCGGCACCGAGCTTCACGCCGCCGAAGTAGCGCACCACGGTGGCGAGCGCACCTTCCACCTGCTGGTGGCGCAGCACCTCCAACATCGGGCGTCCGGCCGTGCCGCCGGGTTCGCCATCGTCGTTCGCGGCCGACTGGCCGCCGGCCATCAGGGCCCAGCACACGTGCGCGGCAGCCGGATGTTCGGCGCGAAGCGAGGCGACCACGGCGAGCGCAGCTGCGCGGTCGGGCACCGACTGCACGCAGCCGATGAAGCGGCTTTTCTTGATGAGCAGTTCGCTGTGAACCGGCTGCGCGAGCGTGAAGCTCATTCCGACCCGATGTCCGTGCGGTGCAAGGGCGGCGTGCTCAGCCGCCCCGCTCGAACTTGAAGACCGCCGTGCTGGCGCGCGCATTGGGCAGCCAGCGCACGTCGCGGCCGTTCTGCAGGCCGAAGGCGTCGAGCACGCGCAGGTTGTTCTTGCCGGCCAGCACCTCGAAGTCCTTGTAGGTGCCGACGCGGATGTTGGGCGTGTCGTACCACTGGTAGGGCAGCCGACGCGTCACGGGCATGCGCCCGCGCGCCACGCTCAGGCGGTTGGGCCAGTGCGCGAAATTGGGAAAGGCGACGATGCCGAAGCGGCCCACGCGCGCGGTCTCGCGCAGCATGACCTCGGCATTGCGCAGGTGCTGCAGCGTGTCGATCTGCAGCACGACGTCGAAGGTGGCGTCGTCGAACATCGCCAGGCCTTCGTCGAGGTTCAGCTGGATCACGTCGACGCCGCGGCGAATGCACTGCAGGACGTTGCCGTCGGCGATCTCCACGCCGTAGCCGGTGCAACCGCGTTCACGCTGCAGCAGGTCGAGCAGGCTGCCGTCGCCGCAGCCCAGGTCGAGCACGCGCGAGCCCTTCGGCACGAGCTGTGCAATCAGTCGCTGATGTTCGATGTCGCTCATTGGAATTCCTTGGCGACGCGTTCGAAGTACGAGCGCACCACGCCCATGTAGCGCACGTCGTCGAGCAGGAAGGCGTCGTGGCCGTGCGGCGCGTCGATCTCGGCGTAGCTCACGTTGCGGCGGTTGTCGAGCAGCGCCTTCACGATCTCGCGGCTGCGCGCGGGCGAGAAGCGCCAGTCGGTCTTGAAGCTCACGAGCAGGAACTTGGCCGTGGCCTGCGCCAGCGCGGTGCTGAGCTGGCCGCCGTGGTGGCGCGCGGGGTCGAAATAGTCGAGCGCGCGGGTGATCAGCAAGTAGGTGTTGGCGTCGAAGTACTCGCTGAACTTGTCGCCTTGGTAGCGCAGGTAGCTTTCGATCTGGAACTCGATGTCCTGCGTGGAATAGCGGTAGTCGAGCCCCGCCACCTCGCCTTCGACGGCGCTGCGCAAGATGCGCCCGAACTTGGCGTTCATCACGTCGTCGCTCAGGTAGGTGATGTGGCCGATCATTCGCGCGATGCGCAGGCCGCGCTTGGGGACCACGCCGTATTCGTAGAAGTGGCCGCCGTGGAAGTCGGGGTCGGTCACGATGGCGCGGCGCGCCACCTCGTTGAAGGCGATGTTCTCGGCCGTGAGGTTGGGCGCGCTGGCCACCACCACGGCGTGCCGCACGCGGTCGGGGTACTGCAGCGTCCACGACAGCGCCTGCATGCCGCCGAGGCTGCCGCCCATCACGGCCGCGAGCGTCTGGATGCCGAGCGCGTCGAGCAGCACGGCCTGGGCATCGACCCAGTCTTCGACCGTGACCACCGGGAAGTCGGCGCCGTAGACGCGGCCGTTGGCGGGGTTCACGTGCATCGGGCCCGTCGAGCCGAAGCAGGAGCCGAGGTTGTTGACGCCGATCACGAAGAAGCGGTCGGTGTCCAGCGGCTTGCCCGGGCCCACCATGTTGTCCCACCAGCCCTCGGAGCGGGCCTGGCCCTCGTACACGCCCGCGACGTGGTGCGAGGCATTGAGCGCATGGCACACCAGCACCGCATTGCTGCGCTCGGCGTTGAGGGTGCCGTAGGTTTCGTAGGCGAGCGTGTAGCCGCTGATCGAAGCGCCGCTGCGCAAGGCCAGCGGGCCTGCGAACTGCATCGACTGCGGGGTGACGACCAAAGGTGATGGCGACGACATGAATGAAAAAACCCGGCCTCGCCAAAAACGAGCCGGGTTCGGCAGCCGTCTTTAGCAGAATTTATAAAGCGCCCGCAAGCTGAAGCAAATCGGCGCAGACCAAGTATATCCCCCAGGCTTCGCGCACTTCGTGTCGCTTCTCCAACCCCCTTTCCGGGGGCAACACCAGCGGCCCGGCGAAGCCGGTTCCGCGGTGTTTCTGGAAGGGATTCCTCCTTCTTTTCTTACCAGCCGACGATCATCACGACGCCCAGCACCAGGAAGATCGCCGCCGAGATGCCGTGCACGAGCTTGATCGGCACGCGCCGCACGATCTTGTCGCCCAGCCACACGACCGGCGCATTGGCCAGCATCATGCCCAGCGTGGTGCCGACGACGACCCAGGCGTAGTCCTGCGTGAAGCGGGCGGCCAGCATGACGGTGGCGATCTGGGTCTTGTCGCCCATCTCGGCCAGGAAGAAGGCGATCACGGTGGTGCCGAAGACGCCGAACTTCGAGACGCCGGGGGCGTCGTCTTCATCGAGCTTGTCGGGAATCAGCATCCAGACGGCCATCGCGATGAACGAGCCGCCCAGAATCCAGCGCAGCACCTCGGGGCCGAGCCAGCGCGTGATGTAGTTGCCGACCGCGCCGGCCAGCGCGTGGTTGACGACCGTGGCAACGAAGATGCCGAGCACGATCGGCCAGGGTTTCCTGAAACGCGCGGCCAGCAAAAGGGCCAGGAGTTGGGTCTTGTCGCCCATTTCGGCGAGCGCGACCACGCCCGTTGCAACGAGAAAAGCTTCCATGAGAGATGTGGGGTTCCTTGGGCCGAAGGACGCAATTGACCGCACAACACCTTCGGCCATATTCCCGAAGTTGTGCGGTCAAAGGTCTCGCCAGGTGTGTTCACTGCACGCGCCATGTCCTCGTGGGGCAAGGACAAGTCTGTTGACGCGGGCCCTTCTCGTAAGCGGAAGGCGGCTACTCCCCAATGACCCGCAAATTGTAGCCGCATCGTCAATTGGCCCGGCTCAAACAGGTAGGCGTGCGCTAACTTCCATTGGTTTCAAAAGTCGCTACCTCAAGACGCAAATTCATGCTTGCTTTTTTGATATTTCACCCATAATGCACGAGCCTCCCTCTTGATTTTGGGAGGAAGCAACTCGGTGATCGGTCAGTTTCGCGCGGCTCGGCGGCTCTCGTTTGAGTGATGCTTTCGGGACTCCATCGCTTTTCTTGATGTGTTTATAGGAGTCCCTTGATGGGCAACAAACTCTACGTCGGCAACCTGCCTTATTCGGTGCGCGACGGTGATCTCGAACAGGCCTTCGGCCAGTTCGGCGCAGTGACCAGCGCCAAGGTCATGATGGAGCGCGACACGGGCCGCTCGAAGGGCTTCGGCTTTGTCGAGATGGGCAGTGACGCGGAAGCACAGGCCGCCATCAACGGCATGAACGGCCAACCCCTGGGTGGCCGCAGCGTGGTCGTCAACGAGGCACGTCCCATGGAAGCACGTCCCCCCCGCAGTGGCGGCGGTGGCGGCTACGGCGGCGGTGGTGGTGGTTATGGCGGCGGTGGTGGCGGTGGCTACGGCGGCGGCGGTGGTGGCGGCTACGGTGGTGGCGGCGGTGGCCGTTCCGGCGGTGGCGGTGGCGGCGGCTACGGCGGCGGTGGTGGTCGTTCGGGTGGCGGCGGCGGTGGTGGCGATGGCGGTTTCCGCAGCCCCTACGGCGCAGGTCCCGTGGCGGCGGCGGCGGTGGTCGCAGCGGCGGTGGGGCGGCTACGGCGGCGGCGGCAACGGTGGGTACTGAACCCCGTTCAATCCTTCGCATGCCTCACGGCACACAAACAGAAAAGGCTCCTCGGGAGCCTTTTTCTTTGCCTGTGCGACGGCGATGAAGCTCAGGCTTCGCCGCTGCGCTTCTTGCGCGCCCGGCCCTGCACGGCGCGGTCGAGCACGGCATTGGGCAGCAGGCGCATGACCTTGGCGACCACGCCCATCTGCCACGGAATCACGCGGTAGCTGGTGCCGGCCTTGATGGCGCGCAGCGCCTGGGCCGCGAAGTCTTCGGGCTGCATGAGAAAGGGCATGCCGTAGCGATTGCCCTGGGTCAGCGGCGTGTCGATGTAGCCCGGGCACAGCGTGACAACCTTCACACCACTGGTGCGCAATTCCCCGCGCAGGCT
Organism: Variovorax paradoxus; assembly: GCF_009498455.1. Taxonomy (NCBI): domain Bacteria; kingdom Pseudomonadati; phylum Pseudomonadota; class Betaproteobacteria; order Burkholderiales; family Comamonadaceae; genus Variovorax; species Variovorax paradoxus. Next base: position 1,602,947 of record NZ_CP045644.1, on the reverse strand, counting down.
CTCGCAGTACGCGACCACGCCGGCCTTGCTCGCGCAGTAGGCGCCGTGCCCCGGCAGCCCGCGGATGGCGGCCACGCTCCCGATGCCCACGAGCCGCCCGCTGCCGCGCTTCACCATGGCCTGCACGAACGGATGGAAGGTCGCGGCCAGCCCCACGTTGTTGACGGCGAAGGTGCGCGCCAGCACGTCGATGTCCGACCGATCGGCCGTGTCGATGCCGATGCTGATGCCGGCGTTGGCGATCACCACGTCGGGCACGCCCTGGCGCGCGATGCAGTCGGTGCCGGCAGCCACGATGCTGTCGGTGTCCGCCACGTCGGCACCGTAGACCTGGTAGCGGCCCGCGTCCAGCTGGCGACCTGTGGCCCAAGCGTCGATCTCCGCCGTGCGCCGCGCGACCAGCGCCAGCCGGTAGCCCGCGTCGTAGAAAGACGCGGCCAAAGCCTGGCCGATGCCACTGGAAGCGCCGGTGATGAAGACGAGCGGTGCGGCGGTGGTCATGTGTCGGTCGTCTCCCGGGAACTTGTTTTTGTAGTGCAGCCGCTCAGCGCGGCTTGCCCGCCGCGGCCGAGGGCACCAGCACGCCGCGCACGCGGCCTGTGAGGTTGGCCACGCCGCTCAGGTTGTCGTAGTCGAGCGAATCGCCCGTGAACTGGTCGCTGCCGCGGATGAGCGTGACCGGCTTGTTCGACTTCACCTTTTCGGTGTCGAGGAACGCGTGCAGGAACTCGCCCCGGAACTCCAGCCGCGGCGTGGCCTTGCCGCTCGCGCTGACCGCCGGTTCGCGGATCACGATCGCGTTGCCGAACAGCTGGATCTCGCTGCCGTCGGCATTCGACAGGCCCCGGTTGGCCGACGAGCGCGTGACCAGCCCTTCGGGCGACACCGAGCGCATGCGCACCTGGTCGACCTCGATGGTGTCGGTGTCCGGGTAGTGCCGCCCTTCGACGCCATGCAGCTCGCTGCGCAAGTCGCCGTTGGGCAGGAAGTTCTTGATGACGAAATCCCGCATGAAGTAGTCGGGCTCGTGCGTGGGCGCGGCCTTGACGGTGGGCTCCAGCAGCTTGGGCGCGTTGCGCACCAGCCAGTAGGTGCCCAGCGCCACGCCGAACATCAGGATGATCGGCAGGTAGATGGTGCTGCGGTCGAGCACATCACGCGTCAGGTTCCAGGCGCGTCGCAGCTGCGGGCTCATGGTCGGGGGCCCAGGGCAGCGTCGAGCAGCGGGCGGTACTGGCCGCAGGCCGTCAGCAGCAGGTCGCAGAATTCGCGCGCCGCGCCTTCGCCGCCGCGCGCGGTGGTCACGTAGCGCGCCACGGCGCGCACTTCGGCGTGCGCGTTGGCCGGCGCCGCCGCGAAGCCGACACGGGTCAGCACGGGCAGGTCGGGCCAGTCGTCGCCGATGGCGGCGGCCTGCGCCCAGGTGAAGCCGAGCTGCTTCAGCATGGCCTCAGCGGCGGGCAGCTTGTCTTCGGTACCGTAGCGCACGTGCTCGATGCCCAGCGCCTCGAGCCGCACGCGCAGCGGCTTGGAGTCGCGCCCGGTGATCACGGCCGGCGTGATGCCCGCCTTGCGCAGCAGCTTGAGGCCGTAGCCGTCGAGGATGCTGAAGCGCTTGAGCGTTTCGCCGTGCTCGGTGAAGTACACGCCGCCGTCGGTCAGCACGCCGTCGATGTCGAAGAAGACGATGCGCACATCTTGCGCGGCCAGCAGGGTCTCGGCCTGGAAATCAAGCGGCATCAGATGACCTTCGCGCGCATCAGGTCGTTGGTGTTCACCGCGCCGACGATCACCCCCGCGCTGTCGATCACGAACAGGCGGGTGATGCCGCATTGCTCCATGAGTTCGGCCGCTTCCACCGCCAGCGCGTCGACGCGGATGGTGCGCGGGTCGCGGTGCATGATGTCGGCCGCCTTGGGCGTGCGCAGGTCGGCGCCGGCTTCGATGAGGCGGCGCAGGTCGCCGTCGGTGAAGATGCCCAGCGCCCGGCCGTCGGGCTCGACCACCGCAGCGGCGCCAAAGCCCTTGATGCTCATCGCGCGCATCAGCTCACTGACGGTGGCCGTCGGCGGCACGCACGGCACCTCGTCGCCCGAGCGCATGACGTCGCTCAGGTGCGTGAGCAGCTTGCGGCCCAGCGCGCCGCCGGGGTGCGAGCGCGCGAAGTCTTCGGAGCCGAAACCGCGCGCGTCGAGCAGAGCCACGGCCAGCGCGTCGCCCATGGCGATCTGGGCGGTGGTGCTCGCGGTCGGCGCGAGGTTCAGCGGACAGGCTTCCTTGGCGACGCCGGCATCGATCACGATGTCGGCGTGGCGCGCCAGCGTGGAATCGGCACGGCCGGTGATGGCGATCAGGGGCACGCCCTGGCGCTTGACCACCGGCAGCAGCACGGTGAGTTCGTCGACCTCGCCGCTGTTGGAAATGGCGAGCACGAGGTCGACCGACTTGATCATGCCGAGGTCGCCGTGGCTGGCCTCGGCCGGGTGCACGAACATCGCGGGCGTGCCGGTGGAGGCGAGGGTGGCGGCGATCTTGCGGCCGACGTGGCCGCTCTTGCCCATGCCCATCACGACCACGCGGCCGCGCACTTCGAGAATCTTGCGCACGGCCTCGACAAAACTCGGACCGACGCGGGCCTTCAGGCCGAGGACGGCTTCGGCTTCGATGTCGAATGTGACGCGTGCCCGGGCCAGGATGGCTTCGGGGTCGACCATGGGGTCGGGGCGGGGCGGAGCTCATCGGCGGATTTTACGAGGCGGGCGCGGCCGGCGATCACATGGCCCGGGAAGCCCGGGGCACGGACATTGCTCTAGCATCGGCGCCTATGTCTTCGTTCGATCTCACGCTGTTGTATCTGTTGGCCGCGGTGATCGGCGTGGTGGCCTGCCGGTCGCTCAAGCTGCCGCCGATGCTCGGCTACCTGACGGCCGGTGTGCTCATCGGCCCGCATGCGCTGGCGCTGGCGCAGAACTCCGAAGGCATCCGCCACCTGGGCGAATTCGGCGTGGTGTTCCTGATGTTCGTGATCGGGCTCGAGTTCAGCCTGCCCAAGCTGCGCGCCATGCGCAAGCACGTGTTCGGGCTGGGTCTGCTGCAGGTGCTGCTGACCATGGCGCTGGCCACCGTCGGCGCACTGCTCATCGCCACGCAGCTGCCGCCGGCCTGGCAGCTCGGGTGGCAGACCACGCTGGCGCTGTCGAGCGCGCTCACCATGAGCAGCACGGCCATCGTGGTCAAGCTGATGGCCGAGCGGCTCGAGCTGGAGAGCGAGCACGGCAAGCGCGTGATGGGCGTGCTGCTGTTTCAAGATTTGGCCGTGGTGCCACTGCTGGTGCTGATTCCCGCCCTGGGCGCGCCGCCCGAGGCGCTGGCCAAGGCACTGGGTTTTGCGCTGGTGAAGGCGACCTTCCTCATCGGCGTGCTGCTCTACGGCGGGCCGCGCATCATGCGCTGGTGGCTCACGCTGGTGGCGCGGCGGCGCAGCGAAGAGCTGTTCATCCTGAACGTGCTGCTGATCACGTTGGGCCTGGCCTGGCTCACCGAACTGGCCGGGCTGAGCCTGGCGCTGGGCGCCTTCATCGCCGGCATGCTGGTGTCGGAGACCGAATACAAGCACCAGGTCGAGACCGACATCCGCCCCTTCCACGACGTGCTGCTGGGGCTGTTCTTCATCACCGTCGGCATGTCGCTCGACTGGCACATCGTGGTCGAGCGCTGGCTGCTGGTGGCCGTGCTGCTGCTGGTGCCGCTGCTGTTCAAACTGGGGCTGGTGACGGTGCTGGCAAAGGTGCTGGGCGCGACCTCGGGCGTGTCGCTGCGCACCGGCCTGTACCTGGCGCAGGCCGGCGAGTTCGGCTTCGTGCTGCTCACGCTCGCGCAAGACCGCAACCTGCTGCCGCCGTGGCTGGCCAACCCGGTGCTGGCGTCGATGGTGCTCTCGATGCTGGCCACGCCGTTCATCGTGATGTACACCAACACCATCGTGCGCAAGCTGGTGGCCAGCGACTGGCTGCAGCAGTCGCTGCAGATGACGAGCATCGCGCGCAAGACCATCAACACCGCGCAGCACGTGATCATCTGCGGCTACGGGCGCTGCGGCCAGAACCTGGCGCGGATCCTGGAGCGCGAAGGCATTCCCTACATGGCGCTCGACCTCGACCCCGACCGCGTGCGCCAGGCCGCCGCGGCCGGCGATTCGGTGGTGTTCGGCGACGCGGCGCGGCTGCAGGCGCTGATGGCGGCAGGCCTGGCGCGCGCCAGCGCGGTGGTCGTCACCTACCTCGACGTGGGGGGCGCGATGAAAGTGCTGGCCAACACCCGCGCCCACGCGGCGCACGTGCCGGTGATCGTGCGCACCCAGGACGACCACGACCTCGAGAAACTGCAGGCCGCCGGTGCGACCGAGGTGGTGCCCGAGGCCATCGAGGGTTCGCTGATGCTCGCCAGCCATGCGCTGGCGCTGGTCGGCGTGCCGATGCGGCGCGTGATCCGCGTGGTGCAGGACCAGCGCGACGCGCGCTACAACCTGCTGCGCGGCTACTTCCACGGCGCCGATGACGACAACGCCGACGAGATCGATCACGAGCGCCTGAACAGCTTCACGCTCACGCCGGGCGCCCGCGCGATCGGCCAGACGCTGGGACGGATGGCGCTGCCGACGCTGGGCGTGCGCGTGGCCAACCTGCGCCGCCAGGACGGTCAGGCGCGCGTGCCGGACGACGACACGCTGCTGTCGGACGGCGACACGCTGGTGCTGTCCGGCAAGCCCGCCGCGCTGGCGATTGCCATCGAGCGGCTGCAAAAAGGCTGAGGCCGCCGGGGCCGGCGCGCGCTCAGTTCAAGAGCGACGGATTGCGCTTTTCTTCGTCGATGCGCTGCTGACGGCGCACCGCTTCGCACTGCGCGTGCAACTTGTACTCGGGCTTCACGCACTGGGCCGCCATGCATTGCGCCTTGGCGATGAAGTTGCGGTCGCCGCATTGGGCCTGCGGGTCGGCCGGCGGGGCTGGCGGTGCGGGCGCGGGGACGGCACGGCGGCCAGAGGCGCTGCGGGCGGGGCGGCCTGGGGCGCCGGCGTGGGAGGTGTCGCCGGTTTGCGCGGCTTCGCGGCAGGCGTCGGCTTGGGTGCGGATTCCGCGGACTCGGCGACCACTTCGGCGGGTGGCGGTTCGGCCACGGGCGGGGCGGGCTCGGCAGCGACGGGCGCGGGCTCGACCGCTGGCGGTGCCACGACGGGAGCGGGTGCGATCGCCGGCGTCGGCACCACGCCCGGCTCGGGCGCCTTGTCGCCAGTCCCGTAACCCAGCCAGCCCGCGACAACGAGCAACAGCGCGACGATGAGCAGCCCCAGCCACAGCCCGATGCCGCGCGGGCGCAGCACCGGCTCGGGCGGCTTGATGCGCTTGACCTTGATCCGCGTCTTCGGCCGATCGACCCGCGCGGACGGAGGCAAGGACGATGCGGCGCCGCCACGCCCCGGCGCCACGATCACGGTTCGCTCATCCGCCGGCGGCGGCGGTGGCGGCGGCTCGGGCATCCGGCCGGTGGAGGCGGGCGACGATGCCCGCTTCGACTCGGCGGGATCGAACAACGGCGCCGGAATGGTCGGCGCGCGCAGCTGGGCCGGTGCGGTGGTGGCCCATTCGCGATCGGCAGGACGGGGCGCCGGGGGCGGCACGCGGTCGGCGGCCGACAGCCGGCCGCCGCAGCTTCTGCAGAAGTTGGCACCGTCGCGGTTGTCCGCGTCACAGACCGGGCAGATCAAGGCCATGGCTCACCAGCAATTCTCAGGATCGGAAACGAAGACTTGTTCTTGTTGTTGTGCGGCGGCTGGCAGCGCGCGGCGAGCCGGAAGGCTCAGCTCAGCTCAGCTCGCTCAGGTGACTGCCACCCGCTTGGAGCGATGCGCCATGCGCTTGGCGATCACGCCGCCGAGCGCCATCGCGATGTCCAGCGCCATGTTGGGCTGGCGGTTCGACATCTCTGAGAACCGCACGGCCGTGAGGCGCCACACGCGCCCCGCGCCCGTGACCACCACGTTGGCCGCATGCGGCTCGCGTGAGAAGAACGAGCCTTCGCCCACCACCGAGCCGGGCGACAGCACGGCCAGGCGCATCTGCTCCTTGCTGCTGACGCGGTGCACGCTGATGGCGCCGCTTTCGACGAAGAACACCGAGCGGTCGTGCGTGCCCTGCGAGATCAGCACGTCGCCGATGGCTGTTTCGATGGGCTGCAAGTAGCCCGCGAGCGTGTCCCATTGCGCGACGCTCAAGGTCAGCGCGAACGCGTCGGCGCTCGGGTTCTCCGCAATGGAGCGGCTCAGGTTCTGGATGGACATGTTTTTCTCGACCCCCGCAAGTGATCCGAAGTATCCGCGAAGGCCCCGAGGTTCGGCTACAACTGTTTACGCTTTCCCCGGCGAAGCGCACGCATGTGTCGCTATTTGCCGATACAGAAGCGCGAAAAGATGACACCCAGCAGGTCGTCCGCGCCGAACTCGCCGGTGATCTCGTTGAGCGCGTTCTGCGCCAGCCGCAGCTCTTCGGCCAGCAGATCGAGCAGTTGCGCCTGCGCCGCCAGGTGGGCGGCCGCCAGCGTGAGGTGCGTCTCGACGCGGGCCAGCGCCTGCACATGGCGCGCGCGTGCGAGGTAGACGCCTTCGGGAACGGCCTGCCAGCCGGCCATCGCCAGCAACTGGTCGCGCAGCGCCTCGATGCCCGCGCCGGTCTTGGCCGACAGCGCAATGCCTTCGGCCGGCGGCGTGGCCGACGATGCGGCGTCTTGCTTGTTCCACACATCGAGCACCGGCACGCTCGCCGGCAGCTTGCGCCGCAGGCCGGCCAGGATCTCGGCGTCGGCGGCGGCGTAATCGGGCTGGCCGGCGCGCGTGAGGTCGTGCAGGAACAGCACGGCATCGGCGCTTTCGATCTGGCCCCAGGCGCGCGCCACGCCGATCTGCTCGACCTCGTCGGTGCTGTCGCGCAGGCCGGCGGTGTCGGCCACATGCAGCGGCACGCCGTGGATCTGGATGGTCTGCGAGACCACGTCGCGCGTGGTGCCCGCGATGGCGCTCACGATGGCCAGCTCGGCGCCGGCCAGTGCGTTGAGCAGCGAACTCTTGCCCGCGTTGGGCTGGCCCGCGATCACCACCTTGATGCCTTCGCGCAGCAACGCCCCTTGTTTGGCACGCAACTGCACGGCAGCCAGCTGTGCCTGCAGCCGTTGCAGCTGGCCCGTGGCGTCGGCTTTCTGCAGGAAGTCGACCTCTTCCTCGGGAAAGTCGAGCGTGGCTTCGACCAGCATGCGCAGGTGGATCAGCGCGTCGCGCAGTGTGTGGATCTCGCGCGAGAACGCACCCGACAGCGAACGCCCGGCGCTGCGCGCAGCGGCTTCGGTGCTCGCGTCGATCAGGTCGGCGATGGCCTCGGCCTGCGCCAGGTCGATCTTGCCGTTGAGAAAGGCACGCTGGCTGAACTCGCCCGGCTCGGCCACGCGCAGGCCGGGCAGGCGCGGGCGGTTGGTAGCCGGATCGACTTCAGCCGCGGCTTCGAGGCAGCGCGACAGCAAGAGCTGCAGCACGACCGGGCCACCGTGCGCCTGCAGCTCGAGCACGTCTTCGCCGGTGTAGGAATGCGGCGTCGGAAAGTGAATCGCCAGGCCGTGGTCGACCGGCTCGCCCTGCGCATCGCGAAAGGGCAGGTACGTGGCTTCGCGCGGCTTGAGCGCGCGGGCGCACAGCGCCTCGACCAGCGGCGCCAGCCGGGCGCCCGACACGCGAACGATGCCGACCGCTCCGCGCCCCGGGGCGGTGGCGATGGCGACGATGGGATCGGAGGTGCGGGCGAGGGTCATGACAGCGCGATTCTTTCAGCAAAAAGCAAAGGGCCGCGAATGCGGCCCTTTGCGTAACGATGGTCGTGCGGCTTATTTGCCCAGCACGCCCAGCCGCTTGTTGATGAACCACTGCTGCGCGATCGACAGCACGTTGTTCGTGATCCAGTACAGCACCAGGCCGGCCGGGAAGAAGATGAACATCACGCTGAACGCGAGCGGCATGATCCACATCAGCTTGGCCTGCATCGGATCGGGCGGCGTGGGGTTGAGCCAGGTCTGGAACAGCGAGGTGAGCGTCATCACGATCGGCAGGATGTACCAGGGATCGGGTGCCGACAGGTCGGTGATCCAGCCGATCCACGGGGCGTGGCGCATTTCAACCGACGACAGCAACACCCAGTACAGGGCGATGAACACCGGGATCTGGATCACGATGGGGAAGCAGCCGCCCATCGGATTGACCTTTTCGGTCTTGTAGATCCGCATCATCTCCTGCTGCATTTCTTGCGGCTTGTCCTTCAGCCGCTCGCGCATTTCCATGATCTTCGGGTTGATGGCCTTCATCTTGGCCATGCTGGCGTACGCCTTGGCGTTGAGCCAGTAGAAGGCCGCCTTCAGCAGCACCACGAGCGCGACGATTGCCCAGCCCCAGTTGCCCAGGATGCCGTGCAGCTGCGTGAGCAGCCAGTACAGCGGCTTGGAGATGATCGCGAAGATGCCGTAGTCCTTCACCAGGTCCAGGCCCGGGGCGATGGCTTCGAGCTTCTTTTCTTCTTCGGGACCGGCGAACAGCGCGCTGTTCACGACCTGCGTGGCGCCGGGGGCGATCTTCGGCAGCGTGGCCACCATGGCCACGGTGAAGAGGTTGTCGCCCAGGTCCTTCACGCGGAATTCGCGGCGCAGCTGTTCGCTGGCCGGGTCGCCCTTGAGCAGCCAGGCCGACGCGAAGTAATGCTGCACCATCGCGATCCAGCCGTCGTTGGCCGGCGGCGGCGGCTCGATCTTGCCCTTGGCGATGTCCTTGAAGTCGAGCTTGTGGAACTTCTTCTCGTTGGTGTACGCGGCCGGGCCCGTGAAGGTGTTGGTGCCGAACATCGTGCCGGCGGCCACGGTGCCGTGACGCAGCAGCTGCATGTACAGCTGCGCGTCGCGCGGCTGGTCGCTCACGTTGACCACTTCGTGGCGCACGCCGATGACGTAGTCGTCACGCTTGAACACGTAGGTCTTGATGTACTTCAGGCCGCCGACGGGGGCGCTTTCGAAGCTCACTTCGAGCGTGTTCTGGCCATCGGCCATCGCGCGCGGACCGGCCTTCGGCGTCATGGCCGTCAGGTGGTTGGGGAAGGCTTCGCCAGCGACGGGGTTCAGCAGGCCGGTCTGGGCGACGTAGCGCGTGGCGGGCGAACCATTCTCGAACAGCACGACGCGCTTCGTACGGTCGGCTTCGTCGAACTTGAGCAGTTCGAGGTGGTTGACCGTGGCGCCTTCGCTGTCGATCGTCGCCTTGAACAGGTCGGTGGTCACCACGACCTGCTCGCGCGGCGCGGCCGGGGCCGCCTGCGTGGGCACGGCACCTGCGGTGCCACCGGCCGCGGCAGCCGCGGTCGGCACGCCGTTGTTGGTGGCGGGTGTACCGGCGGCCGGTGCCGTGGCGGCGGGCTTGGTCGACGGCAGGAAGGTCGGCTTGTTGCCGTTGAAGACCTGCCATTGGTCCCACAGCAGCACGAGCGAGAAACCAAAAATCACCCACAGGATCGTGCGGCGGATATCGTTCATGACGAAGACTTCTTGTCGGAGGAGAGAAGAGACGAAAACAGCGAGCCTGACGTGTCAGTGCGACGCTGTGATTTCGGTGAAACCGGATCGTGGCCGCCCTGGCACCAGGGCTGGCAACGCGCGATGCGGTGCAGAGTCAGGTAGCTGCCCTTGAGCGCGCCGTGCACTTCCAGCGCCTCGATCGAATACACGGAGCAGGTCGGTGTGAAACGGCACGACTGCCCGAGCCAGGGGCTCAGCAGCAGGCGGTAGCCCTTCACGAGGCCGATCAGCAGGCGTTTCATGCGGAGGCGGGTGCGCGGGAGGCGGCCGGTGCCGGCGGACGCGCGGCGCGCGCCAGCAGCTGCTGGAGCTCGGCGCGCACGGCGGCCTTGAGCTTGTCCGAAGAGGCGCTCACGAACACCTTGCGATCGAAACCGGCGCGCAGACGCACCACGTGCGCGGCACGCGGCAACACAACACCGGGCGCGGCGCTCACGGTGTAGATCTGGCGCTTGATGGCGTTGCGCGTCACCGCGCGGCGTGCCCAGCGCTTGGGCACCATGGCACCCAGCCAGACCTCATCGGACGGAAACAGCGAAGCGGCGCCCGATGCGGAAACATCGAGCGCACAGCGGTGCAATGCGAAATGGGCAGTGCGCGCCACGGTGGCACCTGCGAGGACGGCCTGGAATTGCGCGCGGGTCTTGAGCCGCTGCAAGGAAGCCGGGCCGCGGACGTCACTGCTGGCGGGGCCAGGCGCAGAGGCTGCAGGAGCCTGCGCGGACGTGTCGGCGGCTGACAACGGCAGGTGGGGTGCCGTCAGACGGCCAGGCGCTTGCGGCCCTTGGCGCGGCGTGCGTTGATGACGGCACGGCCGCCGCGGGTCTTCATGCGGACCAGAAAGCCGTGGGTACGGGCGCGGCGGACTTTGGATGCTTGGTAAGTGCGTTTCATGATGGTTTCCTGATTCCCTGTTTGCGCCGGTTTCCGCATGAAGGCATGCACAAACCTGGCGAGCGCTGGGGGAGCGAGTTTCGGATGGCCCCCGAAAGACGCTGTGAAGGCTTTTCAGGGAAACCCGCAATTATCGCAAACATTGGCCGCCGGAACAATCTTCGACTGGATTTGCGGGCCTTTCCGTGTGCAGCGCAGCATGTGGATAAGGTTTTGACAAGTTAGAATGCCCGGCGCCTTCCAGCAGAGAATATCCACAATACCTATACAAGAAATGCCCGAGGGTTCCATCACTTTTTCAAGCGCCCATGTCGACTGACGGCATCGGCGAAAGCCTGTGGCAGGCCTGCGTCGACCAGCTCGCGCAGGAGCTGTCCGAGCAGCAGTTCAACACCTGGATCAAGCCCCTCACCGCGCAGGTCGCCGACGACCTTTCGCGCATGACGGTGTTCGTCGCCAACCGCTTCAAGCTCGACTGGATCCGTGCCCAGTACGCCGGCAAGATCGCGGCCATGGCCGAGAAGATGTACGGCCAGCCGGTCGCCATCGAGTTAGCGCTCGCTCCGCGGGAAACCCCCGTCCGCATGGCCCCCGTGACCCTCATGGCCGAAACGGACGTGCCACGCGACGTGGCTGGTCCGGGCGAGGAACCGGCCGCCGCCGGCTTCAAGAACCGCCTCAATTCGGGGCTCACTTTCGACACCCTGGTCGAGGGCACGGCCAACCGCATGGCGCGCGCCGCGGCCATGCACGTGGCCGGCATGCCGGGCCACCTGTACAACCCGCTTTTCATCTACGGCGGCGTCGGCCTGGGCAAGACCCACCTGATGCACGCGGTGGGCAACCGGCTGCTGGCCGACCGGCCCGATTCGAAAGTTCTCTACATCCACGCCGAGCAATTCGTGTCGGATGTGGTCAAGGCCTATCAGCGCAAGACTTTCGATGAGTTCAAAGAGCGTTACCACTCGCTCGATCTGCTGCTGATCGACGACGTGCAGTTCTTCGCCAACAAGGACCGCACGCAGGAAGAGTTCTTCAACGCGTTCGAGGCCCTGCTCGCCAAGAAGTCGCACATCGTGATGACCAGCGACACCTATCCCAAGGGTCTGGCCGACATCCACGAGCGGCTGGTGTCGCGCTTCGATTCGGGTCTCACGGTGGCGATCGAGCCGCCCGAGCTCGAGATGCGCGTGGCCATTCTGATCAACAAGGCCCGCGTCGAGGGCGCCGAAATGCCTGAAGAAGTCGCCTTCTTCGTGGCCAAGAACGTGCGCTCCAACGTGCGCGAGCTCGAAGGCGCCCTGCGCAAGATCCTGGCGTACTCGCGCTTCAACCAGAAGGAGATCTCGATCGCCCTGGCGCGCGAGGCGCTGCGCGACCTGCTGTCGATCCAGAATCGGCAGATCTCGGTTGAAAATATCCAGAAGACGGTGGCCGACTACTACAAGATCAAGGTCGCCGACATGTACAGCAAGAAACGCCCGGCCAGCATTGCGCGGCCGCGGCAGATCGCGATGTACCTGGCCAAGGAGCTCACGCAGAAGAGCCTGCCGGAAATCGGCGAACTGTTCGGCGGTCGCGACCACACGACGGTGCTCCACGCGGTGCGCAAGATTTCGGGCGAGCGCCAGCAGCTCACCGAACTCAACCAGCAGCTCCACGTCCTCGAACAGACCCTCAAAGGCTGAAGCCGAATGTCATCAAGAACGCCCCTCGCGACAGCGGAGAATGGCGTCCTGAAAGCTGATTCAAAGAGATAAGAGAAGAGGAAGAAGACATGATCGTTTTGAAGGCAACCCAAGACAAAGTTCTTGCCGCCCTGCAGTCGGTGGCTGGCATCGTGGAACGGCGTCATACCCTGCCGATCCTGGCCAATGTGCTGATCCGCAAGACCGGCGGCCAGCTGCAGCTGACCACCAGCGACCTCGAGATCCAGATCCGCACCACCGCCGAGCTCGGTGGCGACGAGGGCAACTTCACGACCACCATCGGCGCGCGCAAGCTGATCGACATCCTGCGCACCATGCCGGCCGACCAGACCGTGAGCCTCGAATCGAGCGCCAGCAAGCTCGTGCTCAAGGGTGGCAAGAGCCGCTTCACGCTGCAATCGCTGCCCGCCGAAGACTTCCCGCTGGTGCAGGAAGCCGCCAATTTCGGCCCCGTGTTCAGCGTGCCGCAAAAGACGCTCAAAGACCTGCTCTCGCAGGTCTCGTTCGCGATGGCCGTGCACGACATCCGCTACTACCTCAACGGCATCCTGTTCGTGGCCGAAGGCAAGCAGCTGAGCCTGGTCGCCACCGACGGCCACCGCCTGGCGTTCTCGTCGGCGCTGCTCGACGTCGAGGTGCCCCGGCAAGAAGTGATCCTGCCGCGCAAGACCGTGCTCGAAATGCAGCGCCTGCTGTCCGACGCCGAAGGCGCCATCGAGATGCAGTTCGCGAACAACCAGGCCAAGTTCAGCTTCGGCGGCATGGAGTTCGTCACCAAGCTGGTCGAGGGCAAGTTCCCCGACTACAACCGCGTGATTCCCAAGAACCACAAGAACACCGTCACGCTCGGCCGCGCGCCGCTCCTGGCCAGCCTGCAGCGCACCGCCATCCTGACCAGCGAGAAGTTCAAGGGCGTGCGCCTGAACATCGAGCCGGGCACGCTGCGCATTGCGTCGAACAACGCCGAGCAGGAAGAAGCCCAGGACGAGCTCGACATCGACTACGGCGGCGACAGCATCGAAATCGGCTTCAACGTGACCTACCTGATCGACGCGCTGTCGAACATGGACCAGGACATGGTCAAGCTGGACCTGGCCGACTCCAACAGCTCGGCCTTGTTAACCATCCCCGAGAACGCATCTTTCAAGTACGTCGTGATGCCGATGCGCATCTAGACCCCCCAAGACACAGCGCCTTGCGCACACGACCCGCGGCCCTCCGCGGGTTTGCGCTTTCAAGAGGCGGCGAATTGAGCTTTTGAGAGCCCGACAAATCACGTGAATGCCGTGAGAGACAGAGGAATATCCGAATGAGTGCTGAAGAAAACAAGCCCGACGTGCCGCACACCGAGCCGGTCTACACCCCCGAAATCCAGATCGTGGCGCCCGAAGGCGTTGTCGCCGACTCCAGCTACGGCGAAGGCGCGATCACGATCCTCGAAGGCCTCGAAGCCGTGCGCAAGCGTCCGGGCATGTACATCGGCGACACCTCCGACGGCACGGGCCTTCACCATTTGGTGTTCGAAGTGGTCGACAACTCCATCGACGAAGCGCTCGCAGGCCATTGCGACGACATCGTCGTGACCATCCACTCCGACAACTCGATCTCCGTCACCGACAACGGCCGCGGCATCCCGACCGGCGTGAAGATGGACGACAAGCACGAGCCCAAGCGCTCGGCCGCTGAAATTGCGCTCACCGAACTGCACGCCGGCGGCAAGTTCAACCAGAACAGCTACAAGGTCTCGGGCGGCCTGCACGGCGTGGGCGTCTCGTGCGTGAACGCGCTGAGCGTGAAGCTGCGCCTCATCGTGCGCCGCGAAGGCAAGATCCACGAGCTCGAATTCAGCCGCGGCTTCGTGCAGAACCGCCTGCTCGACACCGTGAACGGCTTCGAGGTCTCGCCCATGAAGGTCATCGGCGACACCGACAAGCGCGGCACCGAAGTGCACTTTCTGCCCGACACGGAGATCTTCAAGGAAAACAACGATTTCCACTACGAGATCCTGAGCAAGCGCCTGCGCGAGCTGAGCTTCCTGAACAACGGCGTGCGCATCCGCCTGCTCGACGAGCGCACCGGCAAGGAAGACGACTTCTCCGGCGCCGGCGGGGTGCGCGGCTTCGTGGAGTTCATCAACAAGGGCAAGACCGTCCTGCACCCGAACTCGTTCTACGCAGCGGGCGAGAAGCCGGCCGACACCTACGGCGGCATCCCCGGCACGCACATCGGCGTCGAAGTGGCGATGCAGTGGAACAGCGGCTACAACGAGCAGGTGCTGTGTTTCACCAACAACATCCCGCAGCGTGACGGCGGCACCCACCTCACGGGCCTGCGCGCCGCGATGACCCGCGTCATCAACAAGTACATCGAAGAGAACGAGTTCGCCAAGAAGGCGAAGGTCGAGGTCACCGGCGACGACATGCGCGAAGGCCTGTGCTGCGTGCTGAGCGTGAAGGTGCCCGAGCCCAAGTTCTCCAGCCAGACCAAGGACAAGCTGGTGTCCAGCGAAGTGCGCGCGCCGGTGGAAGACATCGTCGGCCGCCTGCTCACCGACTACCTGCAGGAGCGTCCGAACGACGCCAAGATCATCTGCGGCAAGATCGTCGAGGCCGCCCGCGCCCGCGAAGCGGCCCGCAAGGCCCGCGAAATGACGCGCCGCAAGGGCGTGCTCGACGGCATGGGCCTGCCCGGCAAGCTGGCCGACTGCCAGGAAAAGGACCCCGCCCTGTGCGAGGTCTACCTGGTGGAGGGTGACTCCGCCGGCGGCTCCGCCAAGCAGGGCCGCGACCGGAAGTTCCAGGCCATCCTGCCGCTGCGCGGCAAGATCCTGAACGTCGAAAAAGCGCGCTACGAGAAGCTGCTCACCAGCAACGAAATTCTCACGATGATCACCGCGCTCGGCACCGGCATCGGCCGCGCCGGCGCAACCACGGCGGGCGGCGGCGCGGACGACTTCAACGTCGCCAAGCTGCGCTACCACCGCATCATCATCATGACCGACGCCGACGTGGACGGCGCGCACATCCGCACGCTGCTGCTCACGTTCTTCTACCGGCAGATGCCTGAGCTGGTCGAGCGCGGCCACATCTACATCGCGCAGCCGCCGCTGTACAAGGTCAAGGTCGGCAAGGAAGAGCAGTACCTGAAGGACGGCCCCGCGCTCGACGCCTTCCTGCTCAAGGTGGCGCTGAAAGACGCGAGCATCGAGACCGGCGGCGCCGCCTCGACCACGCTGTCGGGCGACACGCTGGCCGAGCTGGCGCGCAAGCACCAGGTGGCCGAGGCCGTGATTGCGCGCCTGCGCAACTTCATGGACGCCGAAGCGCTGCGCGCCATCGCCGACGGCGTGGCGCTCGACCTCGACACGCCGCCCGCCGCCGAGGCCTCGGCCGTGGCACTGCAAGCCAAGCTGCGCGAGCTCAACACGACCGGTGTGCCGGCCGAGGTAAGCAGCGAGTTCGACGCCCGCACCGACAAGCCGCTGCTGCGCATCAGCCGCCGCCACCACGGCAACATCAAGTCCAGCGTGATCACGCAGGACTTCGTGCACGGCGCCGACTACGCGGCACTGGCCGAAGCCGCCAACACCTTCCGCGGCCTGTTGAGCACCGAAGGCGCGCTGGTCAAGCGCGGCGAAGGCGAGCGTGGCAAGGAAGAAAAGGTCGACGACTTCCGCCAGGCCATGAAGTGGCTGATCGGCGAAGCCGAACGCGCCACCTCGCGCCAGCGCTACAAGGGTCTGGGCGAGATGAACCCCGAGCAGCTGTGGGAAACCACCATGGACCCGACCGTGCGCCGCCTGCTGCGCGTGCAGATCGACGACGCGATCGAAGCCGACCGCGTGTTCACGATGCTGATGGGCGACGAGGTGGAACCGCGCCGCGAGTTCATCGAGCAGAACGCGCTGCGCGCGTCGAACATCGACGTCTGACCGGGGAGGTCTTCCTCCCCGAGCCACAGCAGGGCGCTGGCGTTGCCGGCCCCTTCGTTCGTTTTCGGGTGAGCTCAGGTGCGAGCAAACGCGAGCAGCAGCTGGTAGTCGCCTTGGTCCGCGGCACGCAGGGCGGCCAGGTACCGCACCCGCGCGTCGTCGGCGGCGACCAGATTGCCGCCGTTTCCCCAGGAGAACGCAGGCTGGCCAAGGCTGCGTAGAAGCGCGTCGGCCATCATGCGAGAGTGCCGCCCGTTGCCGTTGGGGAACGGGTGAATCCAGACCAGGTCGCGGTGAAAGCGCGCTGCGATTTCGTCGGGGGGAAATGTGGCGTTGTCGACCCACCAGCGCGTGTTTCCGAACAGCTGCGCAAGCTTGACGCCCACCTGTGTCCAGTCGCAGCCGATGTTCTTGTCCGACTTGCGAAACGTGCCCGCCCACGCCCAGGTTTTGCCGAACATCTGTTCATGCAACGCCCGGCAGAACTCCTCGCTGAGGACGTCTGGTGACCGCAAGCGCTTCAGCCAACGCACGGCGCGCAGGATGTTCTCCTGCTCCCAGTCGTTCAGGTCGCTCTGGGTGGCCAGGTGTTCCGGAAGAAGTCCGGCCTTCTCGTCAGGGTCCAGGGGTGTCTGGCCATCCTGCGCTTCAAGGTCTATCGCCATAGCTCTGACCATCGGCCGCGCATCAGTTCCTCGGTCCTGCGTTCCACCTGCTTGCGAAGTCGCTCCGAGGCTGGCCGTTGGTCTTCGAGGCTCATCGTGTGGGCCACCCCGCCGACCTCTTCGATGGCGATGGCTCGGGCGCGTTCCTTGATCATTTCCGTGAGGGGGCGGCGCGGCACCAGGGCGTAGACGAGCTCACAGTCAAGTCCGTCGGCGAGCTTGCGCAACTGGCCAAGCGTGATTCGGTCGTCCGCTTCCGACCGCTCGGATTTGTGCAATGTCGGCCCTGAAATGCCCAAGCGCTGGGCTTGCTGGCGCTCCGTGCGCCCCAGCGTTTCTCGAATCAGCTTCAGCCATCCGCGCGACGGCCGGGGCCGTTTCACCATCTCGGCATAGGCGGACACGGTGGCTTGCAGTTGCTCAAGTCGAAGCTGGTTCAGTTCAGAGGACATTTTGCTAGCTCATAGGCTTACATCTAGTGGTTGGATGATAGCCTTTGACGCAGCAAAATCAAAACACTTGCTTCCCTATAGGGAAGCACATGAAGAATACTTGCTGCGCTTTGAGGCAGCACTCCAACGTAACCCGCGCCCACATCTGCTCAGCCGAGGGCGTCCTGCCAACGCCCCATTCACTGCTTGCGCTGCACGAACAGGTTGCGCTTCGCGTCCTCCGGGTACGCGAAGGTGATCTGCCCGTTGCGCACCACGCCCATCACCAGCATGTTGGGCGAAATCGCGTCCTTGTCGTTCTCCGAGAACGACTTGTCGTAGGTCGTGACCACGCCGTAGTACGGCCGCTTGGACTGCTCCAGCGAAGCCTTGATGAACGGGCCTTCGAGTTTGCCATTCGGCACATTGAACATCGCGTGGGCCAGCAGGTACGTGGCGTCGTACGCCTGCGCGGCGGCCATCGGGACCGGGATGCGCTTGGTGTTGAACTTCTGCACGTAGTGGAAAAGAAACGACGAGCGGCGCTCGTTGCTGGGCTCGGCGATGAAGCTCTGCGCCATCAACGCGCCTTCGGCGGCATCGCGGGCGCCGTCGATGAACGAAGGGAAGGACAGCGGCCAGGCACCGACCTGGGGCACCTTCCAGTTCAAGGCCTGCCGGCCGCGCGCAATGACGGCGTTTTCCGGGCCCACGGTGTAGCTGAAGATGACGTCCGCACCGGCCGCCTTGGCCTCCGACAGCTCCTTCGTCAGGTCTTTCACGCCGAGCGGAAAACGGCCCACGTACACGGGCTTGAGGTTCTTGGCCGCCAGCGCTTTTTCGACGTCCTTCACGCCCGCCTCGCCGTACCCGGTGGTGTCGTGCAGCACGGCGACCCGTTTCCAGCCCCGCGCGATCAGGTCGTCGACCACGAAAGGCGCCTGGATGCTGTCCTTGGGCGAGGTGCGAAAGATATAGCTCGTGGCCGGCGGATAGGTCGAGGTCAGCGCCGAGCCGGTGGCGCAGGGCACGATCAGTGGCAATTTCGCGTCATTGAAAACGGCCAATGATTTCATCGCCACGCCGGTATTGCAGAAACCGATGGTGGCGACCACTTTTTCGCTGACGAGGGCCTGGGATTGCGGATGGCCGATGTCCGGATTGGCCTGATCGTCCTTGATCACCAATTCGAGCGAGCGCCCGAGATAACCGCCCACGGCATTGATTTCGTCGACGGCCATCTTCACGCCGTTGAGCATGGGCAGGCCGAAATCGGCCGAGGGCCCCGTGAAAGGGCCGATGACGCCGATGCGGATCGGCGCGGGTTGCTGTGCGCTTGCCTGGGCGGCCAGCGCCAGACCCATCAGCAAAAAAATGAACCGGTGATTTGAATGAGGCATTTGGCTTTAGCGCTTTGGAAGAAGAGGTCGAGCCTAATTTCTTTGCGCGCTCTCCAATAGCTAGGGTATGCCCAGTCAATTGCGCACTATTTCCAATTTCTGTTGCCAATTCCAATTGAGAAATTCGGGGGTAACGCCTGTCGCGGGCGTGAGCCCCGTGCGCGCGGGGCTGCGCCGAACCGGTGAATGGCCCCCCGGCCCAAGGCTGCGGAGTCCCGTCTCAGGGTTTCCGATGAATAGGCTTCAAAAAGCGAGGGAGGCGCCCGTCACACGGGCGTCACCAGCTATGAAAACAATAGCATTCACCTGCGCAACGCAGAAGCTTCCTCGTAAACGCTATATCTAGCCCGACTCTTGCTAAGCAAAATTCCTGACGGATTTCCTGTCACGCAAGATCGAGGACACACAGAGCAATGAACCCCAAGCGTTTCCAGCGGCCCCTGGCTGCACTGGTTCTGGGCGGTGCCACAGCCGCCGCGGCACTCCTCGCGGCCGTGTCGCCGGCCCATGCGTTCTCGAACCCGCCGATCCAGGTCGCGCAGGGCATCGAATACATGTGCGGCGGCGCCGCCAAGGGCGAAGCCGCCTTCCTGGAAATGGTCGCGCCGCGCTGGGCCGCGACCATTGACCTCCGCGTGAACGACGGCAAGGGCGCGCAGCAGGCCGGCTTCCCGGCCAAGGCGGCGATCGAGATCCGCCAGAAGTACACGGGCCAGACGGTCATGCAAGTGCAGACCCAGGCGCCCTACATGCTCGCGCGGCTCGATCCGGGCGCCTACGACGTCGACGTGACGCTCGGCGGGCTCACGCTCACGCAGCAGCTGGTCGTGATCGCCGGCATTCCGGCGCGTGCCTCGTTCGTCTGGCCGTCGAACTTCGACATGGCTTCGATCGCGCCGCCGCTGCCGCAGGCGCTGGCGCAAACCACCGCGCGCTGACCCGGGCGGGCCACCATGGCCCGCGCAGTTAAGCCTTCCTTAAGCCGTGCCCGGCACATTGCCTGCCTGCGTGGCCTGTCGCCACCATTGCCCGGAAAGGAAGGCTTCGATGTCTCTCACCACCACCCCCTTGTTCCTGTTATCGCACGCCCGGCCCGTGGCTGCGGCGAGCGCTGCGGCCGTGCTCGTGCTGCTCGGCGGCGCACTGGCGGCACAGCCTGCCCAGGCGGCAATGAACCCGCCGATCCTCATGGCGCACGGCGTCGAGTACATGAGCGGCGGCATCGGCCAGGACGAGGCACAGCTGATGGAAACCGTGTCGCCGCGCTGGCCCGCGAGCTTCGAATTCGCGATCAAGGACGGCCGCCGCGCCGACTTCGCGGCCGGCGTGCACGTCACCGTGCGCGACAGCCACGGCACGGCGCTGCTCGACAACGTCGTCTCGGGCGGACCGTTCATGGTGGCGCGGCTCGAACCGGGCCGCTATGAAGTGGAGGCTCGCATCGGCGGCCAGACGCTGAAGCAAACGCTGCTGGTGTCACTGGGCGCGCCGGCCAAGGCGGTGTTCGAATGGCCGGCGGGCACCGACATGGCTTCCGCCGGCACGCGCACGGTGCGGTAAGCGCAGCGGCACGGTGCCGCGACCGGCACCGACCGGCCACGCCCGCGACGCCACAATGCCCGCTATCCGGTTGCCGCGCGCTATAGAAAAAATAGCGACCCAGGCAGCTTTCGGTGCCTTGAATGCGCGGCATGCGCCTTGCAGATGCCGTGTCCCGGGCGATGCCCGCGTCTTCTTCCGTCCCGATGCCGATCCGTCCCCTGAGCGTCCTGACCGCGCTGCTGCACGTCTATATCGCGCTGCGCCTGCTGCCCGCGCTCGCGTCGCTCACGCCTGCGTGGCCACTCGCCCTCGTGCTGCTGGCGGTGTCGGCTGTCACGATGCCGCTGCCGTTCGTGTCACGCAGCCACCGCGCCGACCGCAAGGCGAAGCCGGCGGGCGAGACGCTGCACTGGATCGGCCTCATCAGCATGGGCTGGTTTTCCTCGCTGTTCATCTTGACGCTGGTGCGCGACCTCGGCTTGCTGCTGGCCTGGCTGGCAAGCGCGCTCGGCGGCCTGCAGGTGCCGTGGGACGCGATCGCGCCCTGGAGCGCGCTGGCGGTGCTGGCGCTGGCCACGGGCGTGTCGCTGATCGGCTTCTTCAATGCGCGCCGCACGGCCGGCGTGAAGCAGGTCGAGGTGCCGATCCGCGGGCTGCCCGCGGCGCTCGCGGGCTTCACGATCGCGCAGCTCAGCGACATCCACGTGGGTCCGACGATCCGCAGCGGCTACATCCAGCGCATCGTCGACGCGGTGAACCGGCTCGGCGCCGACGCCATCGCGATCACGGGCGACCTGGTGGACGGCAGCGTGCCCGAGTTGCGCGATCACATCGCGCCGCTCGCGGGCCTGCGCGCACGCCACGGCACCTTCGTGGTCACGGGCAACCACGAGTACTACGCGGGCGCGCACGCCTGGATCGACGAGCTGCGCCGCCTGGGCCTGAAGGTGCTGCTGAACGAGCACGTGGTGCTGCAGACGCGCAACGTGCGCGGCGCGCAGACCGATGAAGAGCTGTTCGAGAGCGCGCTGGTGCTGGCCGGCGTGACCGACTTCACCGCCGGCCATTTCGACGCCGCGCACGCGAGCGATCCGCACCTGGCGCTGCACGACGCACCGCCCCTGGTGCATACGCGCGTGCTGCTGGCGCACCAGCCGCGCAGCGCGCCGGTGGCGGCCGCGGCCGGCTACCAGCTGCAGCTGTCGGGCCACACGCACGGCGGCCAGTTCTTCCCTTGGAACCTGTTCGTGCCCATGCAGCAGCCGTTCACGGCCGGCCTGCACCGGCTGCACGACATGTGGATCTACGTGAGCCGGGGCACCGGCTACTGGGGGCCGCCGAAGCGTTTCGGCGCACCGTCGGAAATCACGCTGGTGACGTTGGTCCCGGCGCAACCCTGAAACGCAGCGGCTTCAGGCCTGCAGTTCGGCCAGCAGCCGCCGCGCGTTCGACGTGGCGGCGGTGTGGATCGGCTTCAGGCCTTCGCGCGCAATGCGCGCTGCCACACCCGTGAACTGACCCATCGTGCTGGCGCCGCGCGCCGTGGCCTGCACGAGCGCATCGCCGTGTGTCGCCGCCTGCGCCGGCGTGAAGCTGCCGGCCAGCGAGAAGAGGGCGGTGGTGCCCTGCAGCCATTGCTGCCACGCACGCTGGGCCAGCGAGGCCTGGCTGCTGTGCCATTGCCTAGCCATGGCCAGGCCCGATTCGCTCGCCGCGGCGAGCTTTTCGTGGCCCATCAACTGGAACTCCGCGAGGTCGGCCGCGCTGGGCGTGAGCCCGGCTTTGGCGATGCGCTCGGTGCGCACGCGGATCACCGTGCCGGACGACAGCAGGGTTTCGTGGGTCTTGAGGGCCAGGTCGACCCATTGCATCAGCGGACTGGCCAGGCGGGCGGTGGTACTGAAGGACGACATGGGAAGAGGGGTGCGTGAGGGAACAGAGGGCCACTATAGGCCTGCGAAGTGAAGATTGCTGCAGTGCAACAATTCCTGACCGTCATTTCATTGATCGGTCGCTTTCTGCGGGCAATATTTAACGTTTGTTGTCGTTGTGGCCGGCATCCGCGCGCAGCCGACGCGCACGCGCCTCGGTGACGAGGTAAGCGACGAGCGCCACGGCCAGCGGCAGCAGGTAGTACAGCGCGCGGTAGGCGAGCAGCGCGGCGAGCAGCCGCGTTTCCGCCACCTCGTGCGCCAGCAGCGCGACGAACACGGCCTCCAGCACGCCGAGCCCCGCCGGCACGTGCGTGACCACGCCCGCCACCGCGGCGACCAGCAGCACCGCGAGCACCTGCGGATACCCGACCTCGCCCTGCAGCAGCACCCAGATCACGCCGCCGATGAGCGACCAGTTGACGCACGACATCGCCAGCTGCAGCAAGGCCATCGGCACCGTCGGCGTGCGCAGCGCATGGCCGCGCACGCGCCAGACGTGGCCGTCCGAGAACGCGCACAGCGCGAGGTAGGCGAGCGACACCATCAACAGCACCGCGCCGAGCATGCGCAGGCCGCCGCCGTCGATCTTCCAGTCGGGCGGCAGCGCCATCGGCCAGAAGCAGAACGCGGCGCCGGCCACCACGAGGTAGCCGAGCCAGTTGGTCAGCATGCTGAAGCCCAGCACACGCGTGATGGTCTCGTTGCCGAGCCCCAGGCGCGAATACAGCCGGTAGCGAAACGCCACGCCGCCCACCAGCGAGCCGAAGTTGAGGTTGAAGGCGTAGCTGATGAAGGTCACGCCCATGACCGTGCCAGCGCCGAGCCGGTGCTTCGTGAGGTAGCGGCCCAGCAAATCGTAGGTGCTGTAGAGCGCGAAGCTGGCGGCGGCCAGGGCACCGGCTGCGAGCAATGTGAGGGCCGGCAGCGCGCGCAGCGCAGCAAACACCTCGGCCCAGTCGATGGTGCGCGCCTGCTTCAGCAGCAGCCAGGCAATGCCGCCGAAGAAGGCCAAGATCGCCACGCGCCGCACCCACGGCCACCAGGGCCGATGCGTGAGCGCGAGGGAGGCACTCATGCCGTCTCCGTGCGCGCCGTGCCTTCGTCGCTGTCGCGCCGCTTCTGCTGCTGTGCCATGAGGTCGGTGGCCTCGGCCGGCGTCAGGCGCGGCGCATGGCGCGGCAGGCGGTTGAGCCACGACGGATACCAGCGCAGGAAGTGGAAGACGAAGAAGCTGCGCACCAGCCGCCAGCCGCTCCATTCGCTGGCCAGGTCGTCTGCGCCGACCTGCTTGCAGCTGTGCTGCATGAGCTGGTCCATGCGCTCCCACAGCAGGTTGTTGAACGCGGTGTCGCGCACCACGATGTTGGCTTCGAGGTTGAGCGACAGGCTCAGCGGGTCGAGGTTGCTCGAGCCCACGGTGCTCCAGCGGTCGTCCATGAGCGCGACCTTGCCGTGCAGCGGGCGGTCGCAGTATTCGTAGATGCGCACGCCGGCGTGCAGCAGGTGGTGATACAGCATGCTGGCGGCGGTCTTCACGATCGGCATGTCGGGCTCGCCCTGCAGGATGAGGCGCACGTCGACGCCGCGGCGCGCGGCGCGGCGCAGCTCCTTGATGAGGCGGTAGCCCGGAAAGAAGTACGCATTGGCGATCACGATGCGCTCGCGCGCGGCGCGGATCGCCGCGCGGTAGTGGCGTTCGATGTCGTTGGTGTGGCGGCGGTTGTCGCGCGTGACGAAGATCGCGTCGGCCTCGCCCGCCGCCTGCAGTTGCTCGGCCGGCGGCGCCTGCTTCAGCCGGCGCCGGAACCATCCGGCGCCCTTGCCGCCGAGCGCAATCGCGCGCAGCACGAACTGGTGGATCTCGGCCACGATCGGCCCCGCCAGTTCGACCGCGTAGTCCTGCTTGGCCTTGGGCCCGAAGTCGAGCAGGTGATCGGCCGAGTAGTTGATGCCGCCCACGAAGGCACGCACGCCGTCGACCACCACGATCTTGCGGTGCATGCGGCGGAACACATTGAGCCGCTGGCCCAGGAAGCGCTGGCCCGGGTCGAACACGCGCACCTTGACGCCGGCCGTGGCCAGGCTCTCGAGGTACTCGCGCGAGAGGTCGGGCGAGCCGAAGCCGTCGATCATCAGGTCGACCTTCACGCCCCGCAGCGCCGCTGCGCGCATGGCCGCATGCAGCGCCAGGCCCACCTTGTCCTCGAACAGGATGAAGGTCTCGATGATCACTTCGCGCTGCGCCTGGCGGACCGCCTCGAACACGCGCGGAAAGAACTCCTCGCCGTTCTCCAGCAGTTCGATGCGGTTGCCGCCGGTCCAGTGGCCGGCACGCTCATGGGTGTCGTGCATGGGGGCCTCGGCGTTCACAGCTCGATGTCCGCCACCAGCGGGGCATGGTCCGACAGATGCGACCAGGGCCGGCGCGGCAGCACCACGGGCGCGTGCACGCCTGCGTTGCGCACGTAGATGCGGTCCAGCGCCAGCAGCGGCAGGCGCGCCGGAAAGGTGCGCGCCGCGCGACCGTGGGCATGCACGAACACCTCGCGCAGCGACGCGCCTTCGGCCAGCACCTCGTGCGCGCGGCCGCGCCAGTCGTTGAAGTCGCCCGCGACGATCAGCGGCGCATCGGCCGGCACCTCGTCGCGCACGATGTGGCACAGCAGTTCCAGCTGCTGCTGGCGGTGCGCCTCGGCCAGCCCGAGGTGCGCGCAGATCGCATGCACGTCGACCGTGCGGCCCGGCAGGCGCAGCACGCAGTGCAGCAGGCCGCGCTTCTCGGGGCCGCTCACGGACACGTCGTGGTTGCGGTAATGCACGATCGGAAACTTCGACAGCACGGCATTGCCGTGGTGCCCTTTCGGATACACCGCGTTGCGCCCGTAGGCAAACTGCGGCCACATCGTGTCGGCCAGGAATTCGTAGTGCGGCGCCTCGGGCCAGTTGTTCACCGTGCGCGAGTGGCGCGCATGCGTGCCCATCACCTCCTGCAGGAACACCACGTCGGCGCCCACGGTGCGCACCGCGTCGCGCAGCTCCGGAAGGATGAAGCGGCGGTTGAGTGCCGTGAAGCCCTTGTGGGTGTTCACGGTCATGACCTTGAGCGAGGCCGGTGCGGCGGCCACCGCGGCTTCGGGCAACGGAGAAGAAGGGAAAGAGGACATCGGTGCCCTGTTGTACGTGGCCGCGCGCGCGCCGACTGTAGGAACGCGCCACCTTCTTCGCGTGCCTTTCACGCAGGGGCGGCGGACTCCTACAGGCAGGCCTGCCGCACCCCCACACCCGGCCTGAAACGGGGCTCCTACGGTGGTTTCAAAGCCGATGCCATGGCGCCCGGCTTTGTGCTTTTTCATTCAATTTGCAAAGGAGCTTTCATGATGACCACCCTGCAACGCCTGACGATCCCCACCGCGCTGCTGGCCGCCCTGCTGGGCGCCGGCGCCGCCCAGGCCCAGATGCCGACACCCGTCCAGCAACCCATGGCGGGCGACAGCTCGGTGCCTGCCTCGCGCGAAGCCGTGAAGGCCGAGGCCCGCGCGCAGAACCGCAACAACGCCAACAGCGTGGTGCCCAAGGGCGAGGCCAGCACCACGGTGAACCACCAGCCCAACGCGATGCCGCCGCCGACGGGCGAGCGCTCACGCGCGGAAGTTCGCGCCGAGGCGCAGCACGTGAAGCCGCGCTTCGGCCAGCCGGGTGAGCGCCCGGCGGTGCCGACCAACCCGACCGAGAAGACGGGCACGCCGCAGTAATGCGGCGCCCACGAAAAAGCCCGCGGCGCTTGAGGCGTCGCGGGCTTTTTCTTGCCCTTTTTCTGGAGGCCGGCCCCTTCAGCCGGCCGCCCGGTCAGCCCTTGGCAGGCGCTGCGCCGTGGTGGCCTTCATGACCGCCATGGTGGCCGCGGTGCCCGCGATGGCCATGGCCCGCGAACTTCGCGGTCTCGGCGTCGAAGGTCTTCTGCTGCTCGGGCGTCAGCGCGGCGTAGAAGGTCTTCGTGGCTTCGGCGCGCTTGGCGAACCGTGCGCTGCGTTCGGCCTGGCGGGCCTGCATGTGTTCCAGGCGCTGGGGCGTGGTCAGCTTGGCGAACTCGGCACGGTCCATGCGCTGCGGACGCGCCGTGCCGGCGGGCGGCTGGCTCGCCGTGGTGAAGGTGCTCCACGCGCCTTCCTGGGCGCTGGTGAGCTTGAGCTTGTCCTTCAGTGCGGCCAGGCGCTTGGCACGGTGCTCCTTCATGCGCTCCATGCGCTGGGCCGGGTCCATGCGCTTGTGCTGTGCCTTGGGTGCGGCGGTGGCGTCGGCAGGTGCCGTGGCGGCCGTGGGCGCTGCGGTCGAAGGCGTGGTGGCGGCCGGTGCCTGGGCGAAGGCGCCCGAAGAGGCGAGGGCGGCGGAACCCAGCAGGCTGGCCCAGACGATGCGTTGGCGAAGAGAAATCATGAGAGTCGCTTCCTTTCGAAGAAGTCCGCCGCCAAAGGGCAGCGGGTGAAGCGAAGTGTGGAGCGCCTCTGTAACGCGTCCGTGAGCCGCGCGTGAGCCTGCGTAAAGAAGCATGAACCGCGGCACGGCCCGCTACTTGAGCCGCGGCGGCTTCAGCGTGCGGTCGGGCACCTTCAGCGTGCCGGCGCGCAGCGCGGCGACACCGATGGCCACGGCGCGGGCCACGTTGCGCACTTCTTCCTGCACGTCGGCATCGGCGTCGAGCGCATCGTGGCTGGTGGCATAGGGGGCGTAGTAGCCGATGTAGCGGTCGAGCCGGGCCTGCGCGCCGGCGTCGATCAGCCCCATCCAGTCGAGCCAGTCCGTGAGGTTGCGGCGCAGGCTCTCGGTGCCGGCCACATCGCCGTGCGCCACCACGCCGTAGACGCGGCCTTCGAGGTGCTTCGGGTAGCCCCAGCCCTCGAGCTCGAGCGCCTTGGCCTCGTCGGGCTTCTTGCCGTGCGTGCTGGTGGGGTCGGGGTTGCCGCCGTCGGCGCACACGAGGCGGTCGATCATGAGCTTCATCGGGCTCGCGGCCTGGTACCAGTGCGTGGGCGTGAGCACGATCACGCCGTGCGCGGCCACCCAGCGTTCGTAGATCTCGTTCATCCAGTCGCCGGTCTGGCGCAGCGCGTGATTGGGGTAGCAGCTGCAGGGCCAGTGGCACAGCGGCATGGCAGTGGAGACGCAGCCTTTGCACGGGTGGATGTGGCGGCCGTAGTCCGAAGTGAGCCGGCTCAGGTCGAGCACGTCGGTCTCGATGCCGCTGCTGTCGAGCACCTCGCGCGCGCACTGCGTGAGGCGCCAGGTCTTGGAGATCTCGCCGGGGCAGGTGCCATCGTTGCGCGGCGAGCCGTTGATCAGCAGCACGCGCGAGCGCGTCTCGGGCCGGCCCCAGGCCGCCTGCGCCGCGTCGATGCGCGCGCGGGCGTCGAGCCAGTCGACCGAGAGTTCGTAGTCGGGGTCGGCATAGCCGGGCCCGGCGCGGCGTGTCACGGGCGCCTTGCGGCCTTCGTCGTACGCTTTCCAGGCGATGTCTTCCAGGCGTTGCAGCGCCCCGGCCTCGGCCCGGAACGCCGGGTCGTGAAAGCTCTGCATGAAGCGGTCGTGGAACTCGGCGCGCTGCAGCGTGGGCGGCGCCTGTCCTTTGCGTATCGTGGGAGGCATGGCCGCAATCTAGGCCGCGCACGCGCCAGAGCGAACCGAACGCCACGCCGACTTGCAGTAGGCGAGCGACTACAGCGGCTTCGGACTCAGCCCAGCTTTCCGTTCTGGAAGTCGTGCACGGCCTGCTTGATCTGTTCCTGCGTGTTCATCACGAAAGGGCCGTACTGCGCGATGGGCTCGTTCAGCGGCTTGCCTGCAATCAGCAGCGCGCGCGCCGGGCTGTGGTTGGTGGCGCCCGCGCGCAGCACCACGCCGTCGCTGCCGGGGTCGTTCGCAAGAATCGCCATGCGCCGCGTCGGCACCTCGCTGCCCGCGATCCACAGCGATTCGCGGAACACGTAAACCAGCGCGTTGTGGTCATGAGGCAGCGGCTGCGCGAACTCGGCGCCGGGCGGCAGCGTGATGTCCAGGTACAGCGGCTCGGTGTGCGCGCGCTGCTCCGCGCCCGCGATGCCATGGCTGGTGCCCGCGATCACGCGCACGTGCGCGCCGCCGGCGGTCGTGAACTCGGGGATCTCGCTGCTCTGGATGTCGCGGTACCAGGGCTCGCGCATCTTGTCTTTCGCGGGCAGGTTGAGCCAGAGCTGAAAGCCTTCCATGAGGCCTTCTTCCTGCTCGGGCAGTTCGCTGTGCACGAGGCCGCGGCCGGCCGTCATCCACTGCACGCCGCCGTTTTCGAGCAGGCCTTCGTGGCCCGCACTGTC
Source organism: Variovorax paradoxus (assembly GCF_009498455.1). Classification (NCBI taxonomy): domain Bacteria; kingdom Pseudomonadati; phylum Pseudomonadota; class Betaproteobacteria; order Burkholderiales; family Comamonadaceae; genus Variovorax; species Variovorax paradoxus. Next base: position 1,574,446 of record NZ_CP045644.1, on the reverse strand, counting down.
GCGGTGGCGCATGCGCCCGGCGATCATGTAGGTGACCGTTTCGAAGCCCCGGTGCGGGTGGTTCGGAAAGCCGCCGATGTAGTCGCCCGCGTTGTCGCTGCCGAAGGCATCGAGCATCAGGTAGGGGTCGAGCCGCTTCTGCAGCGGCTGCTGTAGCACGCGGGTGAGTTTGACGCCGTCGCCGTCACTGGTGGAAACACCGGCCACGATGTGGTCGATGCCGCGCGGGGTGGCGACGGGATCGGTGGGGTGGTGGGGGGCACGGACGTTCGTCATGCCGTCCATGGTGGCACCAAAGCCGCGACCGCGCCACCCGTGGGGGTGCCCACTGCCGGTGGGGTTCAGCTCAGCGCGGCCACTGCTGGCGCTGCCAATAACAGTACTGCCAGCGCGTCTCGAAGCCCGCACGGCGGTACAGCGCCAGCGCCGGCTGGTTCTGCGCATCGACCTGCAGGAACACGCGTTCGACGCCGCGCGCCAGTGCCGCCTGCGCCAGCCCGGCGAGCACGCGCTGGGCCAGGCCGCGCCCGCGCTGTGACTGTTCCGTGCGCATGCCGTGCACGCTGGCCCAGCCGTGGCCGAAGGCCATGGCGCCGGCGGCCACGGTGGCGCCGTTTTCGCGCACGCTGGCAAAGAGCGAGCCCGTGGCGCGCGACAGCGAGCGCACGCGGTGCACGCCGTCGACCGGGTCGAAGCCCTCGCCAAGGAACAACGCGGCCCAATCCGGATCGGGCGACGCATCGACGTCGGCCAGCCGGACGTCCGCCGCAACGAGGTCGCGCATGCGCCGCGCCGAGCCGGTCTGCACACAGGTGGGGTTGTCATCGACGTAGTGACGGCGCGCGAGTTCGGCGCGCAGCGTGTCGAAGCAGGCGGCATCGGCCAGCCGCAGCGCAGGCGCGACCTGGCGGCTGTCGCAGCGGTCTTCGATGCGGTCGAGCGTGGCGGGTTCGACCGCATCGCGGTGCAGCGGCACGGCGGAGCGGGCGCGCTTGACGGTGCCTCGGTCGAAGGGCAGCAGCCAGCCGTCGAGTTCTTCGCAGGCTTCGGGCGCGACCGCCGCGACGGTGGCGCGCTCGATGGCTTCGATGTCGTGCGGGGCGATGCTCATTGCACGGCTTCCGGCGGTGCGTACTTGGCTGCGGCCACGTTCTTGAGCAGCGCCTCGCGCTGGTTGCGGCTGATGCCGCGCACGCTCTCGGCCACCCACTTGGTGCGGTCGGGATCGATCGTGCCGTCGCGACGCCATTGCTCGAGCACGGCCTGCGGCTTGTGCAGCATGGCCGCGAGCCAGACGGCCTGTGCCGGTTCGAGCGTGCGCGCGCTGCGCTTGAAGTAGCGCCGCGCCGCGGCCTCGCCGCCGCAGAGGTTGCCGCCCCAGGGGGCGTTGTCGAGGTACAGCTGCAGGATGCGGGCCTTGCCCAGCGTCTGCTCCATCTCGACCGCGTAGAGCAGCTCGCGCAGCTTGCGCTCGGCCGTGCGGTCGCTGCCGGTGACCAGCAGCTTGGCCAGCTGCTGCGTGAGCGTGCTGCCGCCGCGCCGGGTCTGGCCGGGCTTCTGGTTGTGGTCGATCGAGGCCAGGATTTCGGTCAGGTCGTAGCCCGCATGGCTGAAGAAGCGCTGGTCTTCCGCCGCGATGACGGCGCGCGCCAGCCAGCTGTCGTTGGCCAGCCTGGCCGACGGGCCGCAGCTGGTGCGCGCGCCCAGCATGGCCTCGGTGCCCAGCCCTTCGACGGTGAACTGGCTGATGGCCGGCTGCACCGCGAAGGTGGCGTCGGGCAGCAGCAGCTGCGCCTGCAGCGCCAGCGTGCCGCCGATGCGGGCGCGCTGCAGCTCGGGCAGCGCCGGCACCAGCACGGCATACCAGCGGGCGATGGGCGCGTCCTGCACGCGGAGGTCAAGCTGCAGGTTCTTCGGCGCGAGGCGGCCGGTCCAGGTGCCCTGCAGCAGCGCGTTGCCGTTGGCCGCCTCGGGCGTGGCCTCGAAGGTGCCGGCCAGCGTGTTGCCGTCGCGCCGCACGGTGGCGACCAGCCGCTCGACCTTGATCGGCTGCGTGCCGAGCGCCGGCACGTCGGCGCTGCACGGCGCGCAGCGCATCTGCTGCTGGCCGGTTTTCTCGTCCCAGGTGAAATGCACGGTGCCGAAGCGGGTGTCGAGCGCATGGCCGTTCAGCCGCGGCGCGAACCACGACGAGGTGGCCAGCCGCACCGCGGTCGGCACGCCGACCTCGAAGTCGAGCGGGCCGGCCTTGACCGTGGTGCTCCACTCGCCCGCCGCCGGCGCGAGGGCGATCCTGGCGATCAGGAAGATGGCCGCCAGGGCTGTCAGGACGAGGGCCAGCAGCCCGTAAATCACGAATCTCAGGGTCTTCTTCACAAACGCGTTCTCATCACATCGGTCTTGCCACGGTGACAGCTTGCCACGGACCGTGCGACTGGCCGCTGGCCGCCGCCCAGTACCAAGCCGAAGTGTCGGTGAAAGCCGTGCCTTGGGCGTCGACGATGCGCTCGCAGACGCGGAAATTTGCCGTACCGTGCCGTTGCGCCACAAAACAGCGCCACAGCCGCGCCTGCGCGTCGCGTTCCAGCCGCGCCTGCTCGATGCGGTAGCCCAGCGCGCGGTAGCAGTCGGCGGCCGGATGCAGCATGCGCGTGGGCCGGTTCACGGCGCGCATCACCAGCGTCTGGTGGCCGTCGGTCATGCGGCCGATGGCACCCGGAAAGCGATCGGCAAAGCGCTGCTCGACCTCGCTCAGCGCCAGCGGGCGCAGCGGCACGCCGTCCCACTGGCTCGGCCATTCGTGGGAACCCATCGCGTCGGCCTCTTCGGCCGGCGCGCGCAGCGCCGCCGCGGCCGACCAGAGCACGCACAGCAGCATCGCCAGCGCGAAGGCGCTCTTGTGCCCCACGCGGTTGATGAAATGGTTGGCGAACCAGCGCTCAACGAACGGTATCGACACGGCGGCCTCCTTCGGCGGTGATCAGGCCCGGCAGCGGGCGTTCGAGGTCGATGCGCGGCGCCACGCGCGCCGGCACCATCAGGCGCGCGATGGCGCCGCACACCACGGCCAGCAGCACCAGCCCCAGTGCGTTGTGCGCCCACGGTGCGAGCGCGTGGCCGGCGCCTTCGAAGGCAATCAACACGCTGTTGCGCACGATGTTGCCGGCCAGCACCAGCAGGCCGACGGCCGGCAGGCGGCGCAGGAACGCGCGGTCGCCGCGCCGCGCCCACAGCGCGACCGCGCAGGCCGTGAAGTAGCCCAGCCACACCATCTGCACGCCCGAGCAGGGCGCGTCGACGATCACCAGGCGGCCGTCGACCATCAGCGTCGCGCCTTCGCGCGCCACCTCGAAGCCCGGCGCGAGCAGCCAGCGGCTGGCTTCGGCCGTCACCACGCGCAGCGGGTAACCCGCATAGAACTGCAGCGACGACAGCAGCGGCAGCGCCAGCACCGACAACCCGGCCACCGGCAGCGCCGCCACGCCGCGCGGCAAGAAAGCCAGCAACCCGGCCGCGAGCGAGAGCACCGCCACCAGGCCCGAAGCCAGCGGCGGCAGCGCGGGCAGGCCACCGAGCCCCGTGCGCAGCAGCGTGGCGAACACGGTGCCCACGCCGGCCAGCGCGAGCCAGCCCAGCCGCGGCGAGGCGCGCAACTCGCGCCGGCACTGCCAGGCGAGCGCGGCCAGGGCGACCAGCGCCACGAGCCCCAGCGGATCGTCGGAACCGTCCTGCAGGCGGCGGGCCATCCAGACCCCGGTGGGGGCGAGGGCGGCGCACTGCAGCGCGAGCCAGCCGAAGGCCGGCGTGCGGTCGATGCGGATGGCCCAGTCCACGACGCGCGGATGGTGATGGGCCAGGGTTGCCAGAGACATGGTCGTGCGTCCTGTGTTCAGGCGGTGAAGCGGCGCGGGTCGCTGCGGCGTGCGCGGCGGCGCAGCATGGCCAGCATCGACAGCACGACGGCGATCGCGCCCAGCGTTTCCGGCTCCGGCGTGCTCGGCACCTCGGCGCCCAGCGCCAGGTCGCTCACGCCCTGCGGCATCGGCAGCGGCTGGTTCACGTCCACGCTGTTCTGCGGCGCGAGGTTGCGCACCACCTTGTCCACCGCGATGAAGCTGGTGTACTGCGTGAGCAGGCTGTACTTCAGGCCCAGCTCGGTGATGCGGTCCTTGAAGGCGGCGCTGCCTTCGAGCGCTTCCTGGTCGCTCAGGCCCTGGATGCGGTGGCGTGCCCACAGCGTGCGCAGCGCGGCCGTGTCCTGGCGCGTCTGCGGCGTGATGCGCACTTCCTCGCGGTACGGGCCGCTGGCGCTCTGGCCTTCGATGATCACGCGGCCCTTGGGCTCACCGCGCCACTTGCCGAACACGATCACGGGGCGCTCGCCCAGCACGTCGGGCAGCGCCTGCGGCTCCACGTCGTACACGTCGAGGCCGCCGAAGGTGGCCTTCACGTTCGTGAGCACGGGCGACTCCACCATGCGGCGAAAGCGCGCGGCCTGCTCGGGCGCCTGCACCGGGTCGGTGATGATGAAAGGCTCGCCCATGCCGGCACGTGCAATGCCTTCCATGAGGCTGCGGTTCACCGACGAACCGATGCCGAAGGCGAACACGTTGGCTTTCGACAGGTTGTTGCGCACCAGCTCGAAGGCTTCGCGCTCGACCGTCACGTAGCCGTCGGTCACCACCACCACGGTGCGCGACACGTTCGCGGCCTTGGGTTCGGCGTACACGCGCTTGAGCGCCGGGATCAGCTCGGTGCTGCCGCTGCCGCTGTAGTTCTTGATCGTCGAGAGCGCCTGTTCGATGTTGGCGCGCGTGGCCGGCACCGATTGGGGCGACAGCATCTTGTTGCTGCCCGAGAACAGCAGCACGTTGAAGGTGTCGCTGGGGCGCAGGCCACCGATCAGGCGTTCGAGCACGGTCTTGGCGGTGTCGAGCGGAAAGCCGTGCATCGAGCCCGAGATGTCGACCACGAAGATGTAGTCGCGCGGCGAGATGGCGCTGGCGGCCACGGCCTTGGGCGGCTCGACCATGGCGAGGAAGAAGTTCTCTGCGTTCTCGCCTTGGCCCTTGTAGAGCATGAGGCCCGACTCGATCTTTTCACCCGCCAGGCGGTAGTCGAGCACGAAGTCGCGGTTGTCGGCGGGGCGACCGTCGGCGCCCAGCGTGATGTCGGCGTGCTGGTTTTCGTCGCGCTTCTTCACGTCGATGGTGTGCGTGGCCGAGCGGATTTCCTTCAGGCCCATCGGCGTGTCGATGCTCGCCGTGAGCTTGAAGCTCGTGTTCGGTGCCACGCCGGCGCGCAGCGTGGGCTGCGCGACCCACTTGGCTTGCGCGTTCTCCGACTGCGGGCTGTTGTAGCGCGGGCCGACCACGGTCGGGAATACGAACTGGTAGTTGCCCGACTGCGGCACCAGCAGCTCGGTGTAGCGCAGCTCCACCTTCACGTCGTCGCCCGGCAGGATGTTGGCGACGTTCATCTGGAACACGTTGGGCAGGTGCTGCTCGAGCAGCGCGGCGGTCTTGCCTTCCTTCTTGGCCGTGTCGTATTCGATCTTGGCTTGCTGCTTCTCGCGGATCTGCGCCGTGATCAGGCGGTCGGCCAGGCGCACGTTGAGGCCGCTCACCGCCGCCTTGGTGGAACCGGGGAACACGTATTTCGCCTCGATGGCGCGCTGGCCTTCGTTGCGGTAGGTCTGCGTGACCGTGACGTCGGCGATCACGCCCGAGATCTTGACCGAGACCTCGGTGCCCTTCAGCGGCAGACGGTCGACCGAGGGGTCGTCGCTCTTGACGAAGAAGTACGGGCTCTCGGTCTTCAGGCGCGGACCGGCGGGCGCTTCCTGCGCGTGGGCCGGGCGGGCGCCCATGGCGATGAAACCCACGGTCGCCAGGCTCACGGTGGCGAGCCAGAGCCAACGGCCGGGGCGTGGGGTGGTGGGGGTGTCCATGGCGGGTGTCCTTCTGCGTGCGAACTTGCACAGCCCTCACTGTCGTGAGCGTGCGAGAAGGCAGTTGGAAGGCGCGTTGAAGTCGCCACAGGGGAATGCGCCGCTGTGTGAAGTCTGTGTGAAGTGCGCCGCGCGGCGGCTTCATACGGCCTTCGGGTCGGGCGGAGAGCATCGGCACCTCATCACGAAAAACCCAAAAAAGAGGGGAGAAACCCATGCTTCAACTGTTGAAGGCCCTGCAGGCCTCGGTGCTGGTCAAGGTGGCCGGCCTGTTCTTCCTGCTGCTGGTGCTGTGCATTCCGCTGGCACGGATCGACGACCTCAACCGCGCCCGCGGCGAGAGCCAGCGGGAGGCGGCGCACGAACTTGCCGCGTCTTACGCCGGGCCGCAAACCATGGTCGGCCCCGTGCTGCTGGTGCCGTATGTGGAGCGCTGGATGGAGCCGCTGCGCGACGCGCAGGGGAAGGTGATCGGCCAGGCCCCGCAGAGCAAGGAGATGACGCACGCCGTGTTCCCCGACAAGCTGAACATCGACGGCAGCATGGCCACGCAGGAGCGCTACCGCGGCATCTTCCGCATTCCGTTCTACACGCTGACGGCCGCGCTCGGCGGCGGCTTCGCGGGCTTCGATCCGCGGTCCGTGCCGCACAGCGAGAGCGGCTCGTCGATCGAGTTCAGCCCGCCGCTCGTCGCCTTCCACGTGAGCGACCTGCGCGGCATCGACGGTTCGCCCGCGCTCACAATCGAAGGCGAAGCACTGCGCTTTCGCCAGCGCGTGCCCGGCCTGCCCGATCACGCCACGTACGCCGACGGCATCCACGCGCCGCTCTCCGGCGCCGCGCTCGCCGCCTGGCAGGCGGGCAAGCCGCTCACCTTCGACATGAAGCTTTCGCTGGTGGGCCAGGACACGCTGTCGATGGTGCCGATCGCCGAGGAAACCACCGCGCACCTGCGTTCGCCGTGGGCGCACCCGAGCTTCGGCGGCCGTTTTCTTGCGTCCGAACGCAGCGTGACGCCGCAGGGCTTCGACGCGCACTGGCGCGTGTCCTCGCTCGTGACCACGGCGCGCGAACAGGTGCGTGCCGGCCTGTCGGGCGGCGAAAGCGATGCCGCGGCGGCCGTCGTGCGCACGGCGTCTGCGCCGCGGCATGCCTCGGGGCCGCTGCAGACCTTCGACGTGTCGCTCGCGCAGCCCGTCAACGTGTATTCGATGAGCACGCGCGCCGGCAAGTACGGTGCCCTCTTCATCGGCCTGGTGCTGATGGCGGCCTTCATGTTCGAGCTGTTCCGCAAGCTGCGCCTGCATCCGGTGCAGTACGGGCTGGTGGGCCTGTCGATCGCGCTGTTCTTTTTGCTGCTGCTCGCGCTGTCGGAAAAATTCGCCTTCCACTTCGCTTACGCGGGCGCGGCCGGTGCCAGCGTGGCGCTGCTGGCCGTGTACTTCAGCGCGGTGCTCGGCGGCTGGCGCCGCGGCCTGTCGTTCGCCGCTTTCGTGGCGCTGCTGTACGGCGCGCTCTACGGGCTGCTGGCCTCGGAAAGCAATGCGCTGCTGCTGGGCGCGCTGCTGATCTTCGGCATGCTGGCCACGCTGATGCTCGTGACGCGCAAGGTCGACTGGTATGCGCTGTCGCGCCGCAACGAGGCTGTACCAGCGGCCACGGTGGACGCATGAAACTGCTGCGCGCCATGCCCGGTGTGCTCGGCTGGCTGCTCCTGGCCGTGCTGTGCGCCTGGGCCTGGCACCTGAAGGACCCGCACCTGCGCTTTCTGCGCGAGGAGGAGCTGCCGCTGCTGCTCGCCGCGCTGTGCGCCAGCGGCGCGATCGCCTGGCGCAGCGCGCGCGGCGCGCGCCGTGTCGTGGCGTTGGCCCTGACAGTCGGCGCGACATTGACGGCGCTGGGCCACGAGCTGGCCTCGCGCCAGCATCGGCTGGAAGTGAACGCCGCTTCGGGCCCGGTGGCGCAGGCACTCGGTGCGCGTTTCATCGTCGGCTATGACGACGCGAACGACCTGCGCGAGCTGGCCCGCCGGGGCCTGATCGGCGGCATCTTCGTCACCGGCCGCAATGTGAAGGGCCGCAGCGCCGACACCTTGCGCGCGGAAATCGCCGGTCTTCAGGCGCTGCGACAGGCGGCCGGCCTGCCACCGCTGGTGGTGGCGACCGACCAGGAGGGCGGCGGGGTTTCGCGCCTGTCGCCGATGGTGCCGCACCAGCCGGCGCTCGCCCGCCTGCTCGACGCCGACGTGCCCGCACACGAACTGTTGCAACGTGCCCGCGCCTACGGCGCGCAGCAGGGCGGGGCGCTCGCCGCGCTGGGCATCACGCTGAACTTCAGCCCGGTGGTCGACCTGCGTCCTGGCCGCGCCCCGGGCCGCTGGGACCTGCACACCCGCATCGAGGAACGCGCCATTTCGAGCGACCCCGAAGTCACCGCGCAGGTGGCGCTCGCTTACGAGCAAGGCCTTGAATCGGCTGGTGTGCGCGGCACGCTCAAGCACTTTCCCGGCCTCGCCGGCGTGACCGAAGACACGCACCACGTGGGTGCCGAACTGCGCACGCCCGTGGCCCGTCTCGCCGCGCACGACTGGAAGCCGTTTCAAGACGTGTCGAAACATTCGGATGCCGCGATCATGCTGGCCCATGTCATCCTTGGGGAACTCGACGCGGACGCGCCGGTCTCTTTCTCACGCAAAATCGTGCGGCAGGTGATTCGAGGCGAATGGGGCTTTCAGGGCCTGCTCGTCACCGACGACCTCACGATGGGCGGGGCCTACAACCGAGGTCTTTGCAACGCCACCCTGGGCGCACTCGACGCCGGGGTGGACCTGCTGCTCATCGCCTACGACCACGACAAGTATTTCGATGCCATGCACTGCGCGCTGGAAGGCGTGCCGCGCGGCGCGCTCGATCCCCGGGTGACGGAACGCCCGCGCGCGCCACGGCTCCAACCTCTTCGCTAGCCCCTGGCCCCATCCCAATGTCCCAAGAACCTCGTTCGTCCCAACCCGCCGGTGCGCTGCGCCAGCTCCCCTGGAAACGCATCGCCGGCTGGAGCGCCGTCGTGGCCGGTGCCGGCGCCGTCGTGCTGCTGGGCGCCGCCATCGTGGGGGTGGTCGCCATCTACCCGAAGCTGCCCGACATTTCCGAGCTGGCCGACTACCGGCCCAAGCTGCCGCTGCGCGTGTACACCACCGAAGGCACGCTGATCGGCGAGTTCGGCGAGGAGCGCCGCAACCTCACGCCCTTCGCGAACATTCCGAAGGTCATGAAAGATGCCGTGCTGGCCGTGGAAGACGCGCGCTTCTACGACCACGGCGGCGTGGACTACAAGGGCTTCGCGCGCGCGGCCGTGGCCAGCTTCAAGGGCGGGCGCCAGCAGGGCGCCTCGACCATCACGATGCAGGTGGCGCGCAACGTCTACCTGAGCTCGGAGCGCACGCTGAGCCGCAAGGCCTCGGAGATCGTGCTGGCCTTCCGGCTCGAGCAGCAGCTCAGCAAGGACCAGATTCTCGAGATCTACCTGAACCAGATCTACCTGGGCAACCGCGCCTACGGTTTTGCCGCTGCGTCCGAGGCCTACTTCGGCAAGCCGCTGCAGCAGGTGACCATTGCCGAGGCCGCCATGCTCGCCGGCCTGCCGAAGGCGCCCGGCGCCAACAACCCTGTTGTCAACCCGCGCCGTGCGCGGGCGCGCCAGCTCTACGTGATCGACCGCATGCACGAAACCGGCTTCATCACCGCCGAGCAAGCGGCCGAGGCCAAGAAGGAAGAACTGCACCTGCGCGACGCCGCCGACCCGAACCGGCTGCACGCCGAGTACGTGGCCGAAACCGTGCGCCAGATGATGTACGCGCAGTACGGCGACAGCATCTACACCAGCGGCATGAAGGTCTACACCTCGCTGGTCGCGGCCGACCAGGCGGCGGCGTACAAGTCGCTGCGCAAGGGCATCATGGATTACGAGCGCCGTCAGGTGTACCGCGGCCCCGAGAAGTTCGTCGACCTGCCGGCCAGCGGCCAGAAGGAGATCGACGAAGCGGTGGACGAAGCCCTGGCCGAGCACCCCGACAACGGCGACGTGATTTCGGCCGTGGTGCTGGAAGCCAGCGCCAAGGAAGTGACCGTGGTGCGCGCCAACGGCGAAGCCTTCGAGATCTCGGGCGAGGGCCTGAAGCCCGCGCAGTCCGGCCTGGCCGCGAAGGCGGCGCCGAACATCAAGATCCGCCGCGGCGCCGTGATCCGCGTGGCGAAGACGCCGAAGAACACCTGGGAAATCACGCAGCTGCCCGAAGTCGAAGGCGCCTTCATCGCGATGGACCCGCGCAGCGGCGCCATCACCGCGCTGGTCGGCGGCTTCGACTTCGGCAAGAACAAGTTCAACCACGTGTCGCAGGCCTGGCGCCAGCCGGGCTCCAGCTTCAAGCCCTTCATCTATTCGGCCGCGCTCGAAAAAGGCTTCACGCCCGCCACCGTGGTGAACGATGCGCCGCTGGTCTTCGATGCCAGCGCCAGCGGCGGCCAGCCCTGGGACCCGAAGAATTTCGACGGCACCTTCGAAGGCCCGATGCCGCTGCGCAATGCGCTCATGAAGTCGAAGAACCTGGTCACGCTGCGCGTGCTGCAGTCGATCGGCGCGCCCTACGCGCAAGACTGGGTCACCAAGTTCGGCTTCGACAAGGACAAGCACCCGGCCAACCTGCCGATGGGCCTGGGCGCCGGCTCGGTCACGCCGATGCAGATGGCGGTGGGCTATTCGGTGTTCGCCAACGGCGGCTACCGCGTGAACCCGTACCTCGTGACCCGCGTCACCGACCTCAAGGACAAGGTGCTGATGGAAACCGAGCCTCCGGCGCTCGACGAAAGCCGCCGCGCCATTCCCGCGCGCAACGCGTTCGTCATGGAATCGCTGCTGCAGAGCGTGGTCAAGGGCGGCTCCGGCTTCAAGGCCTACCAGGCGCTCAAGCGCGACGACCTCTTCGGCAAGACCGGCACCACCAACGACTCGTTCGACACCTGGTTCGCCGGCTTCCAGCCGACGCGCGTGGGAATCGCCTGGGTCGGCTACGACACGCCGCGCCAGCTCGGCGTGCGCGGCGAAACCGGCGGCAGCCTGAGCCTGCCGATCTGGACCGGCTACATGCAGTCGGCGCTGCGCGGCGTGCCCGTGATGTTGCCGGCCGAGCCGGCCGGCGTGGTGAGCATCGACGGCGAGTGGTACTTCGACGACTTCACGCCGGGCCACAACGTGGCGAGCCTGGGCCTGGAAAGCGCCGAGCAGCCGATACAGCCGGTGGAGGTGCTGACGGGCGCGCCGATCGGTGCGCCGCCGCCGCCCGAAGAACGCAACCGCATCCTGGACTTCTTCCGCTAGCCGGCGGCGAGATCGCCCAAAGACGCGGGGGACGCGCGGTGCCTACACTCGGTGCCGCGGCCCCCGCGATTTTTTTGCCTTTTCTCTTCTCTCCCCTTTTCTCGCATCCATGGAAATCCTCACCCTGGTGGCACTCATTGCCGCCGGCTTCTACATCCTGAAGTCCAAGGAACAGCGCCAGCGCATCGCGCTGCTCGGTCGCCATCTGGGCCGCTACCAGATCGAAAAGCTGATGGAGAGCCTGACCCAGGGCTACCTGCGCTGCCTCGGCGAAGACGACGCCGAGCGCCGCCAGCAGATCTGGCACCTGCTCGACAGCACCGAGGAAAAGCTCGCCGCCCAGTTCGAGACCTTCGCCGCCGACCTGGCGCGCGAACCCGAAGCCGACACGCGCGTGAGCCGGCTGCCGGTGGCCTTGCCGTTCGCCACCACGCTGTTCCCGTCCGCGAGTTTCGACCTGCGCGAAGCGCTGCGGATTCACGCGCGCGGCATCGCGGGCGTGGCGAAAAATACGGCGGGCCGTTCACCGAAATCGAAGGCCTTCACGATGTCCGCCGAGCTGTTCCTGATGCAGCACACCTGCCACTGGTTCTGCAAGTCGAAGGCCGTGGCCTCGGCGCGCATGCTGGCGCGGCACCAGACCTCGTACGAGCAATTGCTCGACGCCGTGAGCCCCGAGACGCGCGAGGCGTATCGCGCCCTGGTCGGTCAGTGATGCGTTGACAGCAGCGGCAGCGTGAGCGTCGCCACGGCGCCGCCGCGCGTCGCGTTGCCCAGGTCGATGCGGCCCCGGTGCAAGGTCGCAATTTCCTTCACGAACGCCAGTCCGAGTCCCGTGCTTTTCTTCTGGCTGTGCGGCCTGGCGAGCGAATAGAACTTCTCGAAGACCTTGTCCTGCGCGTAGTCCGGAATGCCCGGGCCGTGGTCGCGCACGTTGATGCGCGCCAGCCGCGAGGTGGTTTCCAACGTCAGCAATACCTCGCTGTCGGGCGGTGAAAAATCGAGCGCGTTGTCGAGCAGATTGCTGATCGCGCGGCGCAGCAAGAACGGATCGCCTTCAACACGCGCGGGCTCCCGAATATTCACGATCAATCGAATGCCGCGGCGCGACGCGGCGGGTTGCGCGCTGCCCGCAATGTCTTCGATCAACGGGCCCAACGCGACCGGTTCGGTGCGGTCGAGGGTGCGCCGCGTTTCGAGCGCGGTGAGTTCCATCATGCGGTCGACGATTTCCTGGATGCGCTGGGTTTCGCGTTCGATGTTCTTCAGGAAACGTTCGCGCTGGTCGTGCGGCATCTGCGGTTCCTGCAGCAGCTCGGCCGCACCGCGAATGGCCGACAGCGGGCTCTTCACTTCGTGCGTGAAGGTCTGCACGTAGTCGGCCACGTAGTTGCGCCCGGTGAGCGCGTCGCGCATTTCGCCGAAGCCGGTGCGCACCGCATCGACGGCGCGCCGCGCCATGCGCGACAGGCTCAGGCTGCGCTGCGCGCGCACCCAGGTCCAGTAGTCGCGGATCAGGCCGAAGGGCCGCACCAGCCACACCGAAACGATCACGGTGAGCAGCAGCAGCGCCAGTGCCGAACCGACGCCGACCCAGATGGTGCGCACGCGTGCGTCTTCGACGAACTGGCCGAAGCTCTGCACCGGCTTGCCGACGCTGACGACGCCGACGATCTCGTCGTTCCAGCGGATCGGCGCGCCGACGTACATCACCGAGGTGCGCGGGTCGCCGTCGACGTCGCGCGAGGTGCGCGCGCCGTACAGGCCGCCGAGCGTGCGCTTCACGTCGCTCCACTGCGAGTAGTCGTTGCCCAGGTGGCGGCCGAGCGAATCGAACATCACGCGGCCGGTGCGGTCGGTGACGTACACGCGCAGCTCGACCCGGCTCTTGTGCAGGTTGTAGATCTGGGCCGAAAACTCGCGCGTGTAGACGCTGCGAAACAGCGGCTCCAGCCGCGCCGTGTTGATGGCGCCAGCGATCACGTCCTGCTCGACCAGGCTGGCCATGAGTTGCGAGGTTTCGACCAGGGATTCTTCGGCCGACTCGCGGTAGCGCGGGTCGATGTCGGAGACGACGCGGTACAGCAGGAAAGCGATGCCTGCCGTGTAGATCAGCAGGATGCCAATGAAGATCCGCGTGCGCCGGGTCATGCCCTGCTGGCAGGCAATTCTTCGTGCAGCGCGTAGCCGGTGCCGCGCAAGGTGCGGATCGGCTCGACCTCGGGCGCGATGGTCTTGAGCTTGGCGCGCAGCGTCTTGATGTGCGCGTCGACCGTGCGGTCGAAGCTGTCGCTGGCGTCGTCCCAGACGAGCTGGAGCAGTTCGTCGCGCGTGAACACGCGCCCCGGGCGCTGGACCATGAGTTTGAGCAGGCCGTATTCGTAGCGCGAGAGTTCCAGCAGCCGTCCGTAGTAACGGATTTGCATGCGCTCGCTGTCGAGCGAAAAGGGCGTTGCAGGGGTCTGTGGCGCCGCTGGAGGCGGCGCCGGCGCGTTTTGAGGAAGCACCCCATGGTTTGTCGCTGCGGCCGCTGGTGGGCTTCCTGCGCCGTTTCTGGCGCTGCGCCGCAGGATGGTTCGGACCCGGGCGACCAGCTCCCGGGGAGAGAACGGCTTGGCGATGTAGTCGTCGGCACCCAGTTCGAGGCCCACCACGCGGTCTATTTCGTCGCTGCGGGCCGTCAAAAACACCATCGGTACCTCCGGGCCGCCCATCGACTGATTCAGCGCCTGGAGGCGTTTGAAGAGCTCGAAGCCGTTCAGGTCGGGCAATCCGATGTCGAGGATGGCGAGCGCGGGGCGTTCCTGCGCGAACTGCGCGATGGCTTCTTCGGCCGTGGCGCACCACACCGGCTGGAAGCCGTCGCTGCTCAAAACGTACTGGAGCGTGTCGGCGATGCCCGATTCGTCTTCGGCAATCAGGATCCGGGGTTTGAAGCTCATCCGGTGATGTTAGCGAGGCCCAAGGACGACCCGTGCCCGGTTTTTCGCCCGAGGCGCCGGGGACCGGCGCGGCCTTTCGCGGCTTTTTTTTTCGGGCGCGGCTTTTCCTCTTCCTGTCTTCTTATTCTTCTTATTCAAATTAGTAGTAGTAGATAAGGGTCGCACCCTTCTGTGGAAAGGTCGCTTTTTCCTTGACGTGACAACGACTTGTCATGCCTGCGTCACTGTGCGCACCCGCGCTTCCGTGGTGTACCCGCAACTTGGACAACATGGGGTAACCCGCCGGCCCTGTGGATAACCGATGGCTTGTGCCAGAACTCTCCCCAGAGTTGTCCTTTGACAGCCTTCCACAATTCTGCGAAAGGCGGTTTTCGGACAAAGAAATCAAGTGCCTGTTATTTGGGCATGTTGTAGATTTCCGTTGTAAATCAATGACTTGCAACGCCCCTACAGAGCAGTGCCGGGGTTACCCACAGAGTTGTCCCAGTTTTGTGGGGAGAACGCGAAGCGGAACCTTCGGGCGCGGTGCGGACCCAATCCGTTCCTTCACATGACGAAAAAACTCGAACATGACACCTTCTGAAACAAAAGCGATCGTCACCCTGAGCCTGCTGGCGGCCTTCGTCGACGGCGAAAAGCACGAACGTGAGCGCGCCGAGATCAAGCGCATCGCCGAGGGCCTGTCGCAGGCCGACGGCGTGAACCTGCCGACGATCTATCAAGATGTGCTCATGAAGCGGGTGTCGCTGGCCTCGGTGGCCGGCGAGCTGAAAAGCGCCGAGTCGCGGCAGCTGGCGTACGAGATGGCGGTGTGCATGTGCGACGCCGACGGCGTGCAGTCGGAGCCGGAGCGGCTCTTTCTGATGGACGTGCGCAGCTCGCTCGGCCTGGACGCCTCGGCGGCGCAGTTCTCGCAGCGGGCGGAAGACATTGCCGCCGCGGTGCCGGCGGCTGTGGCGGCCACGGGCGCGACTGCGGTTGCAGCGGCAGCCCCCGCCGCGCCGCAGGCGCCCGACAGCACCGAGCTGGACCGCGCGATCCTCAACGCCGCCATCCTCAACGGCGCGCTCGAGCTGCTGCCCGAAACGCTGTCGACCATGGCGATCATTCCGCTGCAGATGAAGCTGGTCTATCGCATCGGCCAGGCGCACGGCTACCAGCTGGACACGGGCCACATCAAGGATTTTTTGGCCACCGTGGGCGTGGGCCTGACCTCGCAGTACCTGGAGCAGGCCGGGCGCAAGCTGCTTGGCGGCTTGCTGGGCAAGGTCGGCGGCGGCCTTCTGGGCGGTCTCGGCAAGCAGGCCGTGAGCTCGGGCATGAGCTTCGCGTCGACCTATGCGCTGGGCCATGTGGCCAAGCGCTACTACGCGGGCGGCCGCACGCTGTCCACGCAGATGCTGAAGGACGCGTTCTCCAACGTGGTGAAGGAAGGGCAGGGCCTGCAGACGCAGTACCTGCCGGCGATCCAGGAACGGGCGCGCACGCTGGACACGAGCCAGGTCCTGTCGCTCGTGAAGAACGCCTGAGCCTCGCGGCTCAGGCTCAGGCTCAGACCTGGCTCAGGTCGTCGAGGATCGGGCAGTCGGGCCGCGCATCGCCGTGGCAGCAATGCACGAGGTGCGCGAGCGTGCTGCGCATCGACTGCATGTCGGCGATGCGCTGCTCCAGTTCACCGAGGTGCTTTTCGGCGATGCGCTTCACGCTCGAGCTGGCGCGGCGGCGGTTGTGCCACAGGCCGACCAGTTCGGCGATTTCTTCCATCGAAAAACCCAGATCGCGTGAGCGCTTGATGAAGCGCAGCGTGTGGATGTCGGCGTCGTTGTACTGGCGGTAGCCGCTCTCGGTGCGCGCCACCGCCGGCAGCAGGCCCAGGCCTTCGTAGTGGCGCACCATGCGCGCCGAAACGCCCGACAGCCGCGCGGCCTCGCCGATGGCCACCTGGCGGCCGTGGGCCATGGTCGCTGTCGTCATTGAACGGTGTAGCCGGCGTTCTCGATCGCGGCCACGAGGTCCTGGCGCGGCTGCTGGCTCAGCACGTCCACATGGCCGGTTTCGAGATCGACCGTGACCTGCGCATGCGGATCGACCGTCTGTACCGCGTCCTGCACCGCCTCCACGCAGTGGTTGCAGCTCATGCCGGAGACCTGGAATTTCTGGCTCATCGTCGTTGCTCCTTGGGGGGAATGGATGAAGGGTGGAAGGATTGAACACCCGAATCGGGGACAACGCCAGTTTCAACCCTCTCACGATGTCAACGTCCAGCCAAGGGCTTTGAAAAACCGCCGCTTGACCTTGCCATGGTGTCAGGCTTTAGCCTCGGCACCATGGAACACATTCAGCCCCCACCCTCATCGGCCGCCGCCGCCACGCTGGACCTCTCGGTCGGCGGCATGACCTGTGCCTCGTGCGTGATGCGCGTGGAGCGCGCGCTCAAGAACGTGCCCGGCGTGCAGGACGTGAGCGTCAACCTCGCGACCGAGTCGGCCCGCATCGTGGCCACCGGCGGCGAGGACATGGCGCTGCTGCTGCGCCGTGCCGTGCGCGCCGCCGGCTACGAGCCGCGTGCCGAAAGCACTGCGCAAGACGAGGCCGCGGCGATGTCGCCCTGGCACGGCTTCATGCCCGTGGCCGTCGGTCTGGCACTGTCGATCCCGCTGATGGCGCCGATGCTCGGCGACCTCATCGGCCAGAGCTGGATGCTGCCGCCCTGGGTGCAGCTGCTGCTGGCGACGCCGGTGCAGTTCTGGCTCGGCGCGCGTTTTTATCGCGCGGGCTGGCACGCGGCCAAGGCCCGCACCGGCAACATGGACCTGCTCGTGGCGCTGGGCACCAGCGCGGCCTTCGGCCTGTCGCTGTGGCTGTGGTGGCGCGCCGCCACCGGCGAGCATGCGGGGCACGGCATGGTGCCGCACCTGTATTTCGAAGCTTCGGCGGTGGTGATCACGCTGGTGCTGCTGGGCAAGTGGCTCGAGGCGCGCGCCAAGCGCCAGGCCACGTCGGCGATCCGCGCGCTGCAGCAGCTGCGGCCCGAAGTGGCGCACCTGATCAACGCGCGTGGCAAGGAAAGCGACGTGCCGCTGGCCGACGTGATGGTCGGCGACCGCCTCGCCGTGCGCCCCGGGGAGCGCGTGCCGGCCGATGCGCGCGTGCTCGAAGGGCAATCGGAGGTCGACGAATCGATGCTCACGGGCGAACCGCTGCCCGTGGCGAAGAACCCCGGCGATGCCTTGACCGGTGGCGCGGTGAACGGCGACGGCCGCATGGTCATCGAGGTGCGCGCGGTCGGCGCCGAAAGCGTGCTGGCGCGCATCATCCGGCTGGTCGAAGACGCGCAGGCCGCCAAGGCCCCGATCCAGCGCATGGTCGACCAGGTGGCGGCCGTGTTCGTGCCGGTCGTGTTGCTGATCGCGCTGGTCACGTTCGCGGGCTGGATGGTTGCGGGTGCCGGCGTCGAGACTGCGCTGATCCATGCGGTGGCGGTGCTGGTCATCGCCTGTCCGTGTGCGCTGGGCCTCGCGACGCCGGTGGCGGTGATGGCGGGCACGGGCGTGGCTGCGAAGCACGGCATCCTCATCAAGGACGCGCGGGCTTTGGAAATCGCGCACCGCGTCGACACCGTGGCCTTCGACAAGACCGGCACGCTGACGGTGGGCCGCCCCGTGCTCACGGCGCTGCTGCCCGCGGCCGGTGCGCTGGCCAACGAAAACGACCTGCTCGCCACGGCCGCCAGCCTGCAAAGCGGCAGCGAGCATCCGCTCGCACGCGCCGTGCTGACGGCTGCGGCTGAACGCGGCGTGCAGGCACCGCCGCTCGGCGCGATGCAGGCGATGCCGGGCCGCGGCGTGCGCGGCGAAGTGAACGGCACGACCTGGGCCCTCGCAAGCTTGCGCTGGTGCCGCGAACTCGATGCGATGCCGGCCGAAGCCGACATCGAGCGCCTGCAGTCGCAAGGCGCCACGGTGTCCGCACTGCTGCGCTTCGACGACGCCGGTTCTGCACATGTGCAGGCACTGCTGGCCTTCGCCGACGAGCCGAAGCCGCAGGCGGCCGAAGCGATCCGCACCTTGCGTGCGCGTGGCCTGCGCGTGGTGATGATCTCGGGTGACAACCTGCGCGCGGCGCAGGCGATGGCGGCGCGGCTCGGCATTCCCGCCGAAGACGTGCGCGCCGACGTGCTGCCCGCCGACAAGGCCGAGCAGGTGAGCGCGTTGCGCAAGAACGGCCATGTGGTCGCGATGGTCGGCGACGGTGCGAACGATGCGCCCGCACTGGCCGCGGCCGATGTGGGCATCGCGATGGCGCCTTCGGGCGGTGGCACCGACGTGGCGATGGAAGCAGCCGGCATCACGCTGATGCGCGGCGACCTCGCGCTCGTGGCCGAAGCGCTCGAGCTCTCGGGCCGCACGGTGGCGAAGATCCGGCAGAACCTGTTCTGGGCCTTTGCCTACAACGTGGCCGGCATCCCGCTCGCGGCCTTCGGTTTGTTGAGTCCGGTGGTGGCCGGTGCGGCGATGGCGCTGTCGAGCGTGAGCGTGATGGCCAATGCGCTGTTGCTGCGGCGCTGGAAGCCGAAGCACCAGCAACAACAGCACTGACCCGACAGCGGATCAGTCGAACAGCAGCGCCATCAGATGCTCGTCGATGAAGTCCGCTTCGCCGGCCCGGCGGTAGAACTGGCGCAGCGTGCCTTCGTGCACGAAGCCCAGCCGGGCATAGAAACGCAGGGCCGTGGCGTTGTCGCTCTCGGCCATCAGCTCGACGCGGCGAACGCCTTCGGCCTTCAGCCGCGCGAGCACGTCGGTCACCATGGTTTGCGCGATGCCGCGGCCATGCAATGTGGGATCGACCGCGAGCGTGCCCAGGCTCGCCACATGCTGCGCACGGCCCGGGTAGCGTGTGACGCGGTAGAAACCGGCGACCTGGCCATCGACGTCGAAGATGAAGAAAGCACCGCTGTCGATCAGGCCCTGGAAGACCGCGCGAAAGTCTTCGCGCGGCATCGGGTCATAGCCGAGGTAGGGCACGACCCGCTCGTGCATGTAGAGATCGAAGACGGCGTCGAAATCAGAGGGGGTGGCGAGGCGGTGCAGGGGCATGTCGCGCTTCTTCTGTGGGAACGATGCGGCGCAGCATAGCAAGGCGGTGCCGACGATGGCACCGGTTTTTCTGCCCTCTGGAGGTCAGCGCCGGCTCGCCACGATCACCGCATTCGTGCCGCCGAAGGCGAAGGAATTCGACAGCACATGGCGCAGCCCCCGCGCCTCACGTGCGGCGCCGCGCACGAAGTCGACGTTGCCGAACGCAGCATCCGGCGTCTGCAGGTGCGCGATGGGCGGCAAGGTCTCGCGGGCCAATGCGCGCAGCGCCGCCACGAGTTCGATGGCACCGCCGCCGCCGAGCACATGGCCGTGGATCGCCTTGGTCGCGCTGACCGGCGCGGCATCTCCGAACAGTTCACCGATCGACGCGGCTTCAGCAGCATCGCCCGCGGTCGTGGCCGTGCCGTGGGCGTTGATGTGTCCGATGTCAGACGGCGTGAGTCCGGCGTCGCGCAGCGCCGCACGCATCGCGCGCACCTGGCCGGCCGGGTCGGGGTTGGTGATGTGCGTGCCGTCGCAGTTGCTCGCGTAGCCGCTGAGAACGAAGGGCTGCGCACCGGCGCCGCGTGCGTGTGCATGCGCCTCCGATTCGAGCACCAGCGCCGCCGCGCCTTCGCCGATGGCGAAGCCCGCGCGGTCGGCCGAGAACGGACGGCAGGCAGACGCGGGCGCATCGGCCGGTGGCGGCGCCATCACGCGCATCGCGTGCCAGCTGGCCATCACCCCGGGCGTGAGCATCGCATCGTGGCCACCGACGATGGCGATGTCGATCCAGCCGCCGCGGATGGCGCGCATGGCTTCGCCGATGGCCACCGCGGACGAAGCGCAGGCGCAGGCATAGGCCAGCGCTGCACCGCGCGCGCCGAAGTGCAGTGCCAGTTCGGCGACGGCCGCGTTGGGCATCACGGTGAGCACGGTGGTGGGGCGCATGCGGCGCTGCGCGCCGTAGAGCGCGCGCGTGGTGGCGTCGAAGGTGCTGGCGCCGGCCAGGCCGCTGCCCCAGAAGATGCCGAGGCGGTCGCGGTCGATGGTGTCGAGGTCGAGCCCGGCATCGGCCGCGGCATCTTGCGCAGCGGCCAATGCCATCGCGGTGCCACGGTCGAGTGGCAGGCGCGAGGCGCTGCGCACACCACTGGCGTCGAAGTGGCAGGTGGCGGCGGCAATCGCCATCGGGTCCATGCCGGGGATTTCGAGCGTCTGCGCGCGCACCGCGGAACGGCCGGCGAACAGCGCATCGTCGAAGGCCTCGATGCTGCGTCCGAGTGGCGTGACAAAGCCGAGGCCGCTCACATGCACAGGTGCGGCAGCGGTGTGCGCGGTCGAGGCGGCCGCGAGCACGGCGTGGGCGGCGCCGCTGCTCATGCGGTGGCAGCCATCGGCTCGCTGCGCGCGGCGGCAGCTTCGCCTTCGGCATCGATCACCTCGCACAGCCGCTGCAGCGTGATGCCGGCTTCGCGCGGGTCGAGCCGGTCTTCCGGAATGCGCAGGTGGAAGGCGTCTTCTACCGCGAAGACGAACTCCATGAGCGCGAGCGAATCGAGGCCGAGGTCCGACAGCGCGGTGGCCGGCGAGATCTCCGCGCGCGCGACGCGGAAGTCGGTCTCGAGGAGGGCGGCGATGCTGTTGAAGGTGGGAGAGGAAGACATGAGGGGGTTCCTTTCTTTCAGGCGTGGAGAACAGAAAGTCCGCGGGCGCGGAACACGGGTGCGGGCACCGGACCGTGGGCCACGGTCTCGGCGAAGGCGAGGGTCTCGCGCACCACCTGCTGGCGGTCGTTGTCGATGGAGATCATGTGGTAGCTGTTGTTCAACACCACGGTGCGCAGCGAGGCGCAGCGCAACCCGCGCACGAGCAGGTCGAGGTTCGACAGGCTGGCCACCTCGTCTTCGCGCGCATGCAGCGCCAGCACCTGTTCGCACTGCACGTCGTTCAGGCGTCGCCTCACATGGCGGATGAGCCGGTCGTGCTCGCGCAGGTGGCCCACGCCGATCACCGCGCTGCCGGCGCGCGAGACCTGGCGATGGCGCAGTTCGCGTTCGATCCAGGTGCGCACGCGCTCGTTCTTCACGCCGTAGGGCGGGCGCTCACGGTACTGCCAGAAGCGGCCCAGCGGCGTGTAGAAAGCCAGCGGCAGCAGGCAGCGCGTGCGTGGCACGGCCCAGCCGTCGAAGCGCAGCGTGGTCGACATGAGCACCAGCGCGTCCACCTCGCGTCCGCAACGGATGGCACCGCCCAGCGCCAGCGATGCGCCGGCGGAGATGCCGACCAGCATCACGCGGTCGTGCGTGCGCCGCAGCGCCTTCACGTGCGCTTCGAGCGTGTCGAGCCAGCGTTCGAAAGGCACGGCCTGCTGCAGTGGCGCGGCCGCGTCGAACGAGTAGCCCACGATGCACAGCGGCTGCACCGCATACCCGTGGCGCTGCAAGGTCGATTGCACGGTCAGCAGCTCGTCAGGTGTGCTGCATAAACCATGGAGCAGAACCACCGCGGTGCGCTGCACGGCGGGGGACACCAGGCTCAAGGGATCGGAGGGATCGCGTGCACTCATCGGAAGGCGTGTCGTATGCTCATGCCGCGTTTATCGCGGTGAGCGACTGACCGGCCGCTGACGCGTCTTTCGCCAGGGCAGATCCACAGAATCACACACCCACTCATTCACTCACCATGCGAATCCTGCTTGTGGAAGATGACACCGTGCTGCGCGACGTGATGCTGCGCAGCCTCGCCGACGCGGGCCACCGGGTCGATGTGTCGACCAACGTCGAGGACGCCGACCATCTGTGGCGCGTGCAGCCCTTCGATGCCGTGCTGCTCGACCTCAACCTGCCTGCCACCGCCAGCCCCACCAGCGGCCTCGCGAGCGGCCTCACTGCGTTGCGACAGGCGCGTGCACGCGGCGACCGCACGCCGGTGCTGGTGCTCACGGCGCGCGGCCGCACCGAAGAGCGCATCGCCGGGCTCGATGCGGGCGCCGACGACTACCTGGGCAAGCCCTTCGATCTCGCCGAGGTGGAAGCGCGGCTGCGCGCACTGGTGCGGCGCGCCAAGGGCACCGAAGACATCGTGGTGCTCGGCCAGCTCAAGCTCGACCGCAAGGCGCGGCGCTTCGCGGTCGCGAACGCACCGCTCGATTTGCCGGCGCGCGAGTTCGAGGTGCTGTGGGAGCTCATGAGCCCGCCGGGCCGCACGGTGAGCAAGCGGGCGCTGTCGGACAAGCTCTCGGGCTTTGACGAATCGCTCGGCGACAACGCGCTCGAGGCCTTCATCTCGCGCCTGCGCAAGAAGCTGCTCGGTTCGGGTGCGGGCATCCGCACCTTGCGCGGCATCGGCTACCTGCTCGAAGCCGAGGTGTGAGGCCGCCTGTGAGCGAGGCAACGCCGACGGCCGCTCGCACCGCGCCGTCGCTCACGCGGCGCGTGCTGCGCAACGTGCTGGTGCCGCTGGCGCTGACCTGGATGGCGGGCGCGGTGATCGCACTGGTCATCGCCAACTACTTCTCCGAACAGGCCTTCGACCGCGGCATGCTCGACGACGCTTATGCGCTGTCGGCCAACGTGCAGGCCGGCGAGCGCGGCATCGAGCTGCTGCTGACGCCGCGCGAAGTGGCGACCGTGTTGTTCGACCAGACCGACAAGGTCTACTTCTCGGTGCAGCGGCTCGACGGCACGCCCATCTCGGGCAGGGGCGACCTGAAGGCGCCGCTGCCCGACGAAGGTTCGCGCTACCGCTTTTCCGACATCGACTACGACGGGAACGTGCTGCGTGCGGTCGTGCTCGATCACGACGCGGAGCCCGGCCTGCACATGCCCTACCGCGTCATCGTGGCGCAGACCACGCTGAGCCGCGCGGCACTGGTGCAACGGCTGCTCTTCTATGCCATGGCGCCTCAGGTGCTGCTGCTCGTGCTGCTGGCCGTGTGGCTCTGGCATGGCATCCGACGCGATCTGCGACCGCTCGGCGACTTGCAGCGTGCGCTCGACACGCGCGACGTGCGCGACCTCTCGCCGGTGGCCGTGGCGCAGACCTCGAAGGAACTGCAGCGCCTGGGCGATGCGGTGAATGCGCTGTTCGATCGCCTGCGCTACAGCGTGCGCGCGCAACGCGAGTTCGTGGGCAACGTCGCGCACGAGCTGCGCACGCCGCTCGCCGGCATCCGCGCACTCGCCGAGTACGGGCTCGCGCAACACGACACCGCGGTGTGGCGCGAACAGCTCACGCGCGTGTCCGAGCGGCAGGCACGCGCGAGCCACCTCATCGACCAGCTGCTCGCACTCGCGCTGGCCGACGAGGCGCGCACCGACCTGCAGCGCACACCGGTGGCGCTCGATGTGCTGGCCGAACAGACCGTGCTGCGCCACCTCGCGCGTGCCGATGCACGCGGTGTCGACCTGGGCGCACGCGGTCTCGACGACGGCGTGACGGTGCTTGCCAACGAAGCGCTGGTGGAGGGCATCCTCGACAACCTCATCGACAACGCGCTGCGTTATGGCGGTCGCACGATCACGGTCGAACTCGCGGGCCGCACGCTGAGCGTGATCGACGACGGACCCGGCATTCCCCTCGAAGCGCAGCGCGACCTCATGCAGCGCTGGGCGCAAGGTCCCGCAGGCCAGAAGCTGGGGCAGGGCGCGGGGCTGGGGCTGTCGATCGTGGCGCGCTATGCCGAGTTGCTGGGGGCGGAGTTGCGGCTCGAAGCGGCGGAGCCTGCGGGTCTGCGCGTGAGCGTGACCTTCGCAGACGACGCCTGAGGTTTCACGCGGCCGTCAGTGGCTTGCGCAGATAGACGCGCGTGCGGCCATCGAGCGATTCGCGCCGGTATTCAACGTAGCCGATGCGCTGGTAGAGCGCGAGGTTCTCGGTCATCTTCTCGTTCGTGAACAGGTAGATCGACCCGTGGCCCTGGCGCAGCGCTTCGCGCTCGGCGAGGTCGAGCAATGCGCGGCCCGCGCCGCTGCCCTGGTGGTCGGGGTGAACGGCGATCACATCAATGAGGAAGCCTTCGTCGGTCACATCGAGCAGCAGCGCCGCGCCGATCTGTTGCGCCGGCCGCTCGGCCACCCAGACCTGCAGATGCGCGATGGCCTCGGCATAGTCGCGCGTCATCGGCCTTGGCGTGAGACCCAGGCGCGGGATGTAGGTGCGGAAGGCCTCGACGGCGCAGGCGGTGACGGCTGCCACGTCGTCGGCGGTCGCGCGGCGCAGGTGCCAGGGCGCGGGTTCGACGCTCATGCGTCGAACTCGACTTCGCCCTCGATCTCCACCGGAATGCCGAAGGGCAGCTCGGCCATGCCTACGGCGCTGCGCGCATGGGCGCCGATGTCGGGACCGAAGAGTTCGAGGATGAGGTCCGAGAAGCCGTTGATGACCGCCGGTTGTTTGTCGAAGCCGGGCGCCGAGGCGACCATGCCGAACACACGCGTCCATGCGGTGATGCGGTCCAGGTCACCGAGCGCACGCTGCAGGCTGCCGAGCATCGCAAGCCCGGTGAGGCGCGCGGCGGTGTAGCCCTGCTCGACGGTCAACTCGGCGCCGAGCTTGCCGAGCGGCGCAGCGATGCGGCCGTCGGCATTCAATGGACCATGGCCCGAGATGATGGCGCGTCGGCCGATGAGGCGGACGAACTGGAAGGGGAGGTTGACGCCGAGAGGTGGCGTCACGGGAGGAGGAAGGACGAGGCCCAGGGCGTTAAGGCGTTCGGCAATGCGCGTCATGGTCAGGATGCGTGCGGTAAATAACCAAGGGTACGCGCGGCGTGCAGCCAGGGCAATTCGTTCGTCGTACGGCTCGCAATGGGGTAGACGCTGCCATTGGTTCGGCCACGGAGCACCGACTATCGAGTGCCCATCCAATTGCTGCCGAACGACAGGCTACTGCTAAAAATCATCGTGTTGAGCCAGAGAAGAAGAGGCGCGCTGAGCAGGCATGTGAGAAAGATCAAAACCCCCATGAATCTTGAGAACCCTGCTCCGTCTCGTGCCATCTTGAACCCGAGCACGATGCCACCGACGAGCAACCCCAGAAGAAGCCAGGGAATGCTGCACAGCAGGAAGAAATGTGGATCTGAAAAGCAGCCTTTCATGTCAGCTCGATGTGGTGGCTGTCGAGATCGAATCTGTCTATTTTTCTCATGTGCGGATGGTTCATTGCGGCAGGTTGATGTTGGAACCGTCGAGCTTGAGACCGCCCAGGCTCTTCAAACTGGTGCCACCCGTTTGCTTGAAGTCGTTGACCTGGCAGTGGGTCAAATCCAAGGAAAACCCGATCTGGGTGTTGTTCATCTCCATCAAGCCGATCCGCCCATAGCTCAGATCAAGATGATTGAACTCGGAACCATCCAAGACCAGGTGCGCTGTGTTCAAGTAACTCGCGTCCAGGCGTGATGCTTTGGATTTGCGAATGGTCAAATTCTTGTTGAGTGGTGGCCTGGCTTGGTATGCGGGCTCCTTCTGCGCACCACCCATCCATGGTTTCTCCCCGCTCAAGTTGTCGGGCAAGACGCAGTTCTCCAACAACGCGCTGGCGAACCGGTTCGCTGAGAGATAGAAGACTTCCTGCCCATTGCCGGTGACTATGACGGCTTTCAGTGCAAGCGCCTGACCGGAAGCAACGGCCATACCTAACTTGCCTGCGCGGACGCGCTCCATCGTCACTTCGCCTTTGATGGTTGTATCGGTCAAATCGAGCGCGTCGATGACGGTGTCACGGATGGTGAGAGATTGGATTGAACTCGCAACCATATTGAAAGTGCCGCGCAACTTGCTGCGTTCTATCAAAACCGGCGCATGCACATTGGCCACCTCTCTGGGGTCGTGCTTGCTCGAAACGGTTTCGAATTCACAGTCTCGGATCACCAACTGGGTGAGTCCGCTCAAGTCGAACCACTTGCCTTTGCATCTCACGAACTCTGCTTCTCCGTAGCCGCCCACTGCACCCCAGTGATTGCGGTTGCTGTCCGTTCCGACGAAGTTGCAGTCGTCGAACACCAGGCGCTTGCTGTCCGAGTAGCCCATCACATAGGTTTCTCCATCAAAGGCACAGCGATGAAGCGTCACGTCCACCATGTCGCCAAAACCGTGAATTCCGACAAACTTGCAGTTCTCGAAAGTGCTCTTCTCAAGTCGATCGAGCTTGATTTCATAGGCACCCGCAAAGTCACAGTTGACGAATTTCACATGGCGCCAGACCAGTCCTTGAAGATTGAGTCCACTGAACTCCGCGCCTTCGATCGTCAGCAGCGCATCGCCAGTTTCACGGGTGCGCAAATCCGGATCCTGCAAATAGCGGTAGATCCTGCTGAAATTCTTGATGTTGGGTTTGCTGCTCATGGAGCATCCAGTCAAGGGGAAGAAAAAGGAGGCTGTTGCCAAGCCGAAGGTAGAAAGGAAGTCGCGTCGCTGCATGGACTGCCTATCGCACGGCGTCCTTGTTGACCCAGATGGCGGACTTCTTGTCGACATATCCTTTGCTAGCAAAGTTGTCAGACAAGAAATCCCAGTCGGGCACTTCGCCGCGCTCGCCCATGGGCCGCCCGAAGTACCATGCGGCGTTCTTTGGATGCGCCGGGTCCGACTTGTTCAAGCTGAACCCGCCCATGTTCACGTTGCCGTCGATGAGGGCGATATCCAAAGGAAACACCCAAGGGTCCGCATGGAGCATGTCTTTGGCCCAGTCCTCACCCGCATCGGTGGGGACGGGCTTGCTCAGCGTGACTTCGCAGAAGGATTGCACGAGTCGCCGGCTGAGCGTGACGTATTCGGCGTTCGGGTTGCTCTCGATCACTGACTTGGGACTCCACGCCATTGCCAATGCACCGTTGGCATCCAAGGTCATCGCTTCCATCATCGAAAGCAGCTTCGCTTTGTCTTCATTCTTGAAGCCCAAAGTAGAGGTGTTCAGTTGTGACTCGATGCGATGCCATTGCTTGGCCCCGCTCTTCTTGTTCTTCTCGAACACCCACAACGTCACGCTCACCACGCACCCTAGCTTGCGCACCTGCTCGCTCAGGACCAGTTCCAGCTGACCGCTCTTGGCGAAGTACCCAGGCTTGAAGCGCAAGGGCACACGGATGTTGCCTTTCTTGGGCAAGCCGCTCATTGCGTGCAGGTAGTCGAGTGCCACCGCCAGCCGGGGCTTTTCGTTGAAGCCCTTGCCCTGGAATTTGCCTTCGACATGACACCGATCGGTCTTCACTTGCCGGATCTCGCCCGTTGTGGGGTCGAGCGTGGTCCCCGCGGGCGGGCGGCCGGTCCAGGCGCTGAGTTCGCCGTCCAGGTTTTGGTAGCCGATGGGCCCGCCGCAACTGGAGACGATCAGCGCCGTCACGGTGTTCGGTTTGACTGTTTGCGTGTTGTGGATGCCTGGGTCCTTGGCTTCTCGCACCTCGACGCGCCAGCCATCTGATGCGTAGATGCCGCGGGGGTCCCACCCGAGCTTGTAGACGCCCGAGCGATGACTGTGGCCCGACAGATGCCAATCCACCTTGGGGGTGGGGCTGGCCTTCGCCTGATCCATCGGCTGAACGTATTGGGCCAGGTAGGTGGCCTGGTTTTTTTCGCAGGTGCCCACGTTGACGTGGTTCAGTGCAGCCTTCATGCCCCAGACACCGGTGGCGCCGTCGCGCGGGTGGAAGAAGACCCGGTCCTTCTTTTTGGCCACGTTGCTGTAGGGCTCGGGTTCGTCGAAGCTCACGATGGTGAAATGCGTGGCGACGGTGAGCGTGCCCTTGCTCGCAGCCTTGTAGCTTCGGGCCTGCGTCAGCAGCTTGAGCTGGTCGCGGCTGAACGACTCGGTGGCGCGCGGGAGTATTCCCGGCCCCTGGCGGTCCACGCCCCAATCGGCAATGCCCAGCAGGTTCTTGAAGTTCTCGTCGATGCCCCAGCCCAGCGCTGCAATCACCTGTCCGGCTTTGGCGCCCGGCTTGTCGGTGCTCTCCGCGCCGTAGGCATACACCACGTCCGCAAGCGGTGTGAACAGCGCATAGAACCAGTCGAACTGGCCGCCGTCGAAGTTGTAGCCCGTCAATGCGTGGCCGTAGGTGGGACCATAGGCGAGGCAGGCCTCGTAGATGGTCATGTTGTGGTCGCGGCTCATGCCTTCATTGGCCTTGCCGCGCGTCCAGGCGCTGGCGGCTTCGAACTGGGCGCGGTGGCGCTCCACGGCATCGGGCTGCGCAAGGGCTCGTTGCGCCCGTCGGGCCTCGGCCGGAACATTGCCGTCGGGCCAGGACGTGCGGGCGTTCTCTTCCATGCGTTTGCGTGCATCGCGGCTGTTGGGCGTCGCGGTCTCGAGTACGCCGAGCATGAACGCCCAGTTGTGCTGGTCGCCCGCCTCCACCCGAGCGCTGATGCCGTAGGGCACCTGGTAGGCCTCGTGGTTGCCGCTCGTCATGATGATGGGCAACTGGTACGCCGGATTGCGGTACATCTCACGCACCAGGCTGAAGACCATCATGTCGTCCAGGCCCCTCGGATAGAGGCGGCGGCCTTTTTCCTTGTCGAAGACATTGCCCAGCAGGTTGAAGGCTTTCCACTGCTCGCCGATCCTGCCCGGGCCGCCGGGTTCTGCCATGGGATTGAAGTTGCGGTTGTAGTCGATCAAGTCTCCGGTGAGCAGCACGGCATCGACCTGGTCGCTGCCCGTGGCCATCGTCTCGAACAGCTTCTTGAGGGCCTCGAAGCTGTTGCAGACCTTGCTGCCGACGGGCCGGTTCCAAGCCGCGTCGGCCTCCTCGAGCACTTTGGCATCGCTGCGGCCCATGGCGTTCTGGCGCATGTTGATATGAACGTCGGAGAGATGCCCCAGCTTGAGGTGCGGCTTGGTCATGCGCTTGACGGGGTGCCAGCTTTTGAGGAGGGTGTCCAGTTCGGGTCTTTGGCCGGGCTTGCTCCAGCTGAACGGGACATCGGGCGGCGGCATGGCGAACTCGTATAGCTTGTCGAAGTGCCAAGGGTCGCGCGTGGCCTGCTGTTGCAGGAAGCGTGCGATGGCAAGGTCTTGGGCCTCGGCGTACTTGACGCCTTTGAAGGCCTCAAGCTTCTTGTCTTCGGCGCTCAGTCGGATCATCCAGGCGAGGCTTTTCATGGCGCCGGGCTTCTGCAGATCGGCGAAGGGCGGTGCTGACAAGTCGAGCTCGACCTCGTAGACGTCCTGCACCTTGGTGTAGATCTGGGCCGCTGCAGGGGCGATGGTGGCGAAGGGGCGGCCGTGTCGATCGCTGATGAGCGCCCCAGGTCCGAAAGAGCCAACGAGCCAGGCTTTGATGCAAGGTTTGGCGGCAGCACATGCCGTGCCGTCTTTGAAAAGGGTACCGGTCCGCGTCGACCCCTCGGCCTGCTCGGCTTCCTGTTTGCTTGCAAGGTCGACCACACGCAGATGCTGGTCGACCAGCCTGTACATCTCGACGGCCTCACCGATAGGGATCGCTGCCTTGGCCTTGCCACGCATGCTCGAAGGCGCGGCGATGAAGATGCTGGCCTTGACCTGGCCCGGGGCCAGCAGCAACGGCGTGCCGAGGCTGGGGAACAGGATGATGGCTTCTTCTTCGAGCAGCGGTGTTTCGGAACAGTCGCAGACGCCGGGTTTGGGCTGGTAGGGCATGACGGATCGATCTGGAGTGAGGCGAGTGGGTGAGACGTCGACGTCAGGCGACGGCCGGCGCGTCCGAGAACAGCGCGGAAAAGGCATGGGCGGCATCAGGTGTGCCGCGTCGCGCCTGCAATGGCGCGAGAAATCGAGACGCCCACTGGGCCCAGGTGCGAGGCGCGGCATTCTGTTGTTGTTGCCACCACTCGGCCGGCTGCGCTTCAAGCACGTGGGCGAGCGTGCGCCCCGCAGCTCGCGTGTCGACCCAGTTTTTGGCAAGGCCGGGTAGCTGCGGCAGTTCGGGGTGCAGGCTCAGCGACTGATGCAGCAGCGTGATCCAGTTTTCGAAATCGTTCAGGCCGAGGCGCTGCACGGCTTGCAGCTGATCGAGGGCGATCCAACGCTGCAAGGCAGGGGCGATGTGCTGGAACACTGGCGACCCGAAACGATCATGCACATGGGCCAGGAGTGCATCGGCCCGGTTGAGCGGAGCCATGGCGAGCAGCAGGTCCTTGTCCAATCGCAAGGGTGCTGTGCGCGCGGCACTTCGCGGCGCAAATGGCTTGCTGCATCGAAGACCGTGCGGATGGAATTCGGCGTTCCATCCTGCCCAGGTGAATGCGCTCAAGAAGTCTTGCCGAACGTCGTCGGGCCAGCGGATCACCATGTCGAAGCCGATGCGCGGATCGAACCAGCGAAGCACGGCGCCGACGGCCTCGTCGTCGTCGAGCGCAGGATCCGGGGGTATCACGGCGTCGAGCCAACTGCGAAGGTGCGCTGCCAGCGTGACCGGCCGCAATGGCGAAGCCACGAGACTGAGGGCATGCACGGCACCTGCTCCGCGTGCGAGGTCGTGCAGCCATGGCGATGCATCCGCCGCTTCGGCCATGGATGGCAGTTCGACCAACCAAGGTCCGACGCCGGCCGCAGCGGCTTCCGGCGTGTGAAGGAACAAAGGTGTCGCATCGAGTTGGTATCGCGCCACCAGACGCGCTATCCATCCGTCTTCCTGCCTGTTTTCGTCGACCACCCCACATTGGCCGGCGTTCACCAGTGCGTGGCCACGTTGACCGCTCTGGCGCGAGAGGCGGACGAAAGTGCCTATGTCCTGCGCAATGGTTTGCGAAATCTCGTCCTCGAACGCTTCGCGTTCGTACGCTGGAATTTCCATCGGTGTCGGTCTTGTCAAACGCGGGGCGCCACGGGCGAGGCCTGACGGGCGGCGCGTGCCAGGCACTCCCAGCACACGGTCTGCGCTGTCGGCCCTGGCTTCTTGTCCGGCCCTGGCGTCCCATGCATCGCGGCATGCTCGATCCATGTGCCCAGCGTGCCGTGGCGGATGCCTCCTTCGCTCCATTCGCTGAAGCTGGTGCCGCCGTTGATCGTGACCTTCTTCTTGGCAGTGATGTAGACCGTGTCTTCGGTGCTCACGATGTTGATGTCTTTCAAGGCGGTGGCCTCGATGGCGTCGCTTTGGGCTTCGATGCGGATGTCGCCTTGCGATGCGAAGGCCTTGATGCCGCTCTTGAGCGTGAAGATGCGCATGCCTTCCGCCACGCTGGCGAGGAGGCGTTGCGCGGCGCTCAGGGAGGTGTGGCCGGCGCTGGTGAGCTGGATGTGCGTGCCGGTGTGTGCATGCAGGTGCGTGGTGGAGGTGGCTGCAATGCCCGCGGGGCTGGCCAGCACGAGATGCGGCGCGGCCAGTTCGGGGAAGCGGCCTTCGGTCGATGAGCTGCCGTGGCCCCGGAGGTCTTCGTTCTGTTGCTTGATGGCTTGGGCGACGGTGGACTGGTCGTCGTTGCCGTCCTGAGCCTCGGCCGTGCGGGCCGCGTCGGCAAGGCCTTCGATCTGGTCGCGTGCACTCGTCAGGCGCTGGATGGTTTCACCCATGTCCTTGGCGTGACGAGCTGCATCGGGGCGGCCTTCGGTCGTGATGAGCATCCCGTCCTGCGCTCTCAATACGCCGTGAGCGTCGGTGCGCAGCTCGAAGCCCTCACCCCTTGGGTCTTTTCTGCCTGCGTTGTCCTCGATGCGCGTGATCGCTCCCAGGCTCAGGCTTGAACTCTGGTGATCGCTCTTGAGCTGCGCCTGGATTTTTTCAGCCGTGTCATCCAGGATCAGGTGATTCGAGCGGCCCGCCGCACTGTTGCCCCCACCCTCGGTCAGCTCCCGGCTCCTGAACCCGCTCAATGCGCTCTGGCCGGGCAGCTGCCACGGCGGCAGATTGACCTGGTTGTGCACCCGCCCCATGCAGATCGGCAGGTCCGCGTCTCCCGCAATGAAGCCGACGATGACTTCCTGACCAATGCGAGGGATCTGGATGCCCCCGAGCTGGTTGCCTGCCCAAGGTGAACTCACCCGCACCCAACAGCTGCTGTGCTGGTTCTTCTCTCCCAGCCGGTCCCAGGGGAACTGCACTTTGATGCGCCCCAGCTCGTCGGTCCACAGGTTCTGCCCCTCGGGGCCCACCACCAGCGCGACCTGCGGGCCGACCATCGCGGGCTTGGGCTGTGTCGGCTCGGGACGCAGGGGCTCTGTGACCGGGTGGGCCGTGAAGTCCACCTGCACGCGCCATTGCTGCTTGCGGTCAGGATTGGCTTCGCGGTTCTGGCTGTCTTCGGCCACGTCCTCGATGAGGAAGCGGGTGTCCAGGATCAGGTACTCGCCATTGGCCGATTCCCTCGGGTGTTTCATCAGCTGGAAGGTGCATCCGGGCACCATGCCTCTAAGGTTGCCGCTGGCCTGGGCCCGGGCGCCATGGGTGCGCAGTGCCTGCATGCGCAGAAGAGAGAGCAAGCGGCCGTCGCCGTGAGGATCAGTGCCTGCATCAGCCCCCGCATTGGGCTGGGCGTAGTGACTGCTTCCCGCTCCTGCATGCCACTGGTAGACCTCGCCGTCAGCCTGCCCGGTCGGGCGCGGATCAGTTCGAGAAACACTCAGATCAGCCCTCGGCCGGGTGTAGTCGTAGTCCCGGGTGGCGTACTTCCCGCTGGTGAGCTGATGGGCAGGCACGAAGCTGTGGATGTACTCGGCATCGATCTTCCAGCCCGGGGCGTGGTACTCGACTTGTTCGTACAGCGCATCGCCAGCCGAATACGCACCCATGGCATCCGAGAGCACCAAGCGGTGCTTGCCGTCCGAATGCTCGAAGTGGTAGCTGATGCCCCATTCCTGGCACAGGCGGGCAAAGAAGGCGAAGTCGCTCTCGTTGAACTGGGTCTGGTAGTCGCGCGCCGGGTAGTGCTCGATCAGGCGCTTGTCCACGGGGAAGGCGTAGCTGGCGAGCAGTGCGTCCAGGATCTGAACGACGCTGAGGTTCTGGAAGATCCTGCAGTCGGTGCGCAGGGTGGCCAGGTGCAGCCAGGGGCGAAGGGTGAGCTTGTACTGGACGTGGCGGCCTTCTTCGCCCCAAAGGGCCGCGTCGGTGATCAGGGCGTTGAGCTGGCGAGGGACAGAACCATCGAGTTCGATCTCGCAGCTGATCTCGCGGCCGATGAACGCATCGAGATCAAAGTCGGCGCCAGAAGAGACGCCGGACAGAGCCAGCACATCCGGGGTCTTGAGAAAGAGCTCGTAGGCAAACAGGCCATTGAGCCCCTCATGCCCCGACAGCCGCACAGGCTCCAGCACGGGGCGACCAAGAACAACAGGAATCGCAGCAGAAGAAACAGACAGCGTGCGCGGCATCGACGACTTCCTTGGGAGGAAAAGAGGTCGGCGCAGTCTGCAGGGACTGCGCGGCGCACACTGCGAACAATCGTCACCTCACGCGCTGCCTGCGAAAAAGGGCGAGGCTAGCGCGAAGAAGTTGACGCCGAAGGGCCGACTCAGCTCAACGCCGGATAGTCCGTATACCCCTTCACCCCACCCCCATACATCGTCGCCTTGTCCAGCTCGTTCAACGGCGCGTTCTCACGCAGCCGGCGGACCAGGTCAGGGTTCGAGATGAAGGGCTTGCCGAAGGCCACGAGGTCGTCGCCTTCCTTCAGGGCTTCTTCGGCCAGCGGACGGTCGTAGCCGTTGTTGACCATCCAGGCGGCTTTGCCGCCAGCGGCGCGGTAGGCGGCCTTCAGGGCTTCGTAGTCGAAGGGGCGGTCGGCGATTTCGCGCGGGCCGCCGGTGGCGCCTTCGATGATGTGGATGTAGGCCAGGTTCAGCGGTGCGAGCTGTTTCACGACGTAGGTGAACAGCGGTTGCGGGTCGCTGTCGTGCGCGTCGTTGGCGGGCGTGACGGGCGACAGGCGGATGCCGGTCTTGCCGCCGCCGACGGCGTCGACCACGGCGCGCGTGGATTCGAGCAGCAGGCGTGCGCGGTTCTCGATGGAGCCGCCGTAGTCGTCGGTGCGCTTGTTGCTGCCGTCTTTCAGGAACTGGTCGAGCAGGTAGCCGTTGGCGCCGTGCAGCTCCACGCCGTCGAAGCCCGCGGTCTCGACGGCGCTGCGTGCGGCCACGGCGTAGGCGTGGACGATGCCGGGCAGCTCGGCGGCGTCGAGCGCGCGCGGCTCCGAGGTTTCGACGAAGGTGGGCACGCCGTCCTTGATGAGCACGGTCTTGGTCTTGGCGGTGATGGCCGAGGGCGCGACGGGCTTTCCGCCATCGGGTTGCAGTTCGGTGTGCGAGACGCGGCCCACGTGCCACAGCTGCACGACGATCTTGCCGCCCTGGGCGTGCACGGCGTCGGTCACGCGCTTCCAGGCGTCGAGCTGTTCGGTGCCGTAGAGGCCGGGCACGTCGGAATAGCCCTGGCCCTGGTGGCTGATGGCGGTGGCTTCGGTGATGAGCAGGCCGGCACTGGCGCGCTGCGCGTAGTAGGTGGCGGCGATGTCGGGCGGGATCGCATTGGGCGAGCGGTTGCGCGTGAGGGGCGCCATCACGATGCGGTTGGCGAGCTGCAGGTCGCCGGCCTGGACGGGGTCGAAAAGGGTGGACATCGCGGATGGAGGGGCAGAGTTGAAACAGGCCCGAGGCTAAGCCGCCCGCCTCAACCCTGCTGTCGCACGGTTGTCCCGATTGGTGCTAGGGACGACAGGTCAGCTCAGAAGGTGTGAATGAATCCGGCGTGGCCGAGCCGCGCGCCTGGGCGGGATGAGCGGGCATGGCGGGTTCGTTCACCCTTCTCAGGGCAGCGCCAGGGCCTCGGGGATCAGCGACGCCCCGGCGTTGGCCCAGGTGGCGAAGGGCATCTCGATGTCGGACACGAAGCGGTCGCCCCGGTACCAGAAGCGTCCGGCGAGCGCGATGCGGCCCTGGGTGTCGAAGACGCGGCGCTCCATGTGCGCGATGGGGGTGGCAAAGGAGCAGTGCAGGTACTGCGCGAGCAGCAGGTCGGCCGGCGCCACCGTGAGCGTCTGCTGCACCTTGTGCATGCGGTCGGCGGCGTGCTGTTCGAGCAGGTGGGCGATCTTGTGGTGCTGTTCGCTGTCGGGCGGAAAGAGCGCGTGGATCTCCGACGCCACATGGATCTCGACGAGGCAGAAGGGCTCGTCGTCGTGCACGTGAATCTTGCGGATGAAGGCGTAGTCCGCAAAGGTGGCACTGCCGCGTGCCAGGCCTTCGGGCAGCGGCTGCTGGCGGCGCTGCTCGAGGATGTCGAAACGGATGTTGCGCGCCCGCGGATCGTTGATGGCGTTGCGCAGCAGCGGGTCTGCGCAGGCAGCGGGCCGCGCCGCGACGAAGGTGCCGCGCCCGCGCTGGCTGGTGAGCAGGCCTTCGCGCGCGAGCACCCCGTAGGCCTGCCGCACGGTAACGCGCGCGAGCTTGTAGTCGGCTGCGAGCTGCGCCACGGTGGGCAGCTGCTGGCCGGGCTGCAGTTCGCCATGGGCGATGCGGTGGCGCAGCACGCTGGCCAGTTGCAGGTACTGCGTGACGCCCGCGCCGTGGTCGCCACCCAGGGGCGAAGGAAGAGGGGACGCGGCGGGGAGGTTCATGTCGGGGGCGGTGCGCTGTGCTGTACGGCGTGGCGTGGCGTGGCGGGACTGCGCCTCAGGGAGTGTCGATGCGCAGCGAGCGGATGAATGGTACCCATCGCGCGCGCTCGGCCCGTCCATAGGTCTCGGCCTGCGCAGACGTGGTCGGCCCCAGCGGATCAGACGCGCCCTGCGCGAGCCGCGCCTGCACGGCCGGCAACGCCAGCGCCTGGTTGAGCGCGCCATTGAGCCTGGCGAGCACCTCGGGCGGCGTGCCGGCGGGCGCCATCAGCTCGTTCCACGTGTAGGCCTCGTAGTCGCGCAGGCCCTGCTCGGCGAAGGTCGGCAGCGCCGGTGCCATCGGGCTGCGCCTGTCGCCCGAGATCGCGAGCATCTTCAGCTTGCCCTGCTTCGCCAGCGGTGCGGTCGAGATCAGCCCGTCGAACAGCAGCTTCACATGGCCGCCCGAAAGGTCGACCAGCGCGGCGCCGTTGCCCTTGTAGGGCACGTGCAGCAGCTGCACGCCGGCCGCCTTGGCGAAGGCTTCGCCGACGATGTGGCTGATGGAGCCCGGGCCGCCGGAGCCGTAGCTGACCACGCCGGGCTTGGCTTTCGCGAGCGCGATGAGTTCCTTCAGCGTGCCCGGCATGTCGGCGCTGGCCACCAGCACGAGCGGCGTGCGCGAGACCAGGCCGATGGCCTGCAGGTCTTTCTCGACGTCGAAGGGCAGCGAGCGGTACAGGCCGACGTTCATCACCAGCTGCGAGCTGGTGCCCAGGCCGATGGTGTAGCCGTCGGGCGCGGCCTTGGCGACGGCGTCGGTGCCGATCACGCCGCCACCGCCGCCGCGGTTTTCCACCACCACGCTCTGGCCCAGTTGCTGCGTCATCGCAACCGCGAGTTCACGCGCGATGGTGTCGTTGCCGCTGCCGGCGCTGAAGGAGACGATGAGGCGGATCGGCCGCGACGGCCAGGCCGGCTGCGCCAGCGCATGCAGCGGCGCGCCGAGCACTGCGGCGCCGCAGCTGCCCAGCACCAGCCTGCGTCGCCGGATGCGCGCGGCGTTCATGGCAACAGCGCCAGCAGGGCGGTGCTCGCACGCACCGGCATCGCGAGCAGGATCTGTCCCATGCCCTTGCCCAGCGGGTCGTTGCGCAGCGAGGCCATGCCGCCGCCGCCGAGCGCCTGTTCGCAGACGAAGTTGAAGGCGTCGATGCCGGGCACGTCGTAGCGCGTGACGCGGCCCTTCACCAGGTGCGCGAGCCATGCGGCCACGCGGGCCTCGGTGAGCTGCGCGCGCAGCAGCGGCAGCAGCGCGGGGTGGCGCGCGATGATGCCGATGTTGGAGGTGTCGCCCTTGTCGCCGCTGCGGGCCCAGGCCAGGCGGATCAGTGGCACCTCGATGCCGTCGGCGGTGTCGATGTCGGGCACGGTGTCTGCCGAAGCGACCGCCGCACGGGGTGCGCCGTCTCCCGGCCCCGCCTGCGTCGGCGGCACCTCGACCGGCGCACCATCGACCGTGACGCGCGGCTGCACCCGCGCCTTGTCGAGCAGGAACGCGTACTGCCGGATGGACGGCGAGACCGATGCGCGCCCGCCGCCCGCGCCCGTGGTGCCCGGCGCCCACGAGGTGCCCGCCGGCGCGACCTCGCGTGCGAACAGCTCCAGGGCTTCCTTGCGCGGGTGCGTCACCGCGAGGCGCAGGATGGCTTCACGCGTTGGCGTGGCTTGGGCGTGCGGTCCGTAGCAGGACTCGGCACCCAGCACTTCGAGCTGCGTGCCGCTGTAGGGCCCGAGGCCGGCGGCCGCGATCAGCTCGCTCGTGCGCGTGAGGATCGCCTCGCCGGTGCGACGCGCCTTGGCCACCGCATCGAAGCCGACGATGGTGAGCTGCGCCGCGGTCTTGAAGCCTTCGACGTAGGTGGCGCAGACCTTGTAGGTGGCGGTCGGTGCGCGCCCGCGCGCGCCGTGCACGGCCACGCGGTGTTCGCCGGCCTGTTCGATGCGCACCTGCGTGAAGTCGGCCACCACGTCGGGCAGCAGGTAGGTGGCGGGGTCGCCGATCTCGTAGAGCATCTGCTCGCCGACCACCGCGGGCGTGAGCTTGCCGCCGGTGCCCGCGGGCTTGGTGACGACGAAGCCGCCGTCGGCGCTGCACTCGACGATGGGGTAGCCGATGTGCGGCCAGTCGGGCACGGTGTCCCAGTCGGTGTGCAGGCCGCCGGTGGCCTGGCAGCCGCATTCGATGATGTGGCCCGCGAGGCTGCCGGCCGCCAGCAGGTCGTGGTCGCCGGGCTGCCATTTGAATTCGTGCATCAGCACACCGAGCGTGACGGCCGAGTCGACGCAGCGGCCGGTGATGACCACCTGCGCGCCCGCATCGAGCGCCGCCTGCACGGGCCGCGCACCGAGGTAGGCGTTGGCGGTGAGCACGCGCTCGGGCAGGGCCGCGCCGCTCTGCAGTTCGCGCACGGGCGGTTGCGATGCGCGCAGCTCGGGCAGCAGCGGCGACACGTCGTCGCCGCTCACCACGGCGATCTTCAGCGCGATGCCTTGCTCGGCAGCGAGCGCGGCCAGTGCGTCGGCGCAGCCTTGCGGATTGACGCCGCCGGCATTGCTCACGACGCGGATGCCTTGCGCCACCACGTCCTTGAGCACGGCCTTCATGGCGACCGAGACGAAGTCGGTGGCGTAGCCCAGCTCGGGCTTCTTGAGCCGTGCGCCGGCAAGGATCGACATGGTGAGTTCGGCCAGGTAGTCGAACACCAGGTAGTCGATCTGTCCGCTGGCCACGAGCTGCGGTGCGCCCACGCTGCTGTCACCCCAGAAGCCGGAGGCGCCGCCGATGCGGACGACGCGGTCCTTGCTGTTTTTTGTGCTGCTGTTCATCGGCCACTCCATTGCGGTTTGCGTTTTTCGCGGAAGGCGAGTTGGCCTTCCGCGGCGTCTTCGGTCAGGGCGAAGAGGGCGATCTGGCTTTCGGTGAAGGCCATCGATTCCTCGAACGCCATCGCCTCGATCTTCTTCATCGTGTACAGGCCGCGTCGGATGGCGGCGGGCGACTTGTCGAGCATGCGACCGAGCAGCCAGTCGACGCTCTCGTCGACGTCATCGCTCACGCGGTTGACGAGGCCGTGTTCGAGCGCCTGCGCGGCGGTGATCGGCTCGCCGGTGATGCACATCTCGGACAGCACGCGGCGCGGCAGCAGGTCGCCGAGCACGCTGA
Source organism: Variovorax paradoxus (assembly GCF_009498455.1). NCBI lineage: Bacteria > Pseudomonadati > Pseudomonadota > Betaproteobacteria > Burkholderiales > Comamonadaceae > Variovorax > Variovorax paradoxus. The sequence continues at coordinate 1,535,366 of NZ_CP045644.1, read as the reverse complement.
GCACCTGCGCGGGAAAGAGGCCGACCTTCACCTCGGGCAGGCCGAACACGGCCTGGCTGCTGGCCACGGCCATGTCGCACATGCCCATGAGCCCCATGCCGCCGGCCATGCACGCGCCGTTGACGCGCGCGATGAGCGGCACGGTCGATTGCTTCGCCTGGCGGAACAGGTTGGCGAAGCCCTGGTAGGGCTGCGAGTAATCGAACTTGAAGGCGCTGCCGCTTTGCAGGTCGGCGCCCGCGCAGAAGGCGCGCGTGCCCGCGCCGGTGATGACGACGGCGCGCACGTCGGTGTTGTGGTTGGCGCGCGCCAGCGCATCGGACAGGCCGGCGAGCACGCCCGCGCTGATGGCGTTGCGGCGTGCTTCGCGGTCGATGGTGAGCCACATCACGGCGCCGCGCATTTCCTCGCGCAGTTCGGTGGGGGACGGGGCGTGGTCGGTCATGCGGTGGGTCCTTGAGTCAAGAGGAAGAAGAGGAGGGCGAGGCGGGCCACTGGAAGCGCGCCGGCCGGCGCTGCGTGAAATCGTCGATGGCCTGCCGGTGGTCGTCGGTGGCGAAGGCCAGGCCTTGCGCCATGGCTTCGAACTCGAACATCGCGTCCATGTCGCTGTCGAAGGTGCGCTGCAGACCCTGCTTGGTGAGGGCGATGGCGGTGGCGGGGCCGTTCGCCAGTACGGCGGCGAGGGCCTGTGCGTGCGGCAGCAGCGCCTCGGCGGCGATGACTTCATGCACGATGCCCCAGTCCCTCGCGGTCTGTGCGTCGAGCTCGCGCGCCGACAGCATCAGCGCCTTGGCGCGGTTCAGGCCCACGCTGCGCGCGAGCGTGAAGAGCGAGCCGCAGTCGGGCACGAGGCCGACCTTCATGAACGACATGCAGAAGCGCGCGCTGGGCGCGGCGAGCACGATGTCGGCCGTCAGCGCAAGGCCGAAGCCGCCGCCGTAGGCACAGCCCTCGACGGCCGCGACGACGGGCTTGTCGCTCTGCATCAGCAGGCGCATGCCGGCCTGTGCGTCCTTCATGCGCAGGCGGCCGGCGGATGCTTCGAGGCGTTCGATCTCGCGCATGCCCTTGACGTCGCCGCCCGCGCAGAAGTGGCCGCCGCGCCCGGTGAGGACGATGGCACGAACCTGTGGGTCTTCGACGGCATTGCGGATCGCATCGAACATCTGCGCGCGCATCTCGAGGTCGAAGGCGTTGCGGCGTTCGGGCCGGTCGAGCGCGAGGGTGGCGACGTGGCCGTCGATGTCGCAGGCGATGAAGGAAGAAGCGGTGGTGGTCATCAGGATGCGCGCACGGCGCCGTTGTGAATGAGGGCGTCGATGCGCGCGTCGTCGTAGCCCGCTTCGCGCAGCACCTCGCGGCTGTGCTGGCCCAGGCGCGGCGGCGGCGTGGCGGGGCCGGGCGGCGTGCCGGACCATTCGCTGGGCACGGCCATCTGGCGGATGCGGCCGACGTCGGGGTGGTCCATCTCGCTGAAGAAACCGATGTCCTGCAGGTGCGCGTCGGTGAGCAGCGTGTCGAAGGTGTGCATCGGGAACACCGGGATGTCGGTGCCCGCGAGCAGGGCCTGGCACTCGGCGGTGGTGCGCGTGGCCAGCGCCTCGCCGACCATCGCGTAGAGCGCGTCGATGTGCCGCGTGCGCGCGCGGATGTCGGCAAAGCGCGGGTCGCTGTCGAACAGTGCGGGCTGGCCGATGGCGGCGAGGAAGGCGCGCCACTGCGGGTCGGTGTAGATCAGGCAGCAGACGTGGCCGTCGCGTGTCGGGTAGGGGCGGCGTTCGGGCGAGAGCAGGCGCGGGTAGCCGAAGTCGCCCTGCGGCGGCACGAAGGTCTGGTTGTAGAGGTGGTCGCCGAGCACCTGCGGCACCATGGTCTCGAACATCGGCACGTCGATGCGCTGGCCGCGGCCGGTGCGCTCGCGGCCGTAGAGCGCGGCGCTGATCACGCCGAAGGCATACAGGCCCACCGAGCGGTCGGCGATGGTGATGGGCAGGTAGCGCGGCGTGCCGTCGGGGCTGCCCATGGCCATGGCCTGGGGCAGGGCGCAGGCGGCCTGGATGAGGTCGTCGAAGGCCGCGCTCGCGGCATGGCGCCCGCGCTGCGAGAAGCCGAACATGCCGACGTAGAGCAGGCGCGGGTTGAGGGCGGCGAGCGCGTCGTAGCCCAGGCCCAGGCGCTCCATGGCCTGCGGGCGCACGTTGTAGGTGAGCACGTCGGCGTCGCGCACGAGGTCGAGCAGCGCGGCGCGGCCCTCGGGCGACTTCAGGTCGAGCGCGATGCTGCGCTTGTTGCGGTTCATGCCCAGGAACAGCGGGCCCATCTTCTGCTGGCCCTGGGCGCCAATGCCGCGCACCACGTCGCCCTCGGGCGCTTCGACCTTGATCACGTCGGCGCCGAGGTCGCCGAGCATCTGCGTGGCCGAAGGGCCCATGAAGATGGTCGTGACGTCGACGACGCGCACGCCGGTGAGCGGGCCACGTGCACCGGGTGCGCCGGGTTCGTCCGGGCTGGAAGAAGGCGAAGAAGAAGACATCGGCCTCAATCTCTAAAGTTCTATTTATAGAGTTTATGAGGCAAAAGAAAAGCCGCGCAAGGCGGCTTCTGGCTGAATCGATCCGGGTTTTCCCCCGGATCGGTGGGCTTCGGCTTACTTCAGCAGGCCTTCGGCCTTCATTGCTTCCTGAACGGCGGGGCGGGCGGCCACGCGGGCGTGCCAGGCCAGCACGTTGGGGAAGGCCGAGATGTCCACGCCGGTGGGCTTGGTCCAGTTGGTCACGGTGAACAGGTAGCCGTCGGCCACGCTGAAATGCTCGCCCATCAGGTACTGCTTGGCGGCGAGTTCGCTGTCGAGCCACTCGAAGCGGGCCTTGAGCTTGTCCTTGGAGATGGTCTTGGCTTCTTCGGGCATGGCCGGGTTGAACAGCGGGCTGAAGCCCTTGTGCATCTCGGTGCCGATGAAGGTCAGCCACTCCTGCAGGCGGTAGCGCGGCATCGTGCCGTTGGCGGGCGCGAGGTTCTTGGTGGGGGCGAGGTCGGCAATGTATTGCACGATGGCCGGGCCTTCGCGCAGGCGGGTGCCGTCGTCGAGCTCGAGCATCGGCACGTAGCCCAGCGGGTTGATGCCGTAGTAGTCGGTGCCGTCTTGCAGCTTGTGGCTCTTGATGCTGGCCAGCACGGGTTCGAAGGCAATGCCGGCTTCGTGCAGCGCGATGTGGGGGGAGAGCGAGCAGGCGCCGGGCGAGTAGTACAGCTTCATTCGAAAAAACTCCAATGGATAGAAGGAAAAGATCTGTGCGACCGCAGGGGATGCTAGCGGGTTTGGCTGCGTCGCGTTTTTGTCCTACGGCGGCTCGCGCGCGCCGACTATCGGGCGGCCGGCCGGGGCTTTCTACAGTCCCGACACGGCGGCACAAGCCGCTGCAAGGCAACAAAGGAGTGGTTCACCATGCTCAAGTACGCGATCATTTTTGCGGTCATCTCGCTCGTGGCCGGCCTGCTGGGCTTCGGCGGCATTGCGGCCGGTGCGGCGGGCATTGCCAAGCTGCTGTTCGGGCTGTTCCTCGTGCTGGCGGTGCTGTTCGTGGTGCTGGCCGCACTCGGCGTCGGCGCGGTGAAGAAAGCGATCGATTGACCGCGCTGCCGGCCGGCGCGCCCTTGGCCCGTGCCATGCACCTGTCGCACATCGACCTGCGCCTGGACTATGAGGTCGACGCCCCGGCGCACCTGCGGCTGAACATCGAGGCCGCGCGCACGGGCGCGCAGACGGTGCTGGCCGAAACGCTGACCATCGAGCCGCCCGCGCGGTTGCGGATAGGCTGCGAGGCCGACAGCGGCAATCGCTACGTGCGCTTCGACGCCCAACCCGGCCCGCTGACCATCGCCTACCGCGCGACGGTGCGGCGCCCGGTGGTGCATGTGCCGGCGACCTTGCCCGAAGTGCCGGTGAGCCAGCTGCCCGACGCCGTGCTGGGCGACCTGCTGCCCACGCGCTATTGCGAGTCCGACCTGCTGGCGCGCTGCGCGCAGCAGCTCTTCGGCGACCTGCCGCCGGGCATCGGCCGCGTGCAGGCGATTGCCGACTGGATCCACGACAGCATCGTCTACGTGCCGGGCAGCAGCGACTCGACCACCACGGCGCGCGAGGTGTTCGTGCAGCGCGCCGGCGTGTGCCGCGACTTCGCGCACCTGGGCATCACCTTCTGCCGCGCGCTCAACATTCCGGCGCGGCTGGTGGTGGGCTATGTGTGGTTCGACGAGCCGCCGCAGGATTTCCACGCCGTGTTCGAGGCCTGGCTGGGCGGGCAGTGGGTGCTGTTCGATCCGACGCGCATGGCGCCCGTCGACCGGCTGGTGCGCGTGGGCACGGGGCGCGATGCGAAGGACGTGGCCTTCTCCACGATCTTCGGCGCCGTGCGCATGACCGACAAGAAGCTCACGATTCAGGAACTGCAGGACGAACGCGCGGTGCCGCCGCGCACGCCGGCCCCCAGCGGTGAGCTGCGAGGCATCGAGAAGCCCGATCCGGTGCCCAAGCCCGCGCAAGTGCCCGCCTGACGTGGGTTGTTTGCTATTAAATATATAGCATCCTCCGCAATCCCGGCGCGGGCTCTGGCCATTTTTGGCGTGGCCCTCTAGCTTGTCCACACCAGGGGCACGACAGGGCATCGCCGCTTAAAATTAGTGCCCTTTTTTGCGCCGCGCACGCGTCCTGTGGTGCGCTCCTTTTTTCCAATGCTGTACCCCGAAGAATTCGATGTGATCGTCGTCGGCGGTGGCCATGCCGGCACCGAAGCCGCGCTCGCTTCCGCACGCATGGGCGCCAAGACGCTGCTGCTCTCCCACAACATCGAGACGCTGGGGCAGATGAGCTGCAACCCGTCGATCGGCGGCATCGGCAAGGGCCACCTCGTGAAAGAGGTCGATGCGCTCGGCGGCGCGATGGCCATTGCCACGGACGAGGCGGGCATCCAGTTCCGCATCCTCAATTCGAGCAAGGGCCCGGCGGTGCGCGCGACGCGTGCGCAGGCCGACCGCGTGCTGTACAAGGCCGCGATCCGCCACCGCCTGGAAAACCAGCCGAACCTCAGCCTGTTCCAGCAAGCCGTCGACGACCTGATGATCGAAGGCGACCGTGTGGTCGGCGCCGTCACGCAGGTGGGCATTTCCTTCCGCGCGCGCACCGTGGTGCTGACCGCGGGCACTTTTCTCGACGGCCGCATCCACGTCGGCCTCGACAACTACCAGGCCGGCCGCGCGGGCGACCCGCCAGCGATCAGCCTGTCGGCGCGCCTCAAGGAACTGAAGCTGCCGCAGGGCCGCCTGAAGACCGGCACACCGCCGCGTCTGGATGGCCGCAGCATCGACTTCTCGAAGTGCACCGAACAGCCCGGCGACGGCATGCCCGGTGGCGAAGGGGAGAAGAGGCCGATACCGGTGTTCAGCTTCATGGGCAAGGTCGAGATGCACCCGCGGCAGATGCCGTGCTGGGTGACGCACACCAACCAGCGCACGCACGACATCATTCGCTCGGGCTTCGACCGCAGCCCGATGTTCACCGGCAAGATCGACGGCGTGGGTCCGCGCTACTGCCCGAGCGTCGAAGACAAGATCAACCGCTTCGCCGACAAGGACAGCCACCAGATCTTTCTCGAGCCCGAAGGCCTGACGACCCACGAGTACTACCCGAACGGCATTTCGACCAGCCTGCCGTTCGACATCCAGTACCAACTGGTGCGCTCGATGGCCGGCCTGGAAAACGCCCACATCCTGCGCCCGGGCTACGCCATCGAGTACGACTACTTCGATCCGCGCGAACTCAAGAGCAGCTTCGAGACCCGTGCGATCCGCGGCCTGTTCTTTGCCGGACAGATCAACGGCACCACCGGCTACGAAGAGGCGGCGGCCCAAGGCCTGTTCGCCGGCATCAATGCCGCGCTGCAGTGCCGGGGCGAAGACGCCTGGCTGCCGCGCCGCGACGAGGCCTACCTGGGTGTGCTGGTCGACGACCTGATCACCAAGGGCGTGACCGAGCCGTACCGCATGTTCACCAGCCGCGCCGAGTTCCGGCTGCAGCTGCGCGAGGACAACGCCGACATGCGCCTGACCGAAGCAGGGCGCAAGCTGGGCCTCGTGGACGACGCGCGCTGGGACGCTTTCAGCCGAAAGCGCGACGTTGTTTCACGTGAAACAGAGCGACTCAAGTCGATCTGGGTGAACCCGCGCAACCTGCCGGCGGCCGAGTCGGCGCGGGTGCTGGGCAAAGCCATCGAGCACGAATACAACCTAGCCGACCTGCTGCGCCGGCCTGATGTGAACTACGCAACGCTGATGTCGCTGGACGGCGGCAAGTACGCTGCGAGTACGGCCCTGGGCGAGTCCGAGATCGAGCAGATCGAGATTTCGGCCAAGTACTCCGGCTACATCGAACGGCAGCACGACGAAGTGGAGCGCGCTGCGCACTTCGAGAACCTGAAGCTGCCGGCGGATTTCGACTACGGCCAGGTCAAGGCCCTGAGCTTCGAGGTGCGCCAGAAGTTGGACAAGCACCGGCCGGAAACGCTGGGGCTGGCCTCGCGTATCTCGGGCGTCACGCCCGCCGCGATCTCGCTGCTGATGATTCATCTGCGCAAGGGCGGGCACAAGGCCTTCGCCCGCGATGCCGCAGCCGATACCGCGACAACCACCGAAGCTGCTGCCGCCGAGCCGCACACCGCCCCATGAGCGCGACGCCTCTCGACACGCTGCGCGCAGGCGCAGCCGCCTTGGGCGTGGCCCTGTCCGACACGCAGGGCGAACAGCTGCTGGCCTACGGCACGCTGATGCTCAAGTGGAACAAGGTCTACAACCTGACGGCCGTGCGCGACCCGGCTGGCGTCATGACGCACCACCTGCTCGACAGCCTCGCAGCCGTCGCACCGCTGCAGCGCGAGTGGGCTGGGAAGGGCAAGTTGCTCGACGTCGGTTCGGGTGGCGGCTTGCCGGGCGTGGTGATCGCCATCATGCGGCCCGGCATCGAGGTCAGCTGCCTCGACGCCGTCGCCAAGAAGGCGGCCTTCGTGCAACAGGTGGCGGCCGAACTGGAGTTGCCGAACCTGCGCGGCCTGCACGCGCGGGTCGAATCGCTGGCCGGCAGCTACGAGGTGATCAGCTCGCGGGCCTTCGCATCGCTGCCCGACTTCTTCAATGGCTCGGTGCATCTGCTGGCGCCGGGCGGTGTCTGGCTGGCCATGAAGGGCAAGCTGCCGACCGACGAACTCGCCGCTTTGCCGGCAGGCGTCGCAGTGTTTCACGTGGAACAACTGACGGTGCCGGGCCTGGATGCCGAGCGCTGCATCGTCTGGGCGCGCAAAGAGGCCGCCTGATTTCGTAAAAGATGCGACGGCGCCGGCAAAAGCCGGTGTCGGAGCAATCTTCCCAGCGCCGGCCTGCCTTAGACTCGAAGCCTCCCCCTGGCTCTCTTTTTCGAGGCAAATCCCATGTTCGGCATCGCTGACTACGGCGCATTCGTCGCCGCCATCGTCGTGTTCCTTCTGATTCCCGGCCCGGGCAATCTGGCGCTGATCACTTCGACCAGCAAAGGCGGCATTCGTGGCGGCCTGGCAGCGACCTTCGGCGTGATCCTGGGAGATCAGGTCTTGATGTGGGCGGCAGTGGCGGGCGTGTCTGCCGTGCTGGCTGCCTACCCGGCCGCCTTCAAGGCCGTGCAGTGGCTGGGCGCCGCCTACCTGGCGTGGCTCGGCCTCAAGATGCTGCTGGCCAAGCCCGGTGCGGCGCCGATCTTGAACATCCGCCCGAGCCATTTCCTGCGCCAGGCGCTGACGATCACCTTGCTGAACCCCAAGGCGATCGTGTTCTATATGGCCTTCTTCCCGCTGTTCGTCGATCCGGCGCGCCACCAGGGCCTCATCACTTTCGGCGCCATGGCCGTGACCATCGCCGTGCTGACCTTCCTGTACGGCCTGACCTCGACGCTGCTCACGCACTTTCTGGCCGAGCGCATCCGCGCCAATCCCCGCATCTCGGCCACGCTCGAAAAGCTGGCTGGCACGTTCTTGATCGCCTTCGGCATCAAGCTCGCGATCTCACGCTGACCGACCCCGACGACCCGCACTGACGACACATGGCCAAGATTTTCTGCATCGCCAACCAGAAGGGCGGCGTCGGCAAGACCACCACCACTGTCAATCTCGCCGCCGGCCTGGCCAAAGTAGGCCAGCGCGTGCTGATGATCGACCTCGATCCCCAGGGCAACGCGACCATGGGCTCGGGCATCGACAAGCGTCAGCTGGAGCTCACGGTGTACGACGTGCTGCTCGAATCGGCCTCGGTGGCCGAGGCGCGGGTGAAGTCCGACAAGCTCATCGAGGCTGAGGCCAGCTACGACGTGCTGGGCGCCAACCGTGAGCTGGCCGGCGCCGAAGTCGAAATGGTGGCGCTCGACCGCCGCGAAAAGCGCCTGCGCACGGCACTGGCCGCCGTCGGCGCCGAGTACGACTTCGTGCTGATCGACTGCCCGCCGAGCCTGAGCCTGCTGACGCTCAACGGCCTGTGCGCCGCCCACGGCGTGATCGTGCCGATGCAGTGCGAGTACTTCGCGCTCGAAGGGCTCACGGACCTGGTCAACACCATCAAGCAGGTGCACGCCAACCTCAACAAGAACCTGCAGATCATCGGCCTGCTGCGCGTGATGTTCGATCCGCGCATCACGCTGCAGCAGCAGGTGAGCGAGCAGCTCAAGTCCCACTTCGGCGACAAGGTGTTCGACACCGTGATCCCGCGCAATGTGCGGCTCGCCGAAGCGCCGAGCTACGGCCTGCCGGGCGTGGTGTTCGACCCGTCCGCCCGCGGCAGCCAGGCCTTCATCGCCTTCGCGGAAGAGTTGGTCGCCAAGATGCCGCCCGCGAGCGCCTTCGCCTCGGGCGCGGTGGCACCGCCGGTCACGCCCGCACCGCGCGTGGTGCCCGACCTGCCGATTCCCGACGACGTGCTGGCCGCCGCGCCTTCTGCTTCCGTCGCGGATACCGACTCCAACCCCGTCTGATGCCCGCCCCTATGGGCGGCAGGCGCTATCAAGTTCGTAGCAACCAGCCATGAGTGAACCCCGCATCCTGCTGCTGCCCGGATGGCAGAACAGCGGTCCCGGCCATTGGCAGACCCGCTGGGAGTCGGTCTACGGCGACCGCCGTGTCGACCAGCACGAGTGGATGCGTCCGCTGCGCGGCGACTGGTCCATCCGCCTCGAAGAAGAAGTGCTGGCCGCGCCGGGCCCCGTGGTGCTGGCCGCGCACAGCCTCGGCTGCATCCTCACCGCCGCTTGGGCCGCCCATTCGCGCAACACGCACAAGGTGCGCGGCGCGCTGCTGGTGGCGCCCGGCGATCTGGAGCGCGACGACCTGCGCCAACTGATTCCCGGCTGGGCACCGATCGTGCGCCAGCCGCTGCCGTTTCCGGCCGTGCTGATCGCCGCCAATGACGACCCGTACTGCGACGCCTCGCGCTCGAAGCAGCTGGCCAGCGACTGGGGCGCACGCTTCGTCGACGCCGGCAAGGGCGGCCACCTGAACGCCGAATCCGGCCTGGGCGACTGGCCCGAAGGCCGGCAACTCCTGAACGACCTCTCGAAAGACACGCACTGATGGCGACCAAGAAACCCAAGGGCCTGGGCCGCGGCCTCGAAGCGCTGCTCGGCCCGACGGCCGCACCCTCCGCCGACCCGGGCGGCCCGCTCGGCGGCACCTCGGCAGAAGAGGGCGGCGCGCCGCAGAACCCCAACACCCTGAAGCTCGACCAGATGGTGGCCGGCGTCTACCAGCCGCGCACCCGCATGGACGAGGGCGCGCTCTACGAGCTGGCCGAGAGCATCAAGGTGCAGGGCATCATGCAGCCGATTTTGGTGCGCCGGCTCGATGCCGAATCGGCCGCGGCCAAGAATGCCGAGTACGAAATCATCGCGGGCGAGCGGCGCTTCCGTGCCGCCCGGCTCGCGGGCCTGGACACCGTGCCGGTGCTGGTGCGCGACGTGCCCAACGAGGCCGCGGCGGCCATGTCGCTCATCGAGAACATCCAGCGCGAAGACCTCAATCCGCTGGAAGAAGCTCAAGGCCTGCAACGCCTCGTCACAGAGTTTGGGCTCACTCACGAGATGGCGGCCCAAGCCGTCGGCCGTTCGCGCAGTGCCGCCAGCAACCTGCTGCGCCTGCTGAACCTCGCCGAGCCCGCTCAGCTGATGCTGATGGCCGGCGACATCGACATGGGCCACGCGCGCGCGCTGCTGTCGCTCGACCGTGGCACGCAGATCACTGCCGCCAACCAGATCGCCGCCAAGAAGATGTCGGTGCGCGAGGCCGAGGCGCTGGTGAAGAAGCTCGCGGCCGAGTTCACGCTCACGCCCTCGCGGCGCGGCAATGCCGGCGAGAAGTCGCGCGACCTGCAGCGCGTCGAGGAAGAACTGGCCGACCTGCTCACGGCCGAGGTCGAGGTGCGCATCAAGAAGCGCACGAAGCGCGGCGAAAGCGGCGAGCTGGCGATCCACTTCGGCTCCATCGAAGCACTCAACGGACTCATCGAGCGCATCCGTCGAACGGCCTAGTTCGGCCTGCGTTGCGAACGCGGACCCCTGCGTTCGTTTGATTGATTCCTGCAATCCTTTGCGCGTATCCTCGACCGCGGTTTTTCGTTCAGCGTTGCAAGACCATCACCATCGAACCGAGGGAGTCCACCATGCCGTTCTTCGTCACCAAGTTCCCATTCGCCGCGGTCGCCGTCGGCGCGCTGCTGCTCACGGGCTGCGCCACCACCGACATGCAGATGGGCAGCCAATCGGCCAAGACCACGGCCACGGGCAGCGCCGCCGGCGGTGCCACGGCGGGCGCGAGCAGCCAGCTCGAGCGCTGCGAATCGCCACTGGGCACCGTGTCGCTGGTCGAGAACGTCAACGCCGGCTGGTACACCATCCTCACGGGCGAGTACCGTCTGCCGCCTACTGCAAATCTGTTGCGTTTGCTGGTGCAGCAGTCGAATTGCTTCATCGTGGTCGAGCGCGGCGCGGCCGGCATGAACGCGATGACGCGTGAACGCGCACTGCAGCAGTCGGGCGAAATGCGCGGCGGCAGCAACTTCGGCCGCGGCCAGATGGTCGCCTCCGACTACGGCCTGTCGCCCGAAATCGTGTTCAGCAACAGCGATGCCGGCGGCATCGGCGGCGCGCTCGGCGGCCTCGTGGGCGGCGGTCGCGGCCGCGCCATCGCAGCCATCGGCGGCAGCATGCAGACCAAGGAAGCCAGCGCGCTGCTCACGCTCATCGACAACCGCTCCGGCGTGCAGGTCGCGGCTTCGGAAGGCAGTGCCTCCAAGACCGATTTCGGCGCCTTCGGCGGCCTGGCCGGTCGCAGCGGCGCCGGTGGCCTCGGCGGCTACACGAACACCGCGCAAGGCAAGGTGATTGCCGCAGCCTTCATGGACGCCTTCAACCAGATGGTCCGCTCGCTGCGCAACTACAAGGCGCAGACGGTGCGCGGGCAGGGCCTCGGCGGCGGTGGCCGCCTGGGCGTGGACGGCGGTGCCGCACCGTCGCAGACCTACGTACCGCCGGAGCCCGCACCGGCGCGTCGCCGGAGGTAAGAAGAAAACCGCGGGCCGTCGGGCCCACGAAAAAGCCCGGCGCTCTTGCGAGCCGCCGGGCTTTTTTACGCGTGCGCGAGAACGATCAGAGGCTGAAGATCTTGCCCGGGTTCATGATGTTCTTCGGATCGAGCGCGCGCTTGATCGTGCGCATCATGTCGATCGCGCCCACGCCCGCTTCGGTCACCAGGAAGTCCATCTTGTGCAGGCCCACGCCGTGCTCGCCCGTGCAGGTGCCTTCGAGCGCCAGCGCACGAGTCACCAACTTGTGATTGAGCTCCTCGGCCTTCACGCGCTCTTCGGGGATGTTCGGATCGAGCAGGTAGCCGAAGTGGAAGTTGCCGTCGCCCACGTGGCCGACGAGGAAGTAGGGGATGCCGCTGGCATCGGCTTCGGCCACCGAGTCGAGCAGGCAATCGGCCAGGCGCGAGATCGGCACGCAGGTGTCGGTGGAGATCACGCGGCAGCCCGGGCGCGACTGGACGGCCGCGAAGTAGCTGTTGTGCCGCGCGGTCCACAGGCGCGTGCGTTCTTCCGGCGTGCTGGCCCATTCGAAGGCGTTGCCGCCGTGGCCGCTGGCCAGTTCCTGCACCGTCTCGGCCTGCTCCTTCACGCCGGCCGGCGAGCCGTGGAATTCCATCAGCAGCATAGGCTCTTCGCGCAGGTTCAACTTGGCGTAGGCATTGACCATGCGCACCGTGTTCACGTCGATCAGTTCCACGCGCGCAATCGGCACGCCGAGCTGGATGGTCTCGATGGTGGTGCGCACCGCCGCCTCGATGCTCGGGAACGAGCAGATGGCGGCCGACACGGCCTCGGGCAGCGGGTAGATGCGCAGCGTGACCTCGGTGACCACGCCCAGCGTGCCTTCGCTGCCCACCATGAGGCGCGTGAGGTCATAACCTGCGGACGACTTCTTCGCGCGCGTGCCGGTGCGGATCACTTCACCCGCTGCCGTCACCACTTCGAGCGCCAGCACGTTCTCGCGCATCGTGCCGTAGCGCACCGCATTCGTGCCGCTCGCGCGCGTGGCCGTCATGCCGCCGATGGAGGCGTCGGCGCCCGGGTCGATGGGGAAGAACAGGCCCGTGCTCTTGATCTCTTCGTTGAGCTGCTTGCGCGTGACGCCCGGCTGCACCGTCACCGTGAGGTCGTCGGCGTTGATCGACAGCACCTGGTTCATGCGCGACACGTCGATGCTGATGCCGCCTTGCACCGCGAGCAGGTGGCCTTCGAGCGAAGAGCCCACGCCGAAGGGAATGACCGGCACGCTGTGTTCGCTGGCCAGCTTCACGGCATCGGCCACGTCCTGCGTGCTTTCGGCGAACACCACGGCCGAGGGCGGCGGTGCGTCGAACGACGACTCGTCGCGCCCGTGCTGCGTGCGCACCGCCATCGCCGTGGAACAGTTGTCGCCAAAGCGCGCCTTCAGCCCGTCGATCAGGGCTGCGGGCACATCGCGCAGATGGAGCGCCGGCATCAGGTGCGAGGTGGAAGTCGGGGCGTTCATCGGGCGTCTCCTGGAGGGGCTGAGGGGGATCGGTCATTTTACGGAGCGCGCACCATAATGCGCTTCAGTAGAAGACATGAACCCCACGACCCTTGCAGCCCTTGCGGCCTTTCCATCGCAGCTCGAAGCCCACTACACGGCCATTCCCCAGGCCTTCCGGCACTGGGCGCCGCCTTCGTGGGAGGGCGTGCCCAGCGAAGCCTTCACTGCCATCGAGCAGCTGTGCCATGTGCGCGACATCGAGATCGAGGGCTACCACATGCGCTTTCGCCGCACGCTCTCCGAGACCCATCCGACGCTCGCATCAATCGACAGCGAGCCGCTGGCCATCGAACGCCACTACGACACGGCCGATGCGGCGACAGTGCTCGCCGAGTTCCGCCTCGCACGCGTGCAGACGATGGAAATCGTCTCGCAGCTGAGTGATGTGCAGCTTGCACGCACCGCCGTGTTCGAGGGCTACGGCCCGCTCACGATGCGCAGCCTCATCCATTACCTGTGCAGCCACGACCAGCAGCATCTGGCTGGACTGCAATGGCTGGCCGGCAAGATCGACGCCGCCAGCCTCACCACCTGAACCGAGCAGAGGAGCGCCCATGGGCAACCGACTTTCCCAGATCGCCACCCGCACCGGCGACGACGGCACCACCGGCCTCGGCGACAACACCCGCGTGCCCAAGGACCACTTGCGCGTGCACGCGATGGGCGACGTGGACGAACTCAACTCGCACATCGGCGTGTTGCTGTGCGAACCGCTGCCAGAGCCCGTGCGCGAGCTGCTGGTCGACGTGCAGCACCAGCTCTTCAACCTCGGCGGCGAACTCTCGATGCCCGGTTTCACGCTGCTCAAGCCCGAGGCGCTGCTGCAGATCGACAACGCACTGGCCGACCACAACGCCACCTTGCCGCGCCTGGCCGAATTCATCCTGCCCGCCGGCACGCGCGCCGCGTCGCTCGCGCATGTGTGCCGCACCGTGGCGCGGCGTGCCGAGCGCGCGGTGGTGTCGCTCGGCGCCACCACCGAACTCAACGACGCGCCGCGCCAATACCTCAACCGGCTCAGCGATCTGCTCTTCGTGCTCGCACGCGTGCTCAACCGCATGAACGGCGGCGACGACGTGTACTGGAAGAGCGAGCGCATGGCCCGCGCGGCCGCCGCCGAATCCGAAGACCACTCCCAGGGGACGACGCCATGAAAACCTTCCACATCACCGCATCGCTCGCCGCCATCGCCGCCGCGCTCTGGCTGCCCGTCACTGCACAGGCGCAGAGCGCCGACAACCCGCCGCAGGCCGAACGCGCCCACACCATTCCCTCGCCGTCGCGCAACGGCAAGGTGGTGGGCAGCGTGCAGCGCGGCACCAACGCCGCCGGCCGCGGCGTCAACCGCGCCGATGCGGCCACGCGGCGCGGCGTGAGCAACGTGTCGGAAAAAGCCAGCCGGCCCGTGCGCAACGTGGGCGAGTCCTTCGGACGCAAGCTGGCACCGGGCTCGAGCGGGCGCGCGGCGCCACCGCCGGTGGGGCCGCAGGGCAACGCGCCCTGATTTTTTCTGCTGCTGTTCAGGGCGACGCTCCCGCCGACGGGGAGCCTTGCTCCGCGAATGTCCCCCGCCTTCGGCTCCTCCTTGATTTCGCTGCGCAAGGCACCCCATCGACGTGAGCGTCATTCAGTGTGGTCGTTGATCGGCCAGAACCCCGACCACGCTCGGTGTGCGCAGGACACTGGGTGCTTCCCGCAGCGAAATAAAGGAGGAGCGAAGCGGGGGACATTCGCGGAGGGAAGTACCCGGTGGCCTGTGCACGCGCCCTGAACACAGCCTCAAGAAAACGAGAAGACATGGCAAGAAACGTAGAGATCAAAGCCCGCATCGACAGCGTAGACCGCATCGCAGCCATCGCCGCAACGCTCGCCGACCAAGGCCCCACCGAAATCGCACAAGACGACACCTTCTTCCGCTGCGAGCAAAGCGCCGACCGCCTCAAGCTGCGCACCTTCGCCCCCGACCGCGGCGAGCTCATCTTCTACCGCCGCGCCGACAGCAGCGGCCCGAAGGAATCGTTCTACCTGATCACGCCCGTCACCACGCCCGACGCGCTGCGCGAATCGCTCACGCTCGCCTGGGGCCAAGCCGGCCGCGTGCGCAAGCAGCGCCGCCTATTTCTCGTGGGCCGCACGCGCGTGCACCTAGACCGCGTCGAAGGGCTCGGTGAATTCCTCGAACTCGAAGTGGTGCTGCAAGAGGGCGAGCCCGCCGAGGCCGGCGTGGCCGAAGCCCATGCGCTCATGGCCCGGCTCGGCGTGGCCGAGCGCCAGCTGGTACAGGGCGCCTACGTCGACCTGTTGCGCGCGCAGGCCGCCTGAGCCATCGGGCAGCCCGCTGGCACGCGCGCCAGCAGGTCTTGCCGCAGCGCGTTCAGCTCGGCGATCTTCTGGTCGATGACCGCGACCTTGTCGGCCAGCAGCGCCGCGATCGCATCGTCGGGCGCGGCCGACTCCCACACCGCGGGCAGGTTGTCGCCGATCTCGTGCAGGCTGAAGCCGAGCTTCTGCGCGGTGCGGATGTAGCCCACCATCTGCACGGTTTCCTTCGCATAGACCCGGTAGCCGTTGCTGCCGCGCTCCGCACGGATCAGGCCGCGCTCTTCGTAGAAGCGCAGCGTGTCGCGGCTCAAGCCCGTCGCCGAAGCCAGCTGGCCGATCTGCATGGTCGTTGTTCCTTCGCCGAAGAATGTGCTTGACCCTGGAGCGTACCCGAGGCTTTAGCTTCCGGGGCTTCTTCACTCCCTGCAGGGCTCTTCTTCATGATCGCGCTTCCCACCTACCAACGCATCGTTCGCGCCAGCGCCTGGTACGACCTCGTGGTGACCATCGGCTTCGCCACGCCGTGGACCTTTGCCGCAGTGCACGCCCTGCTGCTGTGGACCATCCAGACGCTGCAGCTGCCGGGCAGCTTTCCGGCCTTCGACCCCGTGCACATGCTGATGGCGAACCTGCTCGGTTCGGTGGTCACCGTGTGGGCCGTGCTGCGCATCCGCGATCCGCGCCTGCGCTATGGCCGCTACGACGCCGTGGCGCGCTTCCTGTTCGCCACCTGGCAGGTCTACGCCGTGACGCAGGGCGCCAGCCTGATCATCCTCGGCTTCACCGCGATGGAGTTGTTGTTCGGCGTGCTGGAGAGCCTGCCGGTGCGCGGTGCCACAGCACGCGCACCGATGCGCTCCGACGACCGCGCGACGGGCCTTAGCGCCAGCCCGCAGCCTTGAGTTGCTCGGCGAGCTGCTCCGCCACCTGGGCGTAGCCCTTCGCGTTCGCATGGATGCGGTCCGAGCGCAGGGCCGCATCCGACAGCACGCCCGAATACACACCCGCGACCAGCAGCACCTGTCCCGACTTCGCGACCTCTTCGTAGAACGGCGCGTCGCTGAGCGAGCCGACCACCGCGCGCATCGCATCGGGCGCGGGCGTGGCCAGCACCGCCACATGCGGCGTGTGCGCGCGCGCCTGCTCGATGAGTGCGGCGAGGTTCTCGCGCGTGCTGGCGGGCGACACGCCGCGCAGCATGTCGTTGCCGCCGATGCCGATCAGGATCGCGTCGTAGCTGCCGGCGGACAGCAGCGCGGGCAGGCGCTCCAGCGCACCCGCCGACGTGTCGCCGTTGACGCCCGCGTTCTCGACCTGCCAGCCCGTGAGCTCGCCGAGCTTCGCGGGCCATGCCGTCTCGGGCGATGCGCCGTAGCCGAAGGTCAGGCTGTCGCCCAGCGCCAGCACGCGGGCATCGGGCTTCAGCGCGTTGGCTGAGGCCTTTCGTTTGCCGCACGCTGAGAGCAGCAGGGCGGTGGCCGGCACGCCGGCGAGCATGTGGAGGAGGTGGCGTCGCTTCATGTGGCGCGCAGCTTAAACGAGGCTGCGCAGCGCTTGGCGCTTGCCCCTTCGCTTGCTCGGAAAGCGCATAAGCCTCTCCGTTTTTGTTCGTTCCCGGCACGGGGACAGCGGCGAAGAATCGCGGCCCTGCACATCCCTCCCTTCACTGCCACCGAGGTCCGACCCCATGCCGCCGCTGTTCACCCGCCATCGTTTCCTGCGCCATGCGGTCGCACTGTCCGCCGCCTTGCTGGCCGCGCCGCTCGCGGCCTGGGCCGCAACCGCCAGCGGCGAGCCCGTGTGGTTCGGTGTGAGCGGCCCGCTCACCGGACAGAACGCACAGTACGGCGCGCAGTGGAAGGCCGGCTTCGACCTCGCGATCGATCACATCAATGCGCAAGGCGGCATCCACGGCCGGCCGCTGGCCTACAACTTCGAGGACAGCCAGAGCGACCCGCGCCAGTCCGTCGCCATTGCGCAAAAACTCGTGAACGACAAGCGTGTGCTCATCGAACTCGGCGACTTCTCCAGCCCGGCCTCGATGGCCGCCTCGCCCATCTACCAGCGCGCGGGCCTTGTGCAGCTGGGCTTCACCAACTCGCACCCCGACTTCACCAAGGGCGGCGACTACATCTGGAGCCCGTCGATCAGCCAGGCCGACGCGCAGCCGCTGCTGGCCGACCTCGCCGTGAAGACGCTGGGCTTCAAGCGCATCGCGGTGCTCTTCCTGAACACCGACTGGGGCCGCACCAGCAAGGACGTGCTCGTGAAGGCCGCACAGGAACGCGGCGCGCAGCTCGCCATTGCCGAGGGCTACCAGCCCGACGAGAAAGACTTCCGCTCGACCCTGGTGCGCGTGCGTGACACCAACCCCGACGGGCTGGTGCTCATCTCGTACTACCCCGACGGCGCGCTCATCGCGGGCCAGGTGCGCAGCGTGGGCCTGAAGCAGCCGATCGCGGCCGTGGGCTCGGTCTACTCGCCCAAGTTCATCGAGCTCGGCGGCGCGGCCGTGAACGGCATCCACACCAACACCGCCTTCTATCCCGACGAGCCGCGCGCCGAGGTGCAGGCGTTCGTGAAGACCTTCCGCGCGAAGTACAGCAAGGAGCCCGACGCCTTCAACGCCTACGCCTACGACGCCGTGGTGTACGCCGCCGCCGCACTGCGCCAGGCCGGCCCGAAGGCCGATCGCAAGGCCGTGCGCGACGCGTTCTACAAGATCAAGGACGTGCCCAGCGTCATCTTCGGCAAGGCCACCTTCGATGCGCAGACGCGTCGCGTGATCGGCGTGAAGAGCGTCAACCTGGTGGTGAAGGATGGGAAGTGGGCGCAGATCGATGAGAAGGCGGCTGTGGCGTCGTCGAAATGAACGGGTCTTTGAATTGTTCCCTCTCCCGCTTGCGGGAGAGGGCCAGGGTGAGGGCAGGGGCCTTCGATACACGTCTGGCCTTCGCACAGGCCGCTGCCCTCACCCCAACCCTCTCCCAGAGGGAGAGGGGGTCATACCGATGAGCTTCACCTCCTTCTTCGACCACACGGTCAACGGCCTGATCATCGGCAACATCTATGCGTTGCTGGCGGTCGGGCTCGCGCTGATCTTCGGCGTCTCGCAGCTCATCAACTTCGCGCACGGCTCGGTGTACACCGTGGGCGCGTACATCGGCTGGGCCAGCATCACCTACCTGCACACGCCGCTGCCGATCACCATCGCGCTGGTGGTGCTCGGCAGTGGCGCGCTCGGCATGCTCATCGAGCGCGTGGGTCTGCGGCCACTGCAGGGCGCGGCGCGCATCGCGCCGCTGCTGGCCACCATCGGCATCAGCTTCGTGCTCGACATCCTCGTGCAGCTGGTGTTCAGCCCCGACCCGCGCGCGCTGCCCACGCAGCTGCCCGAGTGGCGGCTGCAGATCGGCACCGGCACCATCGGCGCGCTCGACCTGCTGATCGCGGGCATCGGCATCACGAGCGCGGCCGTGCTGTTCGGCTTCCTGCGTTTCACGAAGCTCGGCTGGGCCGTGCGCGCCACCGCGCAAGACCGCGACGCCGCGCAGCAGATGGGCGTGGACGTGAATCGCGTGAACCAGACCGTGTTCGCCATTGCCGCCGCGCTGGGTGGGCTCTCGGGCCTGCTGGTGGGCATGTACTACAACAACATCAGCCCGGCGATGAGCTTCCAGGCCACGCTCAAGGGCGTGGTGGCGACGGTGGTCGGCGGCGTGGGCAACGTGCCCGGCGCCATCGTCGGCAGCCTGCTGCTGGGGCTCATCGAAAGCTATGGCGTGGCGATCCTCGGCACGCCGTACCGCAACCTGTTTGCGTTTGCGCTGCTGCTCGTCATTCTGGTGTGGAAGCCGAACGGCCTCTTCGGCCGCAAGCGTGTGCTGCCGCCCGAGCCGCTCACCGGAACCTTCATCGCACCGAGCAAACCGTGGCGCGTGCCGCCGCGCGTGTTGCTCGCGCTGTTCGCCGCGGCCGTGCTGCTGCCGCTGTTCAATCCGTCGCCCTACGTGCTGCAGACGCTCACCAACGCGTGGCTCTACGGTGCGCTCGCCTTGAGCCTCACGCTGGTGGCCGGCACCATCGGACAGATCTCGCTGGGCCATGCGGGGCTGCTGGCCATCGGCGCGTATGCCTCGTCGCTGCTGGTGCTCGACCTGCACCTGTCCGTGGGCACGGGCATCGTGGTCGCGGGCGTACTCACCTCGCTGATCGGCACGGCGCTCATCTTCCCGGCCTTCCGCCTGCGCGGGCACTACGTGTCGATCGCCACGCTCGGCATCGGCGAGATCGTGGCGCTCACCATCCTCAACTGGGAAAGCCTCACGCGCGGGCCCATCGGCGTGTCGGGCATTCCGCCGCTGTCGCTGTTCGGTCGCGATGCGTCGTCGAACGAGGCGATCTACTGGGCCTCGTTCGGTGCACTGGTGCTGCTGGCCCTGCTGCAGTGGCGCCTGCTGCGCTCGCACCTGGGCCGCACCTTCCGCGCCGTGCGCGAAGACGAGGTCGCCGCACGCGCCTACGGCGTGAGCCCCGACCGCTACAAGGCGCTGGCCTTCGGCTTCGGCGGCTTCGCAGCGGGCGTGAGCGGCGCCTTCACCGCGCACATGTACTCGTACATCAACCACGAGACCTTCGGCTCGCAGATCTCGATCCTCGCACTCACGATGGTGATCCTCGGCGGGCTCGGAAACATCAGCGGCGCACTGCTGGGTGCGGTCGCGCTCGTGAGCCTGCCCGAGCTGTTCCGCGTGACGGCCGAGTACCGCATGCTGATCTACGGCGTTGCGCTGCTTCTGCTGATCCGCTTCCGTCCCCAAGGCCTGCTCGGCACTGTCTGAAAGAACCACACACCATGAGCCACCTCAACGACTACCTCGCCGAGAAACGCACCGCCGTGCTGGCACGCAACGCCACCGTCGCGGCCGGCACTGCACAGCCTTCGCAGCTCAAGGCCAGCGTGCGCGCCGAAGGCCGCAGCGGCGTGCGCCGCCTGCGCATCCGCGAGCACCAGGTCATCAGCGACAGCCCGCCCGATTTCGCGGGCTACAACCTCGGGCCGAGTTCGCCCGAGCTGCAGCTGGGCGTGCTCGGCACCTGCGTGACGCACATCTTCCTGATCCAGGCGGCCGAACGCCAGGTGCCGCTCGAAAGCCTCGAGGTCGAGGTGACCGGCGTCATCGACCCGCGCGGCGGCAAGCCGGGCCACGAGCAGACGCCGATCTGGCCGCACGAGATCGGCTACACGGTGCACATCGATTCGCCCGCAAGCCGGGAAGAGATCGACGCGCTGTTCGAAGCGGTGGAGCGCAACTGCCCCATCCTCAACCTGCTGCGCAACCCGCAGGCCATTCGCGCCGAGGTGAAGCTCGTGAACTCGAAGGCCGCCCTCACTTCCGATCGCACCGCCGATGCCCTTGCCACTGCTTGAAGTGCGCGGCCTCGTGCGCCGCTTCGGCGGGCTCACGGCTGTCAACGCCGTCGACCTGCAGGTGGGCGAAGGCGAACTGCTGAGCGTGATCGGTCCGAACGGCGCGGGCAAGACCACGCTGTTCAACCTCGTCACGGGCCTCGACAAGCCCGACGCCGGGCAGGTGCGCTTCGACGGACACGACATCACCGGCCTGCCCGCGCAACAGCTCGCACAGCGCGGCCTCGCGCGCACCTTCCAGCACGGGCGCGTGTTCGCGAACCTCTCGGTGCTCGACAACGTGCTGGTCGGCGCGCACACGCGGCTGCGCGCCGTGAAACCACGTGTGGGCGGTGTGCCGGGCCTGGGTGCATTGGCCGAGCTGGCCCTTGCGCTGGTGCAGCCGAGTGCCGTGCGGCGCGAGGAAGAAGCGCTGCGCGACGAGGCGCGCGAGATCATCGCGCTCTTCGGCGAACGGCTCACGCCGCGCACCGACCATCCAGCCTACAGCCTCTCGTACGCCAACCGTCGCCGCGTCGAGATCGCGCGTGCCCTCGCGCTGCGGCCGCGCCTGCTGCTGCTCGACGAGCCCACCGCCGGCATGAACGAGAGCGAGACGGCCGAGATGCTGGAGATCATTCGCGGCCTCAAGGCGCGCGGCCAGACCATCCTGCTGATCGAGCACAAGCTCGACCTCGTGATGCAGCTGTCCGACCGCGTGGCGGTGCTCGACGACGGACGCAAGATCGCAGAAGGCCTGCCGGACGCGGTGCGCAACGACCCCGCGGTGATCGAGGCCTACCTCGGCCATCGCCATGTCGGCGAAGCGCAGAAAGAAGCGGTGCCCGCATGATCGCGACTGTCGCCCGCACCGGCCTTCTGGCTCCCTCTCCCTTGCGGGGAGAGGGTTGGGGTGAGGGTCTGCCCGAACGCACCACGGCACCCGCTTCCGGCAACGCCACGCGTCCACTGCTCCAACTCCAGAAGATCAACAGCTTCTACGGCCCCGTGCAGGCCCACTTCGACCTCGACATCGAAGTGCGCAAAGGCCAGATCGTCAGCCTGCTCGGTGGCAACGCGAGCGGCAAGTCGACGACGATGAAGATCGTGCTCGGCTTGCTCAAGCCGCGCTCGGGCGAGGTCAGCTTCAACGGCGAATCGACACTCGGCCTGAGCACGCCGCAGATCATCCGCAAGGGCATCGGCTCGGTGCCCGAGGCACGCCGCCTGTTCCCCGCGATGACCGTGCGCGAGAACCTGCTCATGGGCGCTTATGCGCGCCGCGACCGCGCGGGCGTGGCCGAAGACCTGGCGCGCATGCTCGAACTGTTCCCGCGCGTGGCGGAGCGCCTGGGCTTCCTGGCCGGCACGCTTTCGGGCGGCGAGCAGCAGATGGTGGCCATGGCGCGCGCGCTCATGGGCCGGCCGCAGCTGCTGTGCATGGACGAGCCCACCATGGGCCTGTCGCCGCTGTACGTCGACAAGGTGCTCGGGCTCATCGCGCGCATCAACGCGCAGGGCGTCTCGGTCTTCATGGTCGAGCAGAACGCCAGCCTCGCGCTGCAGATCGCCCACCACGGCTACGTGCTGCAAACCGGTCGCATCGTGCTCTCGGGCCCGGCCCGCGCGCTGCTGGCCGACGCACGCATCCGCGATGCCTACCTGGGTGGCGAGGGCGCCGCCCGCACAGCCTCCTGACGACGACGACAACACCACCTCTGCTGGAAGGAAGGCCTTCACCATGCCCTTGACCCTCGACCACGTCGTGATCGCCGTGCACGACCTCGAACGCGCCATCGCCGACTACGTCGCGCTCGGCTTCCATGTGCTGCGCGGCGGCGACCATCCGGGCCGCAGCACGCACAACGCGCTCGTCGTGTTCAGCGACGGCAGCTACTTCGAACTCATCGCGTGGCGCGAACCGGCGCCCGCCGAGCGCTGGTGGCAGCTGCTGCAGCGGCACGGCGAAGGCATCGTCGACTTTGCACTGCTGCCGCGCGATACGGCGGTCACCGTGGCCGACGCGAAAGCGCGCGGCCTCGTGCTCGAAGGCCCGCTCGACGGCGGGCGCGTGCGCCCCGACGGCGAACACCTGCGCTGGCAGACCGCGCGCGCCCCGTCGGCCGACCTGCCGTTCCTGTGCGGCGACCTCACGCGGCGTGCCCTGCGCGTGCCCGAGGGCGCCGCGCGCGTGCATCCCAACGGCGTGCTTGGCGTGGCCAGCCTGGCCATCGCCGTGCGCGACCTCGACGCCACGCTGGCGCGCTACCGCGCCTTGCTGGGCACCGTGTCCGACGACACGAGCACGCACATCGGCGAGCCCGTCGCCGTGCCCGCCAGCCAGGTGCGCGTGGCGGTGATCGCATTGGGAAGCAGCGTGCTCGTGCTGTCGTCACCGCGCGACCGCGCCTCGACGGCAGAGCTGGGTGGGGACGCGCTCGCACAGCGCATCGCCGTGCGCGGCGAGGGCCCGTACGCGCTGGTGCTGCACACCGACCGGCCGCAGTCGACCGGCACCTTCGACCTCGCACGCGCGCACGGCGCGTGGATCGAACTTGACCTGCCACCGCTGGACGAGCTGGTGGCCCAGGGCCGTGCGCGCAGCGACGCGGCGAACAGCACGGTGGGCGGGTAGGGCGCAGCGCTATCGGCCGCCCAGGTGCGCCTTGCGCAGCGCGGCCCGCATCTTCTTCTGCAGCACCGGCCCGCCTTTTTCCAGCGCGGCCGCGGGCGCACCGCTCTCGGCCGTCACCGGCCGGTGCTTGCGCCCCCAGATGCCGAGCTGCGTGATCACCGGAAGCAGGTCGATGCCCACGGGCGTGAGGCTGTAGAGCGCCTTCTGCTTGTGCGTGGGGTCGTCGGTCTTGCTGAGCACGCCATGTTCGACCAACGTGTTCAGCCGCTCCGTGAGGATGTTCGAGGAGATGCCTTCCTCGGACTGCAGGAACTCGCGGAAGTGCCGCTTCTCGGCAAACATCAGGTCGCGAACGATCAGCAGGCTCCAGCGGTCGCCGACGACTTCGAGCGCGAGGTTGATCGGGCACGGGGACTTCTGCTGGAGGGCCATCGGGATTCCGCCGGTTCAAGAAACTGCTTGCATTTTCGCATCGGTTTGAGAATACTGAAACTGCTTGCATTTCAAGATCGGTTTGTGCAAGCGACTTTTCAGGAGACTTCGATGCGAAAGCTCATCGTGCAAATGCAGATGTCGGTCGACGGGTTCGTGTCGCCGGCCAACGGTGACATCGACTGGCAGCTGTGGGGCTGGGGCGACCGGTGGGGCTGGGACGCGGCGCTCAAGCGTGACTTCAACGCCGTGTTCGCGGGCGTCGACACCATCCTGTTGAGCCGCAAGATCATCGAGGAGGGCTACCTTGAGCACTGGGGCCGCGCCGCGACGCGCTTTCCGGCGAACCCCGACTACGCCTTTGCCCAGCGGATCGTCGAGGCACGCAAGGTCGTGCTCACGAACAAGCTGAAGGCCTCGCGCTGGGAGCGCACCGACATCGCACGCGGCGCCATGGCCGACGAAGTGAATGCGCTCAAGCGCCAGCCGGGCAAAGACATCCTCACCATCGGCGGTGTCGGTTTTGCGTCGTCGCTCACGTCGGCGGGGCTGGTCGACGAGTTCCAGTTCTTCGTGAACCCCACGGCCGTCGGCGCGGGCCGCTCTGTGTTTCACGACACGCGCCATGGCCATGCGCTTCGGCTGCTCGGATCGACGGCCTACGACTGCGGCATGGTGGTGAACCGCTACGCACCCGCATGAAGAACGTGCAGGACAACACGCCGCGCAGATACCTGCGCTTACCGTATTTCATCCGACGAAGACCTGACGCATCGCAAGCAGACACATGGGCTGCACACAATGGAGGCGTCATCACAGACAAACAAAAGGAGTTCCAGATGATCTTCCGTACCAAGCGCCTCACCACTGCCGCCGTTGCGGCGCTCGCACTGTCCCTGGCAGCAGGCAGCGCGCTGGCGCAAGATCGCCGGGGCGACGACCACCGTCCGGGCGGCGGCCGCTACGAGCAGCGCGATGACCACCGTGGGGACCATCGCGGTGCAGGCCGCTACGAACAGCGCAACGACCACCGCTCGCACCGCGGCCCTCACGCCGGTTACCGCGGCGACCAGGACTTCCGCGACGGTCGCCAGTTCGACCGCCGGGGCTTCCCGCAGCCGCACAGCGAGTGGCGCCGTGGTGGCCGCGTGCCGACCGAGTACCGGGGCCGCAACTACGTGGTGAACGACTGGCGCGCCTACCGCCTGCAGCAGCCGCCGCGCGGCTACCAGTGGGTGGGTGTGGGCGGTGACTACGTGCTCGCAGCCATTGCCACGGGCCTCATCGCGCAGATCATCGCGGGCCAGTAAGCCTTCGCTCCGCGTTCACACCGCGCACATGCAAAAACCGCCACAGGAGACTGTG
Source organism: Variovorax paradoxus (assembly GCF_009498455.1). Taxonomy (NCBI): domain Bacteria; kingdom Pseudomonadati; phylum Pseudomonadota; class Betaproteobacteria; order Burkholderiales; family Comamonadaceae; genus Variovorax; species Variovorax paradoxus. The sequence goes on along the minus strand of NZ_CP045644.1, from coordinate 1,510,028 downwards.
GCGGTTTTTCTTTGGGGAACTGGGGGAGGGGTTTGTCAGGCCACCGCGGTGGCGGCCGACTGGGCGCACACGTTGCGCCCGGTGATGGTGAGGCGCAAGCCACCGCCATGCCATTCGAGCCAGTTGAGATCGACGTAGGCGTCGATGTCGCGATCGTCGATGCGATCGGCCTGGCGGCTTTGCAGCAGTTCAACGGTGGCAGGCAGGGCACGCTTCAGGCGTTCGCGCTTCTCCGCTGCATCGGCCGCCTTTTGGGCGGCCCGGGTGGCCTGTAGTTTCTGCTGCTGCTGCGAAGTCGATGCCATTGCTGATCCGTTCCGGGAGCCAAGGAATTAACCCGAATGTACGCCGCTTGTGTGAAGCCGCGCGCATTCTTTTCAACCCTGGAGCCGGAAGTGTCGATTTCGTTGCGCTTGAGCTAAATCTCGTAGTGAGAAACCTTGACCTCGTCGCCCAAGGCCTTCTCGACAATGGCGCGCGTCAAGGTCGGTGCGAACGATTCGATGAACGCGTAGACATATTTGCGCAGGTAGTTGCCGCGCCGCACGGCGAGCTTGGTGAGGTTGATGCCGAACAGCCGACCCGCGTCGAGCGCGCGCAACTGCGTGTCGCGCTCGGCCTCGTAGGCCACGCCGGCGACGATGCCCACGCCCAGGCCCAACTGCACATAGGTCTTGATGACGTCGGCGTCCATTGCGGCCAGCACGATGTTGGGCTGCAGGCCGCGCTGCTCGAAGGCTTCGTCGATGCGCGAGCGGCCTGTGAAGCCGGTGTCGTAGGTGATCAACGGGTGCTGCGTGAGCGCCTCGAGCGTGAGCGGTGCGTCGAGCAGCGGATGCCCTGGCGGCACGATCACCGAATGCGTCCAGCGGTAGCAGGGCAGGGCGACGAGCTGCGGGTAGTCGCCCAGCGCCTCGGTGGCGATGCCCACGTCGGCCTCGCCGTCGAGCAGCATCTGCGCGATCTGCTTGGGCGAGCCCTGGTGCAGGTGCAGTTTCACGTTCGGAAACTGCGCGCGGAATTCCTGCACCGCCACCGGCATCGCATAGCGCGCCTGCGAGTGCGTGGCCGCCACCGAGAGCAGGCCGCTTTGCTGCGCGACGAACTCCTGGCCCGCGTGCTTGAGGTTGCTGCTTTCCATCAGCATGCGCTCGATGATCGGCAGCACGTGGCCGCCGGGCTCGGTGAGGCCCGTGAGCCGCTTGCCGGCACGCACGAAGAGCTCGATGCCGAGCTCTTCCTCGAGCTCGCGGATCTGCCGGCTCACGCCGGGCTGCGAGGTGTGAAGGGTGTGGGCGACCTCGGTCAGGTTGAAGCCGCAACGAACGGCCTCGCGTACCGAGCGCAGTTGTTGAAAGTTCATCGGGCGCGCAGGAGGTGAAAGGTCCGGACCCCGAACGGGGCCGACCGGCGATTCTCGGCAGAAGCGGTAATGCGGGGAACGATGCGTTTGTTGGTTTCACATGCGCAAAACATCTATGAGGCCCTTCTGCATGGGGGAGTTGATGTTTCGCACGACTGTGCTAAAGTTCGCCGCATGGACGCCAAGACCCAGAAAAGCGAACTCACCCGTGCCGCCATCGTCGGCGCGGCGATGCACCTCGCTCTGGCCGAAGGGCTGGAGGCCATTTCGCTGCAGGCCGTGGCGAGCCGGCTCGGGCTGTCCAAGAGCGGCGTGTTCTCGCGCGTGGGGTCGCGCGAGGCGCTGCAGAAGGCCGTCATCGAGGAGTACGGCCGCGGCTTCCTGGCCGAGGTGTTCGTGCCCGCCATGCAGAAGCCCAAGGGCCTGCCCCGCCTGAACGACATCGTCGCGCGCTGGATCGCCCGCACGCGCGATGTCGAAGCGCAGAACGGTTGCCTTTATGTGGCCGGCGCCTTCGAGTTCGACGACCGCGAAGGCGAGCTGCGCGACCTGCTGTTCGACGAGATCACGCGCTGGCGTGCCGCACTGCGCCGCACGGTGCTGCAGGCGGTCGAGACCGGCGAGCTCCAGGCCGACACCGATCCCGCCCAGCTCGTGAGCGAGATCAACGGAATCATGATGAACCAGCTGCACGACGCGCGCTTTCTGCGCGACGGGCATGCAGCCGAGCGCGCGGGCCAGACCTGGCAGCGCCTTCTTTCCAGCTACCGCGCCTGAGGCGCACCCGCAGACGACGACCCTTGCCTCTTCGTTTGCCTTGATTTCGCACCATCGTGCGATAAAAAAGGAGAAGCACCATGCTGATCATTGCCCTCTTTCTCGCCGCCTACGCGGCCCTTCTCGGTGTGCGCGGCGTGCGGGACACGCTGCACAGCCTGCCGCGCAGCAACCGGGACTGGGTCTGGTACTGAGCCTCTGAAAGAAGCCTTCCTCATGACGACCACCGCCCCCACCACCGCCCCCGTGGGCTACTACAGCGCCAGCCCGCTGATGCGCGCGATGCGCTTTGGCCTCGGCGCCTCGCAGCGCCTGTGGCCCGCGCTCGGCGTGCGCGCCGCGTACCGTGTGTTCGGCACGCCGCTGCCGCCCAAATGGCTGTACCGCGGCCAGCACCCCGGTGCCGACTGGCGCCGCGAGGCCTGGTCGTTCGAGGACGCGAACCTCGGCATCTACCACCTCGCCGCGCAGGACTCGGGCGCCGAGTCGGCGCCGGTCGTGCTGCTGGTGCATGGGTGGGGCGGCCATGCGGGCCAGATGCTGCCGCTCGCGCAGGCCATCGCCGCCGAAGGCCTGCGGCCCGTGCTGCTGGAGATGCCGGCCCACGGCCGCAGCGCGGGCACGGCCAGCAACCTGCCGCAGTTCGCGCGCGCCATCGACTACGTGGCGGCGCGGCTCGGTGCCGACGGGCACGTGCTGCGTGCGGCGGTCGCGCATTCGCTGGGCGCCAATGCGCTGGCCTATGCGGCGGGACGCGGGCTGCCGGCGCAGCGGCTGGTGCTGCTCGCACCGCCGGCGTCGCCGCGCGAGTACACGCGCTACTTCGCGCAGGTGTTCGGCCTCAGCGAGCGCACGCGCGCGGGCATGCAGCGCCTGATCGAGGCGCGCGAGGGCATCTTGATGCAGCAGCTCGAACCCGCCGCCGTGGGCCCGCGCATCGCGCAGCCGACGCTCATCGTGCATGACCGCGACGACCGCGTGAACCGCTTCGCCGACGCCGAGGCGTTTCGCGACGCGATCGCCGGCGCGCGGCTCTTTCCCACGCAGGGCTGGGGCCACCGCCGCATCCTGAAAGAGCAGGCCGTGCTCGCGCACGTCACGCAGTTTCTGATGTCGCCTGCGACGGTCACGGGAACGTGAAACGGCGCCTCTAAACTGGGCGCCACCCATGGCCTTCGCCGTGGACGACACACGCGACCACACATGGGCAATCGTTCCTGGCTTTATCTTGAACACCGTATTTCCAGCGACGAAGACAGCGCTGACCCCGAAGAAACTTCGGCCGACGAAATCGCCGAAGCCAACAACAACTTCCCCGTGCTCTGGCAGCTCCTGCTGGCCGATGGCGTGGCCGGCGAGGCCATCGACCACCAGCGCGTCTTCGGCGACGCGGGCACCGACAACCTCGCCAGCGACGCGCACGCCGCGCTCGCGCGCATCCGGCAGCTGCAGGCCTTTGTCGAACGGCATCCGATGCTGCACACGCTGCCGCAGATCGCACTGCAGTTCGAGGCGGTGGCGCTGCATCTGGCCGAACTGATCGACGAAACGCCGGACAACAGCGCGCCGCGCTTCTCTGCCAACCTCGACGAACTGTCCTGGCTGGGCGGAGACACGGAAGGCGAAGGCTTCATCGAACGCAACCGCCGCGAGTGCAATGAACTGTGGGCCGAGGTGCGCCGCTGCATCGACAGCGGCAACCACCCCGGCGTGGATGCGGCGCTCGGCATCCAGCGTTTCGCCGACTGGGAGGCCTGGGCCTGGCAGTTCGGCTTCGGCAGCCTCTCGCATCCGTACTTCGACGGCTACGAAGCGCCGCGCGACGAGCGCTTTGCCGACTTCGAGCCCGAAGAAGACGAGGACGACGACGAACGCCCCGACTACGACAACCACCTGGGCGGCGACCTCTGGCGCTTCGAGGTCGACGGCCGCTGGGGCGTGATGCGCCTGGTGCACGACGACGAGGGCGCCAGCCAGCGCACCCCCGTGGTCGAGCCCGCGTGGGACGACATCCGCTACGCCGGCGGGAGCGATCCGCGCCTGCTCTGGATCTCGCAAGGTGAGCAATCCGGCCTGCTGCTCGCCGACGCCGGAGCGCCGCGCGTGCTGCTCGAACCGCAGCTCGACGAGGTCTGGGCCTTCGAGGACGACATCGCCACGGCCCTGGTCGGCGACCACGTCGGCCTGCTGCGCACCGACGGCAGCTGGCTGCTGGCGCCCTCGGTCGACGAGGTCTGGAGCTTTGTCGAAGGCCGCGTGCGCGCCCGCGTGGGCGAGCGCATTGGGTACGTCGACCTGCAGGGCCAATGGACGATTGCGCCGCGGTTCGAAGAGGCCGAAGACTTCACGCCTTTCGGCCTCGCGCCCGCGCGCGCCGACGCGGGCGGCTGGGGGCTGGTGCGCGCGGACGGCGAATGGGCCGTGCCGCCCGCGTTCGAAAACCTCCAGTGGCGCCACGACTGGGAAGGCTTCGAAGCCACGCGCGACGGCAAGAGCGGGCTGCTCGATGCGCAAGGCCGCGTCGTCATCGAGCCGGTCTACGAACAGGTCGACCTCCTCGAGGAATACCCGATCGAAAGCCTGACGAGCGAAGACAACGATCCGTCGAACGAGCGCGGCGCGCCGGCCCGGCCGAAGCGCTTCGCCGTGGAACGCGCCGACGGCCTGTGCGGCCTCACCGACGGGCAGGGCCGCGTGCTCGTGCCCTTCGACTACGGCCGCTTCGAGACCCTGGAGCCGCTGACCGGCGAGGAGCGCGCGCACGCCATGGTCCGGCGCGACCTGGTGCGCGTGGCGTCCAAGGGCGGGCGCACGGCGAAGAACGCGCCGTGGCTGCGCGGCATCTACGACGTGGCCGCCGGCCGCGAGCTGGTGCCATGCCGGCACCGCACGCTCCAGCCGCTGGCCTGGGGCACGCACGAGTTCGGCTGGCTGGTTGCCGATCCGGTGCCGCGCAGCGCGAAGGCGGAGAAGGGGCAACTCGCCGTGGGCGTGCTGCGCGCCGATGGCGCCGTGCTGCATCCGCAGGCCTACCCGTGGATTTCCACCGCGGTGTCCGTCGCCGACGGCTGGATGTCCACGGTGGTCCGCTCCGACCTGTGCAAGCGCTGGAGCGCGGGCGAGCCGGTGAAGGCCGTGCGCAACGACACCGGCCTGTACGTCTGGCTGCACGCCGACGGCCGCGAGCAGGCGCACACCGAGCACATGGCCGCGCGCCATGCCGCCGGTGACCTGCAGGCGGCCTACGAGCTGGCCTGCCACCTGCGCGACGGCGAGGGCGTGGAGGCCGACCCGCGCGAAGCCCTGCGCTGGATGGCGCGTGCCGCCGGCGTGCGCGAACCCGGCGACGCCCCCGCGACCGCATCACCCGACGGCCTGCCCGTGGCCATGTGCGAGCTCTCGAAGATGCTGCGCTGGGACACGGCCGGCCTCGGCGCCGACCCCGCCCGGGGGCGCGCCTGGCTGCTGCAGGCCATCGCCCATGGCGGTGAAGACGGCGCCGATGCCGCCACGCACGGCCATCTCGGCTACATGCTGTGCGAAGGCGAGGGAGGCGAGCGCGACCTGCAAGGCGGCATGCGGCACTACGAACTCGCCGCCGAGCAGAACAACACCATGGCGCTCTACAACCTCGGTCTGGCGCACAAGCTCGGCGAACCCGGTGAGTCCGACCTGGCGCGCGCAATCGGCTACTTCCGCCGTGGCCACGAAGCCGGCGACACCAGCGCCACGATGCAGCTCGGCCGCACGCTGTGCCTGCACGCAGGGGCGCTGGCCGAACAAGGCCACGCAGAAGCGGAAGTGAACGTCCTGTATGCCGAGGCCCTCTACGCGCTGCAGAAGGTGGCGGAAGACAGCGCCAAGCGCCAGCAGGGCTGGGCCTGCTACGAGCTGGGCTGGATGCGCTTTCAGGGCCAGGGCGCGCCGGAAGACGCGGCAGCCGCCGAGCGCTGGCTGCTCACCGGCGCCGCGCTCGATGACTGCGAAGAGAACCTGGAGAGCCAGCGCGCCTGCACGGAGGTTTTGGCGCAGACGTTCTACGGTGACCCCGACAGCCCGCTCTTCGACGAGGACAAGGCCCGTGAGTGGGCGCAGCGGCTGGAGGCCCTGCCCGCGGCCCAACCGGAGTGAGCGGGTCCGCCTTGAGGCTTCAGGGCGGCTGCCGGGTTCTGGCGCTCAGCGCGCCGGAACCGGATCGGGCAGTTCGATCTTGATGTCCAGCACTTCGAGGTTGTCCTGGGTTTCCAGGTGCACCTTGATGTCGTCGGCGTTGATCGACACGTACTTGGAAATCACTGCCACCAGCTCGCGCTGGAGCTCGGGCAGGTAATCGGGGCGCTTCTTGCCGCTGAGGCTGGAGCGCTCGTGAGCGAGGATGATCTGCAGGCGCTCCTTGGCGACGCTCGCAGTCTTCTTCTTCTCACCAAGCAGGAACGAAAGAAACGACATGCCTACTTGCTCCCGAAGATCCGTTTGAAGAAGCCGGGCTTCTCGGCGTCGACAAAGCGCATCGGCTTGTCTTCGCCAAGGAAGCGCGCGACCACGTCGCTGTACGCCTGGGCCACGTCGGTGTCCTTGTCGTGGATGGCGGGCACGCCCTGGTTGGAGGCGTGCAGCACGCTTTCCGACTCCGGGATCACGCCGATCAGCTTGATGCGCAGGATGTCCTGGATGTCTTCCAGCGAGAGCATCTGGCCGCCGGCCACCCGGTTCGGGTTGTAGCGGGTGATCAGCAGGTGTTCCTTGATCGGCTCGCCGCCGTCCTTGGCGCGCTTGGTCTTGCTGCTGAGCATGCCCAGGATGCGGTCCGAGTCGCGCACCGAAGAGACTTCGGGGTTGGTGACGATCAGCGCTTCGTCGGCGAAGTGCATGGCCATCATGGCGCCGGTCTCGATGCCCGCGGGCGAGTCGCAGATGATGTAGTCGAACTCCATGGCCGACAGGTCGTTCAGGATTTTCTCGACGCCTTCCTGCGACAGGGCTTCCTTGTCGCGCGTCTGCGAGGCGGCCAGCACGAACAGGTTGTCGCACTGCTTGTCCTTGATGAGCGCCTGGCTCAGGTTGGCCTCGCCCTGGATCACGTTGATCAGGTCGTACACCACACGGCGTTCGCAGCCCATGATCAGGTCGAGATTGCGCAGGCCCACGTCGAAGTCGATCACGGCCGTCTTCTTGCCGGCGAGCGCAAGGCCCGACGCGAAGCTGGCGCTCGTGGTCGTCTTGCCGACGCCGCCCTTGCCCGAGGTCACCACCACAATTTTGGCCATCGCCATTCCTTCTTGTTTCGATTCAGTTGTCGATTGATGCTCAGCGCTGCCGCGTTCCTGGTTTTTCATCAGGGAATCGCGTCGATCGCTATTTTTTTGCCGTCCAGGCGAACTTGGGCGGGCTTGCCCAGCACGGGCTCGGGCAGCGGCACTTCGTTCGTGCGATAGATGCCAGCAATGGCCACCAGCTGCGCTTCCATGCAGGTCGAGAAGATCCGCGCCTCGGTGTTCCCGCGCGCGCCGGCAATGGCCTTGCCGCGCAGCGGCGCGTACACATGCACGTTGCCGTCGGCGATCACTTCGGCGCCGAAGCTCACGATGGCCGTCACCACCACGTCGCCGCCACGCGCGTAGATCTGCTGGCCCGAGCGCAGCGGCTTGTCGATCAGCAGCGTGCCGTTGGCCGGCACCGGCAGCTCGCGCACGATCTGCGGAGCCTCGGAGGCCGCAGGCGCCTCGGCGGGCGGGGCCGGCGAGCGGGGCGCGGGGCCGAGGGCATGGCGGCCACCGACAGGCCGGCTTCACGCGCCGCGGCATGCTGCTCGGGGCTGCCGCCGCGCACGGCGATCGGCTGGGTCTGGTGGCGCGCCAGCAGGCTGCGCAGGGCGGCAAAGTCGATCTCGGGGGCGGGAGTGTCGGCCTCGGCCGCCAGCTCCTGCAGCATCGAGAGGTCGATCACCACCGGCTCCTGCTCGAAGAAGTCGGGCGAATCCGCCAACTGGGCGTCGAGCGCCTCGGCCAGCACGTCGAGGTCGGCTGTCTTGAGGATCACTGCGATCAGCGGCAGTGTGGCGCTCTTGAATTCGAAAACCGCCTTGGTACGAGCGGCGGAAACATCGGCCATTGGAAAACGTGTGTGAACGTCGGTGCGAAAAGCGTTGGAGTCTAACGGGCGCCGGCCAAAGCCCGATGGCCGGCGCCGTGTTCACTGACCCCGCACAACAGTTATTGCACGAGGTTTCACTTTGTCTGCCCTCAGGCGTTGCGCGAACGGCCCAGCAGTGCGTAAAGAATGATCGCCCCGAAAGTGGCGGTTCCGATGCCGCCCAGCGCGAAGTCGCCGAACTTCAGCGTGAAGTCGCCGGTGCCGATGATCAGCGTGATCGCGGCCACGATCAGGTTCTTGTTCTGCGAGAAATCGACCTTGTTGTCGACCCAGATCTTGGCGCCCGCAATGGCGATCAGGCCGAACACCACGATGCTCACGCCGCCCATCACCGGCAGCGGAATCGCCTGGATCAGCGCGCCGAACTTGGGGCTGAAGCCCAGCACCAGCGCAATCACCGCCGCCACCACGAACACCGCCGTCGAGTAGATGCGCGTGGCCGCCATCACGCCGATGTTCTCGGCGTAGGTGGTCACGCCCGTGCCGCCCGCGGCGCCGCTGATGACCGTGGCAATGCCGTCGCCGATGAAGGCGCGGCCCATGTACGGGTCGAGGTTGCGGCCCGTCATGGCCGTCACCGCCTTCAGGTGGCCGAGGTTTTCCGCCACCAGGATGATCGCCACGGGCGCAATCAGCAGCATCGCGTTGGTCGTGAACACCGGCGCCGTGAAGGTCGGCAGGCCGAACCAGGCCGCATTGGCGATGCCGCTCAGGTCGACCGGCTTGCCCATGCCAAGGATGTTGGTGAGCGCGGCGTACACCAGCGTGGCCAGGATCAGGCCGATGAGGATCAACAGGCGCTGCACCATGCCGCGCGTGAACATCGCCACCAGGCCCACGCACAGGAAGGTCACGGCCTGCATCCACGCGTCGAAGTTGGTGGGCGCCATGTTCTTGATGGGAATGCTGGCCAGGTTCAGCCCGATCACCGCCACCACGGCGCCCGTGACCACGGGCGGCATGAAGCGCTCGATCCAGCCCGTGCCCACCGCCTGCACGATGGCCCCGATCAGGATGTAGACCACCCCGCAGGCCACGATGCCGCCCAGCGCCACCGCGATGTTGGCGTTGGGCCCCTTGCCCGCATAGCCGCTGGCCGCGATCACCACGCCGATGAAGGCGAAGCTCGAGCCCAGGTAGCTGGGAACCTTGCCGCCGGTCACGAAGTAGAAGATGAGCGTGCCGATGCCGCTCATCAGGATCGCGATGTTGGGGTTGAAGCCCATCAGGATCGGCGCGAGCACCGTGGCGCCGAACATGGCGATCACGTGCTGAATGCCCATGGCGCCGGTTTGCAGCCACGGCAGCCGCTCGTCGGGCGCGATGACCGCGCCATTGGCCAGTGTGGACACCGGCTTTTCAGTCCAGTTGAACATGTGTTTTCTTCTCCTCGGTTGGTGTGTGTTGGGGGGTCGACGCGCTCCCTGGGGCGAGATTGTGGTCGATCCACCCCGTGCTGAACACGGGTTCCACCCGCAAGAGACGTACCAGCGGGAGAAAGAAAACGAGGAGAAGAAAAGGGCCCGGCAGGGCGCGCCCGCGCTCAGCGCGGCTGCAGCACCGCCATGGTGATGCGCGACACGCAGGTCAGCTCGCCCGCCTCGTTCGTCAGGTCGATCTGCCAGACCTGCGTGGTGCGCCCGCGGTGCACCGGGCGCGCCGTGCCGATGACCCAGCCGCTGGTGGCCGAGCGGATGTGGTTGGCGTTGATGTCCAGGCCCACGGCCCGGTCGCCTTCGGGGGCCGAGTAGTGCGCGCCGCAGGAGCCCAGCGTCTCGGCCAGCACCACCGACACGCCGCCGTGCAGGATGCCGTAGGGCTGGCGGGTGCGCTCGTCCACCGGTACGCGGGCGCGGATGAAGTCGTCGCCCACCTCCAGGAATTCGATGCCCAGGGCGGCCACGGCCGTGCCCACGTGGTTGGCGGCCAGCGATTCGACCGAGATGTCTTTCTTCCAGATACGCATGCGGGAGTCTCCGAGATACAGGGGGTGCGAGGGCACTATAGCGACGACGGCTGACAGGGACAGTCGCCTTTGCGTGCTACCTTGGCCCGATGACCTTCCCTTCGGTGCGACGCTGGCTCCTGGGCTCGGTGGCGGTGCTGCTGCTGGGCTTCGGCGCGCTGGTGCTCGTGGTGGCCGCGCGTCTGCCCGACGACGAGGAGGTGGCCGCCCGCATCGCCGCCGGCTTCTCGCAGCGCTACGGCGTCGACCTGAGCGTGGGCGGCGCCCACTGGTCGCTGTGGCCGGTGCCCGTGCTGGCGCTGTCCGAGCTGGCCACCGACCAGCCCCAGCCGATCACCCTGCGCCGCCTGAGCGTGCGGCTGCACCTGTGGCCGCTGCTGCTGCACCGCGTGGTGGCCATCGACGAGATCGAACTCGAAAGCCTGGTGCTGCCGCGCAACTCGGTGCGCGCTTTCCGAGGCAAGGGCCCCGCGCCGCAGGAGGGCGACCGCATCATGGTGCTGCCGGCGCCCTGGGCGCTGGCGCCCGTGCCGGTGGAGCGCGTGCGCTGGCGGGACGTGGTCTGGATCGACCGCCGCGAGATCGCGCTGGCCTACGACGGCGACGTGACCTTCGACGACAACTGGCGCCCCCGCAACCTGCGCCTGGAGCGCGCCGGCGCCGCGTCGCCCGTGCGACTGCGGCTGGACCGCGAGGGCGGTGAAGACCGCTGGCGCACCCGCATCGACGCCGGCGGCGGCACGTGGAACGGCGAATCGCGGCTCCAGGTGCTGCCCGAGGGGCGCGGCCTGCGCGTGTCGGCCGAACTCGACCCGCGGCAGGTCGACATCGAAGGGCTGGTGCAGGCCTTCGGGCGCCGCTCGGCGGTGGCCGGCAAGGTCTCGGGCCACACCTCGCTGGTGGCCGAGGCCCGCGAGGTGGGCGCGCTGATCCGCGGCCTGCACACCCGCACCACCTTCTCGGTGCAGCCTGCCACGCTGACCCGCCTCGACCTGGCCAAGGCCGTGACCACCGTCGGCATCAGCCGCGGCGGCACCACGGCGCTGGACGAGCTCACCGGCACGCTCGACACTCAGGGCACCGAAGACGGCATCGTGATGCGCTACACGAACCTCAAGGCGCGCTCGGGCGTGCTCACCGCGAGCGGCAACCTGCGACTCTTCAACCGCCAGATGACGGGCGAGATGGCGGTCGATCTGGTCGACGGCGTGGTCGGCGTGCCGCTCAAGATCAGCGGCAGCGTGGCCGAGCCCGAGGTGTCGATGACAGGCGGCGCGCTTGCGGGGGCGGCCGTTGGCAGTGCGGTGCTGCCGGGGGTGGGCACGGCGATTGGGGCGCGCGTGGGGCAGCAGGTGGAAAAGCTGTTCGGTGGGGACGAGCCTGCGAAGAAGAAGGCGCCGAAGCCGTCTGCGTCGCAGCGTTGACTGGCTCCCCGTCGTGTTCAGGGCGTGTGCGCAGGCCACCGGGTACTTCCCTCCGCGAATGTCCCCCGCCTTCGGCTCCTCCTTGATTTCGCTGCGGGAAGCACCCAGTGTCCTGCGCACACTGGGCGCTGTCGGTGTGCTGGCCCGATCAACGACCGCACTGAAGACGCTCACGTCGATGGGGTGCCTTGCGCAGCGAAATCAAGGGGGAGCCGAAGGCGGAGGACATTCGCGGAGCAAGGCTCCCCGTCGGCGGGAGCGTCGCCCTGAACGCCCGTCAACCGATCAAGAGAACGCCTTGATCACCGCAGGCACCGTTAACACCGCCGTGTAGTACCCCATGAACTGCACACCCGTGTTGAACCCGATCGCACGCGACAGCAGCCCACCGAGCAGGCCCATCGTCAGGATCACCAGCAGTCCGAGCAGTTGCCCTTCCCACACGCTGATCACCACGATCAGCCCGACGAAGGTCGCGATGATCGCTTCGTGGCTCACCTTGCGCGAGACGAACAGCGCCGCGCGGCGCGCGAAGTTCATCGTGAACGGGTAGGCCACCAGCGCGGCGAGCACCACGGCCAGCATGCCGTAGCCGAGGAACTCCCAGTGGTTCAGCAGGTTGTGCAGGTTGTGGGTCTGGCCCGTGGCCGAATCGATGGTGAAGACCGGTGGCGCATTGAACAGCGGCGCGGCCGGGCCGGCGGCCACGGGGCTCAGCGGCAGGCCGATGGCGATCAGCGGGATCAATGCTTCGGCGATGTAGGTGGCCTCGGTCACGCCATTGCGCGCGGCCAGCGTGGTGGTGAGGCGGTGGTACGCGTGCTTGATGCGCGAGCCGACCAGCTCGCCGAGCACCACTGTCATCGCGACCGGGCTGAACACGAAGGTGGCGCTGGAGATCGCGGCGGTCGCAAAGGTCCACTTCACCTGTGCGCGGTCGAGCACCTTGAACGGGTTCGGGAAGTAGCCCGTCCAGCCCTTCACGTCGGGTGCGAGCGAGAAGGTGCGGACCTTGTCGCGCTTCATGCGCGCACGCGCCGCCGGCGAGATCACCGAGAACAGGTCGGCCACAAGCGGCCCGATGGCAATGCCCAGGAAGTAGCTGATGCTGAGCTTCACGCCGTACTTGCCGGTGAGCGCCTGCAGCGCCACGATCACCATCACGAACGGCACCAGCGTGGCCACCGAGGCCCAGCGCCCGCTCGAGAAGTAGGCAATGGCCACGGCCGCGACCACGAAGATCCACGGCGCCGCCTTGGTGATGGCCGCGCCGTACGGCGCGAGCAGCACCGCGAACAGCACGGCCAGCGGCACCGCGATGAAGGCCGCGATGATCGCGCCCGACACCATCTTGCGCAACGCGATGTGCGGCACACCCAGGTTGCGCAGCACGTTCGCGTCCTGCAGCAGCGGCGTGGCCATGGTGTCGCCCGGAATGCCGAGCAGCGCGGTGGGCACCGCATGCGTCATGTGCTTGGCGACTGCGGCCGCGAGGAAGAAGGTGAACACGCCTTCGGGCGGCACGCCGAGCAGCACCACCAGCAGCGTGAGCGGTGCGAGCGTGGTGGTTTCGTCGGTGCCCGAGACGAGTCCGATGGCCGCGAACACGATGGCGCCGACAAGGCCCATGCCGGTGGCGACGAGGATCTGGTTGAGAAGGGCGGCGTCGATCACGAGGCGGCTCCTTCGGCGCTCTTTGCGCGGTGCTTGTACGACGCGAACAGGTCGTAGATTTCCAGTTCCTTCATCTCGCGCACCACCGACGGCGGCAGGTCGTCCACCGAGCCCAGGTCGCCGTGCTCGCCGGCCAGTTCGGCCAGCACTTCTTCGCGCCAGCGCGGATCGGGGTCGGTGCCTTCGACCACCTCACGCTTGGGCGCGAAGAGCTTCGCGCAGATCAGCCCCGAGACGACGCAGCCGCCGAGGCCTGCGAGCATCGCGTAGGCGCGCGCCAGTTCAGGCGTGCTCACGACGCTTGCAAGTACGCGGCTCGCGACGAGGTAGCCCGTGAGACTCACCGCGACGCCGATCACGATTGACCACGCGAGGTGGCCCAGGTCGGCCGTGTCGCCCCATATCTCCACCAGCCGCCAGCGGGCGTGCGTTGCACTGTCTGCGTTCATAAGTCGTGTGTCTCCGTCTGTGGTTGTGTGACAGCCGCGTGCGCAGCCGCCGCGGTGTCGGCCGCGGGCCGTTGTGCGGGCTCCTCCCGCGTTGCTTACTTTTTGCGCAGCGCGTCTAGCAGCGCCACGGCGCGGTCGGTGCGCACGTCGTGCTCCGCGGCCATCTGCTTGGCGATGTGGTCGATCTCGTCGCCGGTCGCGCCCGCGACGAGCGCGATGTTGCGGGCATGCAGCGCCATGTGGCCGCGCTGGATGCCTTCGGTGGCGAGCGCGCGCAGGGCGCCGAGGTTCTGCGCGAGGCCCACGGCCACCCCGACTTCGCCGAGTTCCTGCGCCGACTTCACATCGAGGATCTTCAGTGCGAGCCGCGCGAGCGGATGCGTCTTCGTGGCGCCGCCGACGAGGCCGACGGGCATCGGCATCTCGATGGTGCCGACGAGCGCGCCGCTCGTGTCCTTCTCCCACGTGGTCAGCGAGGAATAGCGCCCGCTGCGACAGGCGTATGCATGCGCGCCGGCTTCCACCGCGCGCCAGTCGTTGCCGGTCGCGACGATCACCGGATCGATGCCGTTCATGATGCCCTTGTTGTGCGTCGCCGCGCGGTAGGGGTCGATGGCCGCGAAGGTGTAGGCGTCGATCACGCCCTCGACCACTTCTTCGCCGCTGCGCTCGCGCGTGGCCAGCACAGAAGGTGCGAGCCGCACGCGCGCACGCGCCAGCCGCAGGTCCGCCAGGTTCGACAGGATGCGCAGGCGCACCGTGCCGCCCGTGAGCTGTTCGACCAGCGGCGACACCGCCTCCGCCATGGTATTGACCGTGTTCGCGCCCATCGCGTCGCGCACGTCGACGATGAGGTGCATCACCACCATCGCGCCGCGCGGCGTGTCGCCGAACACATGCACCTCGATGTCGCGGCAGCCGCCGCCCAGGCCGATCAGCACCTTGTCGCGGCTGTTCGCCACGGCCAGGATTTCTTCGCGCGCACGCAGCAATGCCAGCCGCGCGCCGTACGGGTCGGTGATGCCGATCACCTGCACCTGGGCGCGCATCAGCGGGCCGGTGCTCGACGCCTCGAAGCCGCCGCCTTCGCGCGCCAGCTTGGCCATGAACGAGGCGGCGGCAACCACCGAAGGTTCTTCGACCGCCATCGGCACGAGGTAGTCGCGCCCGTTCACGGTGAAGTTGCCGGCCACGCCCAGCGGCAGCTCGAAGGTGCCGATCACGTTCTCGACCATGCCGTTGGCGCGCTCCACGCTCAGCGCGCCGGGTTGGGCGAGCAGCGCCACTTCGTCGTCGGTGAGCGAGGCGGCCTGTGCGATGTGGGCCAGGCGTTGGGCGGGCGTGAGTGCGCGGAAATTGGGAATGCGGGAATCGGCGGCCATCGGTGCGTGTCTCTTCGGAAGGTGAATTCGGGAGCAGGCAATTTAGGCCGGCTGTACCGCCCGCGGAAGGCACAGTTTGGCGGGACAGTGCGGACAGTGGTGCGCCGCCATGGCCTGCTGTGTCACAGTCGAAGCCCATGACCACGATCGCCGATTCGCTCGCCGACACCCTCGCGCGCCAGATCGCGAGCGGCGCCTACAAGGCCGGCGACAAGTTGCCCTCGCTGCGCGAACTCGCACAGCTGCATGGCTATGCCAAGAACACCGTGGTGGCCGCCTTCGAGCTGCTGGTGTCGCGCGGCCTCGTCGAGCCGCGGCGCGGTTCGGGCTATTACGTGCTTGCGCAGGCCACGGCCATCCCCAAGCCCGCCGAAGAAGACGCCGGCAGCCTCGGCCGCGCGATGGACATCGTGTGGCTCATGCGCGAGCAGCTCAAGACGCAGCCCGATGCGGTCGCCGTGGGCGACGGCTTTCCGCCCGTCGAATGGCTCGCCGATGTGCGGCTGGACAAGTACCACCCGAAGGTCGTGCGCACGGGGCTCGGCGCGCTGTTCCGCTACGGCAGCCGCTTCGGCTATGCGCCGCTGCGCGACCACCTCGTGCGCAAGCTGGCCGACTTCGGCATCGGCGCCGAGCCGCGGCAGATCGTGCTCACGCACGGCGCCAACGAGGCGATGGACATCGTCATCCGCTACTTCGTGCCGCCCGGCGGCAAGGTGCTGGTGGACGACCCCGGCTACTACCCGCTGTTCGGCAAGCTCAAGCTCGCGGGCGCGCAGATGCTGGCCGTGCCGCGCCTGGCGGACGGGCCTGATCTGGACGTGCTCGAGCAGCTGCTCATCGCCGAACGGCCGCGCCTGTTCTTCACGCAGTCGCTCGCGCACAACCCCACGGGCTCCGACATCTCACCGGCCAAGGCCTTTCGCGTGCTGCAGCTGGCACAGAAGTACGACCTGCTGATCGTCGAGAACGATCCGCTGGCCGACTTCAAGCCCACGGCGCTGCCGCGCCTCTCGGCGCTCGACCAGCTCGAACGCACGATCTACATCGGCAGCTTCTCCAAGTCGTTCTCGGCCGCGCTGCGCGTGGGCTTCATCGCCTGCGGGGCCGACCTGGCGAGCGACCTCGCCGACCTGAAGGCGCTGATCCACGTGAGCAGCTCGGAGTACAGCGAGCGCACGGTCGATGTCATCCTGAGCGAGGGCCACTACCAGCGGCACCTCAAGCGGCTGCAGCAGCGGCTGGGCGAGGCCACGCGCGACGCGCTGAAGCTGTTCGACACGGTGGACGCCGAGGTCTTCGCGCGCAGCCCGCAGTCGCTCTACATCTGGGCCGCGCTGCCCGGCGTGGACGACTCGCTGGCCTTCGCGAAAGAGCTGCTGCCGCGCAAGATCGTGATGGCGCCGGGGCGCATCTTCAGCGTCGATTCGACGCAGGTCTCGCGCTGGTCGCGCTTCAATGTCGGCGCCATGGCCGACCCGCGCTTTGCGAAGGCGCTGCGCACCGCGCTGCGGCGCCGGTCCTGAATCAACTCTTGAAAGCGCCGTGCCGGCCCGCGCCGCCGGCAAAGCGCGCGGCCCCGGCTTCGCCTTCGGCCGCGACGATCGGCACGCCCTGCGCGCCTTCGCGGCGCAGTGCTTCGGCCAGCGGCAGATCCCATTGCTCAAAGGCGGAGCGGCGGTCGGCCAGCATGCATTGCTGAGGGAAGGCAGCGATCTGCCGTGCCAGTTCCTGTGCGGCGGCGAGCGCACCGCCCGGCGGCGTGGTGCGGTTCACCAGGCCCATCGCCAGCGCCTCGGCCGCGGAAACGGGACGGCCCGTGAGGATCAGGTCGAGCGCGCGTCCCATGCCGATGAGGCGCGGCAGCCGCACGGTGCCGCCGTCGATCAGCGGCACGCCCCAGCGGCGGCAGAACACGCCGAGCACCGCGTCGTCGTCGGCCACGCGCAGGTCGGCCAGCAGCGCGAGCTCGAGCCCGCCCGCGACCGCATAGCCGTTCACCGCCGCGATCAGCGGCTTGGACAGCGCCATGCGCGTCGGGCCCATCGGGCCGGCGCCGCCGCCCTCGGGGTCGAGCTCGTTGCGGCGCGCGGGGTCGCCGACCGCGCCCAGGTCGGCGCCCGCGCAGAAGTGGCCGCCCGCGCCTGTCAGCACGGCCACGCGCAGCGCGTCGTCGGCCTCGAAGCGCTCGAAGGCCGCGCGCAATGCGGCGGCGACCACGCCGTCCACGGCGTTGCGTTTGTCGGGCCGGTTCAGCGTGAGCGTGCAGACGGGGCCGTCCACGTCGAAGGTCACGCAGGGCGGGGTGGTCATGGGCGGTGTCTCCGGGAAGCTGAGGTGGCGGGGCGATCCGGCCATCGTAGAAAACAATCCCGGGTTCTCCAACCCCGCCGTGCTCAGATGGCGCGGATCACGTCCGTGTCGCCTTCGTCCGATGCATGCAGCCGCGCCACTTCGGTGGCACGTCGCATGAGCACCGCACGCTGGTTGATGTAGCCCTTGTCGGTGATCTCGCCCGCATCGAGGCTCGGCGGTTCGGCCAGCACCAGCGCGCAGGCCGGGCATTGCGACGAGCCCGCGCCCTCGTCGCGCAGGGCACGCAGCACCCCGGCGATGCGCGCGGCCAGTGCGTCGGGCGCGAGCGCCGCGCCTTGCGGGCTGGCGAACACCAGCATGCCGATCGCGTCGCGGTCGTGGCCCGTGAGCACGATGTCCTGGACATGCGGCGCCAGCAGCGACACCAGCTTCACGCGCAGCGTGCCCACCGACACCCAGGTGCCCGTCGAGAGCTTGAAGTCTTCCGCCACGCGGCCGTTGAAGATCACGCCCTGCGCGGGGTCGCCGGGGTTCGCCAGAAAGCCGGCGTCGCCGATGCGGTAGTAGCCCTCGGCGTCGAAGGCCTCGGCGGTCTCGCGCGGCGCGTCGCGGTAGCCGGGGAACACCGAGACGCCCTTGACGCGCATCTCCAGCTTCTCGCCGTTGGGCACGAACTTCAGCTCCAGCCCCGGCAACGGCGCGCCGATGCAGCCGGCGCCATCGAGCTTCCAGTGCGCGGAGGTGATGGCGGGCGAGGTCTCGGTCGCACCCCACGAGGTCGTGAGCCACAGCGGGCGCGTGGGGCGCACGCGCCGCGCCACCGCTTCGAGACGCTGCCAGGTTGAAGGCGCGAGCGCGGCGGCCGCGTAGAAGGCCAGGCGCAACCGCGAGAACACTTCGGTCGCGAGTGCGTCGTCGGCTTCGAGAAAAGGCAGCAGCATGTCGAAGCCGCGCGGCACGTTGAACAGCAGCGTGGGCTTCACCTCGCGCAGGTTGCGCACGGTCTTCTCGACGAGGCCAGGCGCGGGCCGGCCTTCGTCGATGTAGAGCGCGCCGCCATGGCACAGCACCATGTGCAGGTTATGGTTCGCGCCGAAGGTGTGGCTCCACGGCAGCCAGTCGACCAGCACCGGCTTCTCGTGCGCAAGGAAGCGCCACGTCTGCGCCATCATCTGCTGGTTGGCGCACAGCATGCGGTGCGTGTTGATCACCACCTTGGGCTTGCCGGTGGAGCCCGAGGTCAGCAGGTACTTGGCGTGCGTGTCGGGGCCGACGGCGGCGAATGCCTGCATGACGGCGGGCGTTTCCTTCGTCGCGAGCAATCGGTCGAAAGCCATCGCGCCGGGATGCGTGTCGGCGTTGCGGCTGAACACCGTGACCGCGTCGATGCCGCAGCCGGTAAGCGATGCGCCGTACACCTTCGCATCGGACGCGTAGACCAGCGCCGGCTGCAGCGCCTGCAGCATGCCGTGCAGCCGCGACGGGTCTTTCGCCATGCGCGAGTAGGCGCTCGACAGCGAACACGCCGTGCGGCCGATGTGCATCGTCGCGAGCATCAGCACCGCGTGGTCGATGGCGTTGTCCGAGAGGATCACGACCGGTTTGTTCGCTGGCAGGTTCAGGTCGAGCAGGCCCTGCGCCACCGCGCCGACGGCGGCGCGCAGCGCGCGGTAGTCGAGCTTGCGCCAGCCTTCGCCGGATTCGTCGCGCTCGGCAAAGGCCAGCGCATCGGGCGTCTCGCGCGCCCAGCGTTCGATCCATTCGCCGATGCAGCGTGCATACGGCTGCAGCGTCGTCGGCGAGCGCAGCACGAACGAGCCGTCGTCGAAGTCGATGCGCGTCGTGCGGGGCGGGGCGATCAGCGTGTCGTCGAGAAGAAAGTCGGTCATGTCAATCCAGCGTCCCCGTCTCGGCCTTGGCGCGAATCAGGTTCAACAGCAGGGTGTCGCGCGCAGCCTCGAGGTCGGCCGTGTGGCGCGTGCCGAGTTCTTCCGCCACGCCTTGCACCACCTGCTGCTTCAACGCGTCCGTCATCGACGGTGCGCCCAGGTCCTTCCACCAGTCTTCGATGGGCCCGCCCAGGTGCGCGAGCAAATGCGCGATGCCGCCCGCGCCGCCCGAGAGGTGCAGGTTCATGAACGGCCCCATCACGGCCCAGCGCAGGCCGGGGCCGTGCGCGATGGCGGTGTCGATGTCGGCCACGCTCGCCACGCCTTCGTTGACGAGGTGGAACGCCTCGCGCCACAGCGCAGCCTGCAGCCGGTTCGCGATGTGGCCTTTCACCTCGCGCTTCACGTGGATCGGCCGCTTGCCGATGGCGGCATAGAAAGCCATCGTGCGTGCGATGGCCTCGGCCGAGGTCTGTTCGCCGCCGATCACTTCGACCAGCGGAATCAGGTGCGGCGGGTTGAACGGATGGCCCAGCACCACGCGCTGCGGGTGCGCGCAGCCCGATTGCACGCCGCTGATCGCCAGGCCCGACGAGCTCGATGCGAGGATGGTGTCGGGCGGCGCCGCCGCGTCCATGCGGCGGAACAGGTCGATCTTGAAATCCATGCGCTCGGGGCCGTTCTCCTGCACGAAGTCGGCCACGGCCACCGCGTCTTCCAGGCTGTCGTGAAAGCGCAGGCGATCGACCGAGGCGCCCTCGGCGAGGCCGAAGCGTTCCAGCGTCGGCCAGTGCTGCGCCACGGCGGCGCGCAGCCGGTCTTCGGCGAAGGGCGAGGGGTCGGTCGCGTTCACGTCGAGCCCTTGCGCGAGGAAGTACGCGGCCCAGCTCGCGCCGATCACGCCGGTGCCGACGACGGCGACGCGCTTCACATTGGTGGTGGGGTTCATGCTTGTTTCCACCGCGCGCAGCGGCTCTCGGTCCGGGTGGTCCATGCGGCTTCGCCGGGGATGTTCTCGATCACCTTGTAATAGTCCCACGGCTCCTTCGACTCGGCCGGCGTCTTCACCTGCATGAGGTGCATGTCGTGCACCATGAGGCCGTCGTCGCGCAGCCAGCCGCCCTTGACGAACATGTCGTTGAACTTCGTCTTGCGCAGCTGCGCCATCACCTTGTCGGCGTCGTCGCTGCCTGCCGCCTTCACGGCCTGCAGGTACTGCAGCGTGGCCGAGTAGTCGCCGGCATGGAAAGAAGAAGGCATGCGCTTGTGCTTGTCGAAGAAGCGGCGCGCCCAGGCGCGCGACTCGGGGCTCTGGTTCCAGTACCAGCTGTCGGTGAGGTACATGCCTTGCGAGGCCTTCAGGCCCAGCGCGTGCACGTCGTTGATGGTGATGATCATGCCGGCGAGTTTCATGTTCTTGCTGAGGCCGAACTCCGCCGCCGACTTGATCGCGTTCACCGTGTCGCCGCCCGCATTGGCCAATGCCAGCACCTGCGCTTTCGAGCTTTGCGCCTGCAGCATGAACGACGAGAAGTCGCTCGCACCCAGCGGATGCTTTACCGAGCCTGCCACCGTGCCGCCGCTGGCCTGCACGGTCTTGGTGGCGTCGCTTTGCAGCGCGGCGCCGAAGGCGTAGTCGGCCGCCACGAAGTACCAGCTCTTGCCGCCGGCCTTGACCACTGCGCTCGCGGTGCCGCGTGCCATCGCCACCGTGTCGTAGGCGTAGTGCACGGTGTAGGGCGAGCAGTACTCGTTGGTGAGGCTCGACGCGCCCGAGCCCACCACGAAGTACGGCTTCTTCTTGTCGGCCGCCACGCCGGCCATGGCAATGGCCGCGCCCGAGTTGACGCCGCCGATCAGCATGTCGACCTTGGTCACGTCGAACCATTCGCGCGCCTTGGCGGCGGCGATGTCGGGCTTGTTCTGGTGGTCGGCCGTGACCAGCTCGATCTTCCTGCCGTCGATGGCGCCGCCCATGTCGGCGATGGCCATGCGGATCGCCTCGGCGCCGGCGGGGCCGTCGTAGTCGCGGTAGATGCCCGACATGTCGCTGATGAAGCCGATGCGGATGGTGTCGTCGGACACCTGGGCGAAGGCGCCCGATGCAAAGAGGGCGCCGAGCGCGAGGGCCAGTGCGGTGCGTGAAGTGTTCATGTGTCGTGTCTCCGTTCGTTGTCGTTGTCTGTCTTCAACCGAGTGCGAACTCGGGCCGCGGGCCACCCACGCGCGGCAGGCCCATGATCTGCCGCGCCTCGGCCGGCGTGGCCACTTCCATGTCGAGTTCGCGGATCACGCGCACGATGCGCTCGGTGAGCTGCACGTTGGTGGCCAGCTCGCCGTGGCGGAAGTAGAGGTTGTCTTCCAGCCCCACGCGCGCATGGCCGCCCAGCAGCAGCGCCGCCACGTTGGCTTCGAGCTGCGACATGCCGATGCCGCTCACGCCGAAGATGGCGCCCCGGGGCAGCGTGTCGACCATCATCTGCAGGTTGCGCGGCGAGTACGGCATCGCGTTCTGGAAGTTGCGGTGCACGTTCATCACCAGGTTGATGAAGTAGGGCGCGTCGTCATGGCCTTCCTCGATCAGCGTGGTCGTGTCCTGCAGGATGTGCGTGGGGCTGAACACCTCCCACTCGGGCTTGATGCCGCGCGCCTTCATGCCGGCCGCGAGTTCGCGTCCGCGCGTGATCGGCGTGTCCATGAGGATCTGCTTGCCCTCGAAGCTCAGGTTGAGCGTGGTGGCGTCGAGCGTGCACATCTCGGCGCCGGCGTCCATGCCCTTGATGCGTTCTTCCCACGCAATCTCCCAGCGATCGCCGGCCAGCGGCTTCACCATGTCGCCGTGCACGCCGCCGCCGGTGGAGTTGTTGAGCACGATGTCGCAGCCGGCCGCGCGGATGCGGCTGTTGATGTCGCGGTACACCTCGGCATTGCAGGTGGCGCCGTCGTCGGGGCGGCGCGCGTGGATGGCCGCCACGCTGGCGCCGGCGTTCCAGCAGCGCAGCACGTCGGCGGCAATCTCGGCGGGCTGGGTGGGAAGGTGGGGGTTCTGCGACTTGTGCGCCATGCCGCCGGTGGGGGCGATGGTCACGATCACTTTGCGCTTCGACATGCTCGGGAACTCCTGGTGTCTTTCATGGGGGCGCGCCATTATTTTTTGGCGTGCGTTTGGACTCAGTCATCGCGACGACATTCGGGGGCAGGGTTTACGCGGCGCAGGCGCTAAAGTTGCCCTTTGCACCTCCTGCGCACCCAGGTTCACGCCATGAAACTACTGCCTCTCGTGTGGGTCGCCGATCGCAAGAAGAAGCTGCACGAGGCGCAGGCCGGGCTGCAGCAGCGCAAGGCCGCGCAGTAACAAGCAAAGAAGACCGCATGCCCCCGACGAAGCCGCCGATTTCCGCAGCCTCCCTGACCATTCCCCAGCTGCTGCAAGGCTCGGCCTGGTTCCCGCTGCTCGACGTGGGCGCGGGCGAGCGCGTGCTCGACGAGATGCGCGAGGTCGAGGTGGCGGCCGGCGCCGCGCTGTGCCGGCGCGGCGACACGCCGCTGCACTGGTACGGCACGCTCGAAGGTCTGCTCAAGTGGTCGATCACGTCCAGCGACGGCCGCTCGGTCACGCTGGGCGGGCTGTCGGTGGGCAGCTGGTTCGGCGAAGGCACGCTGCTGCGCGCCGTGCCACGCTCGGCCGACATCATCGCGCTGCGCCCCAGCCGCGTGGCGCAGCTGCCGCTGGAGACCTTCGAGTGGCTGCACCGCACGCAGCGCGGCTTCGATCACTTTTTGCTGCAGCAGATCAACGAGCGGCTGCACTGGTTCATGGGCAGCTACGCCGCGCACCGCCTGCTCGACGCCGACAGCCAGGTGGCGCGCGCGCTGGCCGGCCTGTTCCACCCGTGGCTGCATCCGGGCAGCGAGCCGCACCTGCAGACCTCGCAGGAAGAGATCGCGAATCTGTCGGGTGTGTCGCGGCAGCGCTGCAATGCGGCGCTGAACCGGTTGAAGGAGGCGGGGTTCCTGCACATCGAGTACGGCGGGATCACGGTGACCGATCTCGAAGGACTGCGGCGCTTCATCCAGGAGTGAGTGAATTACTCCCTCTCCCCTTGGGGAGAGGGTTGGGGTGAGGGTGGCGGCCTTGGATCAAGCGCCGCGCCTCATCGATCGCACCTGCCCTCACCCTAGCCCTCTCCCGCAAGCGGGAGAGGGGACAACACGATGCCCGCTCAGCGCTTGTGGTGCGATGCCGCCAGCTCGTACACCGGCGTATCAATCCCTTCCATGCGCGCCTTCAGCTGCAGCGCCAGAAACTGCGAGTAGTGGCGCGACTGGTGCAGGTTGCCGCCGTGGAACCACAGGTTCTCGACCTGCGTCGGCTTCCACATGTTGCGCAGTTCGCCTTCCCACGGACCCGGGTCCTTCGGCGTGTCGGAGCCCAGGCCCCAGCACTTGCCGACCTTGTCGGCGATCTCGGGCGAGATCAGGTCGGCGAGCCAGCCGTTCATCGAGCCGTAGCCTGTGGCATACACCAGCAGGTCGGCCGGCAGCTCGGTGCCGTCGGTGAGCGTGACCGAGCGCGCATTCACGCGCTCGATGTTCACGCCGCTCTTCAGGTGGATGCTGCCGTTGGCCACCAGCTCCGAGGCGCCCACGTCGATGTAGTAGCCCGAGCCGCGCCGCAGGTACTTCATGAACAGGCCCGAACCGTCCACGCCGAAGTCGAGCAGGAAGCCGGCCTTCTCCAGCCGCGCGTACAGGTCGGCATCGCGCTTCTTCATCTCCTCGTACACCGGGATGTGGAAGGTGTGCATGATCTTGTAGGGCACCGACGCGAAGATCAGGTCGCCCTTGTGGTGGTCGATGCCGTTCTTGAGCGCCTGCTCGGAGTACAGGCCTCCCAGCGCCAGCTCCATGAGCGACTGCGAGGGCGCGATGTGCGTGGACGAGCGCTGCACCATCGTCACGTCGGCGCCGTGCTCCCACAGCGCCGCGCAGATGTCGTGCGCCGAATTGTTCGAGCCCAGCACCACGCACTTCTTGCCGGCATAGGCCTCGGGCCCCGGGTGCTGGCTGGAGTGGTGCTGGTCGCCCAGGAAGTTCTCGGCGCCCGCGACCTTCGGCACGTTCGGGTAGCCCGACACGCCGAGCGCGAACACCAGCTGCTTCGGGCGCAGCGTCACGGGCTTGCCTTCGCGCTCCACCTGCACTTCCCAGCGCTGCGTGGCCTCGTCGAAGCGCGCCTTGGTCGCGTTCGTGGAGCTCCAGTAGTTGAGCTCCATGATCTTCGTGTACATCTCGAGCCAGTCGCCGATCTTGTCCTTGGGCGCGAACACCGGCCAGTCGTCGGGGAAGGGCATGTAGGGCAGGTGGTCGTACCAGACCGGGTCGTGCAGGCACAGCGACTTGTAGCGCTTTCGCCAGGAGTCGCCGGCCTTGGCATTGCGCTCCACGATGATCGTCGGCACGCCCAGCCGGCGCAGCCGCGCCCCCAGCGCGATGCCGCCCTGGCCGCCGCCGATGATCACGACCTCGGGCTGCTCGGTGTAGCCCAGCGCAGCCTCTTCGTCGCGGCGCTTCTCGAGCCAGTTCTTGCGGCCCTTGTGCACGCCGTGCTCGGCGCCCTTGATGCGGTTCTCGCCCGTCTTTTCCTCGAAGCCTTTCAGCTCGGTCATGGTGGTGAGCAGCGTCCAGGCCTTGCCGTCGCGAAGACGTACATGGCCGCGCCCGCGTGCCACGCGCGTCTCGAAGGTGAACCATGCATCGACCACGCCCTCCGCCTCGGTCGCGTCGCCTTCGAGCGCAAAGGCCGTGGGCTGCGTGTCGGCCAGGCGCGCCTGCAGCATCGCGCGGATGGCGCCGGGGCCTTCCTGCGTGCGCAGGTTCCAGGTGAAGGCGACGAGGTCGCGCCAGTAGCTGTCGGCCTCGAACCGCGAGACGGCCGCATCGATGTCGCCGCGTGCGAGCGCGGCGGCGAAGTCGGCCAGCCATTGGGCGGCGGCCCGGGTGGGGCCGGTGGTCGGGTCTGTCATTGCATGTCTCCGTTGTGTCGTTGAACGAATCGCGGCGCGGCAAGGCGCACGCAGGGTTCGTGGCGCAGCTTTCGTGCCGTGCGGGAGGCGACGAAGAATCAAGGGGTTGGCGGAGGGTTTGTCGCAATGGACGGGTGCGTCGCATGCGCCGTGCGACGCACCTGCGACGCCGTTGCGACGGCCCGGCGATCCCAGTGAACAGAAGAAGAAAACTTTTGAATTAACTTTTCTGTGCCGGTGTCCGCCGCGCCGCGAAAGCTGTGGTGCAGCGACCACTCCCGCGTGAACTTTTGGTTATGAATCCAAAGCTTTCGATACATTCGTGAAGCCTTTCGGCGCCGCCGGGAGCGCACAAAAAATCCATACAAAGGACGAGGGACACATGAGGGAAAACATCAGAACCGCGCTTGCCGCGGCAGTGGTCTTGGGACTGGCCGGATGCGGCGGTGGAGGAGGAGGAGGCGGTGGCGGCGGGTTGCCGATCGGATTCGTTCCGGCGCCCGCACCCACGCCGCCCCCGGCGGCAGAGCTGAAGCTCACCGTCGAAATCGCAGGCAGCGTGGCCACCCCCGACGGCGCGGGCACGTACAGCGTGCGGCCGGGCCAGGAAGTGGTGGTCAAGGCGAGCGACAGCGTCGGCTGGGCCGCCAGCGGTGGCGGCGGCACGGCCACCCTCACCAACGACGTCGACACCGGCGCCACGCAGTGGGTCTCGCGCTTCGCGAACAGCAGCAAGACGGACGCCGCCAGCTACAAACTCGAAGCCTCCGCCTCGGAAGGCCGCACGAAGCAGGTGAACTTCGCGGTCCAGACCGGCAGCTACGACAACGGCGACTACATGGTGTTCGCCGCCAACGGCTCGCGCCAGAAGCTGCACATCGACTTCGATGCGAAGACCTACGACGTGACCGATGCGGCAGGCGACAAGACCTCGGGCACCTTCGGTGCGAACGGCACCGGCTGGGTCTTTTCCAACAGCCGCGTTCCCGGCATTCCCAACAATGCGACCTTCCTGCCACTGAAGGACAGCTTCGCCGGCGGGTTCCCGTTCGCCGTGCCCTTCTCGTCACCGGTGACCTACAAGAATGCGCCGTTCATCGCGACGCGCGCCTTCGTCACCACGCAGGCCAAGCTGGACGGCACGTACGACCGCGCACGCGTCGAGTACACGAGCGCAGACCGCAACTCCGCGACCGCACAGATCCGGATTTCCGATGGTGGCACGGTGATGAAGCAGTGCGTCGACCAGAAGATCTATCGCATCGAGAACTGCCCGAGCGGCAGCGTGGTGACCTCGGTGGTCGCGGCCGACACGGAAGCCGGTCTGTGGACGCTGAAGGACGCCAGTGGCGCGGTCATCGGCAAGTTCGGCATCGCCATGGTGGAAGGCGAAAAGATCTACCTGAGCGCCGGCACCTCGACAGCCTTGGCCAACCAGGTGATGGCCATCGGTGTGCCCGCCGCCGCGACCTATGCGAACTTCAACGCCTCGGGTTGGGCCACGGACGGGGACATCAATCTCTCGACCGTGTCGACCGGGCTGTATTCGCTGACGGCGCCCGCTGGGCCGGTGATCACCAAGTCGTTGACGTTGAGCATCATCGCCGACACCCCTGACGGCATGCGGATGGCCTTCGATCGTGCGGATGCATCGCATCAGTATTTCGCCATGCGTTCGACCAAGCTCGATGTTCTGATCGGCAACCGGGGTCCTTCGTCGCCGACGCGCGGCTACCTGCACATCGGCGTGGTCCAGTAACCCCACGCTGACCTCCAAAGCCCGCGCGCCGAGACCGGCGCCGCGGGCTTTTTCATGGGCGACGGAAAAAGCTGGCGCATGAAAATTTGAACGACGTATAAAATTACACGACGTTCAAATTCAAGGGCCACGAACCGTGATCGAACCAGACCCCCCAGGCCGCCGCGAGCGCCGCCGCACCCAGACGCTCGACCACGTCGCGTCCACCGCCATGCGCCTGTTCGAAGCCCAGGGCTACGACGCGACCACCATGGAGCAGATCGCGCAGCAGTCCGACGTGGCCAAGGGCACGCTCTACAACCACTTTCCGACCAAGGAGGCGATCCTGGCGCACTGGGTGCACCTCGAGCTCGTGGTCGATGCGCAGCGCCTGCACGCGTCGATCGACCCGAAGGCGGGTTTCACGGTGCAGCTCACCGGCCTGCTCGATGCCTCGGCCGAATGGTCCGAGCGCTACCGGGCCTACCTGCTCGACTATTTCCGCTTTCGTTTTCTCAACATCGAGAGCGAACTCGGCGGCGGTGGCGACCGCAGCACGCCGCGCGACCTGTCGGGGCTGTTCGAGGCGCTCATCGCCGCCGCCCAGCAGGCCGGCACATTGCGCACCGACGTGTCGGCCGCGCACCTCGCAAGCCTGCTGCATCACCTGTACTTCGGCGCGCTGATGCGCTGGCTCACGCTGCCCGGCCTCGTGCTGCGCGACGAGTTCGCCGTGGTCGTCGACCTCTTCGTCGGCGGCGCGCGCGCAGCCCCCAAACCCGTCGCAAGGAGGCGCGCCTCATGAAGATCGCCGTGCTCACCTACGGCACCGAGGGCGACGCGCGCCCGCTCGCCGCGCTGTGCCGCGCGCTCGACGACGCGGGCCATGCGTCGGTGCTGCTGGCGGACGCGACCACGCTCGGCGCGGCCGAACGGCTCGGCGTGCGTTCGCAGGCGCTGGCCGGCGACATCCGGCAGGCGCTCGGCGGTGTCATCGCGCAGGGCGACAAGCCGGCCGCCGCCGCCAAGGCACTGGCAGACATCGCCAATGCCAACGCCACGCCCTGGCTGCGCCAGACCGTCGAGACCGCGCAGGGCTGCGACGCGGTCGTCTGCGCGGGGCTCGCGGCCTTCGTGGGCCTGTCGGCGGCCGAGGCGCTCGGCGTGCCCGCCATCGGCGCGGGCATGTTCCCGCTCACGCCGACGGCCGCGTTCGCCTCGCCCTTTTTGCCGCCCGCCCGCGTGCCGCGCTTCCTGAACCGCGCGAGCCACCACCTCGTCAACGGGCTGCTCTGGCGTGCCTTCCGGCCGGCGGTGAATGCCGCGCGCGCCGAGGTCTGCGGCCTGCCGCCGCGGCGACGCCTGTGGACCACGCATCCCGCGCTTTATGGCTACTCGCCGAGCCTGCTGCCGCGCCCCACCGACTGGCCCGCCAATGCGTCGGTGTGCGGCCAGTGGCTCGCGCCCGCGCCCGACTGGGAGCCGCCGGCGGCGCTGCGCGACTTTCTCGCGGCTGGCGAAGCGCCCGTCTACATCGGCTTCGGCAGCATGACGGGCTTCGACAAGGCGCGGCTGCTCGCGGCCCTCGTCGACGGCGTGGCCGGCCGGCGCGCGGTGCTGCATCCCGGATGGAGCGGTCTCGATGTGCAGCAGCTGCCGCCGAACTTCCACGCCATCGGCGACACGCCGCACGACTGGCTGTTTCCGCAGATGGCGCTGGTGGTGCACCACGGCGGCTCGGGCACCAGCCACTCGGCCGCACGCGCCGGCGTGCCCTCGGTGGTCGTGCCGTTCGCGGGCGACCAGGCGTTCTGGGCGCACCACCTCGCGCAGGCGGGCGTGGCACCGCCCGCAGTGGCGGGTGCCCGGTTCGGCGCCGACGACCTGGCGCGCGGCATCGCATTCGCGCACGACCCGCAGGTGCGCGCGCGGGCCAAGGCATTGGGCGAACACATGCGCGCGGAAGACGGCCTGGGCACGGCCGTGCGCGCGATCGAGCAGATCCTGAGGCGTTGAAGCTGATCAGCCGCGCTGCGGCGCCACGATGCCGAAGCGCTTCATGTGCCGGTACGCGGTGGCGCGGCTGATGCCGAGCGCCTGAGCGGCCCGCGCCACATGCCAGCGGTGGCGCTGCAATGCGTCGAGCAGGCGCGTGGCGTCGGCGGCGCTGTCTTCGTCTACAGGTGCGGGCACGGCCTCGCGGTGGTCGAGCGACGGCCGATGCGGCGCCAGGCGCAGTTCCTCGGGCGTGATGCTCGCACCCGTGCAGAGCGCCAGCGCCAGCCGCAGCACATTGCGCAACTCGCGCAGGTTGCCCGGCCAGTCATGCGCCATCAGCCGCAGCATCGCGGCCTCCGACAGCCGCGCGGTCGAACCCATCGCCGCCGCTTCTTCGCGGAACATCGCTTCGATCAGGTACCGCCTGTCGCGCCGCGCGCGCAGCGGCGGCAGCTTCAGCACCGCGCCGCACAGCCGGTAGTACAGGTCCTCGCGAAAGCGCCCGGCTGCGACCAGCGCCGACAGGTCGCGGTGCGTGGCCGCCACCACGGCAAGGTCCACGCGCTGCGGCGACTCGGCGCCCAGCGGCAGCACCTCGCCTTCGGACAGCACGCGCAGCAGCCGCGTCTGCAGCGCCATCGGCATGTCGCCGATCTCGTCGAGAAACAGCGTGCCGCGGTCGGCCTGCGCGATCAGCCCCTTCATGCCCTTGGCGCGTCCGCCCGTGAAGCTGCCGGGCGTGTAGCCGAAGAGCTCGCTCTCGATCAGCGAATCGGGAATGGCCGCGCAGTTCACCGCCACGAAGGGCAATGCCGCGCGCCGGCTCGCGCCGTGCAGCGCGCGCGCCAGCACCTCCTTGCCGCTGCCGGTCTCGCCCTCGACCAGCACGTGGATGCCGCGGTCCACCAGGCGGTGCGCCTGCGCGATCAGCTGCTGCATCGCAGGATCGTCCTCGCCCGCGATGCGCTCGAGCGGCGGCAAACGGTCCGAAGGCTGGGGCGCCGGCGATGCGGGCGCAGTGACTGGCGAGCGCCGCAGGCGTGGCGCGATCAGCGAGGCGTGGTATTCGCCGCCGCCGGGCAGCAGCACCGTGTGCGCAAACGGCAGCGCCGACGCGCCGCCATTGCCCAGGCGCCAGATCGCGTCCATCGGCAGGTGCAGCAGCTCCGACACCGCACCGCCCAGCAGGGGCTGCCGAAGCCCCGAGAAGACCTCGCGCGCGCCGCCGTTGGCGCCCACCAGCGTGCCGCCATCGTCGAAGGCCAGCATCACTTCGCCCGCCACGTCGACCAGTCCGAAGGCACTGCCCAGCCGCAGGATCCAGTGGCCGCGAAAGTGCCGCAGAAAGTCGGCGTCCTCGATCATCCGCGCGTACATCGACACGAGGTGCCGCACCAGGTGCTGGCTCTCGCGCGCCTCGGGCGAGCGCAGGGCCGACACATCGAGGATGGCCGTGAGCTTGCCGCTGTGGTCGAACAGCGGCGCCGTCGTGCAGGTGAGCGCGATGTGCGTCGCGTCGAAGTGCTCGGTCTGGTGGCAGGTCATCGGCTGGCGCTCGACGAGGCAGGTGCCCACGCCGCAGGTGCCGGCGTGCGCCTCGTTCCAGTCGGCGCCCAGGTACAGGCCGGCGCGGCGCAGCTGGTCGTCCCAGGCCGGGTTGCCGATGTAGTCGACCGTGATGCCCTCGGCATCGGTCAGCAGCACCATGTAGCCCAGCTCGGCCACGCGGCGGTAGATGTCTTCCATGCCCGCCCGCGCCGCGCGCAAAAAATGTTCGAGCTGCTGCTGGTGCACGCGCACCTCCTGCGCCGGCAGGATGCGCGCGGGCGTCGGCCGCGACGGATCGAGCCCGTGGTCGCGCACGCAGCGCGCCCACGACTTGTGCACCAGGCTCGCCGCCGGATCGGCCAGCAGCGCCGTGCCGGTGGCGATCGAATAGACGTTGTCGATGTGGCGCGATTGCAGGGACGTCATGCGCAGCCTCGTGCGTGGGTGGGCGCGGCCGTGCGGGGCTGCGCAGCCGCACATGATTCGGCTGTCGCACTGTCGCAGGACAGAGGTGAAACCCGGTGGAACGGACGTGTTACTCCCGCTCACAGCGAGGGCAACGGTGCCCGATCCGCCGCTGTTGCTTCACTGCGGCGGCTTCGCACGCTCGGCCAGCCGCTTGCGGTACTCAGTGGTCGTCAAACCCGCGAAACCCCAGTCGTCGGTGTCGATCTCCTCGATCACGATGTGCGTCCATTCGGGCGGCTTCTTCAGCACCCGCTCGAGCGTTTCCGTGAACTCGGCAATGACCTGGGTCTTCTGTTCGCGCGTGACGCCGTCACGGGTGATCTTCAGGTTGATGAAAGGCATGGTGCGCTCCTTGGGTGAATGGGTGAGGTGATTACCACTTGCCGGTGCTCATGCCGCCATCCACGGGCAGCACCACGCCGGTCGTGAAATCGGCGCTCGTGAGGTAGAGCACCGCGTCGGCGATCTCCTGCACGGTCGCGATGCGGCCGGCGGGCGCCAGGCCGTTGAGAAAGCCGTGCTGCTCGGGCGTGTACAGCGGCGTGTCCACGATGCCGGGTGCCACCGCATTCACCTTGACGTTGTGCGGTGCGAGTTCGAGCGCCAGCGCGCGCGTCGCGGCATTGATGCCGCCCTTGATCAGCACCGGCAGCACGGCCGGCACCTGCTGGTTCGGCTGCAGCGCGATGCTCGCCGTGATGTTCACGATGTGTCCCTGGCGGCGCGCGACCATGTGCTTTGCCGCGGCCTGCGAGGCATAGACGAAGCCCTTGAGATTCGTTGCGACGAGCTGGTCGAGTTCGTCTTCGGTGTAGTCGACGAAGGGCTTGGCGTTGAAGATGCCCGCGTTGTTGATGAGCACGTCGACCTGGCCGAAGCGCGCCACGGCGCGGTCGACGAGCTGCTGCGCCGTGTCGCGGCGGCCGATGTCGCCCGCCACGCCGAGAAGGCGCGCCGGGTTGCCGAGCTGCTTCGCGGCGGCTGCGAGCCGCTCTTCGGTGCGCGCGTTCGCGACCACGTTGAAGCCGCGCGCGAGGTACGCCTGCGCAAGGCCCAGGCCGATGCCGCTCGAGGCACCGGTGATGACCACGGTGAGGGAAGAGTTGTCCTGCATGTCGGTTCTCCAGGGAAGTTGATGACGTGAGGAGAACTTTATTGATGACGAATCGATAGATAAATCACTAGACTCGCACTTCACTTGATACGCGAGGTAATCAATCCATGCAGCGGCAGTTCGGCGACATCCTCCTGGGCAGCATCGAGTTGTTCTGCCTCGCGGCGGAGAGCGGCGGCTTCACCTCGGCGGCACTCGCTGCCGGCGTGACGCCCGCGGCCGTGAGCCGGTCGATCTCGCGACTCGAGAAGCGGCTGGGGCTGCGGCTGTTCGTGCGCACCACGCGCAGCGTGCGGCTCACCGACGCGGGCCGTGTCTACTTCGCGCAGTGCCGGCAAGCGCTGGCGCAGTTGGCCGAGGCCGAGCGCGAGGTGACGGGCCAGCAGTCGCTGCCTTCGGGCACGCTGCGCATCAGCGTGCCGACCACCTACGGCCACCACCGCATCCTGCCGATGCTGCCGGCGTTTCGCGAACGCTTTCCCGACATCCGGCTGCACGTGCACCTGAGCAACCGCAACATCGATTTCGTGGAAGAGGGTTACGACATGGCCGTGCGCGTGCGGGCCCAGCCCGACTCCACGCTGATTGCGCGGCACCTCGAGGATGCGGACTTGGTCGTGGTCGCCACGCGCAAATACCTGCGCAAGGCCGGCACCCCGCGCACGCTGGACGATCTTGCCGCGCACGAGTGCATCCAGTTCGAACTGCCCAGCAGTGGCCGCCGCATTTCGTGGCTCTTCAAGGAGAACGGCAAGGACCGCGAAGTGTTTGCGGACAGCGCCTACAGCTGTTCCGACGAGGTGCTCGGCGGCGTCACGCTCGCGAAAAGCGGCGCCGGGTTGTTCCAGACCTACCGCTTCGTCGTGGAGAAGGAGCTGGCCGACGGCGCGCTCGTCGAGGTGCTGAAGCCCTTCGCGGGCCGTTCGCGGCCCTACACGCTGCTGTACCCGGACGGGCGCCACGTGCCGCTGCGCATGCGGGTGTTCATCGATTTCCTGATGGCGCAGCGGACCGGGTGAGGCCCGCCACGCAGGCTCACACGCCC
The DNA here is from genome assembly GCF_009498455.1 of Variovorax paradoxus. Classification (NCBI taxonomy): domain Bacteria; kingdom Pseudomonadati; phylum Pseudomonadota; class Betaproteobacteria; order Burkholderiales; family Comamonadaceae; genus Variovorax; species Variovorax paradoxus. The sequence continues at coordinate 1,476,698 of NZ_CP045644.1, read as the reverse complement.
AGCAGTTCTTCCAGCACCTTCGGCTGCGCCAGCAGCTCCGCCGACGCGCCATGCCGCACGATCTGCCCCTTCTCCATCACCACCGCCAGGTCGGTGTGCGCGAGCACCTTGCGGTAGTCGCGGTCGACGATCAGCGTGGCAATGCCGGTGCTGCGGATCTCGCTGATCACGCGCCAGATCTCGGCCACGATCAGCGGGGCGAGGCCTTCGGTGGCTTCGTCGAGGATCAGCAGGCGCGGGTTGGTCATGAGCGCGCGGCCGATCGACAGCATCTGCTGCTCGCCGCCCGACAGTTGCTGGCCGCCGTGCGAGAGCCGTTCCGACAGACGCGGAAAGGTGGCCATCACACGGTCGAAGGTCCAGGCGCGCTGGCCGTCGACGCCGGCGCGTTCGCTCATCACGAGGTTCTCGCGCACCGACAGGTTCGGAAAGATGCCGCGGCCCTCGGGTACGTAGCCGATGCCCAGGCGCGCCATCTTCTCGGGCGGCAGGCCGGTAACGGTGCGGCCATCGACCTGCACTTCGCCTGAGGCCGGGCGCACGTAGCCCATGACCGTGCGGATGAGCGTGGTCTTGCCCATGCCGTTGCGCCCGAGCAGGCCGACCGAGGTCGCCGCTGGAATGCCGGCATGCACGCCGCGCAGGATGTGGCTGTTGCCGTAGTACGTGTTGAGGTCGCGAACGATCAGCATCTCAGGCCTCCCGCCGGGCCGCCCCAAGGGAGGCCTGCGCCCCCTCGGGGGGCAGCGAATACACGAAGTGATGAGCGTGGGGGCATCAATGGTTCTCCTCGCCGAGGTAGGCCGTGCGCACTTCGGGGTTCTCGCGAATTTCCTGTGGGTCGCCCGTGGCGATGACCGTGCCGTTCACCATCACGGTGATGCGGTCGGCGATGCGGAACACGGCGTCCATGTCGTGCTCCACCAGCAGGATGGCGTGCGTGGCCTTCAGCCGCGCGAGCAGCGTGAGCATGCGGTCGGTTTCTTCGGCGCCCATGCCGGCGAGCGGCTCGTCGAGCAGCAGCACGCGCGGGTGGGTGGCCAGGCACATCGCCACTTCGAGCTGGCGTTGCGCGCCGTGGCTCAGCGTGCCGGCGATGCGCCGCGCCTCGGCCGTGAGGCCGGCGGCGTCGAGCGCGGCGTCGGCCGATGCGTTGCTGGTGGCGCAGCGCTGCGACGACTGCCAGATCGCCCACGGTTTCGCCGTGGCGGCCTGCGCGGCGAGGCGGCAGTTCTCGTGCACGCTGAACTCCGGAAAGATGGTCGTGCGCTGGTAGCTGCGGCCCACGCCGTCGCGGGCGCGGCGCGACTGCGCACGCGCGGTGATGTCCACGCCGTCGAGCGCGATGCGCCCTTCGGAAGCCTCGATCTCGCCCGAGAGCATGTTGATGAGCGTCGACTTGCCGGCGCCGTTGGTGCCGATCACCGCATGCACTTCGCCGATGTGCAGGTCGAGCGTGACGGCGTTGACGGCGGTGAGGCCGCCGAAGCGGCGGGTGAGTTTGTCGACGGACAGCAGTGCGTGGGTGCTCATGGTGTTGCTCCTTCCCCTTCCGGGGGAAGGTGGGGATGGGGGCAAGCGGCCTTCGAGGCTGCGCGGCGTTGGAGGCCGTCAGCCCCCACCCCGGCCCTCCCCCGGGAGGGGAGGGAGAAATTCAAAGTCGGGGTCATGCGCCTCCCTTCGGCGACAGGCGCTGCACCAAACCGATCAATCCCTTCGGCAACAGCGCCACGAACACGATGATCGCAATGCCCAGCGTCAGCTGCCAGTGGTCGGCCAGCGGCCCCATCACCGCATGCGTCGAGAAGATTTCCTTCAGCAGCGTGAATGCGACCGCGCCGATCACCGCGCCGCGCAGGTGGCCGAGGCCGCCCAGGATCACCATCAGCAGCACCTCGCCCGAGTTGTGCCAGGCCATCAGCTCGGGATTGACCACGCCGTCGCGCGAGGCCAGCAGGAAGCCCGCGAGCCCGGCCAGTGCGCCCGCGAGCACGAAGGCCGCGAGCTTGTAGCCGTACACCGGGAAGCCCGCGGCGCGCATGCGCTGCTCGTTCACGCGGATGCCCGCGAGCGCCGCGCCGAAGCGCGAGCGGCGCACCAGCGCGAGCAGGCCGTAGGTGAACACCAGCGAGGCGAGCACCACGTAGAACAGCACGCTGCGGTTTTCCATGTCGAGCGCGCCGAGGGCCGGGCGCACGTACAGGTAGATGCCGTCGCTGCCGCCGCCGACCTTGGTGTCGTGGAACACGAAGAACGCCATCTGCGCAAAGGCCAGCGTGACCATGATGAAGTACACGCCGCGCGTGCGCAGGCTCAGCGCGCCGACGAACAGCGCATACAGCGCCGCTGCGCCCATCGACAGCACCAGCAGCACCGCGAAGTTGCCGCCCTCGTTGCCCGAGGCCAGCACGGTGACGTACGCACCGATGCCGTAGAAGGCTGCATGGCCCAGGCTCACGAGCCCGGTCATGCCCACCAGCAGCTCCAGGCTGAGCGCAAAGATCGACAGGATCATCACCTTGACGATGAAGTCCGACGCGTAGTTGCCCAGCAGCGGACCGGCCACGGCGAGGGCGATGGCGCACCCCACGGGCACGACGAAGGCACCACGCCGCGGCGACGAAGGTGCAGACACAGACGCAACCACGGGGCTCATGGCCGCCTCCCCATCAAGCCTTCGGGCTTCCAGATCAGCACGATGGCCATCAGCAGGTAGATGCCGATGCCCGCCAGGTCGGCGAAGAACACCTTGCCGAAGGTGTCGACGAAGCCCACCAGCAGCGAGGCCACGAGCGCCCCGGTGATCGAGCCGATGCCGCCGATCACCACCAGCACGAAGCAGATGATGAGCACGCTCGCGCCCATGTTCGGGTACACCGAGGACATCGGCGCGGCGATCATGCCGGCCAGTGCCGCCAGCGCCACGCCGGCCGCGAACACGATGCGGTACAGCCGCTTCACGTCGATGCCCAGGCCGCGCACCATGTCGCGGTTGCTCGCGCCGGCGCGGATCATCATGCCCAGGCGCGTGCGGTTCACCACGTAGTACAGGCCCGCGGCCAGCACGATGCAGGCGGCCGAGGCAAAGAGGCGATACCACGGGTAGCTCATGACGTTGCCCAGCGCGAAGCTGCCGTCGAGCCACGCGGGCACCTTCACGCCGTGCACGTCGTTGCCCACGAAGATGGAGCGCAGTTCCTCGAACACCAGGATGAGCCCGTAGGTCATGAGCACCTGCTGCAGGTGGTCGCGCTGGTAGAGGTAGCTGAAGAAGGCCCACTCCAGCACGTAGCCGAAGATCGCGGCCAGCACCACGCCGGCCACCAGCATCAGCAGAAACTGGTCGCCGAACAGCGGCGCCAGCGAGAACGCCAGGTAGGCGCCGATCATGTAGAAGCTCCCGTGCGCGAGGTTGATGACGCCCATGATCCCGAAGATCAGCGTCAGCCCCGAGGCCACGAGAAAGAGCAGCAGGCCGTACTGAACGGAGTTCAGGCACTGCACTAAGAAGGTTCCGAAATCCACGTTGGAGGTTCTCTCTGAGCGGGATCGTTGAGGGAGGGAGGCAGTGCGCCAGACACCGCGGAACCGGCTTTGCCGGGCCGCAGGTGTCGCCCCCGGTGAGGGGGTTGGCGTAGCGACACGAAGTGCGCGAAGCCTGGGGGAGAGCCAGGCTTACATCCGGCAGCCGCGAGCGGGGTCAGACAGGCCCTTGATGGCCGTGCTCACCAGCTTGTTTTCCTTGCCTTCAACCTTGCGCAGATAGATGTCCTGCACCGGGTTGTGCGACTTGCTCATCGTGAAGGTGCCGCGCGGGCTGTCGATCTTCGCCTTCTCGATCGCGCCCGTGAACTCGGCCTTCTTCGAGATGTCGCCCTTGGTGGCATTCAGGCCCACGCCCAGCATCTGCGCGGCGTCGTAGCCCTGCACCGCGTACACGTCGGGCTGCAGCTTGAACGACTTGGCATAGGCCACGCGGAAGGCGTTGTCGCGCGGGGTGTTCAGGCCGTCGGCGTAGTGCAGCGTGGTGAGCATGCCTTGCGCCGATTCGCCCTGTGCGTCGAGCGTGCCGTCGGTCAGGAAGCCGGGGCCGTACAGCGGGATGGTCTTGTTCAGGCCCGCGGCCTGGTAGTCCTTGACGAACTTCACCGCGCCGCCGCCTGCGAAGAAGGCGTACACCGCATCGGGCTTGGCCGCCGCGATCTCGGTCAGCAGCGCCTGGAACTCCACGTTGGGGAAGGGCAGGGTGAGCTGCTTGTCGACCTTGCCGCCGTTCTTCTCGAAGCCTTCCTTGAAGCCGTTGACCGACTCTTCGCCGGCCGCGTACTTCCAGGTGATGGTCATGACCTTCTTCTTGCCCTGCTGCTTGGCCGCCACTTCGCCCATGGCGAAAGCCGGCTGCCAGTTGCTGAACGAGCTGCGGAAGATGTTGGGCGCGCACATGGGGCCCGTCACCGCGTCGGCGCCGGCGTTCGGCACGATGAGCACGGTGCCGCTTTCCTTGGCGGCCTTGGCCATGGCCATGGCCACGCCCGAGTGCACGGTGCCGACGATCACGTCGACGTTGTCGCGCTTGATGAGCTTGTTGACGTTGTCGGTGGCCTTGGCGGGGTCGGACTCGTCGTCGACCTTGAAGTATTCGATCTCGCGGCCCGCGAGCTTGCCGCCCTGCTGTTCCACGTAGAGCTTGAAGCCGTTTTCAATGGCCACGCCCAGGGCGGTGTAGGTGCCGCTGTAGGGCAGCATCAGGCCGACCTTGAGCTTGCCCGTGCCCTGTGCGCCGGCAGCAGTGGCCAGTGCGGCGAGGGCGATGGCCGTGAGCGCCAGGCGCGCGGTGCGAAGGTTCGTCATGGTGTCTGTCTCCTGTTGTTGGTGATGAAAGAAGCGGTCGCGACGATGACACGATCCGGCTGATCGCGATGCGGGGAATGCCCGCATTCAGGGATTTCGAGCAGCTCGCATGTCCCACTGACGCGCGGTGCGATGTCGCGGATCTGCGCGAGCGTGCCGTATTCGTCGTCGATGCCCTGCACCGCGAGCACGGGGCAGCGGATGGTGGCCAGCTCGGCCTCGATGTTCCAGTCGCGAAAGGGCGGGTGCAGCCAGATGCGGTTCCAGCCCCAGAAGGCCGAGTCGGCGCTGTCGTGGTAGCGGCCGAGCTTGGCGGGTAGATCGGTCGTGCGGTACGCGGTGCGCGCGATTTCGATGTTCGCGACGGTCTTGTCTTCCACGAAGAGGTGCGGCGCGAGCACCACGAGGCCTTCGACCTTGTCGGGGAAGCGCGCGGCATACAGCAGAGAGATCGAGCCACCGTCGCTGTGGCCGAACAGCCAGGGTTTCTCGTCGCCGAGCTTCAGTGCGGCGAACAGCGCGGGCAGCACCTCGTGCGCCTGGCGGTGCATGAAGTCGACGTCCCAGATTTCGTCGTCGGCGCGCGGCGTGGAGCGGCCGTAGCCGGGGCGCGAGAACACGAGGCCGCGCGCGTGGGCGGCTTCGCAGACCTGGGCGGGGAAGTCCTTCCACATCGCGACGGAGCCCAGGCCTTCGTGCAGGAAGACGATGAGCGGGGTGTCGGCGCCGCGCTCGGGGGCGATCCACTGGCACTCGATGCGGATGGGACGGCCGCGCCAGTCGATGGTGGCGAAGGTGGTGGTGCTCATCGCATGGCTCCCGGCTGTTGCTCCTTCCCCTTCCGGGGGAAGGCTGGGATGGGGGCTCGCGGCGCTTGCAAAGGCTGTGCGTGTGTGGAGGCCGATGCCCCCACCCCAACCCTCCCCCGGGAGGGGAGGGAGAAAAACGGGGACCGCATGCTCATGCCTGCTTCTCGCGTTCACGCAACCGAAAGCGCTGGATCTTGCCGGTGGCCGTCTTCGGCAGCTCGCTCACGAACTCCAGAAAGCGCGGGTACTTGTAAGGCGCCAGCCGCTCCTTCACGAAGGCCTTGAGTTCGTCCTCAGAAACGACAGCGCCATCCTTCAGCACCACGAACGCCTTGGTCTTCGTCAGCCCATCCGCATCGTCCTTCCCGATCACCGCAGCCTCGAGCACGGCGGGGTGCTGCATCAGCGTGGCCTCGACCTCGAAGGGCGACACATAGATCCCGCTGACCTTGAGCATGTCGTCGCTGCGGCCCGCATAGGTGAAGTAGCCGTCGGTGTCGCGCGTGTACTTGTCGCCGCTCTTGGTCCAGCCGCCCTGGAAGGTGTCGCGCGACTTCTCACGATTGCACCAGTACATGAGCGCCGAGCTCGGGCCGCGGATGTACAGGTCGCCCACTTCGCCGTCGGGCACGGGGTGGCCGTCTTCGCCGCGCAACTCGACCTCGTAGCCGTCCACCGGCTTGCCCGTGGTGCCGTAGCGCACGTCGCCGGGGCGGTTGGAGATAAAGATGTGCAGCATCTCGGTGGAGCCGATGCCGTCGATGATTTCGCAGCCGAAGTGCGCCTTGAAGCGCTGCGCGATCTCGCCTGGCAGCGCTTCGCCGGCCGACGAGCACATGCGCAGTGCGACCGCATCGCGCGCCGGCAGCTTCGGCGACGCGAGCATGCCTGCGAAGCCGGTTGGGGCGCCGAAGAACACGGTGGGTTGGTGTTCGGTCCAGCGGCGGAAGGTGGCATCGGGCGTGGGGCGCTCGGCCATCAGCACGACGGTCGCGCCGACCGACAGCGGGAAGGTCAGCGCATTGCCCAGGCCGTACGCGAAGTACATCTTGGCGGCCGAGAAGCACACGTCGTCTTCGGTGAGGCCGAGCACGGGCTTGCCGTAGAGCTCGGCGGTCCACCACAGGTTGGCGTGCGTGTGCACCGTGCCCTTGGGCTTGCCGGTGGAGCCGGAGGAATAGAGCCAGAAGCCGGGGTCGTCCGACGCGGTGAGCGCGGGTGCGGGCTGTGGCTCGACGGCGGCGAGTGCGGCTTCAAACTCGTGCGCGCCCTCGGGCAATGCGCCCGTCGGTTGCGACACGAACAGCGTCTGCACTTCATGGCCGCCGCGCGCCATCGCATCCTGCAAGGTCGGCAGCAGCGCGCCCGACACCAGCACGGCCTGTGCGCGGCTGTGGTCGAGCATGTAGGCGTAGTCGTCGGGCGTGAGCAGCGTGTTCACGGCCACGGGCACGATGCCCGCGTAGAGGCAACCCAGAAAGCTCACGGGCCAGTCGTTGCCGTCGAGCATGAGCAGCAGCACGCGCTCTTCGCGGCGCAGGCCCGCGGCTTTCAACGCGGCGGCCAGGCGCCGCGCGCGGTCTTCGAGTTGGCCGTAGCGCAGCGTGCCGCGGTCGTCGATGTAGGCGGTGCGCTCGGCGCGGCCGCGGTTGAGGGCGAACAGGTGTTCGGCAAAGTTGAATCGTGCGGGCAGGCTGCTCATCGTGTTGTCTCCTTGGGGCCTGTGCGTGGCTGGCTCTAGAGGCCGAGGGCGGCGAGCACGCCGGGGCTCGCCTGCACCGCGCTCTTGCGGTGATAGAAGTCGAGCGCGCGCAGGCCGCCCAGTTCGGCGCCGCCGCCCGCGCGGCCGGGGCCGCCGTGCATCGACATCGGCATCACGTTGCCGTGGCCGGTGTGGGCTTGCGCGACCTCGGGCGTGATGACGTGCACGCGGCCGTGGCTCGGTGCGACCGACAGCGCGGCCTGCGCCAGAGCGGCATCGTCGCTGCCGTACAGCGAGGTGACGAGTGAGCCCTGGCCCCGGTGTGCGAGCGCGATGCCGTGCACGAGGTCGTTGTAGGGCAGCAGCGTGGCGACCGGGCCGAACACTTCCACGTCGTGCACGCGCTGTGCGGCATCGGCGTCGCGCGCGCCCAGCAGCACGGGGCCGATGCAGGCGGCCACGGCCGGGTCGGCGTCGATGAGGGGCTTGTTGCTGCTGTCGTGCAGCACGGTGGTCTGCGCGGCCAGGGCGTCGAGGCCGTCGCGCACGGCGTTCAGCTGCGCGCGGCTCACGAGCGAACCCATGCGCACGTTCTCGTTGCGCGGGTTGCCGACGGTCACGCCCGCGAGCTTGGCGCCGATGGCTTCGGCGGCGGTGTCGTACACCTCGGCCGGCACCAGGATGCGGCGGATGGCGGTGCACTTCTGGCCCGACTTGACCGTCATCTCGCGCACCACTTCGCGCACGAGGAGGTTGAAGGCCTCGCTGCCGGGCGCGGCGCCGGGCAGCAGCAGGGCGCTGTTGAGGCTGTCGGCCTCGATGTTCACGCGCACCGAGCGCTCGGCCACGGCCGGGTGCGAACGGATGAGGGCGGCCGTCTCGGCCGAGCCGGTGAACGAGACCACGTCGAAGGGCTGCAGCTGGTCCATCAGACCGGCCGAGCCGCCGCAGATGACCGACAGCGCGCCGGCCGGCAGCACGCCCGCATCGACCACGTCCTTCACCATGCGCTGCGTGAGCCAGGCGGTGGCCGTGGCGGGCTTCACGATCACGGGCACGCCCGACAGCAACGCGGGCGCGGCCTTTTCCCACAGGCCCCACGAGGGGAAATTGAAGGCGTTGATGAACAACGCCACGCCGTGCGTCGGCACCTGCAGGTGCTGCGACTGGAACACGGGCTCCTTGCCGAGCTTCACGGCGTCGCCGTCGCGCAGTGCACGCACGTCGCCGAGCGCGTCGCCCCACTTCGCGTACTGGCCGAGCGTGAAGATCGCGCCGTCGATGTCGACGGCCGAGTCGTTCTTCACCGTGCCGCAGTTCGCGGTGGCGATCTCGTAGTAGGCGTCGCGGTTCGCCTGCAGCACCTTCACGATGGCTGCGAGCAGGCCGGCGCGTTGGCGGTAGGTGAGGGCGCGCAGCGCGCGGCCGCCCTGTGCGCGGGCGAAGCTGAAGGCTTCGGGCAGGTCGAGGCCGGTGGCGTCGACGCGCGCGAGTTCGGTGCCGAGCACCGGGTCGAACAGGGGCGTGCCGGCGCCCGTGCCGCTTTGCCAGCGGCCGGCGACGTGGTTGGCGAGAAGGTCGGTCATGGAGTGAACTTGATCTGCCCTTCGGGCAGCAGGTAGAGGACGAGTGCGCGGCCCTGGGCCACGGTCGGGCGGTGTGCGGTGCCGGGCCCGTAGACGCACCAGCCCGCGGGCCGTCCGTCGAAGGTGGCGGCGGGGGTGTCGTCCAGCGGCATGATCAGGTCGATCTCGCCGTTCGGGTGCGTGTGATGCGGGCCGGCGAGGTCCTGCATGTCGACCACGTCGACCGAGAAGCGGTGCAGCGCGTCTTCGGCCTTGAACACGCGGCCGTACTTGATGCCGCCGCCTTCGCGCTCGCACAGCCAGCCTTCGGCAACGCCGCCGATGCAGGCCTGGCGCAGTTGCGCAAAGCGGGCGCTGCCGGCGCCGTAGGTGGCGTTGAGCCACTGGTCCAGCGTGTCGTCGAGCGGCTGGCCGGCGATCTCGGCGGTCAGGCCGGCGATCAGCTGGTGAAATGCCGCCTTGCCGGTGGCGGGCGTGGAGGTGTCGGACATCGTGGGCCTCGAACGGATGAACTATCGACTTCTTGCAGGAAGGCTGCGCGTGCAGTATCTTGCGTGTGATCGAACAATAAGCAGCGAGACAACAGGTGTCAAGCAATATAGTGCATCTATGGTGTTTACCCTGAGCGCGCACAATCCCGGCGAAGAACGAGGAATGGCATGAACGAGCATGTAGACGCGGTGCTGGCCACCGCGCCCGAGGGCGGCCCAGGCAATAGCAATAGCAACAGCGCCGCCGTGGCCGGGGAGGCCAAGAACCCGCTGCTGGTGGCACTGGGCGACCGCGTGCGCAACCTGCGCGCGCAGCGCGGCCTCACGCGCAAGGCCGTGGCCTTGTCGGCCGACGTGTCGGAGCGCCACCTGGCGAACCTGGAATACGGCATCGGCAACGCATCGATCTTGGTGCTGCAGCAGGTGGCCGGGGCGCTGCACTGCTCGCTGGCCGAGCTGGTGGGCGACGTGACGACCAGTTCGCCCGAGTGGCTGCTGATCCGCGAACTGCTGGAGCACCGCAGCGAGGCCGACCTGCGCCGCGTGCGCGTGGCGCTCGGCGAGATGCTGGGCACGGCCTCGGTCGATCCGGCGCGGCACCGGCGCATCGCGCTCGTGGGGCTGCGCGGCGCGGGCAAGTCGACGCTGGGGCAGATGCTGGCCGAGGACCTGGAGATTCCGTTCATCGAACTGAGCCGCGAGATCGAGAAGCTCGCGGGTTGCAGCGTGCGCGAAATCCACGACCTGTACGGCACCAACGCCTACCGCCGCTACGAACGCCGCGCGCTCGAAGAAGCGGTGCAGATCTACAGCGAGGTGGTCATTGCCACGCCCGGCGGCATCGTGTCCGACCCGGCCACCTTCAACGAACTGCTGGCCCACTGCACCACCGTGTGGCTGCAGGCCGCGCCCGAGGAGCACATGGGCCGCGTGGCCGCTCAAGGCGACACCCGCCCGATGGCCGCCAGCAAGGAAGCCATGGAAGACCTGCGCCGCATCCTGAACGGGCGCGCCGCTTTCTATTCGAAGGCCGATCTGTCGGTGGACACGAGTGGGAAGACGCTGCAGCAGAGCTTCCAGGCGCTGCGCGCGGTCGCCCGCCAATCCATAGGCCTGGTCTAGGCCGCTGCATCTGAAAAAAAGCACAACAGGCATTGACTTGCCTGTTTGCATGCAGCATGATGCATGTCATCGGAACAAGGAAGTGCATTATTATTCCTGTTCACGGTTTTCTGAACACAGCCCCACAGGAGACTTCCGCATGACCGACACCACGCTCCAGGCGCCCCAGCGCGTCGACTACCGCATCGAACCTGCCCAGTACCGCCACTGGTCGCTGAGCTTCGACGGCGCCATTGCGCGCCTCACGCTCGACATCGCGGAAGACGGCGGCATTCGCCCCGGCTACAAGCTCAAGCTCAACAGCTATGACCTGGGCGTGGACATCGAGCTGAACGACGCGCTCAACCGCATCCGCTTCGAGCACCCCGAAGTGCGCAGCGTGATCGTCACCAGCGGCAAGGACCGCATCTTCTGCTCGGGCGCCAACATCTTCATGCTGGGCGTGTCGAGCCACGCCTGGAAGGTGAACTTCTGCAAGTTCACCAACGAGACGCGCAACGGCATGGAAGACACCTCCAAGCACTCGGGCCTGAAGTTCCTCGCGGCCGTGAACGGCGCCTGCGCCGGCGGCGGCTACGAGCTGGCGCTGGCCTGCGACGAAATCTTGCTGGTGGACGACCGCTCCTCGTCGGTCTCGCTGCCCGAAGTGCCGCTGCTCGGCGTGCTGCCCGGCACCGGCGGCCTGACCCGCGTGACCGACAAGCGCCATGTGCGCCACGACCTCGCCGACATCTTCTGCACCAGCGTCGAAGGCGTGCGCGGCCAGCGCGCGGTCGACTGGCGCCTGGTCGATGCCGTGGCCAAGCCCGCGCAGTTTCCCGCCGCCGTGCAGGAACGCGCCACGCAGCTCGCCGCCGGCAGCGACCGTCCGGCCGGCGCCAAGGGCGTGGCCCTGACCCGCGTCGAGCGCACCGACAGCGCCGACGGCATCGCGTATGCCAACGTCAACGTGCAGATCGACCGCAGCAAGCGCACCGCGACGATCACCGTGAAGGCGCCCACCGGTGCGCAGCCGGCCTACATCGCCGGCATCGAAGCCGCAGGCGCCGCGTGGTGGCCGCTGGCCGTGTGCCGCGAGCTCGACGACGCCATCCTCAACCTGCGCACCAACGAACTCGACGTCGGCACCTGGCTGCTCAAGACCGAAGGCGACGCCGCCGCCGTGCTCGCATCGGACGCCGTGATGTTCGCCAACAAAGACCACTGGCTGGTGCGCGAAACCATCGGCGGCCTGCGTCGCACGCTGGCGCGCCTCGATGTGTCGTCGCGCAGCCTCTTCGCGCTGGTCGAGGCCGGCTCGTGCTTCGCCGGCACGCTGGCCGAGCTGGCTTTTGCGGCCGACCGCAGCTACATGCTCGCGCTGCCCGACGACGCCGCGCGCGCACCGAAGCTCACGCTCAACGAATTCAACTTCGGCTTCTTCCCGATGGTGAACGACCAGAGCCGCCTGCAGCGCCGCTTCTATGAAGAGACCGCGCCGCTCGAAGCTGCGCGCGCCGCCGCCGGCCAGGCGCTCGACGCCGACGAGGCCGTGAAGCTCGGCCTCGTGACCGCCGCGCCCGACGACATCGACTGGGACGACGAGATCCGCATCGCCATCGAAGAGCGCGCCGCCATGTCGCCCGACGCACTCACCGGCCTCGAAGCCAACCTGCGCTTCGCGAGCAAGGAGAACATGGCCACCCGCATTTTCGGCCGCCTCACGGCCTGGCAGAACTGGATCTTCAACCGCCCCAACGCCGTCGGCGAAAAGGGCGCATTGAAGGTCTACGGCACCGGTCAAAAAGCCGGCTTCGACTTGAACCGCGTTTGAGCACAGAGCAGCAGTCCGCACAACCCAAGGAACAACGATGAGCACGATCAACTACAGCGAGAAGATCCCCAACAACGTCAACCTCGGCGAAGACCGCACGCTGCAGCGCGCGCTCGAAGGCTGGCAACCCAACTTCATCAACTGGTGGGACGACGTGGGCCCCGAAGGCTCGACCAACCATGACGTGTACCTGCGCACGGCCGTGAGCGTCGACCCGCAGGGCTGGGCGCAGTTCGGCCACGTGAAGATGCGCGACTACCGCTGGGGCATCTTCCTGAACCCGGGCGATGCCAACCGCGAAGTGCACTTCGGCGACCACAAGGGCGAGAAGGTCTGGCAGGACGTGCCCGGCGAACACCGCGCCAACCTGCGCCGCATCATCGTCACGCAGGGCGACACCGAGCCCGCGTCGGTCGAGCAGCAGCGCCACCTGGGCCTCACGGCGCCGTCGATGTACGACCTGCGCAATCTGTTCCAGATCAACGTCGAAGAAGGCCGCCACCTGTGGGCCATGGTCTACCTGCTGCAGAAGCACTTCGGCCGCGACGGCCGCGAAGAGGCCGACGCGCTGCTGCAGCGCACCTCGGGCGACGCCAACAACCCGCGCATCCTGGGCGCCTTCAACGAGAAGACGCCCGACTGGCTCGCGTTCTTCATGTTCACCTACTTCACCGACCGCGACGGCAAGTTCCAGCTGGCCGCGCTGGCCGAGAGTGCGTTCGACCCGCTGGCGCGCACCACGAAGTTCATGCTGACCGAAGAAGCGCACCACATGTTCGTGGGCGAGAGCGGCGTGTCGCGCGTCATCGCGCGCACCGCACAGGTCATGAACGAGCTCAAGACCGACGACGCGCAGAAGATCCGCGCCGCCGGCTGCATCGACCTGGGCACCATCCAGCGCTACCTGAACTTCCACTACTCGGTGACCATCGATCTGTTCGGCGCCGACCAGTCGAGCAACGCCGCCATCTTCTACAGCTCGGGCCTGAAGGGCCGCTACGAAGAAGGCAAGCGCGACGACGACCACGTGCTCAAAGGCCAGACCTACAAGGTGCTCGAAGTGCGCGACGGCCAGCTCGTCGAGAAGGACGTGCCGATGCTCAACGCACTGAACGAAGTGCTGCGCGACGACTTCATCAAGGACTCGGTGTCCGGCGTCGGCCGCTGGAACAAGGTGCTCGAGAAGGCCGGCATTCCGACGCGTCTGGTCGTGCCGCACAAGGCCTTCAACCGCCAGATCGGCGCGCTCGCCGGCATCAAGATGTCGCCCGAGGGCCGCGTGGTGAGCGAGGTCGAATGGGCCGCCAAGCGCGACGAATGGCTGCCGAGTTCCGAAGACTTCGCTTTCGTGGCATCGTTGATGGGCCGCGTGATCGAGCCGGGCAAGTTCGCAGGCTGGATTGCACCGCCGGTGATGGGCATCAACCGCCAGCCTGTCGATTTCGAGTACGTGCGTTTCGGTTGATCCGGGATTTCGGTATTGCTCCTTCCCCGCTGGGGAAGGCTGGGATGGGGCACAGCAGCGTGACCACGACAAACGCCGCTGGCCCCACCCAACCCTCCCCGGAAGGGGAGGGCTTTCAGGAGAGAACAACATGGACATGGTCGTTGAAGCCGGGATCATCAAGCAGCACCTGATCGACCCCGAGATCTGCATCCGCTGCAACACCTGCGAGGCGACCTGCCCCGTGAACGCGATCACGCACGACGACAACAACTACGTTGTGCGTGCGGACGTCTGCAACGGCTGCATGGCCTGCATCTCGCCGTGCCCCACGGGCTCGATCGACAACTGGCGCACCATGCCTTTGGTGCGTGCGTACACCATCGAAGAGCAGCTCACGTGGGAAGAGCTCCCCGCAGAACTCTCGCCCGAAGAACTCGAAGCCGCCGGCGTGTCCGGTGCTTCCGCCGAGGCTGCAGAAGCGCCCGCGCAGACGCAGGCCCAGGCTGCGGCCGAAGCCACCGAGCCGGTCTTCAACTCCGCGCAGTACGGTGCCAGCGTGCCGCCCTGGTCGGCCGCGCACGCGTACACCAACCTGTTCCCGCCGAAGACCCCGACCACCGCCACCGTGGTGGGCAACTTCAACTGCACCGAGGCCGGCTTCGACAGCGAGACGCACCACATCGTGCTCGACTTCGGCGTGGTGCCGTTCCCCGTGCTCGAGGGCCAGTCGATCGGCATCGTGCCGCCGGGCGTCGATGCCATCGGCAAGCGCCACCATGCGCGCCAGTACTCGGTGGCCAGCCCGCGCAACGGCGAGCGGCCCGGCTACAACAACGTCTCGCTCACCGTGAAGCGCGTCACCGAGGACCACGAAGGCGACCCGGTGCGCGGCGTGTGCTCCAACTACGTGTGCGACCTCAAGGTGGGCGACACGGTGCAGGTGGTGGGCCCCTTCGGTTCGTCGTTCCTGATGCCGAACCATCCCAAGTCGCACATCGTGATGATCTGCACCGGCACCGGCAGTGCACCGATGCGCGCCATGACCGAATGGCGCCGGCGCCTGCGCAAGAGCGGCAAGTTCGAAGGCGGCAAGCTCATGCTGTTCTTCGGCGCGCGCACGCAGCAGGAGCTGCCGTACTTCGGCCCGCTGCAGTCGCTGCCCAAGGACTTCATCGACATCAACTTCGCGTTCTCGCGCACGGCGGGGCAACCCAAGCGCTACGTGCAGGACCTGATGCGCGAACGCGCCGCCGACCTGGCCGCGCTGCTGAAAGACGGCGCGAGCCATTTCTATGTGTGCGGCCTCAAGAGCATGGAAGAGGGCGTAGTGCTCGCACTGTGCGACGTGGCGAAAGAAGCGGGGCTCGACTGGGACACCGTGGGCGCCGCACTGAAGCGCGAAGGCCGACTCCACCTCGAAACGTACTAAGCTGCGGCGAATGCTGTTCGCCGACTTCCATGCAGGCCAGGTCATCGAGGCCGGGCCTTATGTGCTCACCGAAGCCGAGCTGCTGCAGTTCGCGCGGGCCTACGACCCGCAGTGGTTCCACACCGACGCCGAGGCCGCTGCCGAAAGCCCCTTCGGCGGCCTCATCGCCAGCGGCTGGCACACCTGTTCGATCGCGATGCGGCTGGTGGTCGAGGCCGCACTGGCCGGCTCCGAATCGTTCGCCTCGCCCGGGCTCGAGCACGTGCGCTGGCCGAACCCGGTGCGACCTGGCGATGCGCTGCGGCTCGTGGCCGACGTGATCGAAGTGCGCCGCTCCGAAAAGCGCCCCACGCTCGGCATCCTGCGCTGGCGCTGGCGGCTGTTCAACCAGCGCGCGCTGGTGGTGCTCGACACCGAAGTCACCAGCCTCTTCAAGCTGCCCGCACCCGGCCCCTAACGACACAAGCCCGCAACGCACGAAGCGTTGCGGGCTTGATTTCGTTGAAGCGATGCGCTGCAGCAGCCGCGTCCGGCCACTGCAGCAATGCGGCGTGCGACCTGCTTACTTCTTGTGCAGGTCGACCGCGCCCGAGCCCTGCGCCTTGCCGCTCGCCTTGGCGCCGGCCGTGGCCGGTTTCACCGCGCCGCCGACCGCGCCCGCGGCACCGGTCGCGCTGTTCACGGTGCTGCCGACGGTGTTGGTCACACCGCCGACGGCCTGCGTCGCACCGCCCGCAGCCTGTGTCGCGCCGCCCACGGCGCCGGTGGCACCGCCGACCGCACCCGTGGCCGTGCCGAGCACGCCACCGACGGCATTGCCCACGCCGCCGGTCGCACCGGAGGTCGAGGTGTCGGTGTTGGCATTCGTATTGGCACCGGCCGACGCACCGGTCTGCGAGCGTGCACCCGCTGCGCCGCCTTGCGTCGCACCAGTCGCGCCCGAGGCCTTCACATCGGCGTTGACCCCCACGCCGACCCCGACGCCTTGCGCCTGGGCCGTCGCGCCGAGGGCCAGGAGGCCCGCCAGCATGGCGCCGATGAAGATGCGGTTGGTTGCATGTGTAGTCATGAGTGACAGTTCCTTTCGTTGCTGAGTCACGGTTTCCAGAACCGACCGGGGTTCGATCGATTCGGGGGCAACCATCACGGGCCGGCGGGTTGTCGCCATGTGCGGCGCGTTCGCCCGCTGCTGTGGGAATCGACCGTCGGCGAAATGAGGGGCTCGTGCGTTAGGGCGGCGTCTGCAAATCCCCGCGCGATCCGGGGTTTTTGGATGTCGAGCGCCATGCCGTCGGAAACATGCAACTCATAATGTTGCATGAAACGAGACAGCAAGCTCTCCGGCGTGCTCCACGTGCTGCTGCACATGGCCGAGCTGGACGCACCCATCACCTCCGAGGCGCTCGCCGCGGCGATGCAGACCAACCCCGTCGTCGTGCGCCGGCTCATGGCGGGGCTGCGACAGGCCGGCTTCGTCAGCTCGGCGAAGGGGCATGGCGGCGGCTGGGTGCTGTCGTGCTCGCTGGGCTCGGTGACGCTGGGCGACATCCACAACGCCGTCGGGGCGCCCGCGCTGCTGGCCATGGGCAACCGCGCCGAGAGCCCGGGCTGCATCGTCGAGCAGGCGGTGAACGCCGCACTCGACGGCGCCTGCCAGGAGGCCGAGGCGCTGCTGCTGCGGCGGCTCAACGGCATCACGCTGGCCGATCTTTCCAAGGACTTTCATCGCCGCATGACGGGCGGCGGCTTCACCCTGAAGGACATCGCACATGCGTTATGACGCACTCATCGTGGGCGGTAGCTTTGCCGGCCTTTCCGCCGCCATGCAACTGGCGCGCGCACGCAGGAAGGTCTGCGTCGTCGACGCAGGGGCCCCGCGCAATCGCTTCGCCGACGCCTCGCACGGCTTCTTCGGGCAGGACGGCATGCCGCCGCTGCAGATGATTGCCAACGCGCGCGACAAGCTGCTCGCCTATCCGTCGGTCACTTTCGTCGAGGGCACGGTGACTGTGGCAACGGCCGATGGCGAGGAGGGCTTCACCGTTTCATTGAGCAACGGGGAAAAGCTTTCCACGCGCAAGCTGCTGCTGGCCTTCGGCGTGCAGGACGGTCTGCCCGACATTCCGGGGCTCGGCGAGCGCTGGGGCAAGAGCGTGCTGCACTGTCCCTATTGCCACGGCTACGAGTTCGGTGATCGCCCGCTGGGCGTGCTCTTTCACAGCGCGCATCCGCCGGACCACGCGATGCTGATCGCCGAGTGGGGCCCGACCACGCTCTTCCTGAATGGCGCTGAAGGGCCGGATGCCGAGGCACGCGCCCGGCTGCAATCGCGCGGCGTGACCCTCGAGCCCGGGCGCATCGCCGGCCTCGAAGGGCAGGGGACGGACCTGACGGCCGTGCGCCTGGACGACGGGCGGCGTGTGCCGATCGAGGCGCTGTTCGTGGCGCCGCACACGCGGCCGACCAGTCCGCTGGCCGAACAGCTGGGCTGCGCGTTCGACGACGGCCCGACCGGCCCGGTATTGCGCGTCGATGCGATGAAGACGACCACGGTGCCCGGCGTCTATGCGGCGGGCGATGTGGCGATGGCTTTCTCCAACGCCACGCTCGCCTCGGCCGACGGGCTGTTTGCCGGGGTGTCGATGCACCGCGCGCTGGTGTTCGGGGCCTGATTTCAAATTTTTTCGGTGGAGGCTGGCAAACGGCTCAGAACCACCCTATAATCTGAGGCTCACGCGGGAATAGCTCAGTTGGTAGAGCGCAACCTTGCCAAGGTTGAGGTCGAGAGTTCGAGACTCTTTTCCCGCTCCAAATCGCATGAAAAAGGCCACCTCACCAGGTGGCCTTTTTCATTGGCGCGGCGGTTTCACCCCGAGGTCATCCTCGCGCCGGCAGCACGGTCCCCCGGCTCTCGCCGAAACCGATGCGCGCATGGCCGGGCTTCTCGCACCAGCCGCGCAGCAGCACCGCATCCCCGTCTTCCAGGAATCCGCGCGTTTCGCCGTTGGCCAGCGTCACCGGGGTTTGGGCCGCGCGGGTCAGTTCGATGATCGCGCCGGCCTCGCCTTCGCCAGGGCCCGAGATGGTGCCGCTGCCGAACAGGTCGCCCGGGTTCAGGCTGCAGCCGCCCACCGTGTGGTGCGCCACCATTTGCGCAACGCTCCAGTACTGGTGACGGAAGCTCGTGCCCGACAGGCGCGACGGCCCGGTCTTCTGTTCGCGCGCCTGCTCGCTTTCGAGCCACACCTCGAGCCGGATGTCGAGCGCGCCGCCTTCGCGGTTCGCGCTGCCTTCCAGGTATGGGAGCGGTTGCGGGTCGTTCGCGGGCCGCGTCCATGCCTGGCGGTAGGGCGCGAGCGCTTCCATCGTCACGATCCACGGCGAGATCGTGGTGGCGAAGTTCTTCGCGAGGAAAGGCCCGAGCGGCGCCATTTCCCAGAACTGGATGTCGCGCGCCGACCAGTCGTTGAGCAGGCAGAGGCCGAAGATGTGTTCCTCCGCGTTTTCGAGCGGAATCGCCTCGCCCTGCGCATTGCCTTGGCCGATCCACACGCCCAGCTCCAGTTCGTAGTCGAGCCGCGCGCAGGCCTGGTAGGTCGGCGCCTTCGCGCCGGGCGCCATGGCCTGGCCCATCGGCCGGTGAAAGCGCTGGCCGCTCACGCCGATGGTCGACACGCGCCCGTGGTACGCCGTCGGCACCCAGCGGAAGTTGGGCGTGACGTCGCCGTCGGGGTTCATCAGGCGGCTGATGTTCAGTGCGTGGTCGATCGAGGTGTAGAAGTCGGTGTAGTCGCCGATGCGCGCGGGCACGGTGTAGTCGACCTCGGCCTGCGGCACGAGGCAGGGCTGCAGGTCGTCCGCCGTCGCGGTCGGTGCATCGCTGCGCAAGAGCGCGAAGATCGCATGGCGCAGCGCCTGCCAGGCGGACGGGCCGAGCGCGAAGAAATCGTTGAGCGCGGGCAACGCAGCTGCACGCGCCGCATCGAGCGCGAGGCCGTTGACGTGCGATCCCGCAGCCAGCGCCGCGAGGTCGAGCACCTGGTCGCCGATGGCCACGCCACCGCGGAACGGCTCGGGGCTGCCCATGCGACGGAACATCGCATACGGCAGGTTCTGGATCGGAAAGTCGCTGCCTGCGACGTTGGCCGATGTGACCCAGCTGCGAGCGCTGGCGTCGTGCGTGTGGTTGAGTTCGATCATGTTCAGACCGACGCCATCAGCGCGTCGTCGAAGATCGCCACTGCGCGCGTCCAGCCCGCCGAAGCGCCGCGGATCTTGTGCGGAAAGCAGCTGATGAAGAAGCCCGTGGGCGGCAGCACCTCGAGGTTGTGCAGCTTCTCGATGTGGCAGTAGCCGATGTCGCGCCCGGCCTTGTGGCCTTCCCAGATCAGCGACGCGTCCTGCGTCTCGCCGTATTTCTTCGCGGTGTGCACGAAGGGCGCGTCCCAGCTCCACGCGTCGGTGCCCGTGAGGCGCACGCCGCGCTCCAGCAGGTACATCGTCGCTTCGTAGCCCATGCCCGCGCCGGCCGACACGTAGTCGTTGTTGCCGTAGCGCGAGCCCGCGCGCGTGTTGACCACCACGATCTCCAGCGGGCTCAGCGTGTGGTTGATGCGCTTGAGCTCGGCCTCGACATCGGCGGCCGTGACCACGTAGCCGTCGGCAAAGTGGCGAAAGTCGAGCTTCACGCCGGGCTGGAAGCACCATTCGAGCGGTACGTCGTGGATGGCGATGGCGGGCTTCTTCTCGCCCAGTGCCTTGTCCATCGTCGAGTGAAAGTGATAGGGCGCATCGAGATGCGTGCCGTTGTGCGTGGACAGCTGCACCAGCTCCACGGCCCAGCCTTCGCCGTCGGGCAGGTCTTCTTTCTTCAGGCCGGGAAAGAAAGGCTCGATCTGCTCGAAGGTGTTGTCGTGCGTGAAGTACTGGATCTTCGGCGCGAAGGCCGGTGGATCGGACAGCACGTCGTTTTCGAGAAAGATCGACAGGTCGACGAACTTGCGTGGCATGGCGAGGCTCCTTGTGGGGTGTTGGATTTGATGTACTTGATCAGGGCTGCTGCCAACGCAGCAGGCGCTTTTCGGCAAAAGCCAGCAGCGCGTTGCTCACGAAGCCGATGAGCCCGAGCAGCACGATGCCGGCGAACAGGTCGCTGGCGCGGAAGGCGCGCGCCGCCAGCAGAATCGCCTGGCCCAGGCCGCTTTGCGAGGCGATCATTTCGCCCACCACCGCGACGATCAGCGCGATGGTCAGCGCCAGCCGCATGCCGGCCAGGATGTCGGGCATGGCGTTGGGCAGGCCCATCTTCCAGATGTACGCGGCGCGCGACATCTGCAGGCAGCGCGCCACTTCCGACAGGCGCGGCTCCACGGCCGCGAAGCCGTGCACCGTGGCCAGCAGCACCGGCCACATCGCGCCGAAGGCGACCACGAACAGCACCATGCCGGGGTTCAGCCCGAAGATCGAAATGGCCAGCGGCAGCAGCGCCGAGGCAGGCAGCGGGCGGATGAACTCCAGCGTCGGCTGCACCCACGCGCGCACTGCGGGCGACACGCCGATGGCCGCGCCCAGCAGCACGCCGAACAGCGAGGCGAGCAGCCAGCCTTCGACCATGCGGCCCACCGTGGCCTGCGTGAAGGCGAGCAGTTCGCCGTTGCCATCGTTGCCCGCAGAGAGATTGAGCCCTTCGAGCAGGCTCGCGAAGGTGGCCTGCGGCGTGGGCAGGAACACGCGGCTGACCCAGCCCGCGTTGCTCGCCACCCACCACAGCGCGACCAGCGCGAGCAGCACACCCACCGAGCCCAGCCACCCCAGACCGAGTCGGTCGTTGCGGTTGTTGTTCATGGCTGCACCCCCATGCGGCGCGCGACGAAGGATTGCAGCCGCACCATGCCCGCGTTGACCGCGAAGCCCACCACGCCGATCCAGCCGAGCCACGCGAGCATCAGCGCGGGGTCGAAGCTCTGCTGCGCGATCATCATCGCGTAGCCCATGCCGTGCGGATTCGCGGCGATCTCGACCGTCACGGCCACCACCAGCGCCACCGCCACGCCCAGGCGCAGCGCGACGAACAGGCGCGGCACGATGGCCGGCAGCACGATCTTGAAGGCACGTTCGCGCGCCGACAGGCCGAGCACGCGGCTCACCTCGAGCAGCCGGGGCTCGATCTGCTGCACGGCCGACTGCACCAGCACCAGCAGCGGCCAGAAGGTGGCGAAGGCGACGATGGCCACTTCCATGCGCACGCCGAAACCGAAGCCCAGCATCGCGAGCGGGATCAGCGCAACCGAAGGCACGGGGCGCAATACCTCGATGGAGACGGAGCCCAGCTGCGCCGCGCGGCGCGAGAGACCGAGCACCAGGCCGAGCGCAATGCCGAGCACCGCGCCCAGCAGCAGGCCGAGCGCCGCTGTGCCCAGCGTGAAGCCCGTGGCCTGCCAGAGCGAGCCATCCATCGCCGCGCCGACGAAGGCCTTGGCCGCCGCGCTCGGTGGCGCGAGCGCATCGCTGCCCAACGCTGCCGCGCGCCGCGCGTACCACTCGAAGGCGCCGACCAGCACCGCGGGAAACACCCACGGCCGCAGCCAGCGAAAGAGGCGGCTTTCAGTCATGGCCCTGCTCGATGAAAGCGAACAGCTCACGCCGCAACTGCAGGTAGTCCGGATGCTCCTTGGTCGTCAGCTGGTCGCGCGGGCGCGGAATCTTCACGTCGATCATCCGCGCGAGGCTCGGCCGCCCCGGTCCGGGGTTGGCCTGCAGTGCGATCACGCGGTCGCCGAGGTAGATGGCTTCTTCCAGGTCGTGCGTGACGAAGAGCACCGTGAGCCCGTCGTCGCGCACCAGCCGCGCGAGCTCGTCCTGCAGGCTCTGGCGCGTGAGCGCGTCGAGCGCGCCGAAAGGCTCGTCCATCATCATCAGCTCGGGCTTCTGCGCGAGGCAGCGGGCAATCTGTGCGCGCTGCTGCATGCCGCCCGACAGCTGCACCGGAAACTTGTGCGCGTGCTTCGCAAGCCCGACCTTGCCGAGCACGTCGGCAATGCGCGGCGCGCACTCAGCCGTGGGCACGCCGGCCGCTTCGAGCGCGAGGCTCACGTTGCCTTCGACCGTGCGCCACGGCAGCAGCGCGCGGCCGTAGTCCTGGAACACGAAGGCCACTTCGCGCGAGGGCGCCGTCATCGGCACGCCCTTGCGTCGCACCTCGCCGGCACTCGCCGTGACAAGGCCGCTGGCTGCGCGCAGCAGCGTGGTCTTGCCGCAGCCGCTCGGGCCGACGATGCAGACGAACTCGCCGCGCGCCACGTCGAACGAGGTGGGTGACAGGATCTCGCGCCCGCCGAGGCGGATCGCGACACCGTCGAAACGCAGGAAGGAATCGGCGACCGCGCTCACTTGGCGATCAGCTTCGCAACGTCGATGCTCGTCTTGAGCATGTCCTGCTCCTTCATGAGTCCGGTCCAGTAGCCCAGTTGCTTGTCAGTGACGACCGGGCCGGGTGGCGAGACCTGCACCTTGGCGAGCACCTCGGCCGGCAGCTTGATGTACTTGCCGATGGCCGCGCGCACCTTGGCGTCGTTCTTCGGCTGCTGCATGAAGGTCGCGGATTCGACCAGCGCCTCGCGGAAGGCGCGCGCCGTGGCAGGGTTCTTCGCCACCCACTCGCGCTTGGCCGCGTGCACGATGGTCTGGTTGTTCTCGGGCAGGAAGGTCGAGTAGTACGAGGCCACATAGCCCGCGCCGCTCTCGGTGATGCGGCTCATGAACGGGTCGGCCGACACCACCGCATCGACCGAGCCGCCGCGCAGCAGGTCGGCATGCTGCGGGAACGCGGCCTCGATGAAGTTGACCTTGCGGTAGTCGACGCCGCTGTCCTTCAGCCACGCGCGGAAGGTCACGTGCAGGAAGGCGCCGAGCCCCGGCACGCCGATCTTCTTGCCCACGCAGTCCTGCGGGCTCTTGATGCCCGAGCCCGCGCGCGCCACGAGGCCGAAGCCCGTGATCGTCTTCGAGGTGAGGCCGCCGCCGGCCACCAGCACGAGGTCGAGCCCGCCGTCCACCGCCTGCAAAAACACCGAAGGCGTGGGCCCGCCGATCTGCAGCGAGTCGGACTGCAGCGCCGCCGGAATGGTGGAGTTCAGCGGAATGAACTTCAGCTCTACATCAAGGCTGCGCTTCTTGAAGTAGCCCTCTTCGGCCGCCACGAAGACCGAGGCGAAGTCGGTCACCGCCGTGTAGCCGAACACAATCTTCGGGTGCGCCTGCTGTGCGCGCGAAGGCAACGAGGCGGTGGCCGATGCGGCCGCGAGCGCCGACAGCAGGGTGCGTCTTTTCATCATGGCTGGGGTCTCCTGGGAATGGTCTTTTTCGTGCGTGAGGGCTTGGCGGCGACGGCCTTCGGCGCAACCTTCGAAGCGGCTTTGGGCCGGGGCAGCGCGGCGCGCAGGCCGCCGACGATGAAGTTCACGAGCATCGGCGCCACGGCCGGGTCGGCGCGCCGGTTCTCGCCGCGCGAGAGCCGTTCGATGCGGCTGTCATTCAGGTGGTGCAACAGCGCGCCGAGCGCGAACTGGTAGCCCCACGCGACCTGGCCGTGCGTGGCGTGCGGCAGCGCCACATGCAGTGCATCGATGTAGGCCTCGGCGAGCGGGTCGAAGTAGCCGCGCAGCACGCGGTCGGCTTCCTCGGTCGCGTGGTACAGCTCGCGCGCCACCAGCAGTGCGTAGTACTCGCCCTCGGTGCTCGCGCGCAGCGCCAGCACGGGCGCGGTGAAGGCTTCGATGATGCGCGGCAGCGTGCGCGCATCGTCGGGGTCGATGGTCACGGCCGCGAGGCGCGCGAGCCGTTCCTCGATGGTGTGGCTCCAGTGTTCGAAGATTGCGTGGAACAGCTCGTGCTTCGGGCCGAAGTAGTAGCCCACCAGCGCGAGCGGCACGCCGGCTTCCTCGGCGATCTGGCGGATCGTCACCGCGTGGTAGCCGTGCTGCGCAAAGAGCTTCTCGGCCGCCAGCAGGATCGCCTGCCGGCGGTCGGGTCGCGCGGGCTCGGGTGCGACGGTCGGGACGCCTGAGGTACGTGCTGCCTGAGTGGCGCTGCGTTTGCGGACCGTCGGTGTGCGAGCGTTCATGGGGCGTATTGAACGGCTGTACAAAAATGTTGAACACGCGTACAAACCCTGAGGTCAACCCTCATTGAGCACGGCCGTTCGCGGCGCTACGCTCGTGGCATGCCCGCTCCCAACATCCCCCAGATCCGCCTCTATCAGAACTGGCTGCGCGACACGCGCGGCTTGGCCTTCGACAGCTACGACGCGCTGTGGCGCTGGTCCGTCACCGACCTCGATGCCTTCTGGCAGAGCATCTGGGACTACGCCGGCCTGCACTCGCCCACGCCCCACACCGCGGTGCTCGCCGAACGGCGCATGCCCGGCGCGCGCTGGTTCCCCGGTGCGCAGGTCAACTACACGCGCGAGGTGCTGCGCCACGCCGACGCGGCCCATGCGGCCGGCCTGCCCGCCATCGTGAGCGACAACGAACGCGGCGAGGTGCGCGACCTGTCGTGGCCCGAGCTGCGCCGCCAGGTGGCCGCGGTGGCGCTCACGCTGAAGTCGCTCGGCGTGCGCCGCGGCGACCGCGTGGCCGCCTACATGCCGAACGTGCCCGAGACCATGGTGGCGTTTCTGGCGTGCTCCAGCATCGGCGCGGTGTGGAGCGTGTGCGCGCCCGACATGGGCACGGCCGCCGTGGCCGACCGCTTCCGCCAGATCGAACCCACGCTGCTCATCGCGGTCGACGGCGTGCACTACGGCGGCAAGCCGCTCGATCGCAGCACGGTGCTGCAGGAGCTGCGCGGCCAGCTGCCGAGCGTGCAGAAGCTGCTGCTCGTGCAGACGCCCTTTGCTGCGAACGCGGTGGCGCACGACGTCGAATGGCAGCAGGCCATTGCGCGCGACGACGCCGAGGTCGCGGCCTTCGAGCCCGAGTGGCTGCCTTTCGATCACCCGATCTGGATCGTCTATTCGAGCGGCACCACGGGCCTGCCCAAGCCCATCGTGCACGGGCAGGGCGGCATCCTGCTGACCATGCACGCCTGCGGCCTGCACAACGACGTGGGCGCGAGCTACGGCGCCAACAACCTCGGCGAGCGCTACCACTGGTACAGCTCCACGGGCTGGGTGATGTGGAACTCGCAGCTCTCGGGCCTGGCCTTCGGCGCGACCATCTGCATCTACGACGGCAACCCGGCGGGCAGCAAGGAGAAGCCCGACTGGGGCGTGCTGTGGCGCTTCGTCGCCAAGCACCGCGTCACCTTCTTCGGCGCGGGCGCGGCCTACTTCACCAACTGCATGAAGGCGGGGCTCGTCGCCAAAGACTGCGGTGATCTGTCGCGCGTGCGCGCACTTGGCAGCACCGGCTCGCCGCTGCCCGACGAGGTGCAGCGCTGGGGCTCGCAACAGATCCTCGATGCGGGCTCGACCGGCGTGTGGTGGTGCAACATTTCCGGCGGCACCGACTTCTGCGGTGCCTTCGTCGGCGGCAACCGCGAGCTGCCCGAAGTGCCGGGGCAGATGCAGTGCCGCGAACTCGGCCACGCAGTGGAAGCCTGGAACGAGCAGGGCCAACCGGTCATCGGCGAAGTCGGCGAACTGGTGTGCACGCAGCCCATTCCGTCGATGCCGCTGTACTTCTGGGGCGACGAAGGCAACGCACGCTATGTGTCGAGCTACTTCGACACCTACCCCGGCGTGTGGCGCCACGGCGACTGGATCAAGATCGGCACTGATGGCGGCTGCATCATCTACGGCCGCAGCGACGCCACCATCAACCGCCAGGGCCTGCGCATGGGCACGAGCGAAATCTACAGCGCGGTCGAAGGCCTGCCCGAGGTGCTCGACTCGATGGTGGTCGACCTCGAATACCTGGGCCGCGACAGCTACATGCCGCTGTTCGTGGTGCTGCGCCCCGGCGTGGCGCTCGACGATGCCATGCGCACGCGCATCAACAACGCGATCAAGACCTCGCTGTCGCCGCGCTTCGTGCCCAACGACATCTTCCAGGTGGCCGAGATTCCGCGCACGCTGTCGGGCAAGAAGCAAGAGCTGCCGATCAAGAAGCTGCTGCTGGGCCAGCCGATCGAGAAGGTGGTCAACCGCGAGGCGATGGCAAACCCCGGCAGCCTGGATTGGTATGTCGCTTTCGCCGCGGAGCGTGCCTCCGCATAATGGGGCGATGAAAAGACGCACCAGCCTCCTCATGCTCTCCGCGATTGCCGGAGCCTCCGTCCTGAGCGCCTGCGCTTCCTCGGGCACGCCGGCGACGCCCAAACCGGGCGCCGCGCCGCTGCGCGTGACGGGCACCGTGGCCTACCGCGAACGCATCGCGCTCGACCCTGCAGCCGAAGTGCGCGTGCAACTGCTCGACGTGTCGCGCATGGACGCGCCCTCGGTCGTGCTCGCCGAACAGCGCATTCCCGCCAACGGCAAGCAGCCGCCCTTCGCCTTCGAACTCAGCGTGGATGCCGCCCGCATCGATCCGCGCATGCGCTACGCCGTGGCGGCGCGCATCACACGTGGCGAGCAGCTGCTGTTCATCAACGACACGCAATACGCGGTGCTCACGCAAGGCAACGGCACCACCGCCAACCTGATGCTGGTGCGCGCGACCACGCCACCGCCGCCGCCGCGCCCCTCGCGCTGATCGACCCACCCGCGCGACACGATGCTCGCGCGGATCGGTCCTGGTCAGGTCAGCAATTCGTGGAGCACCATGCGCGTCTGCCGGCCGCGCAGCTCCACCAGCTCTTCGATGCGACGCGTGGCCAGCCGCCCGTTCAGGGCCGCGAAGGTGGCCTCTGAAATCAGCATGCGCGTGCCCAGCTGGCGGTTCGCGCCTTCGATGCGGCTCGCCACGTTCACCACGTCACCGAACGCCGTGTAAGACAGCCGGTCGTTCGACCCCAGCACCCCCGCCACCACCACGCCCGTGTGGATGCCGATGTTCGTGCGGAACTCGGGCAGGCCCTGTTCGGCCCACTGCCGGTTGAGTGCGTGCATTTCGTCGTGCAGCTCCAGCGCGGCGCGGCAGGCCTTGTACTCGGCGTCTTCCAGGTCGGCCGGCGCGCCCCACAGGACCATGATGCCGTCGCCGATGAACTTGTCGATCACGCCGCCGTGGCGCGCGAACACATCGGCCGCGAGGTTGAAGTACTCGGTCAGCTGGCGCACCAGCACGTCGGCCGCGATCGATTCGGAAATCGACGTGAAGCCTTCCACGTCGGTGAACATCACCGTCACCTGGCGCGGCGAGCCATTGGGTGCGAGCGCGTGGCCCTGCGCCACCAGCTGGTTGATCACGTCCACCGGCACGAACTTGCTGAAGGCCTTGAGGCTGCGCGCCGAATCGTCGAGCGCCTGGTCGAGGTGCTGGATTTCGAGCACGCGGCTGGGTTCGCGCGGCAGGTCGTCGAGCTCGAGGCGGCCGATGCGGTGCGCGATGCGCGAGAGGTTCTCGACCGGTGCCGTCACCAGCTTCGACAGCTTCAGCGACATGTACAGCGCGAGTCCCAGGAACACCAGCGCCAGCAGCAGCGACCACGCCACTGCGCGGCGCAGGCCACCCAGCAGCACGTCTTCGGGCACCCAGCTCACCAGCTGCCAGCCCGTCGCAGGAATGCGCGAGGCCTGCACCAGGTAGCGCTTGCCTTCGTGGCTGAACGCGAAGGCCCTGTCACCGCTGCTGCCGGCGATGCCGTCGGCCGTCATCTGTGCATCGAGCGCGCCGAGTGCGCCCGTGGGCGCCTCCAGCGTGTGCAGCACGCCCGGCATGTCGCTGCGCGCGAGCACCTTGTGGTCGGCGCTCAGCAGCGCGCTGTTGCCGTTGCCGTTGCGGCTGAACAGCCGCACGAACTCCGACAGCCGGCCCAGCGAGACATCGCCCGCCACCACCATCGCCTGCGGGCTGCCCTCGGCCTGGCGGCGCTGGCTCGGCAGGGCGTAGGTCACGCCGAGTTCTTGCGCGGCGGCGAACACATAGGGGCTGGTCCAGACCGGTGCCTGCGTCTTGCGCGCCTGCACGAACCAGCTGCGCTGCGTCGGGTTGTAGTTGCTGCGGTAGGCCTCGACGCGCTGCGTGGCAAAGCGCTGCTGCACATCGGCCTCGGAGCCCAGCGGCAGCTTGTATTGCCACGTCTCGGTGGTGAAGTCGGCGCTGCGCGCGATGTGGCGGATGGCCGGCACCGGGTAGCGCAGCGCCATCAGCATCTTGCCCTCGACGTTCGCCACGTAGACGCTGTCGAGCTCGGGCGATTGCTGCAGCAGCGTCCACAAAAGCTCGGCCGTGCGCTCGACGTTCTCGCCAGCCGGCGTGAGGCTCGGCGAGCTGCCGATCGCGCCGACCGCCGACTCGGCCTTGGACAGGAAGGCCAGCACCTTGTCCTCGATGCGGTCGTGGTTCGACTTGTGCGCGGAGGTGCCGATCGTCGTCACCAGCCGCTGCGAACCCCAGTAGCCCAGCGTCACCAGCAGCAGCGACTGCGCCAGCGCCACGGCACTGACGATGGACCCGACATCGACCCGGAAGCGACGGGGTCGCCGGGGCGGTGGGATTTCAGCGGAAGAGGGTGACGGAGACGGTGGCAACGGCGTGGTGACGTGCGCGAAAGACGGGCGACCCGCCGCATCCGGAGGCCCGGACGATTTCTTGTACATACAGCTCCCTGACGACAACGCGGAACGGACCCCGGCTCCTCATCACGAGGTCGTGGTCCGGCGTCCGGAGGGGGTTGCGGGGCCGATCGTGTGCGCCGGCCATCCTGGCAATCCCCCGGATGCGCGCGGGATTTTCGCTTGTATTTGGTACATATGTGCAACTTTGCACGCTCGGTGCCAAGTTGCTGCGCCCGAGGGCTTGCTTACGAACGGGCGTTCGTTTTAGTCAACGTGCGTCGTGAAAGATCAGGCCCAGCGTGTGGCGCCGCCCGCTGCGCACGCGGCTCACGCCATGGCGCATCGTCACGCGGTAGCTGCCGCGCGTGCCGGCCACGGGCCGCTGGTTCACCGCAAAGATCACCGCCTCGCCTTGTGCGAGCGGCACCACCTCGGCGCGCGACTGCATGCGCGGGCGCTGCTCGGTCAGCACGAACTCGCCACCCTTGAAGTCTTCACCGGGCCGGCTCAACAGCACCGTGAGCTGCAGCGGAAATTGCAGGTCGCCGTACAGGTCCTGGTGCAGGCAGTTGTAGTCGCCTTCGTCGTAACGCAGCAGCAGCGGCGTGGGGCGCAGTTGGCCCGCCGCATGGCAGCGGTCGAGGTAGGCCGCGTGGTCCGGCGGATAGTCGGCCGGCTGGCCCATCGCAGTGGCCCATGCATTGGCCAGCGGCGCGAGGCGCTCGTACAGCGCGCTGCGAAACGCCACGAGCTTGGACGGCAGCGGGTTCGCAAAGTACTGGTACTCGCCCTGGCCGAAGCCATGGCGCTGCATGACCACGCGGCTGCGGAAATACTGCGGCTGTTCGTACATCGCGGCGAGCGCCGCGCATTCCTTCGGCGTGAAGAGCGCGCCGCTCGCGGCGCAACCGCGTGTGGCGAGGTCGGCGTCGATGCGGGGCCAGTCGAGGGCTTCGACGCGGGAGGGACGGGGAGGTCATGGGGGCAGTGTCGCGCTGCTGATGCGTGA
Source organism: Variovorax paradoxus (assembly GCF_009498455.1). Taxonomy (NCBI): domain Bacteria; kingdom Pseudomonadati; phylum Pseudomonadota; class Betaproteobacteria; order Burkholderiales; family Comamonadaceae; genus Variovorax; species Variovorax paradoxus. The sequence continues at coordinate 1,446,782 of NZ_CP045644.1, read as the reverse complement.
GGGCTCGCCGTTTTCGGACGCGGGTTTCGGTGGAGCAGGCCCGGCTTGAGCGATCATCCCGAAGACCCAGCCCGAAAGCCTTCCATGAGCACCCAGAACCCCACCCCTCAAGACACCGCCAGCGACTGGCAACTCCCGTGGAGTGGCGGCTGCCGCTGCGGCCAGGTGCGCCTGCGCATCACTGCACCGCCGCTGCTGGCGATGGCCTGCCATTGCACCGGTTGCCAGCGCATGAGCGCCAGCGCGTTCTCGCTGTCGTTGGCCATCCCGACGCCGGGCTTCGAGGTGGTGTTGGGCGACCCCGTCATCGGCGGCCTGCACGGCGATTCGCATCACTTCTTCTGTCCGCACTGCAAGAGCTGGATGTTCACCCGCACCGAAGGCATGGACGAGTTCGTCAACCTGCGCCCCACCATGCTGGACCGGCACGAATGGGTCGTGCCCTTCGCCGAAACCTGGACCGACGAGAAGCTGCCCTGGGCGACGACGCCGGCGGTGCACAGCTTCGGCAAGCTGCCGGAGTTCGCGGCCTTCCCGGCGTTGATTCAGGCGTATGCGCAAGAGGGTGCGCGGCCGGCCAAGGCCTGAATCACCCCTCCCGCGCCTGCCCCAACAACCAATCACTGAACAACTTCAACAACGGCCGCTGGTCCGCCCGCTCCGGCGTCACCAGGTAGTAATTGCGCTCACCCGACAAGGGCCGCGGGCAGGCCACCACCAGCTCGCCACGCGCCAGCTCGTCGGCCACCAGCATGGTCGGCATGAGCGCCACGCCCAGGCCGTGCGACGCTGCAGCAGCGAGGATCGAGAACAACTCATAGCGCGGGCCGCCGCGTGCGTTGGGCGCGTCGATCTGTTGCGCGTCGAACCACTGGCGCCAGCCGTCGGGGCGCGTGCTCTGCTGCAGCAGCGGCATCTGCGCGATGGCGTCGGGTGACACGGCCTGGCCATCGGGCAGCAGCGACGGGCTGCACACGGGCACCACGTCTTCGTGCATCAGCAACACAGCGCGCGTGCCAGCCCAGTTCTCGACCTGCGCGGGCGTGCCCGCGTACAGCGCAGCGTCGAACTCCGCATCGGCGAACAGGAAGGGACGGGTGCGCGTCTCGATGTGCACCACCACGTCGGGCTGCAGTGCTGCAAAACCGCGCAGGCGCGGCACGAGCCAGCGCGTGGCGAAGGTGGGCACTGCGGCCAGCGACAGCGAACCGCCTTCGCCCTGGTGCGCCATGGCGTCGAGCGTGTCGCGTTCCATGGCCTCCAGGCGGCGGGCGATCTGGCGCGCGTAGGCTGCGCCGCTGGCCGTCAGCGCCACGCCGTGCCGCGTGCGGCGGAACAGCGCCACGCCCAGGAAGGCCTCGAGCGACCCCACCTGGCGCGACACCGCGCTCTGCGTGAGCGCCAGTTCCTGGGCGGCGCGGGTGTAGCTCTCGTGGCGCGCGGCGGCGTCGAAGCACACGAGGGTTTGCAGGGGGGGGATCTTGCGGCGCATGTATGCCGGGAGTGTATGACTGGCGAGGTGGTTTCGCCTGTAAATCAACAAGATGTCTCTCAAGATGTGCGTCATGCGCATATCTGGGTGAGGATTCATCGTTTGCGCCGGGCCCCCTGCGTGGCTACGATCGACCGCATTCCCCTTCTTTTGTTTCTTCTTCCTTTTCCGGAGACATCCACATGGCCGCCAAAGCGCAATTCCACTGGGACGACCCCTTTCTTCTCGACCAGCAACTGACCGACGAAGAACGCATGATCCGCGACGCGGCCAACGCCTACTGCCAGGAGCGCCTGGCGCCCCGCGTCATCGAAGGCTTCCGCAGCGGCGAAACCGACCCCGCGATCTTTCGCGAAATGGGCGCGCTCGGCCTGCTCGGCCCGACGATCCCCGAGCAGTACGGCGGCCCCGGCCTGAACTACGTGGCCTACGGCCTGATCGCCCGCGAAGTCGAGCGCGTCGATTCGGGCTACCGCTCGATGGCCAGCGTGCAGAGTTCGCTGGTGATGGTGCCGATCTTCGAATTCGGCACCGAAGCGCAAAAGCAGAAGTACCTGCCCAAGCTCGCCACCGGCGAATTTATCGGTTGCTTCGGCCTGACCGAACCTGACCACGGCTCCGACCCCGGCAGCATGGCCACGCGCGCCAAGAAGGTGCCGGGCGGCTACGCGATCAGCGGCTCGAAGATGTGGATCAGCAACTCGCCCATCGCCGACGTGTTCGTCGTGTGGGCCAAGGAAGTCAGCGAAAGCGGCACCGTCGGCCCGATCCGCGGCTTCGTGCTCGAGAAGGGCATGAAGGGCCTGAGCGCTCCCGCCATCCACGGCAAGGTCGGCCTGCGCGCCAGCATCACCGGTGAAATCGTGATGGACGGCGTGTTCTGCCCCGAAGAAAACGCTTTCCCCGAAGTGCAAGGCCTCAAGGGCCCGTTCACCTGCCTGAACAGCGCCCGCTACGGCATCTCGTGGGGCGCGATCGGCGCCGCCGAAGACTGCTGGCACCGCGCCCGCCAGTACACGCTGGACCGCAAGCAGTTCGGCCGCCCGCTCGCCGCCAACCAGCTCATCCAGAAGAAGCTGGCCGACATGCAGACCGAGATCACGCTGGGCCTGCAAGGCAGCCTGCGCCTGGGCCGCATGAAGGACGAAGGCATCGCCGCCGTCGAGATCACTTCGATCATGAAGCGCAACAACTGCGGCAAGTCGCTGGACATCGCCCGCATGGCGCGCGACATGATGGGCGGCAACGGCATCAGCGACGAGTTCGGCGTGGCACGCCACCTGGTGAACCTCGAAGTGGTGAACACCTACGAAGGCACGCACGACATTCATGCGCTCATCCTGGGCCGCGCCATCACCGGTATTGCCGCTTTCGCGAACTGACCCGACGCATGACCACCAAGCCCGCAGCACTCGACGGCATCAAGGTCCTCGATCTGTCCCGCGTGCTCGCGGGCCCGTGGTGCACGCAGATCCTCGCGGACCTGGGCGCCGACGTCGTCAAGATCGAACGCCCCGGCGTCGGCGACGACACGCGCACCTGGGGCCCGCCGTTCGTGAAGGACGCGAACGGCCACGACACCGACCAGGCCAGCTACTTCACGTCCTGCAACCGCAACAAGCGCTCGGTCACCATCGACATGGCCACGCCCGAGGGGCAGGCGCTGCTGCAGCAGATGGCGGCGCAGGCCGACATCGTGGTCGAGAACTTCAAGACCGGCGGCCTCAAGCAGTACGGCCTCGACCAGGACAGCCTGCGCGCGGCCAACCCGCGCCTCATCTATTGCAGCGTGACCGGCTTCGGCCACGACGGCCCCTACGCCGAGCGCGCGGGCTACGACCTGATGATCCAGGCCATGACCGGCATGATGAGCATCACCGGCCGCCCCGACGGCGAACCCGGCGGCGGCCCCCTGCGCGTGGGCGTGGCGCTCACCGACCTGTTCACGGGCGTGTACGCCAGCACCGCCATCCTTGCGGCGCTGCAGGTGCGCGACCGCACCGGCGAAGGCCAGCACATCGACATGGCGCTGCTCGACGTGGGCATGGCCATCCTCGCCAACCAGGCGAGCGCTTTCCTCAACACCGGCAAGGCGCCGGGCCGCCAGGGCAACACGCACCCGAGCCTCGCGCCGTATCAAGACTTTCCGACGCAAGACGGTTCGATGCTGCTGGCCATCGGCAACAACGGCCAGTTCGCGCGCTTCTGCGAAGCCGCCGGCCACGCCGGGTGGGCCGCCGACGAACGCTTTGCGACCAACACGCTGCGCGTGAAACACCGCGGCGTGCTGATCCCGATGCTCGAAGAACTCACGCGCACCCGCACCACCGCCGACTGGGTGGCGCTGCTCGAAGACAAGGCCGTGCCCTGCGGCCCCATCAACGACATCGCGCAGGCCTTCGACGACGCGCAGGTCAAGGCGCGCGGCCTCGCCGTCACGCTGCCGCGCGATGCGGGCGACGGCATCGCCAGCATCACCGGCGTGGCGAGCCCGCTGCGCCTCACGGCCACGCCGCCGGTGCTGCGCCGTGCGCCGCCCGCGCTCGGACAGCACACGCAAGAGGTACTGGCCGAGATGGGCGTCGACGCCACGCGCTTCGAGGCATTGCGCGCCGCCGGGGTGGTCTGACACACTGGCGGGCATGACGCGCCCGCCCGCTCCGTCTTCTCCTGAAGCTTCAGTCGATGCAGCTCCGTTCGCGGTGCTGCGCATCGATCACGTCGTGCTGCGCGTGCGCGATGCCGCGCGGTCCATGGCCTTCTATTGCGACGTGCTCGGCTGCACGCTCGAGAAGCGTCGCGACGACCTCGGCCTCGTGCACCTGCGCGCCGGCAGCAGCCTCATCGACCTTGTCACGCACGATGGCAAGCTGGGCAGCCAGGGCGGCGCGCTGGCCGGGCGCGAGGGGCGCAACGTCGATCACCTCTGCTTGCGCATCGAACCCTTCGACGAAGCGGCGATCCGTGCGCGCATGGCGCGGCACGGCGTGCCGGTGCAGGGTGAGGTGCAGAACAACTTCGGGGCCGAGGGCAATGGGCCTTCGATCTACCTCGAAGATCCCGATGGCAACGGCGTGGAACTGAAGGGTCCTGCGGCCTAAGCGCCGCGCCCTATCACCGCCACCGCGAACACCACCACGCCCAGCGCGAGGTTCAGCGTCACCAGTTGGCGCACGGTGTTGAGCCGTGCGGCCGCCACAGGCCAGGCGCTGTCCTCCACCGCGCGGCGCATGGCGCGGAACACCGAGGCGCGGATGTAGACATAGATCGCCGCCATGACGAGCGCAATGCCCATCATGGCTTCGACGCGCCAGTGCACGGCGCGAAAGCCGCCGGTCGCGTGGATCAAGCCGATGCCGGTCACGAACAGCAGCGTGACGGATGCGTCCACGCCGATGAAGAAGCGCCGCAGCGTCGCGGCCATCATGCGCAGGCGCAGCGGCGGCTCCAGCGTGGCGACGGCGGCGGGGCGCACCGCGAAGTGCATGACGGCCATGCCGCCGACCCAGAAGGCGGCGCACAGCAGGTGAATGAAGAGGGGAGCGAGGTAGGACATGGGGTCCGATCAGAACACCGAACCGTGCGCGCACGCAACGCAAGGCCCCATGCCCTTCAACCCGTCGCGCCGCGACCGCGCGTGCTCGCGCGGGGCTTGCTGGTGCCCGTGCCCGCGATCGAATCGGCATAGCGCTTCATGTCCGCCACCACCTGCCGCAGCAGCGTCGCCGCGGCCGGCGGCAACAGGCGGCCGTGCCGCGACACGATGTGCGAGCGGCCCTGCGACAGCAGCGGGTTTTTCATCGGCAGCTCGACCAGCGCCGGATGGTCGGCGTTGGGCGTGAGCGAGATGCGCGTGCCCAGCGTGTAGCCCAGGCCCGCCGACACGAAGTGGCCCAGCGCGCTGAACGAGGTGGTGGTCAGCAGCGCGGGCAGTCGCACGCCCTCGCTGATCTCGGCCGCCTCGATGTGCTGGCGCACGCCGAAGTTGCGGTGCAGCGTGGCGCCGGGGTAGGGCAGGAGGTCGGCCAGCTTCAGCGGGCGCCCGAGCTGCGCGAGCGGGTGCGAGCCCAGCACCATGGCCTGGATCGGCTGCGCGTGCGACTGGTGCGAGGTGAGCCGCTCGTCCTTCGGCGGCTGGAACAGCATGCCGATGTGCGCACGCTCCTCGATCACGCGGCGCACGATCTCGTCGGTGCTGGCCACGTCGAGGTTCACGGTGATCTTCGGGTGGCCGGCCATGAAGATGCGCAGGCTGTGCCGCATGAGCCAGTCCACATAGCCTTCGCCGGCCACGATGTCGATGTGGCCGCTCTCGATCTTGCGGATGCTGTCCATCTGCGCCAGCAGGTGCTGCTTCTGCCCCTGCTGCCTTCGCACGTAGCCGGCCAGCAGCTGGCCCGCGTCGGTGGGCACCACGCCGCGTCCGTGGCGCTCCAGCAGCGGCAGGCCGCACTCGGTCTCCAGGATGCCGATGGCGCGGCTCACGGCCGACGGGTCCATGTCGAGCACGTCGGCCGCACCGCGCACCGAGCCGCTGTCGAGCACCTGCATGAAGTAGCGCACCCGGCGGGTGTCGAGCTTGTCGTCCATGGCGGTCGTCTCCGAGTGTTGCATTCAATGCAACGAATATCCTTATTTGCGGTCATTGATGCAAGAGGCTCGCAGGCCGAAACTCGCCGGCACCCCTCGAAAACGCCCACCCATGACCTCCGCTGCCTCCACGATTGCAGCCGTAGCGCCTTCCAGCGCCGCCGGCAAACTCAAGCTCCTCGTCGTCACCCTGGTCCTCGTGGCCGTGGCCGAGCTCATCGGCCCGACGCAGTTCAGCGTCGGCCCCGGCAAGGTGGTGCTGCTGCCGATGCTGTGGGCGCTGCTCATGGCCGCCGCCTGGGGCATCGCGCACCGGCGCGTGCCGGGCGTGGTGCGCGTGGCGACGGCGCAGCAGTCGCTGGCCGGCGGCCTGCTCAACGCGGGCCTGCTGCTGTTCGTGGTGAAGCTGGGCCTCACGGTCGGCGCCGCGCTGCCGCAGGTGAAGCAGGCCGGCTGGGCGCTGCTGTTCCAGGAGTTCGGTCATGCGCTGGGCACCCTGGCGCTGGGCCTGCCGCTGGCGCTGTTGCTTGGCATCAAGCGCGAGGCCGTGGGCGCCACCTTCTCGGTGGGCCGAGAGGGCAACCTCGTGATCATCGGAGAGAAGTACGGCATGGCCTCGCCCGAAGGCCGCGGGGTGCTGGCCGAGTACATCACCGGCACCGTGTTGGGCGCGCTCTTCATCGCGGTGCTCGCGGGCTTCATCGCCAGCCTGCACATCTTCGACCCGCGCTCGCTGGCCATGGGCGCCGGCGTGGGCTCGGGCAGCCTGATGGCGGCGGCGCTGGGCGCCATCGCCGCGCAGAGCCCGCCAGAGATGCTGCCGCAGCTCACGGCGATTGCCGCCGCATCGAACCTGCTGACCACCGTGGCCGGCTTCTACTTCACGCTGTTCCTGTCGCTGCCGCTGTGCTCGTGGCTCTACGGCAAGCTGGAGCCGGTGCTGGGCCGCTTCTCGAAGCACGGTGCGCAGCAAGGCGCGGGCGTGGACGGGGGCGCGAACGTCTCGAGCGCCGACGTGGCCCACGCCGCGCCGACCTCGCTGCGCGACACGCTGCTGGCCTGGCTGGTGGTGGGCGGCGGCGTGCTCATCGGCAATGCCGTGACCTACAAGGTGCCGGTGCTGGTGTCGCTCGAAGGCGTGCTCGCCGTGGTGGCGATCGCCGGTGCCGTCGAAGCCATCAAGCGCTTCGTGCCCCGCCTGCCGATGGTGCTGGTGCTGTCGGTGGTGGCCACCGTGGTCGGCATCCCGGGCCTGTTCCCGTTCTCCGACGCGCTGATCGCGATCACCGCCAAGCTCAACTTCTTGGCCTTCACCACGCCGGTGCTGGCGCTGGCCGGCTTCTCGGTCGCGAAAGACCTGCCCGTGTTCCGCCGCCTCGGCTGGCGCATCGTGGTGGTGTCGCTCACCGCGACGGCCGGCACCTTCCTCGGCGCCACGTTCATCGCTGAGTTCTTCCACTGATTCCATCCCACGAGAGATTCACGCCATGTACCGCGACCCCGAGATTGCCGAAGACACCCGCGCCCGCATGCTCAGCTGGCGCCGCGACATCCACGCGAACCCCGAGACCGCCTTCGAGGAACACCGCACGGCCAACGTGGTGGCCAATGCGCTGATGCTCATGGGCCTGCCCGTGCACCGCGGCCTGGCCGGCACCGGCGTGGTCGGCACGCTGAAGAACGGCGACGGCCCCAGCATCGCGCTGCGCGCCGACCTCGACGCGCTCAACATGCAGGAGCTCGGCACGCAGGCGCATGCCTCCAAATGCGTCGGCAAGATGCACGCCTGCGGCCACGACGGCCACACGGCCATGCTGCTGGGTGCGGCCGAGCACCTGTCGCGCCACAAGCCCTTCAAAGGCACGGTGCACTTCGTGTTCCAGCCTGCCGAAGAAAACGAAGGCGGCGGTCGGGTGATGGTGGAAGAGGGCCTGTTCGACCAGTTCCCGGCCGACGCCGTCTACGGCATGCACAACTTTCCGAGCCTGCCGCGCGGGCGCTTCGCGATCCGCAAGGGCACGATGACGGCCTTTCTCGACACCTTCGAGATCGTCATCACCGGCAAGGGCAGCCACGGCGCCATGCCCGAGACCGGCATCGACTCGGTGGTGATCTCGGCCCAGCTCATCAACGCGCTGCAGACCATCGTGAGCCGCCGCACCGGCGCCACCGACGCGGCCGTGGTCAGCGTCACGCAGATCCACGGTGGCGACACGTGGAACGTCATTCCCGAGACCGTGGTGCTGCGCGGCACCGTGCGCACGCTCGACGCCGGCATCCAGGACAAGACCCAGGCGGCGATGCAGCAGATCTGCGACGGCGTGGCCGCCACGCACGGCGCCAAGGTGGCGCTGGAGTACCGCCGCGGCTACCCCGGCGTGGTCAACACGCCGGCCGAGACCGACGCAGCCATCGCGGCGGCGGCCAGCCTGGTCGACATCGAGCAGGTGCACACCGACATCCCGCCGGCCATGGGCTCGGAAGACTTCGCCTTCATGCTGCAGAAGCGCCCCGGCGCCTACATCGGCATCGGCGCGGGCGAGGGCCCGAACGACCCGAACGTGCACAACCCCTACTACGACTTCAACGACAACATCCTGCCGCTCGGTGCGGCCTACTGGGTCGCGCTGGTCAAACAGCAGCTTCCGGTCGCATGATGCGCTGATGCTCTCCGCCTTCGACATCTTCAAGATCGGCATCGGGCCGTCGAGTTCGCACACCGTCGGGCCGATGCGCGCCGCGCTGCTGTTCGCGCAATCGCTCGAGCGGCGCGGCCTGCTCGCGCAGGCGGCACGGCTGCACGTCGACCTGTTCGGCTCGCTCGGCGCCACCGGCCACGGCCACGCGACCGACCAGGGCGTGATCCTCGGGCTCTTCGGCGACGCCCCCGACACCGTGCGGCCCGAGACCGTGCAGCCGCGCCTGGACGCGCTGCGCCGCAGCGGCCAGCTGAGCCTGCTGGGCACCACGCCCATCGCCTTCGACCGCGTGCGCGACATCGCCTTTCGCGGCGAAGAGTCGCTGCCCGAGCACCCGAACGCCATGCGCTTCACGGCCTTCGCGGCCGACGGCGCCGTGCTCGCCGAAGGCACCTACTTCTCGGTCGGCGGCGGCTTCGTCGTCGAAGGCGGGCAGGCGGTGGCGCAAACGGTAGCCGCCGCAGCCGCTGTGCCGCATCCCTTCACCACCGGCGACGAACTCATGGCGCAGTGCCATGCGCACGGCATCTCCGTCGCCACGCTGGTGATGCGCAACGAATGCGTGTGGCGGCCCGAGGCCGAGGTGCGCGCGGGCCTGCTGCGCATCTGGGGCGTGATGCAGCAGTGCGTGCAGCGCGGCTTCGGCATCGACAACCCGCTGGCCGCGCACGCGCTGCCCGGCCCGCTGCGCATGCGGCGTCGTGCGCCCGAGCTGCACCGCGAGCTGCTGGCGCAGGCCGGCGCCGCCGATCCGCTCGCGGCCATGGACTGGGTCAACGCCTTCGCGATGGCGGTGAACGAAGAGAACGCGGCCGGCGGCCGTGTCGTCACCGCGCCCACCAACGGCGCGGCCGGCGTGGTGCCCGCCGTGATGCACTACTACCAGCGCTTCGTGCCGCAGGCGAGCGACGAAGGCATCGTCGACTTCCTGCTCACCGCTGCCGCCATCGGCATGCTCTACAAGACCAACGCCTCCATCTCGGGCGCCGAGGTCGGCTGCCAGGGCGAGGTCGGCGTGGCCTGCTCGATGGCAGCGGGCGCGCTCGCCGCCGTGCTCGGCGCCACGCCCGCGCAGGTCGAGAACGCGGCCGAGATCGGCATGGAGCACAACCTGGGCCTCACCTGCGACCCGGTCGGCGGCATGGTGCAGATTCCCTGCGTGGAACGCAATGCGATGGGGGCCGTGAAGGCCATCAACGCCTCGCGCATGGCGCTGCGCGGCAACGGCAGCCACTACGTCTCGCTCGACGCCGTGATCCGCACCATGAAGCAAACCGGCGAGGACATGAAGTCCACGTACAAGGAGACCTCGCTGGGGGGGCTTGCGGTGAACGTGGTGGAGTGCTGAGCCCGCTGCGTCAGAATGACCGGCTCACTGTCTTGAACACAGAAAGCCGAGGCCCCATGACCCGCACCGTCGCCGAAAAACGCGCCGCCTTCCGTGCCCTCCACGCACAAGGCTGCTTCGTCATTCCGAACCCCTGGGACACGGGCAGCGCGCGCTACCTCGAAGGCCTGGGCTACAAAGCGCTGGCCACCACCAGCTCCGGCTTCGCGTGGTCGCAAGGCCATGCCGACGGGGCGCTGTCGCGCGACCAGATCCTTGCGCACCTGCGTGAACTCGTGGCCGCCACCGACCTGCCGGTGAACGCCGACTTCGAGAACGGCTTTGCCGCCGATGCACAGGGCGTGGCCGAGAGCGTGCGGCTCGCGGTCGAGACCGGCGTGGCGGGTCTGTCGATCGAGGATTCGACGGGCAACCCCGACGATCCGCTGTTTCCCATCGACGTCGCGGTCGAGCGGCTGCGCGCCGCGCGCCGGGCCATCGACGCGGCGGGCGGCGACACGCTGCTCGTGGGCCGCGCCGAGAACTTCTTTGCCAACCGACCCGATCTCGACGACACCATCGCGCGCTTGCGTGCGTACGCCGAGGCCGGCGCCGACTGCCTCTACGCGCCCGGCATCAAGACGCGCGAGCAGATCGCGGCCGTGGTGGCCGCCGTTGCGCCCAAGCCGGTCAACCTGTTGGTCGGCGCGACCAGCGAACTCACGATGGCGGACATCGCCGCGCTCGGCGTGCGACGCGTGAGCGTGGGCGGCGGCATGGCCCGCGCGGCCTGGGGCGGCTTCATCCGCGCCGCGCGCACGCTGGCCGAGCAAGGGCGCTTCGACGGCTTTGCCGATGCCACGCCGGGCATCGAGCTGAACGCCTTCTTCCGCCCGTTCGCAGATTAGTTGTCAGCACCGTGGATGCGCTGCTCGCCGAGATCCGCGCCTGCCGTGCGTGCGAGGCGCATTTGCCGCTCGGGCCGCGCCCGATCGTGCAGGCCAGTGCGAGCGCGCGGCTGCTGATCGTCGGCCAGGCGCCCAGCCTCACGGTGCACCAGACCGGCGTGCCGTGGAACGACAAGAGCGGCGACCAGCTGCGCCGCTGGCTCGGCATCGACCGCGAAGTGTTCTACGACGCGGCGCGCGTCGCGATCATGCCGATGGGCTACTGCTACCCGGGCCGCGGCACCAGCGGCGACCTGCCGCCGCGCAAGGAATGCGCGCCGCTGTGGCACAACCGCCTGCTGGCGCAGATGCCGCACATCGAATTGACCTTGCTCATAGGCCAGTACGCACAGCGCCACTTCCTCGGCAAGACCGCGCGCGGCGGTGTGACGGAAACCGTCGAGGCCTTTGCTGACTACGCGCCGCGCTTCATCCCGCTGCCGCATCCGTCACCGCGCAACACCGCGTGGTTCCAGCACCACCCGTGGTTCGAGCGCGATATGTTGCCGGTGCTGCGCGAGCGCGTGCAGCAGGCGCTCAGCGCGCCTTCTTCCGAGGGGCCGACGGCCGCCGCGGCGGCTTCGCCTCCAGCACCAGCTCCGCAGGCAGCGCATCGTTCCACGACTCGGTGAAGTAGGCGCGGTCGCTCGGCACCAGCTGCGGCAGCACCTCGCGCAGCAGGCCCAGCGAGTGCTCGGCCGCTTTCAGGTCGCCCGCATGCGCCGCGTACCACGCGTGCTCGAACAGCAGGCTGCCCTGCTGCAGCCCGGGGTAGCGGCGTCGCCCGGCCTGGTGGTCGGCCAGCCGCGCCTGCGCCACGTCGACCCAGCGCGCGGGCCAGTTGGCGGCGTCGAAGGCATCGGCGAGCGGGCCCGCGAGCTTCGAGACTGCGGCCGGGTCGAGCGGCTTCTGTGCGCGGAACTGCGCGAGCGTGGGTTGCGTCTCTGGCTTGCAGTGGCCGCGTGCGATGCGCATCAGGTAGATCGCGTTCCATGCCGAGCGGCCCTGGCCGTCGGTGTGGCCGCACAGCCATTCGCTGAAGGCGATCCATTGCACCGCGCGGCGCGTGGTGTCGGCGCGGTGGCCATCGTGCGCGAGCGCCGGCAGATCGCCCAGGCCCACGCGGTCGAACAGCCACGCGGCCATGCCCATGTTGGCCGCGACGTGCTGCGCGGCGTCGAAGGAGTGCGACTCGAAAGCCGCCGCCAGCGCCTCGCCGAAGCGCTGCAAAGATTCTTCGGCGAGCGCCGCAGCGGCCGAGCGGTCGTCGGCGGCCAGCGCAAGAGCGCGCGAGCGGCAGGCCAGCGCCCACAGGTTGCACCACTCGAAGCGCACGTCGGGGTGGTGGCGCAGCACCAGCGCGCGCGCCGGGTCTTCGGCCATGCCGCCCAGCAGCGACTGCGCCAGTGGCAGGTCGCGCGCGGTGTAGGCGCACCAGGCCGAGACGATGCACTCCATCGCGCCCAGGTAGTCGTTGCCGGCCACGTGGTGCGCGAGCCGCTGCTTCTTGAGCGCCTGCAGCCGGCGGCGTGCCTGCTCGTTGTCGCCGAGCCGGCGCCACAGCATGGCTTCGTTGAGCGTGACCAGCGCGCGCTGGAAATCGCTGGCGGCCAGCGTGCCGGCCAGTCGGATGGACTCGAGCGCGCTGCCGTTGCCGCCCGCCACCGGCGACATCAGCCGGCCCTGCCGCGCGGCCTGCTGCGAAGCGACCAGCTGTTTCCAGAAGGCGGCGTCCTGCAGGTGCACGGCGTCGGGCGGTGTCACCGTGCCGGCGGCCTGCGCCTTGCGCGAGCGCAGGCCGAGGAACGACGCCACCTCGGCGGCGGTGGCCGGGCGGTTGTCCACGAGCAGGCGCAGGCGCTTCGCTTCAGAAGCCGGCAGCCAGAACGGACCCTGGCTGCGCCGCTCGGCGTTGAGAAAGCGCGGCTCGCGCTGCAGGTCTTCGCCCCAGCCGACCTCGAGGCCCCAGGCCTTGAAGTCGCGGAACGCGCGGCTCACGACCATGCGCAGCGTGCTGGCGTCGGACACCTCGCCGCGCAGGTCGGCCAGCCGCACGACGCCGCTGCCGCCGCCGTGGGCATGGGCGTGCTGCATGCGCACCAGCAGCCACAGCGACTGGAAGGCCGCGCGCCGTCCGTTGACGGACTGCGGGGAGGTGAGTTCGATGGAGAGAAGGGCAGGGGTGGCAGAGGAAGGCACGCCCTGGATTGAACCTCAAATCGCATGCGGTCCCTGAAGAAACCGCACGCGCGTTTCGGTGAATCAGTAGCGGTGCCTGTCGAGCAGCTCGGGCACTTCGCTGCGGCCGATGCCCAGGTCACGCAGGTCGTGGTCGCTCATGCCGGCCAACAGTTGCACGTCGTCGCGGGCGCGGCGGCGTGTCACGGCGCGGCGGCGCCAGTCGTGCAGGGCGTGCAGCAGGCGTTGATGAAAAGACGGTGGCTTCGGCGCGGTCACGGTGGGCTCCTGGTAGGGGAGCGCTCATCTTCGGGCGGCGCGTGCTATTGTGGAAGTTGAGATTTCTGACACCTTCAATCAGTATTCCTGATGAGACAGCTCAACCTCGACCAACTGCGTACGCTCATCGCCATTGCCGACCTGGGCACCTTCTCGGCCGCGGCCAAGGCGTTGCACCTCGCGCAGCCGACGGTGAGCCTGCACATCAGCGAACTCGAATCGCGCCTGGGCGCACCGTTGGTGGTGCGCGGCAGCCGCCGCGTGCTGCCCACGCCGGCCGGTGCGGCGCTGGTGGAGCGCGGGCGCAAGCTGCTGCGCGACACCGACGACGCGGTGGACGCCGTCAAGCGCCAGGCCGAAGGCCGCACGGGCCGCGTGCGGCTGGGCACCTCGACCGGCGTGCTGGTCGACCTGTTGCCGCAGGTGCTCGAGGCGCTGGGCGCGGAGCACGCGGGCATCGACGTCGAGGTGAGCATCCGCGGCTCGTACGAGGCCATGGAGCGGCTCGCGGCGGGCACGCTCGACATCGGCCTGGTCGCCATCCCGCAGCCGCCGGTGCGCGGCATCGTGGTCACGCCGTGGTGCGAGCAGCCCATGATGGCGTTCGTGCCGCAGCGCTGGAAGGCACCGAAGCGCGTCACGCCGGCGTGGCTGGCGGCGCAGCCGCTGATCTTCAACGAGGCGACCACGCACATGTACCGCCTCACGATGGAGTGGTTTGCCGCCGCCGGCTTTGCGCCGCGTGCGCGCATCGAACTCAACTACGACGCCGCCATCCGCAGCCTCGTGGCGGCGGGCTATGGCGCTGCGCTGTTGCCGCTGCAGAAGTCCACCGACATGGCGCGCAACGACCGCATGCAGATCGTGCCGGTGACGCCCAAGCTCACGCGGCGCGTGGGCATTGCGCACCGCCAGCATGCGGTGCTCGACGGTGCCACGCAGAGCGTGCTGAAGGTGCTGACGGGCTTTCGCCAGCTCTGAGTTCGTTCAGCCCGGTCCGGGCTTGTTGCCGCGCGCGCCGAGCGAAAGAATCTCGTTGGCGTTGACGATGGCCGCGGCAATGTCTTCCATGGTGGTGCGCTTGCTCATGGCCTGTTCGCGGATCAGGTCGTGCGCCTGGCCTTCCGACACGTCGTGCGTCTTCATGAGGATGGACTTGGCCTCGGCCAGCTGCCGCACGCCGAGCAGCTTGGCTTCGGTCTTGCGCAGGCGCCGCGCGAGCGAACGGCTTTCCTTGTGCGCCTCGCGCGCGACCACGAGTGCCGAGAGCAAGCCGAACGAGCGCACCGGCGACGGCAGCACCGCCTTGGCGCCGATCTCGAGCACGGCCTCGACGATGGTCGGGTTCTCGTACGTGACGACCGCGATGACGGCGGGTGCGTCCTCGCTCTGGGTCCACTCGAAACGCAGGTTGATGAAGTCGGGCAGCACGGCCATGAAGGCCACGTCGATGCCCTCGGGCAGGTGCTGCACGGGCGGCCAGAAGGCCTGCACCTGGCAGCCGATGCGCTGCAGTTGCTGGGTGAGCTGCCGGCCGTCTGCGTCGTCGGGGTGGATCACCGCGATCTTCAGCAGCCGCAGCTCCTTGAGCTGCGGTGGCGTCACCCGCAGGGTGTGTCGCTTGGGGGCTGTGCTGCTGTCCACGGTCAGCTCCTACAGCTCCAGCGTATCGAGCCGCGCCGTCCAGTCGCCCAGCGAGTGCGTGACCAGGTAAGGGTCCGGGTACACCGCGCGCGTCGCCTGCCGCACGATGGTGAACTGGCCGTGCGCATCGACCCGGCCGATGCGCGGATACAGGCAGGTGTGGTGGTTCGTCGGGTCGATCTTCACGCGGCCCTGCGGCGCATCGAACTCGCTGCCCAGGATGTGCGGCAGGATCTCCGCGATGCCGTCCGTGCCCGCCTGCCGGAAGGCGTTGGCGAAGATGTGCATCTGGAAGTACGACGCTTCCCAGCACAGGTTGGGCACGCAGCCGTCGCCGAAGCGCGCACGCAGCCGCGCCAGGCAGCGCTGGTTGGCGGGCGAGTCGATCGACTGGAAATACGGCGCCGCCGTGAAGTGGCCCGTGGCCACGCCGGGGCCCATCTGCGAGATCTCGGCCTCCGAGGTCGTGAGGCTCGAGATGGGCATCGTCTTCGGGTCGAAGCCCGCCTCGGCATACGCGCGGTACAGGCTGGCGGTGGAGTCGCCCACCACCGTCGAGAAGATGAAGTCGGGCCGCTTGTCGCGGATGTCGTCCATGATCGCGCGGTAATCCTTCTCGGTGGCGTCGAGTGCCACGTAGCGCTCGCCGAGTTTCTCGCTGCCGGGGCGCTGCATCACCAGCTCGCCCATGATGCGGTTCGACTCGTAGGGGTAGATGTAGTCGGAGCCGATCAGGTACACGCGCGAACCGAAGTTCGTGGTCATGAACTCGGCCAGCTGCACGCTGTTCTGGTTGGGCGCCGCGCCGGTGTAGATCACGTTGCCCGAGTACTCGAAGCCTTCGTACAGCGTGGGGTAGAACAGCAGCTTGTTCCACTTCTCGATCACCGGGATCACGGCCTTGCGGCTGCTCGACATGTAGCAGCCGAAGATCACGTTCACGCGGTCCTGAACGATGAGCTTTTCGGCCAGGTGGGCGTAGCGCACGGGGTCCGATTGCGGGTCGTAGCGCACGCCCACGAGCTCGCGGCCGTCGACGCCACCGACCGCGTTGATCTCCTCGATGGCCAGCAGCGCGCCCTGCAGCTGCGACAGGCCGATGGTCGAGGTGACGCCGGTCTCGGAATACAGAATGCCGACGCGAAGAGGGTCCCTGTCAGCCACTGGGGTGTCTCCTGGATGTGTAGGCCCTCATTGTGTGCTCCTCCGTGTCTTTCTTCCGTCGTTCGGTCAATGGGCGGCGGCCAGCCGCGTGCTCATGCGGGCCAGCCGTGCGGGCAGGCTGCGCGCATCGTCGGCGATGCAATAGTTGCGCCAGCCGAAGATGCGCCGCACATACGCATCGGCCGCGCCGTCTACCGCGATGCAGGCGCTGCGCACGCCGGCATCGCGCGCCTCGGCCACGGCCTGGCGGGCGTCTTCGATGAGGTACTTCGGGTCGTGCACGTCGATGTCCGACGGCGCACCGTCGGTCACCAGCAGGATCGCGCGCGGCCCCGCCGGCTCGGCCTGCAGGTGCGATGCCGCATGGCGCAGCGCGGCGCCCATGCGCGTCGAGTAGCGCCCGCGCACCGCGCCGATCATGGCGCGCGAGGGCGCAGCGAGCGGCTGACCGAATTCGAGCAGGCGGTAGTAATACACCTCGGCGCGCGTGTTCGACGAGAAGCCGTGGATGGCAAGCCGGTCGATGCCGCGCGCGTTCGAAGCGGCGAGCAGCAGCGCGGCCTGTTTTTCCAGGTCGAGCAGTGAAACAGCACCATCGCCGTGGCCCGCATCGTTGGCCGATTCCGACAGGTCGAGCAGCACCAACACGCTCGATGGGCGCGGGCCCTTGCCTAGGCGCATGAACAGCCGCGCATCGGGCCGCAGGCGCAGGCGGCGATCGACCAGCACTTCGATGGCCGCATTGAGGTCAATGTCGTCGCCTTCCCACTGCCGGCGCAGGCGGTGCGTGCGATCGAGGTGGCGCGCGCGGGGCAGGGCGAGCGGCACGATGCGCTCATGGCCCGCCGCTCCCGAAGTGCCCGCCGCCCCCAGGCCCTGCCACGCGGGCAGTTTCTCGATCACCGTGCACCAGTCGGGGCGCAGGCGCTCCTGCGTGCGGTCCCATTCGGGATAGGTGTTGCGGCCGAGCTCCATGTCGGCGTCGCCTTCGGGGGGCGCGTCGTTGCTCTCGCTCGGTGCCTCCGGCGGTGGCGGTGGCCGCGCGCCGGTCTGCTGCAGCGCGATCGCTTCGTCGGGCGGTGTCTCGGTCTCGCCGAAATCCCACAGGTAGCTGTTGTCGTCGCGCCAGGGCGCGGGCACGGCGTAGTCCTGCGGCTCGAAGCGCACGCGCATCTGGCCGAGGTCGTTGGCGAGGATCGAGGCGACGGCGCGGAAGGCGTCGCAGTCTTCCAGCCCCGCGCGGGCGACGGTCTCGTCGAACAGGCGGCGCGCCTTGTTCACCCAGTGGTTGTCGTCCGTCGTGTCGGCGCGCAGCAGCATGCGGTCCATGCGCGCGACCAGTGCGGCAAAGCGCAGGTCCAGCGGATCGGGCGCGGGCGGCAGCGCGGCGACGAACCAGCCGTGCAGGCCGGGAAAGTCGCGGCACAGCAGCCGCTCGACGCGCGCATCTTCGAGGGCCGAGACGACGGCGATGCCCATCGGCTTGAGCGTGCGCGCCGGCCGCGCGGGCGTCGAGTAGCGCAGGTGCGCGACCGCATGCGCCACCATCGCCCGGTGCAGGCGCACGACGGCCTCGTCGCCCTCGGGCAACAGCAGCCGGCGGCCCGTGAGCACAGCGCGTGCTCCGGCCAGCGGCTGCACGTCGACATCGAGGCCGGCCAGCCCGCGGGCCAGCAACGAGAGGGCGCCGTGCCCGTCGTTCATCCGAACTGCGCCTCGACAAAGCCCTGCAGCGCACTGGCCATGTCGGGGTCGTCGGTGAGCGCGCGCGTCATCGTCATGTCGCAGCTGTCGCGCGGCGACACGCCGTCGCGGATCAGCACGCCCGCGTAGATCAGCATGCGCGTCGACACGCCCTCGTCGAGCCCGCGGTGCTTGAGCTCGCGCGAGCAATGCGCGATGGCCACGAGCTTCGCGGCGAGCGCAGGTTCAATGCCGGCTTCGTGCGAAACGATCTCCGCTTCGAGCGCGCCGTCGGGGTAGTCGAACTCCAGCGCCGCGAAGCGCTGGCGCGTCGACGGCTTCATGTCCTTCGCGCTGCTCTGGTAGCCGGGGTTGTACGACACCACGAGCTGAAAGTCGGGGTGCGCGTGCACCAGCTCGCCCTTCTTGTCGAGCGGCAGGATGCGGCGCGCGTCGGTCAGCGGATGAATCACCACCGTGGTGTCCTGCCGCGCCTCGACCACCTCGTCGAGGTAGCAGATGCCGCCGTGGCGCACCGCGAGCGTCAGCGGCCCGTCGTGCCAAGCCGTGCCGTTCGCGTCGAGCAGGTAGCGCCCCACGAGGTCCGAGGCCGTCATGTCCTCGTTGCACGCGAGCGTGACCAGCGGCCGCCCGAGCGACCACGCCATGTGCTCCACGAAGCGCGTCTTGCCGCAGCCGGTCGGCCCTTTCAGGATCAGCGGCATGCGATGGCGATAGGCGTGTTCATAGAGCGCCACTTCATTTCCGGCGGGCCGGTAGAAGGGCTCAGTCTCGATGCGGTAGCTGGCGAGCGGGTCGTGGACGGGGGCGTTCATGGCGTGGCGAGCAGTTCCTTGAGAGCGTCGTCGATGAAGCGGGTGTCGACCGGGCTGCTGCCGCCGCCCGCGAAGTGGCCCCACACGCCCGGGATCGGGCGGCACTCGGCGTTCGGCATGTGCGACACCTCCCATTCGTTGTCGGCCACGGGAAAGTACAGGTCGCGCTCGGCCGGCATCACGATCGCGCGCGCCTGGATGGCGCCCAGTGCTTTCTTGATGTCGCCCTTGAACACCGGGTTGTCGCTGATGTCGCCGTGCTGCCACGACCACAGCATCGCGAGCAGGTTGTTCGCGTCCTTCTGCAGGAAGAAGCCTTCCCAGTAGCCGACCAGGAAGTCCTCGAGCGAGCTGAAGCCCAGCTCGCGCCACAGTTCCTGCATGTAGAAGGGCTGCGACAAACCCCAGCCCGCGTACACGCGGCCTACCGCGCGCAAGCCCTTGCTCGGTGGCGTGGTGTACCAGCCGCCGTTCCATGCGGCGTCGGCCTGGAGCGCAGCCTTCACGCCTTCGAGAAACACGATGTTGTGCGGTGCCGTCTTCGCCGAGCCGCAGAAGGGCGCGATGCGTTTCACCATGTCGGGGTAGAGGCTGCCCCACTGGTTGGTCTGCTGCGCACCCATCGACCAGCCGACCACCAGTGCGATGCGTTCGATGCCGAATTTTTCCGTCACCAGCCGGTGCTGCAGCGTGACGTTGTCGTAGAGCGTGATGTCCGGAAAGCGCGACAGGTTGTACGGCTCGGGCGTGTTGCTCGGCGACGAGGAGAGGCCGTTGCCCAGCATGTTCGGCACGATGATGAAGTACTTCTCGGGGTCCAGCGCCATGCCCGGACCGATCAGCCATTCGTTGTCGTAATGCTGGCCCGAGTACCAGGTCGGGTAGACGATCACGTTGCTCTTGTCGGCGTTGAGCTTGCCGTAGGTCTTGTAGGCGAGCTTCGCGTTGCGCAGCGTCGCGCCCCGCTGCAGGGGCACGTCGCCGAGGTCGAAGATGTCGTAGTCCATGGGGTGATCGCTTTCGAAGGAGGTGTTCAGTTCTTGATGGAAGGCGCGGTTGCCGCCACCGGCGCTGCGCTGCCGATGTGCAGCACGAAGTAGCAGACGCCTGCCGCGATGAAGGCCGCCACCGCCGTCGACAGCTGCGGCGCCATCGTCTCCGTGGCGTAGGCCACCAGCGAGCCCACGCCCCAGGCGATGAAGGCGCGCGGGCGCCAGTCGGCACCGATGGCGGCGCCGGGCCGCACGAAGTACAGGTCGGCGATCAGCACGGCGCCGATGGGCGGCACCAGGATGCCGAGCAGCGACAGCCACGGAATGAACAGCGCCCACACGTTGGCTGCGGCAATCACGATGCCCACCGCGGCGAGCGCCACGGCGAACACGCGCATGCGCCCGTTGCCGATGCGCGACCAGCCCACGGCCGAGTTGTAGAGGCAGTGCGCACACACCGAGCCCAGGTTGCACAGCAGGAACACGAAGGCCACCACGGCCAGCCATGGCGCGTTCTGCGCGAGCAGGTAGCCGAACATGTTGTCCAGGCCGAAGGGCTGCGGTTGCGGCAGCGCCAGTGCGGCCGTCATGACACCGCCGACCAGCATCGCAACGAGGTTGGCAACGGGAAAGGCGCAGGCCGTGGCGATGAGCGAGCTCTTGCGGTCGGCGGCCCAGCGGTTGAAGTCGGCCGTGACCGTGCCCGCGTCGATGAACAGCGCCACCACGATGGTCAGCCCGATGCCGAAGGACATCGGCAGCGCGGGCTGCGTGCCGGCGTACGAGAGCACCTTGTCCCACCCCGCAGCGCCGGCCGAATGCAGTGCGACCCAGCCTCCCAGCACCACGAACAGCGGCACCGACACCATGCCGATCCAGTGCAGGCCGCGAATGCCGACGAAGGTGATGCCCAGGTACAGCACGCCGGCCGCGATCGTCATCGTCAGGTAGTCGAACTTGAAGGCCGTGTGCATCAGGTTGCCCGTGATGCCGGTCTGCACCGCGTACCAGCCCAGCAGCAAGGTCGACAGCAGGCCCGACGCGAACACGTAGCCCTTCTTGCCGAAGCTGGCACTGGCCAGCAGCGCGAAGTTGTGGCCGCGCGCCGTGCCCAGCGCGCCGAGCGCCCCGACATACGCGAACATCAGCAGGTTGCCCACGACCATCGCGAGCAGCGCGGACCGGAAGCCCATGCCCGCCACCAGGATGGAGCCGGTCATGGCCCCCGTGATGATCATCGGGAACCCGAGCCACACCATCGAGACCGAGAAGGTGCTGCGCCGCTTCGAGAGCGGCACCGGGTCGTGCTCGTACTCGTCGCCGAGTACCGTGTCGTCGACATGCGTCTGACTCATGGCATACCTCTTTTTCTTGCGTTGAAGGGGCGGGGTGCGGTCGCTCAGCGATGCTTCGCCGGCTCGTTCGGAATGCCCTCGATCGGGCACTCGGGCGTGCCGACCGTGGTGCGCGTGAACGACTCCACCATCTCCCGCGTGCCTTCGGGGTCGTTGATCCACTGCGTGTAGAAGTTGTAGGGGCAGGCCGCCACGCCCTTGTCGCCGTCGCCCGAGTTGATGGTGCCGGTGTAGCCGCGGTGCACGAGCTTGAACAGGTGGTTCTGCGACTGGCCGTTCTTGCGCGCATCGCGGATGAGGCTCATCGAGAGTTCGGCGTAGTTGATGCCCATCTCTTCCTCGCCGCATTCGCCGAGCGTGCGGCCGTCGAAGCCGATGAGCGCGGAGTGGCCGAAGTACGAGTACACGCCGTCGAAGCCGGCCGCGTTGGCCACGGCCACGTAGGTGTTGTTCATGAAGGCCATGGCCTTGGACACCAGGATCTGCTGTTCCTTGGCCGGGTACATGTAGCCCTGGCAGCGGATGATGAGCTCAGCGCCGCGCATCGCGCAGTCGCGCCAGATCTCGGGGTAGTTGCCGTCGTCGCAGATGATGAGGCTCATCTTCATGCCCTTGGGGCCTTCGCTCACATACGTGCAGTCGCCCGGGTACCAGCCCTCGATGGGCACCCACGGCATGATCTTGCGGTACTTCTGGACGATCTCGCCCTGGTTGTTCATGAGGATCAGCGTGTTGTAGGGCGCCTTGTTCGGGTGCTCCTCGTGGCGTTCGCCGGTGAGCGAGAACACGCCCCACACGTTGGCGCGGCGGCACGCGTCCGCGAAGATCGCGGTCTCCTCGCCGGGGATGGCCGACGCGGTGTCGTACATCTCCTTGGCGTCGTACATGATCCCGTGCGTGGAGTACTCGGGAAAGATCACCAGGTCCATGCCCGGCAGGCCGCGCTTCATGCCGACCAGCATCTCGCCGATCTTGCGTGCGTTGTCCAGCACCTCGGCCTTGGTGTGAAGGCGGGGCATCTTGTAGTTGACGACCGCGACGCCGACGCAATCGTTGCTGCTCGAAATATCACCATGTCTCATGACGCTGCTCCTGAAGGGTGGTTGAAGGAAAAAAGAGGAAGGGCTACACGGTCAGAAAGGATCGGACCTTGTCTTGGTCAAGGCTCGCGCGTGCTTCGTCGTGCACGATGCGGCCGCGGTCGATGACGAGAAAGCGGTCGGCCAGGTCGAGTGCGAAGCTCAGCACCTGCTCCGACACCACGACGGCGAAGCCGCGTTCGGCGCGCAGCACGTTCAGCGTCTGCGCGATCTCCTTGATGATCGAAGGCTGGATGCCCTCGGTGGGTTCGTCGAGGATCAGCACCTTCGGCTCCGAGATGAGCGCGCGCGCAATCGCCAGCATCTGCTGCTGGCCGCCCGAGAGGTTGCCGGCCTTGCGCTGCTTCATGTCCTTGAGCACGGGGAAGAAGGTGTAGAGGTAGTCGGGCACCGTGCGGTGGCCCGACCTCGCGGCACCCGCGAGGATGTTCTGCTCCACCGTGAGGAACGGAAACACCATACGCCCCTGCGGCACGAAGGCCAGGCCCTGCGCCACACGCTGGTAGCTGGGCAGCTTCGTGAGCTCGGCGCCGCCCAGGCGGATGTGGCCGCCGCGCGCGGGCAGCAAGCCGATGAGCGACTTCAGCAAGGTCGTCTTGCCCATGCCGTTGCGGCCCATGATGGCGACCGCTTCGTCGGGCGCGACGCGCAGCGACACATCGCGGATGACGTGCGATTCGCCGTACGCCACGTTGAGTTCGGAGACTTCGAGCATGTGAATTTCTCCTTCGTTCAATGGCCGAGGTACACGTCGATCACGCGCGGGTCGGCCTGCACTTCGGCGGCTGTGCCTTCGCTCAGCAACTTGCCCTGGTGCAGCACCGTGACGCGGTGCGCGATGCGCTTGACGAAGTCCATGTCGTGCTCGATGACGACCACCGACTTGCCGGCCGAGATGCGCCGCAGCAGGTCGCCCGTCTGCTCGCGCTCGCGCGGGCTCATGCCGGCCACGGGCTCGTCGAGCAGCAGCAGCTCGGGCTCCTGCATCAGAAGCATCCCGATCTCGAGCCACTGCTTCTGCCCGTGGCTGAGCTGCCCGGCGCGATGGCCGAGGCGCTCGCTCAGGAAGACCTGCTCGGCCATCGCGTCGATGCGCTCGCGCACGGCGGGCGTGCGGCGAAAGGTCAGCGACTGCAGCAGGCCGTGCATGCGCGGCAGCGAAATCTCGAAGTTCTCCAGCACCGTGAGGTCTTCGTACACCGAGGGCGTCTGGAACTTGCGGCCCACGCCGGCGCGCACGATCTCGTACTCGTTCAGGCGGCCGAGGTCCTGGCCGTTGAACAGCACGCGGCCCGCGCTCGGCTTGGTCTTGCCGCACACCATGTCGAGCAGCGTGGTCTTGCCTGCGCCGTTCGGGCCGATGATCACGCGCAGCTCGTTGCGCTCGACCGAGAGGCTGAGCCCGTCCACGGCCTTGAAGCCGTCGAAGGACACGGTGAGGTCTTCGATGCGCAGGATCTGTTCGTTCGACGGCGGCACGGCCGAAGCAGCCTGAGGCAGCCCGCCGTTGGGCATCGTCATCGTCGCGTTCATGGCGCCAACTCCGTGCCACGGCGGCGCATCAGCTTCTCGCCCAGGCCCGCAAGCCCGTTCGGCATCGCCCACACCACGAGGATGAACACGGCGCCCAGGAAGTACAGCCAGCCTTCGGGAAAGGTCTCCGAAAGGTACGACTTGAGAAAGCCGATCAACAGCGCGCCGATCACTGCGCCCGGGATCGACAGCCGCCCGCCGACCGCGGCGTAGATCACCATCTCGACCGAGGCCACCACGCCGATCACGCCCGGCGCGATCAGCCCCACCTGCAGGCTGTAGAACGCCCCGCCGATGGCCGACAGCACCGCTGCCACTGCGAAGACGAAGGCCTTCATGTGCGCCGTGTTGTAGCCGCTGAAGCGCACGCGGTCTTCCTTGTCGCGGATGGCGATCAGCAGCTTGCCGAAGCGGCTGCGCACGATGGCGAGCGACACCATCATCACCAGCGCGATGGCCGCGACCTCGACGAAGTACATCGTGCGCTTGGCCTCGTCGGTGGCGATGTCCCAGCCCAGCAGCGTGCGGAAATCGGTGATGCCGTTGGCACCCCCCGTGTCGCCTTGCTGGCCCACCACCACCACGGTGAGCGTGAGCGCGAGCGACAGCGTGACGATCGCGAAGTACACGCCGCTCACGCGCCGCTTGAAGATCGCGTACGAGAACACGTAGGCCAGCACGGCGGGAATCACGAGGATGCCCACCACCGTCCAGCCCAGCGAGTGGAAGGGCTGCCACCACGCGGGCAGCTGCTCGACGCTGCTCCACACCATGAAGTCCGGCAGCTCGGGTGCGGAGGCTTCGAGCTTGAGGAACATCGCCATCATGTAGCCGCCCAGGCCGAAGAACATGCCCTGGCCCAGGCTCAGCACGCCGCCGTAGCCCCAGGTGAGCACCACGCCCACCGCGACGAACGCGAAGGCCAGGTACTTGCTGATGAGGTTCAGGCGGAACGGGTCGAGCGTGAGCGGCAGCACCACGGCCAGCAGCACCAGCACGGCCACCATCGCGCCGATGTCGCGTGTGCGTTGAGGAGAAAGACCGTGCATGCGTCAGCTCCTCGATCGCGTGGCGAACAGGCCGTTGGGCCGGAAGTACAGCACCGCGATCACCAGCAGCAGGATCGTGGCCTTGGCCATCGAGCCGCTCATGAGGTACTCGAGCCAGGTCTGCGACTGCGCGATGGCAAAGCCCGAGAGCGCGGTGCCGATGAGGCTTTGCACGCCGCCGAACACCACCACGATGAACGAGTCGACGATGTACAGCTGACCCGTGCCGGGGTTGGTCGAGCCGATCATCGTGAACACCGCGCCCGCGATGCCCGCCAGGCCCGAGCCCAGCGCGAAGGTCATCGCGTCGACGCGGTGCGTGTCGATGCCCACCGCACCGGCGATGGCGCGGTTCTGCGTCACCGCGCGCACCTTCAGCCCCCACGGCGTGCGGTACAGCAGCAGGTACACGCCGACCGCGACGAGGGCCGTGAGCCCGACGATGAAGATGCGGTTCAGCGGCAGCTGGATGCCCGCCGTGGGCTCCCATGCCCCCGCCAGCCACGAGGCCAGCGGCACGCTCACTTCCTGCGCGCCAAAGATCGAGCGGTAGGCCTGCTGCAGCATGAGGCTCAGGCCCCAGGTGGCCAGCAGGGTGTCCAGCGGGCGGTCGTAGAAGAAGCGGATGAAGCCCCGCTCCAGCACATAGCCGAACGCGAAGGTCACGGCGAACGCGAACGGAATCGCGGCGAACAGGTACAGGTCCATGAAACCCGGCGCGAAGTGCGCGAAGAAGCGCGCCGCCAGGTAGGTCATGTAGGCGCCCAGCGCCATCAGCTCGCCGTGCGCCATGTTGATGACGCCCATCAGGCCGAACACGATGGCCAGCCCGAGCGCCATGAGCAGCAGGATGGTGAACAGGCTCACGCCGTTGAACACCTGCATCACCGCGATGTCGAAGTTCATCGCGTTCAGACCTTCGGGAAGGGGTTGGGCTCGACCGGCTGCGGCGATTCCCACACGATGTCGAACTGCCCGTCGGGCCGCGCGCGGCCCACGCGCACCTTCTTCCACACGTGGTGGTTGGTGGCGTGCACGCGCACCGTGCCTTCGGGCGCCTCGATCTCCACGCCCGCGGCGGCGGCCGTGACCTTGTCGACCTCGAAGGACTTGGCCTTTTCCACCGCCAGCTTCCAGAGGTACACGCTGTTGTAGGCCACCTCCATCGGATCGCCGATCACGCGGTCCTGCCCGTACTTCGCCTTGAAGGCCTTCACGAACTTCTCGTTGGCCGGCGACTTGATGCTCTGAAAGTAGCCCATGCAGGCGTAGTAGCCCGCGGCGTTGTCCTTGCCGATGCCGTCGATCTCGTTCTCGGACACCACGGTCGACAGCAGCACCTGCTTGGCGCCATCGAGGCCCGCGGCGCGCAGCTGCTTGTAGAAAGCCACGTTGGAGCCGCCCACCACCGTGCTGTAGATGCAGTCGGGCTTGGCGGCCTTGATCTTGTTGATGATCGACGAGAACTCGGTGTGGCCCAGCGGTGCGTACTCTTCGCCGAGCACCTTGCCGCCGGCCTTGGCGATGGCGGGCTTGGCGATCTTGTTGCAGGTGCGCGGGTAGATGTAGTCGGAGCCGACGAGGAAGAAGTTCTTGCCCTTCTCGCGCGCCATCCATTCCACGGCCGCGATCACCGACTGCGTGGCTTCCTGCGAGGGATAGAACACGCGCTTGTCCTGCTCCTGGCCCTCGTAGTAGGTCGGGTAGAACAGCAGGCCCTTGGCCTGGTTGAGCACCGGCAGCAGCGCCTTGCGAGAGGCCGAGGTGTAGCAGCCGATGATGGCCGCGACCTTGTCGCGCTCCAGCAGCTTGCGCGCCTTCTCGGCGAACACCGAGTTCTCGCTCGCGCCGTCTTCGACCACGGCCTCGATCTTCTTGCCCAGCACGCCACCGGCGGCGTTGATCTCTTCGATGGCCAGTTTTTCGGCATCGACCAGCGAGGCCTCTGCGATGGCGATGGTGCCCGAGAGCGAATGCAGCAGGCCGAGCTTCACGGTGGCGCCGTCCTGCGCGCGGGCCAGGCCGGCCACGCCGCCGGCGGCGCCCAGCACGATCATCGAGCCGCCCGTCTTCACGATCTGGCGGCGGTTGAAAGCGTTCGTCATGTCAAATTCCTTTGCTTTGGTTTTGTGCGAGTCATCAGGAACCTCCGACCTTCGGAACCGCGCCTTGGGTGTCTCCTCCCGCCGCGCGGCCCCTGCAAACGAGCGCTGTGCTGCCAGTGCTTTTTCTTCGGGCAAAGCTGCGCCACCGGATGACGCGCATCCGTTTTGAAAAGGCGTTGTTGCGACCGAAAAAACAAAAAAGCCCGAACCGGTGGTGAAACCGATTCGGGCTTTATTGCCCGACACCTCGCTGGCAGCACTGGCAGCGGGCGTCGTATGACTGGGAACGATTGCTCGTTGGGGCGGATTCTTCTCGTCTCACCCCGGCGTGAACATACGCTGTTTCGCTAATTGGCGAAAGGGCGGCGCGTGTGCTATTCGCGCGCAGCGCCTGCGTGAATCAGAGGCGGCTAGCTGCGCGGGCGTGCGTAGTCCGACTCGATCCACGCGGTCGCGCTCGAGGTCGTGAGCCGGAACGCGGGCGACACGTTCACGCTCGCCAGTTCCGAATCGTCGGCATCGTCATACGCCGTGAGCGTGGCCGAGGGGTTGTCTTCGTCGGGCACGATCGACAGGGCCACGCGCACGCGCTGGTCGTTGCGCGCGGTGACCGTCACGCTCTTGTTGAGCGTGGCGTGCAGCTGCTGTTCGTGGCGGCGGATCACCTCGGTGGCGGTCTTCACCAGCGTGTGGAAGGCGGGCGTGTCCAGCGGCTTGGGGTTCTTCTTGTCGCGGCCCATGGTCCAGGGGCCGACGAGCGCGGGCTCGGGGTCGCCGTGGCGGGTCATCTCGACGGCCCAGCCGTCGTCTTCCTCGTTCTTGATGATGCGGGCGGTCCAGAGGTCGTCGCGCCAGAGGCGGGGTTCCTGCAGGGGGATGTGGTCGGGGGAATCGGTCGTCGTCATTCAGGGAGAAGCTTTGGGTCTTGCGCGGGGCATTGTCGCCCGGGGCGCGGGGGCGGCCGCCACGCCAATGTACTGTTGCAAGCCCTCGACCAGCGCATCGAAGGCCACGCGACAGCGCGGGCTGTGGCGCAGGTCTTCGTGCATCGTGACCCAGGTGTCGAGCTTGAGTGAGAGAGCGCGCGGCAGCAGGCGCACCAGCGCGGCGTCGCGCTTCGCCAGGCCCACCTGGCACACGCCGATGCCCGCACCTGCGCGGATGAGGGCCAACTGCGCGAGGTCGCTGTCGGTGCGCAGTGCAAAGGCGTCGCGCGTGAAGCCCTTGAATGACTTGATTGCCTCGCGCACGAAGGCCGAGGGCTGGTCGTAGCCGATGAGCGCATGCGCCGCCAGGTCGTCGGGCGTGCGCGGCGTGCCGTGGCGCGCGAGGTAGCGGGTGTGCGCATGAAAGCCCAGCTCGATGTTCCCGATGCGGCGCGCCACCAGCTGCGCCTGCCGGGGCCGCACCATGCGCACGGCGATGTCGGCCTCGCGCCGCAGCAGGTCCTGCACGCGGTTGGTCGCCACCAGCTCGACTTTCAGCGCCGGGTGCGCCTCGCGCAGCCGCGCCACGACGGGCGGCAGCACCTCCACCGCGACCACCTCGCTGACCGACACCCGCACCACGCCGCGCACGCCGTCGCCCTGGCTGCTGGCGGCGCGCTGCAGCGAGGCGGCGGTGCTTTCCATGGCCTCGGCGTGCGTGCGCAGCGCCAGCGCCACTTCGGTGGGCAGCAGGCCCACCTGCGAGCGCGTGAAGAGCACCACGCCCAGCGCTTCTTCGAGCGCCGCCACGTGGCGCCCGACGGTGGGTTGCGTGATGCCGAGTGCGCGCGCCGCGCCCGAGAGCGAACCCTCGCGCAGCACGCCGAGGAAGGAGCGGTACAGCTCCCAGCTGATATTCCATGCCATACAGAAATGTATGGCTGATGGCGCATGTTCGGCAATTCCATTCGAACCCCATCCTGCCCAGAATTCGTCCATCGATCACTCTTCTGGAGCATTTCATGGCAGGCAACGACAACACGGTTCTGGTGCTGGGCGCCACGGGCGGCATCGGCGGCGAGGTGGCGCGCCAGCTGCGCGATGCAGGCTGGCAGGTGCGCGCGCTGAAGCGTGGCGCCACCGAAGAAAAGTACGACGGCATCACCTGGCTGGCCGGCGACGCGATGGATGCGCAGGCCGTGCGCCGAGCCGCGAAGGGCTGCGCGGTCATCGTGCATGCGGTCAACCCGCCGGGCTACCGCGGCTGGTCGGAGTTGGTGCTGCCGATGCTCGACCACAGCATCGCCGCCGCCAAGGCCGAAGGCGCGACCCTCGTGCTGCCCGGCAACGTCTACAACTTCGGGCCCGACGCCTTCCCGCTGCTCACCGAAGAATCGCCGCAGCATCCCGTCACGCGCAAGGGCGCGATCCGCGTCGAGATGGAGCGGCGCCTCGAGGCCGCGAGCCGCGAGGGCGCGCGCGTGCTGATCGTGCGCGCCGGCGACTTCTTCGGCCCGAAGGCCGGCAACAACTGGTTCTCGCAGGGGCTGGTGAAGGCGGGGCAGCCGGTGCGCGCCGTGAGCTACCCGGGAGATGCAGGCGTCGGCCATCTCTGGTCGTACCTGCCGGACGTGGCGCGCACGATGGTCGAGCTGCTGGCGCGGCGCGATCGGCTCGAGGCCTTCGCGCGCTTCCACATGGCCGGCCACTGGGACGCCGACGGCACGCGCATGAGCAACGCCATCCGCAGCGTGGTGGCGCGCCGCACCGGCGCCGAGGTGCCCGTGCGCGCCTTTGCGTGGGGGCTGCTGACGCTGGCCTCGCCCTTCGTCGCGACCTTTCGCGAACTGCGCGAGATGCGCTACCTGTGGCGCACGCCCGTGGCCATGGACAACGCGAAGCTGGTGGCTTTTCTGAGGCGCGAGCCGCACACGCCGCTTGAAGACGCCGTGGAGGCTGCGCTCGACGGCATGGGATGCCTGCCCGTGGCGCCGCAGACCGTGGCGGCCTGAACGCGCGTCAGAACACCGACAGGCCGGTGCGCGCCACGAACATCTCCAGCGCCTTCATGCCCAGCAGCGAATTGCCGGTCGCATCGAGTGCCGGCGACCACACGCACAGCGTGAGCTGGTCGGGCACCACCGCGACGATGCCGCCGCCCACGCCGCTCTTGCAGGGCAGGCCGATCGAAAAGGCCACGTCGCCGGCCGCGTCGTAGGTGCCGCAGGTGAGCATCAGCGAATTGATGCGGCGCGTCTGCCGCTCGCCCGTGACCTCGGGCTCGCCGGCAATCGGATGCGCGCCGTCGCGACACAGGAAGGCGGCGGCGCGCGCGAGCTGGCGGCAGCTCATGCGCAGTGCGCACTGGTGGAAGTAGGTGTCGAGCACCTCGGCCACGTCGTTGTCGATCTTGCCGAAGCTCTTCATGAAGTTGGCCAGCGCGACGTTGCGAAAACCCGTGTCGGCCTCCGATTGCGCCACCTCGCCGTCGAAGTCGATGCGCTCGCCGCACAGGCTGCTCATGAGCGCGAGGATGTCGGCCTTGGCGCTGCCACTTTTGGCTTTGGCCTGGCTCACGAGCCGGTCGGCCACCGCGATGGCGCCGGCATTGATGAAGGGGTTGCGCGGCTTGCCTTGCTCGTTCTCCAGCTGCACCAGCGAGTTGAACGGATTGCCCGAGGGCTCGCGTCCGATGCGCTCCCACAGCGCGTCGCCCATGCGCTGCATGGCGAGCGTGAGCGTGAAGAGCTTGGACACGCTCTGGATCGAGAAGGGCGTTTCGAAGTCGCCCGCGCCGGCTTCTTCGCCGTCGCAGGTGCGCAGCGCGATGCCGAACTGCCGCGCATCGATGCGCGCCAGCGCCGGGATGTAGCTGGCCACGGTGCCGCCCTGGCCGAGCTGCAGGCGCAGGGTGGCGACGATCTCGTCGAGGACGGGCTGGAATCCGGTCGGGGTCTTCGTGCTCATGCCGGGCGTTGTACCGCAGGCCGCCGGTTCACCAGCACGATGCCCAGCGCCACGCCGATCAGCGCCACCACCAGCTGCAGCGTGAGCGGCTCCTTCAGCAGCGCCACGCCGAAGATCAGCGCGAACAGCGGCGTGAGAAAGGTGAAGGACGACATCTGCGTGGCCGGGTAGTGCCGCAGCAGCCACATCCACGTGAGGTAACTGGCGAAGGCGCCGACCACCGTCTGCAGGCCGATGGAGGTCCAGGCCCAGGCGGAGTACGAGAAGCCCCATTGCTCGCCGAGCGCGAGCGACAGCAGGGGGCACACGGCCGCGGTCACGGCCACTTGGTAGAACAGCGTTTTCTCGGCACTGGCCGTGGCCAGGCGCGTGGTGCGCAGCGTGAGCGTGGTCAGGCCCCAGAGCATGCCGGCCGCCAGGGCCATGCCGTCGCCGATGAGC
The DNA here is from genome assembly GCF_009498455.1 of Variovorax paradoxus. NCBI lineage: Bacteria > Pseudomonadati > Pseudomonadota > Betaproteobacteria > Burkholderiales > Comamonadaceae > Variovorax > Variovorax paradoxus. The sequence goes on along the minus strand of NZ_CP045644.1, from coordinate 1,415,475 downwards.
TGCGACGAACTCATGTGGCCGAAGCCTTCGCTGAAGGCCAGCACCACGCCCGCGAAGGCGATGAACAGGCCCAGCCACTGGAAGCCGCGCAGCCGCTCGGCCGGCACCCAGCGCGGCAGCAGCAGCGAGACCCAGAAGGGCGCCGTGTAGAGGAACACCGTGAGCCGCGAGGCGCTGGTGTGCTGCAGGCCCAGGTAGATGCCGGCGAACTCGCCCGCGAACAGCAGGCCGGCCAGCAGCCCGGGCCACAGCGTGCCGTCGCGCTCGAACAGCGGCACGCGCCGCACCGCGCACCACAGCCACAGGAGCGCCACCGCGCCGACCATGCGCACCGTGGCCTGCCACAGCGGCGGCACCTCGGTCACGGTGGTCTTGATGAGGATCTGCTGCAGGCCCCAGAACGCGCAGCAGACGATGAGCAGGCCGATGGCCAGGGAGTCGAGGTGGGTCTTGCGCTGGATCATTCGCGGTCAATCGGTGGCGGCAGGGGCGGCGGAAGGGCCGCCGAATTCATCCGATGATCGTATCGCGCCGGCGCCAAGGCCGTGCGGCGCCGCTCAGTGCCCGGCCAGCGGGTAGGGCGGCTTGCCGCGCGTGCCCACCATCAGGTCGGGCACCACGGTCTCGACGTCGGGCACGGTGCGCGCCGCGCGTTCGAGCTTCCGGGCCAGGGCCGCATCGGGCACACAGCCCTGCAGGTAGACCCAGCGGCGCTGCACTGTGACCCACACGCTGCTGCGGCGCACGCCCGGCACGGCCAGCAGCGCGGCGCGCACCTTGGGCGCGAGCGGCTTGTCGTAGCGGTAGGCGTTGCTGTCGGTGCATTGGCCTGCGAGCCAGCAGCTGGTGCCGCGCTCCAGCCGCGAGTGGGTCTGCGCGCGGCGTTCCTCGGCGGTGTAGTAGGGGCCCTGCGGCATGGGGCAAGCCGGCAGGCCCGCGGCGACCTGGAAGAAGGGGTCGTCGAACCAGTTCTGCCGCAGCGGCGGCGATGGTGATGGCGGCTCGGGCGTGCCCTGCGCCGTGGCAATCCGCGCGGCGAGCAGCAGGACGGCCAGCAGCGCGGGGCGGTTCACAACGGGTGCTCGGTGTAGAAGCGCCCGCCGTGGAACAGCAGCGGCGAGGCGTCGGGGTCGTGCATGCAGCGCTCCACCTCGCCCACGAAGATCACGTGGTCGCCTTCGTCGTAGCGGCTGCGGTTGAAGCACTCGAAGCTCGCCGCCGCACCCTGCAGCACCGGCGCGCCGCCCAGGCCTTCGGTGTAGGCCACGTCGGCCCAGCGGTCGATGTTCTTGGTGGCGAAGCGCTCCGCCAGCGTCTTCTGGTTGGCGGCCAGGATGTTGACCGCGTAGTGCGAGCCGGCGCGCAGCGCGGACATCGACGCGGCCGCGCGCGCCAGGCTCCACAGCACCAGCGGCGGCGCGAGCGACACCGAGTTGAACGAGTTGGCCGTGAGGCCGACCAGGCTGCCGTCGGCCGCGCGCGCGGTGACGATGGTCACGCCGGTCGCGAACATGCCGAGTGCCTTGCGGAATTCGCCGGGCGAGAAGGTGGGGGGCTGGGCCCGGCGGGAAGTGGTCACGGGAGAACGGACGGCAAGGCGGTGAGCGGCGGAGGAGGGGCCATTTTGGCTCAGGCCCCGGCGGCCTGCTTGGCGGGCCCGAGCAACTCGGTCACCAGCCGGGTATAGACCGTGGCGGCGGCCGTGGGCGTGCGGCCCGCCAGCGTCACGAGGCTGTAGTGGGTGCGCATGCGTGACAGGCCCGTCACCGCCAGCGGCGCGAGCGCGGCGGTCTCGGGCGTGAGGCCGGGTGCGTGGGGCGCGAGGATCACCGCGTGGGCGGTCAGCGCGAGGTGCCGCAGCGTGTCGGCGTCGTCGCAGGTCACGTTGAACACGCCGCGGTCGGTGCGGCGGATCTGTTTGTCGAAATACGCCGCCACCTCGGTCGGCAGGTGCGGGCCGGCCACGGGGTAGTCCATGAGCTGTTCGAGCGTGAGCGGCGCCGGTTGCTTCAGCAGCGGGTGCCTGGGCCGCACGAAGAAGGACACCGGCACGTTGGGCAGCCGCACGAGCTTCAGGCCCGACGGTTTCTTCAGGTCGCGGGTGTCGGCGATGAACAGGTCGATCTGGCGCTTGTGCAGCCGCTCGCAGAGCGTGACGGTGTCGGCCACTTCCATGCGCATCAGCAGCTGCGGGTGGCGCTGCGTCATGAGCGACAGCGCCGCGCGCCCGAGCAGGCCGGCCGCAAACGGGCCCAGGCCCACGTCGAGGCTGCCGAGCGTGAGGCCTTCGAGCTGCTGCACCTCGCGCTGGATCTGCCGCGCGTCGGCGACCAGCTCGCGGGCCCGCGCCAGCACCAATTCGCCGGCCTGCGTGAAGCGCACGGTGCCGTAGGCGCGGTCGATGAGCCGGGTCTTCAGCGCCTGTTCGAGCGCGTCGATGCTGCGCGACAGCGCGGGTTGCGACAGGTGCACGGCCTGCGCGGCACGCCCGAAGCTGCCTTGTTCGGCGAGGGCGATCAGGTGCTGGAGGTGGCGCAGCTGCATTTTGCGTTTTCGTTCAAAAGCAAGATCACATTTTGCATTGGCCAAGGGGTTGCTTGCTTCCGAGAATTGGCCGTTGCTCCCTTTCCGTGCCCCGTCGTTCGACAGACAACAACCCCGAGACATCGATGACCCGCATTGCTTCCGCGCCTACCCGTTTCTCCCTGGCCCTCGTCGCCTGGGCCTGTGCCTTCACCGCCACGGCGCAGCCGGTGGTGGCGCCCAAGGCGGCCGAGCCCGTCACGCTGAAGGCCAACGCCGACATGGCGAAGGCGCTGCCGTTCGCGAACAGGCAGGATTTCGAGGACGCGATGCGCGGCTTCATCGGCACCGTGCCCGACGCGCTGGTGACCGGCAGCGGCCCGCGCCCGGTCTGGAACATGAAGCCCTACGACTTCCTGAAGGCGAACGAGGCGGCGGACACGGTCAACCCGAGCCTGTGGCGCCAGGCGCAGCTCAATGCCATTCACGGCCTGTTCAAGGTCACCGACCGGGTCTACCAGGTGCGCGGCTTCGACCTGGCGAACATCACCATCGTCGAAGGCGACACCTCGCTGATCGTGATCGATCCGCTGCTGGCCGCCGAGACCGCGCGCGCCGCGCTCGAGTTGTATTACCAGCACCGCCCGAAGAAGCCGGTCGGCACGGTGATCTACACGCACGGCCATGCCGACCATTTCGGCGGCGTGAAGGGCGTGGTCAGCGAGGCCGACGTGGCGGCGGGCAAGGTGCAGGTGATCGCGCCTTCGGGCTTCATGGAATCGGCGGTGGCCGAGAACATCCTCGCGGGCAACGCGATGAACCGCCGCTCGCAGTACCAGTTCGGCACGCTGCTGCCGCCGGGCGCGCGCGGCCAGGTCGACACGGGACTGGGCAAGGCGCTGGCGCGCGGCAGCGTGACGCTGATCGCGCCCACCTCGACCATCGAGAAGACCACCGAGGAGCGCACCATCGACGGCGTGCAGATCGTGTTCCAGCTGGTGCCGGGCTCGGAGGCGCCGTCCGAGATGCTCATGTACATGCCGCAGTTCCGCGTGCTCAACATGGCCGAGGACGTGACGCACAACATGCACAACCTGTACACGATCCGCGGCGCCGAGGTGCGCGACGGCAACCTGTGGGCCAGGTACATCGACGAAGCGCGCGTGGCCTTCGGCGACAAGACCGACGTGCTCATCGCGCAGCACCACTGGCCCACCACAGGGCGTGCGCGCATCGTCGACCTGCTGAAGAAGCAGCGCGACATGTACAAGTTCATCAACGACCAGTCGCTGCGCCTGCTGAACCACGGCTACACGGCGCCCGAGATCGCCGAGACGCTGCGCATGCCCGCGAGCCTGGAGCAGGAGTGGTCCACGCGCGGCTACTACGGCACGCTGCGCCACAACGCGAAGGCGGTCTACCAGAAGTACCTGGGCTGGTACGACGCGAACCCCGCCAACCTGAACCCGCTGCCGCCGGTGGCGCAAGCGAAGAAGACGGTCGAGTACATGGGCGGCGCCGACGCAGTGGTGGCGCGCGCCCGCGAAGATTTCAAGAAGGGCGAGTACCGCTGGGTGGCGAGCGCGATGAGCCAGGTGGTGTACGCCGACCCGGCGAACCGCGCGGCACGCGAACTCGGCGCCGACGCGCTGGAGCAGCTGGGCTATCAGTCGGAAGCGGGCACCTGGCGCAGCGCCTACCTGGTGGGCGCGATGGAACTGCGCAACGGCGTGCCGAAGATCCCGGGCGGCAGCAGCGCGAACGGCGACACGCTGAAGGCGGTGAGCAACGAGCTGTTCTTCGACTACCTCGGCGTGCGGCTCGATGCGGCCAAGGCCGAAGGCAAGACGATGGTGATCAACTGGAACTTCACTGATTCGAACCAGAAGTTCGTGCTGACGCTGGAGAACTCGGCGCTCACGCATGTGAAGAACCAGCAGGTTGCCGGCGCGGACGCTACCGTCACATTGAGCCGGGCGACGCTCGATGCGATCACCTTGAAGCAGACGACTTTTCCTGAGGCTGTGCAGTCGGGGCAGGTGAAGATCGATGGCAACCGCGCGAAGCTCGGGGAGCTGTTCGGGATGCTCGATAACTTCGATCTGATGTTTCCGGTGGTGGAGCCGCGCAAGTAGTTGTTCAGGGCGCGTGCACAGGCCACCGGGTACTTCCCTCCGCGAATGTCCCCCGGCCTGCGGCCTCCTCCTTGATTTCGCTGCGGGAAGCATCCAGTGTCCTGCGCACGCAGGGCGCTGTCGTTGTGCTGGCCCGATCAACGACCGCACTGAAGACGCTCACGTCGATGGGGTGCCTTGCGCAGCGAAATCAAGGGGGAGCCCGAAGGGCGGAGGACATTCGCGGAGCAAGGCTCCCCGTCGGCGGGAGCGTCGCCCTGAATGACCCTGAGCTATCCGAAGAACCAGTAGCAGACCGCAATGGCGGCCACCACGCCCGCCAGTTCGGCCAGCAGCGCGCACGCCACCGCATGCCGCGCGCGCTGGATGCCCACCGCCCCGAAGTACACCGCCAGCACGTAGAACGTGGTCTCGGTGCTGCCCTGGATGGTGGCGGCGACGAGTGCGGGGAAGCTGTCGACGCCCTGGGTCTTCATGGTCTCGATGAGCATCGCGCGGGCCGCGCTGCCCGAGAAGGGTTTGACGAGCGCCGTCGGCATCGCGTCGACAAAGCGTGCGTCCCAGCCGCCCGCCTGCACCAGCCAGCGCAGGCCGTCGAGCGCGAAGTCGAGGGCGCCCGAGGCGCGCAGCACGCCCACCGCGCACAGCATCGCGACGAGGTAGGGCAGCAGGTTCTTCGCGATGTCGAAGCCTTCCTTCGCGCCTTCGACAAAGGTCTCGTAGACCTTGACGCGCCGGATCGCGCCGGCCGCCAGGAACACGATGATCACGCTGAACAGCGTGAGGTTGCCCAGCAGCGACGACAGCGAAGCGATGGCCGCGGCCGACAGCGTGCCCAGGAGCGCCATGAAGCCGCCCAGCAGCAGCGCGCCCGGCACGAGGTAGGCCAGCACCACCGGGTCCCACAGCCGCAGGCGCTGCGCGACCGCCACCGTGAGCAGGCCCACCAGCGTCGAGGCGCTGGTGGCCAGCAGGATCGGCAGGAACACCAGCGTCGGGTCGCTCGCGCCCTGCTGCGCCCGGTACATGAAGAGGGTGACGGGCAGCAAGGTCAGCGACGAGGCGTTGAGCACCAGGAACAGGATCTGTGCGTTGGTGGCCGTCACGGGGTCGGGGTTCAGGCGCTGCAGCTCGCGCATGGCCTTCAGGCCGATGGGGGTGGCGGCGTTGTCCAGCCCCAGCGCATTGGCCGCGAAGTTCATCGTGATGAGCCCGAGCGCGGGGTGCCCGGCCGGCACGCCCGGCATCAGGCGCCGGAACAGCGGCCCGAGCAGGCGCGCGAGCCAGCCGACGAGGCCCGCGGCTTCGGCGATGCGCAGGAAGCCCAGCCACAGCGTGAGCGTGCCGAACAGCAGCACCATCACCTCGACGGCCAGCCGCGCCATGGTGAACAGGCTTTCGACCAGCGCCGCGAACACGGTCGGGTCGCCGCCGACGAGCCAGCGTCCCAGCGCTGCGAGCGCCGCCATCCCGAAGAACCCCAGCCACAACCCATTGAGCACGCGTTTTTTCCTTCTTTTCGTTGGCTGCCGTGTGTGCCGTTGATCATAGGGCGGAGCTACAGTGCGACCCATGGCCGCCGCGCGCTCCCGCCTCCCTCGATTCGTCGCCTTGGTGTCGACGGGGCTGGCCATCGCCTGGCTCGCGGGCTGCGCCAGCCTGCCGTCGCCGCAACCGCACCCGGTGTTCACGAGTGCGGTCACCGACGTGGCCGACACCGACCTGGGCCGGCTGGCCGCCAAGGACGCGCCGCAAGGCAGCGCGGTGCCGCTGTCGGGCTTCCGGCTGCTGCCCGAGGCGGCGTTCGCGTTCGACGCGCGCATCTCGCTGGCGCGGCACGCCGAGAAGTCGCTCGACGTGCAGTACTACCTCATCAGCAACGACGACGTCGGCCTGCTGTTTCTCAAGGAGCTGCGCGAGGCCGCCGCGCGCGGCGTGCGCGTGCGGCTGCTGGTGGACGACCTCTACGCGGGCGGCGAGGACGAGGTGTTCAGCAGCCTGTCGGCCTTTCCGAACATCGAGGTGCGGCTGTTCAATCCGCTGCCTTCGCGCGCGGCGTCGCTGCCGACGCGGCTGCTGTTGTCGCTGGGCGACTTCCGCCGCATCAACCACCGCATGCACAACAAGCTGCTGGTGGCCGACAACAGCTTCGCGGTTTCGGGCGGGCGCAACATCGCCAACGAGTACTTCATGCGCAGCACGGCGGCGAACTTCATCGACATGGACGTGCTCTCCAGCGGCCCGATCGTGCGGCGCATGTCCGAGGGCTTCGACCGCTACTGGAACAGCGACCACGCCTGGCCCATCGAGCGCATCGTGCCGCGGCGCGTGCCGGTCGAGGAAGCCCAGCGGCGGTTCGACGCCCTGGCGCGCGCGGCCGTGCCCGACGTGCCCATGCAGCAGCGCGACGTGCTGGGAAAGTCGCCGCTCGGCGAGCAGCTCACCACCGGCCGCATCGACCGCTACTGGGCCAGCGCCACGCTGTTCGTGGACGACCCCGACAAGATCACGCGCAAGGCCGAGGCGGCCTACGGCGGCAGCGTGACCGAGGGCGCGCTCGGCGCGATCCAGGCGGCGAAGCACGAGGTCAAGATCGGCTCGCCGTACTTCATTCCGGGCGCACGCGGCATGGCGATGATGAAGACGGCCATCGAGCGCGGCGGGCGCATCACGGTGGTCACCAACTCCCTGGGCGCCACCGACGAGCCGCTGGCCTACGCGGGCTACGAGCGCTACCGCGCCGACATGCTGAAGATCGGCGTCACCATCTTCGAGATCGCGCCCACGCTCACCGGGCGTTCGGGGCGCTTCGGCGATTTCGGCAAGTCGATCAGCCGGCTGCACGCCAAGCTGGCCATCCTGGACAACGAGCGCTTTTTCGTCGGCTCGATGAACCTCGACCACCGCTCGGCTGCCGTCAACACCGAAATGGGCCTGCTCATCGACAGCCCGCGGCTGGTGCAGGACTACGACAAGCTCATGCACGGCGAGCGCGTCAACCTGGGCTACCGGCTGCGGCTTGCGCCCGGCGGGCGGCGCGTGCAGTGGCTGGAATACGACGATGCCGGCGGGGACATCGTGCACGAGGACGAACCCGGGGAGTTCCTCTGGCTGCGCTTCAAGAACTGGCTGCTGCTGCCGATCGTGGGAGAGGAGTTGCTCTAGGCATTCGGGTTTGTCATGACCGATCCAGCGAGGTGCGTTACATTTCTGTTTGAAATGTGAACTTTTGTCACCGACTATTGGAGGCTTTGATCATGACCGTCCCCGTGCCGCGCGAGTCGACCGCGCCGCTTTCCACCAGCCGCCGCCGCGCCCTTTCCGGGCTGGCCGCCACGACGGCCGCCGCGGCCGGCGTCGGGCTGGGATTTCCGGCGTTCGCGCAGAACCGTGCGATCCGCATCGGGACGACCTTCGACAACAGCAGCGTGGAAAAGGCCAACGGCCAGGGGCTGTACCAGGGCTCCAGCGCGTTCTTCAACGCGCTGAACAAGGCCGGCGGCCTGCACGGCAGCAAGGTCGAACTCGTGATGGCCGACGACACCTTCAAGCCCGACGTGGCCAAGGCCAACGCGCTGGCCTTCGAAAAAGACAGCTCGGTGCTCGCGCTGGTGCACCCGCTGGGCACGCGCCAGACCGCCGAGGTGATGGACGCGGTGCCCGGCATGGCCGTGGTCGGCCCGATCACCGGCACCATCGCGCTGCGCAAGAAGACCTCGCCCAACACCTTCTGGGTGCGCGCCAACTACGACCAGGAGGTCGACAAGCTGGTGAGCACGGCCGCCGTGCTGGGCCAGACCCGCATCGGCCTCGTGCATTCGAACGACCCGCTGGGCCAGTCGGTGCTGGCGGCGTTCAAGAACGCGCTGGCCAAGGCCAAGCTGGAGCCGGCGGTGATCGCCACCACGCCCAACACCACGAGCATGGAAGTCGGCCCGGCCGCCGAGGCCATCGCCAAGGCCAAGCCGCAGGTGGTGGTGGTCGGCTTGGCCGGCACGGCGCCGGTGTTCTTGAAGGCGCTGCGCGGCGCGGGCAACAGCAGCTCGGCCTACGGTCTGTCGATCACGGCCAGCGCGCTGTCGGCCATGGGCGACCTGGCACGCGGCTTGGGCTTCGTGATCGTGGTGCCGTCGCCGTACTCGACCAAGTTCGAGATCGTGCGCCGCTACCAGGCCGACATGACCGCCAACGGCACCAAGGACTTCTCGCTGACCAGCCTGGAGGGCTACATGAACGCCGCCGTGCTGGCCGAAGGCCTGCGCCGCGCCGGCCCCTCGCCGACGCGCGCCGCCGTGCTCGGCGGCATGGCGAGCATCGAGAACTTCGACTTGGGCGGCGTGAAGATCAACTACGGCCGTTCGAACCGCGAAGGCGGCCAGTTCGTGGACGTGGCCGTGATCGGCAGCCGCGGCCAGATGCTGAGCTGATGCCGGTGAGGCGTACCGCGCGCTGCGGCGTGCGGTAGCGCCTGCCGGTACGCCGTCGCCAGCACGGTCCTTTCTTGGTGAGCGTGCTTACAGTGCGGCCATGACCCTCGAACTCATCCTGGGCCTCGGCCTGCTGGCCCTGGTGCTGCTGGACTTGGCCCTGTTCTTCCTCGTGCGTTGGGCGGTGCTGCGCGAGCACCTTGGCCCGCTGGCGGCCACCCTCGTCTACGGCCTGTGCCTGGCCGCGCTGCCCTACTTCGTGTGGTGGGGCCTGGGCACCCATGTGCTGTTCGGGAAGGACACAACCTTCCTCTCACGCGTGGTGGACGTCGGCCTGGCCTTCATTCTCTACACCTGCCTGTGGCTGTCGTGGGGCGTGAGCCTGATCGCCGGGGGGCTGGCGTCGTGGCGTTTCTTTGCCGGCGCCAAGAAGATCGGTCTGCTGGCCTGACGGTTCAATCGGCCGGCGCCTCGGCGATGCCGACGCCCAGCAAGCCTTCGAGCAGTTCCTTGTCGGCCGCCAGCGCCGCGCTCGGGCCGGCGTGCACGACGGTGCCGCGCTCCAGCACGATCGCCTGGTGCGTCATGTCCAGCGCCAGCACCGGGTGCTGCTCCACCACGATCGAGGCCAGGCCTTCCGATTCGCACAGGCGCCGGATGGCTGCCGCCAGCTCTTCCACGATGATCGGCGCGAGGCCTTCCATGGGCTCGTCGAGCAGCAGCAGCTTCGGGTTGGTCATGAGCGCGCGGCCGATGGCCAGCATCTGCTGCTCGCCGCCCGAGAGCTGGTTGCCGTAGTTGCCGCGCCGTTCGCGCAGACGCGGAAAGAATTCGTACACGCGCTGCAAGGTCCAGCTGCCCGGGCGGGCGACCACCGTGAGGTTTTCTTCCACCGTGAGCGAAGGGAACACCTCGCGCTCCTGTGGCACCCAGCCCAGCCCCGCGCGCACGCGCTGGTGCGAAGGCCAGCGCGTGATGTCGGCGCCCTGCCAGCGGATCGCGCCCTGCATCACGCGGGTGTTGCCCATCAGCGTTTCGAGCAGCGTGGTCTTGCCCACGCCGTTGCGCCCGAGGATGGCCAGGCTTTCGCCAGGCCGCAGCGAAAAATCGAGGCGGTCGAGGACCACGGCGTTGCCGTAGCCGGCGGTCACGCGGTCGAAGGCAAGTGCGGCGATTTCAGCCATGGTGGTGCGAGCTTCCCAGGTAGACCTCGCGCACGCGCGGGTCGGCGCCGATCTCGGCGGGCGTGCCTTCGGTGAGGATGCGTCCGCCCACCAGCACCGAGATGCGGCGCGCAAAGCGGAACACGAGCTTCATGTCGTGCTCGATGAAGAGCACGCTGATGTCGGCCGGCAGCGCCGCAATGGCTTCGAAGAGTTCGCCGCTCTCGTCTTCCGGCACGCCGGCGGCGGGCTCGTCGAGCAGCAGGATGCGGGGCTTGGCGGCGAGCGCCAGCGCAATCTCGAGCAGCCGCTGCTTGCCGTAGGCCAGCTCGGCCACGGGCACGTCGGCCAGGGCGTCGAGCTTCAGCGTGGCCAGCAGCGCATGCGCTTCGTCGAACACGGCGGTGCAGCCCTTGAGCGGCCGCCACCACGTGGCGCCCAGGCCTTCGCGCTCGCTGATGGCGAGCACCACCGACAAGAGTGGCGTGAGGCTGGGGAACAGCGTGTTGATCTGGAAGGTGCGTGCCAGCCCCATGCGGGCGCGCTTGTCGCCGGGCAGCCGCGTGATGTCGCGCTCGCCCAGGCGGATCGATCCGCTGGTGGGCTTGAACACGCCCGTGAGCAGGTTGATGAGCGTGGTCTTGCCGGCGCCGTTGGGGCCGATCAGCGCCTGCCGCGCACCGGGTTCGAGCGACAGGTTGACCTCGCTCACGGCCTGGAAGGCGCCGAAGCGGATGCCCAGGTTCTGCGTGCGCAGCGCGTGCGTGGTGTTCGTGGGGGTGGAACTCATCGCGCCTTCCCCGTGCGAACCACGCGCGAGAGCGCGCCCATGATCCCGCCGCGTCCCAGCATGACGGCCGCGATCAGGAAGATGCCGAGCCAGAACATCCAGTACTGCGGGTTCATGTCGGCGAACCAGTCGTGCACCAGCATGTAGACGATGGCGCCGATGAGGCCGCCGTACAACCGCCCGGTGCCACCGAGCACGAGGATGATGAGCACTTCGGCCGAGCGGTTGAAGCTGATCGACTCGATGCCGACGAACTGCGTGGTCTGCGCCAGCAGCGCGCCCGCCACGCCGGCCACCGCGGCCGACATCGCGTAGGCCATGCGCAGCCGCGCTTCCACCGGCGAGCCGATGGCCGTCATGCGCTTGCGGCTGTCGTGGATGCCGCGCAGCGCGAGGCCGAAGGGCGAGCGCAGCACCAGCCGCACGAGCAGGAACATCGCGAGCACCACGCCGAAGGCATAGCCGAACGCGGTCTTGCCGTAGAGGTCGAAGTCGAACAGGCCGAGCACGGGCGCGATCACCACGCCCTGCAGGCCGTCGGTGCCGCCCGTGATGCCCGAGAGCCGGTTGGCCAGCTCGAACAGCAGCACGCACACGCCGATGGTGATCATCAGCCGCGTGAGGTCGGCGCCGCGCACCACGAGGTAGCTCAGCACGTAGCCCAGCAGGGCGCACACGGCGAGCGCGAACAGCAGGCCGCTGAAGGGCTCGCTCCAGCCGTACTTGGCGAGCAGGCCCGCCGCATAGGCGCCCGCGCCGAAGAAGGCCGCGTGGCCCACGGTGAGGATGCCCGCGTAGCCCAGCGCCATGTCGAGCGACACGGCAAAGAGCCCGAAGATCATGATCTGGCTCATCAGCGTGAGCTTGTCGGGCAAGAGGAAGAAGCTCGACGCGAGCGCGAGCCAGAAGGCGATTTCGGCCCCGCGCAGTTGCGCGGGAGAGAGGCTCAGCGGCTTCATGCGAGCCCCTTCTTGGCGACGATGCCGTTCGGGCGCACCAGCAGCATGACGATCATGAACACGTAGATGAGAAAGGCGCCCGTTTCAGGCAGGTAGTACTTGCCCGCCACGTCGACGATGCCGACCAGCAGCGCCGCAATGAAGGGCCCGGTGACGGTGCCCGCACCGCCCACGCACACCACCATCAAAAAGTAGACGAGGTACTTGAGCGGGAACGACGGCTCCAGCCCCAGCATGCCCAGGCTCAGCGCGCCGCCCAGGCCCGCCAGGCCGCAGCCCAGCGAGAAGGTGAGAAAGAACAGGCGCTGCACGTGGATGCCCGTGCCGCCGGCCACGCGCTGGTTGTCGACCGCGGCGCGCACCATCGCGCCGTAGCGCGTCTTGCCCAGGCCCAGCAGCAGCGCGACCAGCACGGCCACGCCGCAGCCGATCAGGAACAGGCGGTAGCGGCCCACTTCGAGGCCCAGCAACGACACCTGGCCTTCGAGCGCCTTGGGCAGCGTGAAGGGCTGCATCGTCGGGCCGAAGAAGTAGGTGAACGCGGCGATCGAGACGAACACCACACCGATCGACAGCAGCACCTGGTCCAGCGGGTGCGCGCGGTACAGCCGCCGGTAGAACACGAATTCCAGCACCGCGCCCACCAGCGCTGCGGCCACGAAGGCCGCGACCAGCGAGAGGCCGAAGCCGATGCCCCACTGGTTCATGAGCACGCTGGCCGCGTAGCCGCCCACCATCGCGAAACTGCCGTGCGCGAGGTTGACGAAATTCATGAGTCCCATCGTGATGGACAGGCCCACGCCGATGAGAAACAGGAGCATGCCGTAGGCCACCCCATCGAAGATCACGATACCCATGAATTTCCTGCTTGCTGCTGCTGCGTGCTGGCGTTGGCTGGCGTTGGCTGGCGTTGGCTTACTTGGCGGCGGCGGCTTCCTTGGCCGGGTCCTTGACGCGCTCGAACTTGTCGAACTCCACGTTCACCAGCTGGCCATTGGCGCGCTCGGTCTTTCGGATGTAGACGGTCTGCACGATGTCGCGTGTGGCGGCATCGATCTCGATCGGGCCGCGCGGGCTCTCGAAGCTCAGGCCCTTGAGCGCGTCCATGAACTTGTCGCCGCCGGTGTCGCCCTTGGTCTTGGCCAGTGCGAGGTCGATGGCGGCCATGGTGTCGTAGGCGGTCACGGCGAAGTAGCTCGGGCGCAGCTTGGTGCCGTTGTCGGCGGCGAAGTCCTTGACGAACTTCTGGTTCTTCGGCGAGTTGTGCGCGAACGAGTAGTGGTGGCTGGTGACCAGGCCCAGCGCCACGTCGCCGGTGGCGTCCAGGTAGCTGTCGTCGGTGGCTTCACCGGTGGCGAAGAGCTTGATGCCGGCCTGCTCCATGCCGCGCTCCTTCCACACCTTGAGGAAGGCCGGCGGCATCACGCCCGAGGGGAAGAAGAAGAACACGGCCTGGGGCTTGGCGTCCTTGATGCGCTGCACGTAGGCCGAGAAGTCGGGGTTGTTCATCGGCGTGCGCACCTCGCCCGAGACCTTGCCGCCGCCAGCGGTGAAGGCCTTCTTGAACGCGGTCTCGGCATCGACGCCCGAGGCGTAGTCGGCGACCACGGTGTAGGCGTCCTTCACGCCCTGCTTGAGCATGTAGCGCGCCATCGGGTCGGTGACCTGCTGCACGGTGAACGACAGGCGCGCCACGTAGGGCGAGCTGGTGGTGATGGCCGAAGAGGCGGCGTTCATCACCAGCGTGGGGATCTTGGCCTGCGTGGCGATGGCGCCCACGGCGTACGCGTTGGGGCTGAAGTCCAGGCCGGTGAGCACGTTCACCTTGTCGCGCACGATGAGTTCCTGCGCGATGCGCTTGGCGGCGTCGGGCGCGGGGCCGGCGGTGTCCTTCTTGATGATCTCGACGGTGCGCCCGCCCACCTTGCCGCCGTGCTCCTTCAGGTACAGCGCGATGCCTGCGTCGAACTGGCGACCGTAGTCGGCGTAGGGGCCGGAGTAGGTCGCGATGAGGCCGATGCGCAGCGGCTCAGTGGTCTGTGCCTGGGCCGCACCCGCCATGCCGAAACCGGCGAGCAGCAGGGTCGAGAGGAGGGTTCGCTTGGTCATCGTCGTCGTCATGAAAAAACGCCTTTCTGTGGGAGTGGAATGCGCCGCGCGGGCGCCGCTGGCTTGTAACTGGATGTTTGGCAGCGGGCGATGATGCCCGACGCGCTGGTCAGACCTGTGTATCGGGCACACGCACCGTGAGGCCATCGAGCGCGGCGCTCACGCTGAGCTGGCAACTCAGGCGCGAACCGGGCCGGCGCTCGGACGCGACGGCATCGAGCAGCGCGCTTTCCATGTCGTCGGGCGGCGGCAGCAGCTCGAGGAATGCGTCGTCGACGTAGACGTGGCAGGTCGCGCACGAGCAGCAGCCGCCGCACTCGGCGTCGATGCCGCGCACGTTGCCGCGGATGGCGGTCTCCATCACGCTGGCGCCGACCTTGGCGTCGACCTCGCGTGTGGTGCCGTCCTTGAGGATGTAGTGGATCGTGGGCATGGGGTTCAGAACATGTCGAAGTACTCGCGGTGTTCCCACTCCGAGACTTCGAGGTTGAAGCGGGCAATTTCCGCTTCCTTGATGTGGCACAGGTAGTCGACGAAGACCTTGCCCATCTGTGCGTTGAGCATCTCGTCCTTGCGCAGGCAGGCGAGGGCGTCGCTCAACGATCGCGGCAGCTGTTCGGCCGGTGTTTCGTACGGCGCATCGGCCGAAGGACCGGCGTCGGTCTGGTGGCGGATGCCGTCCAGGCCCGAGAACAGCTGCGACGCGAGGTACAGGTACGGGTTGGCCGTCGGCTCGCCCACGCGGTTCTCGATGCGCGAGGCGTTCTGGCCCGGGCCGCCGAGCACGCGCAGCATCGCGCCGCGGTTGTCGCGTGCCCAGATCGCGCGGTCGGGCGCCAGCGAGAAGGGGCGGTAGCGGCGGTAGCCATTGATCGTCGGGCTGGCCAGTGCCGCCGCGCCGCAGGCGTGCGCCTTCAGGCCGCCGAGGTAGTGCATGCCGATCTCGCTGAGGTCGCGCCCGCCGGGCTCGGGCATGAAGGCATTCACGCCATCGCTCTTGCGGCGCAGCGACTGGTGCAGGTGCCAACCGCTGGACATCACGTTCGGGATCTTCGGGCGGCACATGAAGGTGGCATGCAGGCCGGCGCGCTGGCAGATCTGCTTGATGGCGCTGCGCAACAGCACCATGGTGTCGGCGGGCGTCACGCCGGCCGTGGGCCCGAAGGTGAGCTCGAACTGGCTCGGGCCGAACTCGATCTCGAGCGAGCGCAGCGGCAGGCCGAGCGCCACGAGCTGCGAGCGCAGCAGCTCCATGAGGCCGTCGACGCGGTCGTAGCGCAGCTCGGTCAGGTACTGGTGGCCGTGCGACAGCAGCGACACGCGCGGCGGTTCGCCGGGCTGGCCCGAGTCGCCCAGGCCCATGCGCGCGTCTTCGAGCTTGAAGACGTGGAACTCGACCTCGAGGCCGGCGATGAAGTCCAGCCCGAGTTCGTCGAGCTGCGCCACCGCGCGCTGCAGGATCTGCCGCGTCGCGAAGGGGCAGGGCCGGCCGTCGGCCATGTAGGCGTCGCACAAAATCCAGCCGGTGCGCGGCGCCCAGGGCAGCACCTTGAAGGTGGCGGGGTCGGCCACGATGGTGAAGTCGGCGCCGCCCTGCAGGCCCTCGATGGCGAAGCCGCCGCCCTGCGAGAACACGGGGAACACGGTCTTGTGCGAGGTGTCCTTGGCCAGCAGGGTGGAGGTGAGGTTCACGCCCTCCCACAGGGCCGAGCGCGCCTCGCCCGCGACCAGGGTCTTGCCGCGCAGCAGGCCGTGCTGGTCGGGCCAGGCGAAGCGGACGGTGTCCACCTCGCCGCTGTCGATGCGGCGCACGAGTTCGCGCGCCTGCGCATGCTGGTCGTCGGACCAGAGGCCGAAGCGGTCGACGAATGTGTTGGTGTTCATCGCGTGTGCGCTCAGGTGGCAAGCCGTGCGGAGGCCCAGTCGGACTTCAGGCGGCGCGCGCGGTCGGCGTCCTGCCAGTAGGCCTCGGTGGCGGCTTCGTCGACGACCTTGCCGATGCCGTCGATCGAGGGCGGGCCGGTCATGGCGCTGGCCTGTGCGGCGTCGATGAGCATCGGCGCGCTGTCGCCGGCGAGGGTGGCTTCGATGGCCTTCACCAGCACGCGGCGGTAGGCAATGATTCCCTTGTCGGTGCTGCCCAGGTGCTCGCGCGTGCGGTCCTGGATGGCGCCCTGCGACTCCACCGCCCACTGGTCGTGCACGTTGATGTCGTCGCCCATGCCGGTGTAGGTTTCGGTCAGCTGCTCTTCGATGCTGAAGCCGTAGTTGTTGCGCTTGTTCTTGCGCGAGGTGTAGTCGGGCAGCTCGTACAGCTTCAGGCGCTGGTCGCGCATCTGCTGCTTGTCGACCGGGCCCGTGAAGCTGGTGAACACGGCGTACCAGTAGCAGTGCGTGTCATCGACCGGCACGTGCCATTGCGAGATGGTCATCTCGGCGCTCATCGGGATCACGAAGGCCTGCGGGAACACCACGTTGGTCACGCGCACGTGGGTCGTGTCTTCCGAGAGCTTGCGCAGCGCCTTGAGGCGGAAGCCGTAGTCGGTGGGTTCCACGCTGATGTCGGGGCGGTCGTACTCGCGCAGCACCTTGGTGATGGGCATGTCGGAGTCGGCCGAGGCGCCGCGGAACTGCTTGCCGTAGCTTTCCGACGTGTCTTCGTCCTCGAAGAAGCGGTGCAGGTACGAGGCGTGCGCAGGGTCGATGCCCACTTCGAGCGCCTGCAGCCAGTTGCATTCGAACAGGCCCTTGAACGCGAAGGTGTGGGTGTCGGGCGCGACGAAGCAGTCGAAGTCGGGGAAGGCCGGGGGCTCGCCCTCGCCGATGTACGCGAAGACCACGCCGGCCTTCTCGACCACCGGGTAGGCCGACTGCTTGATGCGGCTGCACAGCTTGCTGGTGGCGGGCTCGGCCGGCGTCTCCAGGCAGTTGCCCTTGGCGTCGAACAGCCAGCCGTGGAAGGCGCAGCGGATGCCGCCGTTTTCCAGTCGGCCGAAGGCGAGGTCGGCGCCGCGGTGCGGGCAGTCGCGGTCGAGCATGCCGAGCTGGCCGCTCTCGTCGCGGAACAGCACGAAATCCTGGCCCATGAGTTTCACGGGCTTGACCGGGCGCGGGCCCGCCAGTTCGTCGGCCAAGGCCACCGGCTGCCAGTAGCGGCGCAGCAGCTTGCCGGCGGGCGCGCCGGGTCCGACGCGGGTGATGAAATCGTTTTGCTCGGCGCTGATCATCGTGCGGGCTCCATCGAGAGGTCTTTGTCAGAAGGCCTGCAGGCATTGCATGCAGTTGTATGCATTGTCTTGGTGATTTTTGACAAAGGTCAAACTTTCATCGGCTTACTCGCCCTGTTTTGGGGCTGTGAGGCGCCATATATAGGGTTAGCTCTGAGGTGTTTGTGGGTTTTTGACACACATCTGTTTGCACTGCATGCAACAAACGCGCCCGTTTGGCTATGCTGCGTGCAGCGGCGGGCGCTTCTCCTAGAATCCGCCCATTCATCCCTCTCCCTGCTGCCCTGGCGCCTCCCGATGGACTCCCAACAATCCCGCGTGCTCGTGCAACTGCGCGACCTGATCCTCAAGGGCGAATTCGTGCCCGGAGAGCGGCTGGCCGAGATCCCGCTGGCCGAGAAACTCGGGGCTTCGCGCACGCCGGTGCGCCTGGCGCTGGCCAGCCTCGAGCACGAAGGCCTGATCGAGCAGTCGCCCAGCGGCGGCTACCAGATGCGCCGCTTCACCTCGCAGGAAGTGGCCGACGCGATCCGCGTGCGCGGGGTGATCGAAGGTTTTGCCGCCCGTTTGCTGGCCGAAGACGGCGTGTCGCGCCAGTTGCTGCGCGACTTGAAAGACTGCCTGGAAGAGGGCGACCGCGCCGTCAACAAGCCCAGCATGGAGATCGACGACTACGCCGCGTACGTCGAGATGAACGACCGCTTCCACAAGCTGATCCTCGAAGGCTGCGGCAACCTCGCGCTCAAGCGCGTGATGGACATGCTCGGCGGCCAGCCCTTTGCCGCGCCCAGCGCGATGCTGCCCATGCAGTCGTCGATGGAAGAGGGCCAGCAATGGATGCGGCAGGCGCACCGCACGCACCACGCGATGGTGCAGGCAATCGAGCGCGGCCAGGGTTCGCGGGCGCAGGCGCTCGGCGAAGAGCATGTCGAGATCGCGCGCATGAACCTCGACTACGCGCTCGAACGGCCCGAACTCGCCGCCGAACTCATGCCCGGCATTCGCCTCGTGGCGAAGGGCCGCAGCGCCTGACGGGCGAAGCAGCCGGTCAGCGGACCTCGATCAGCAGCTGGGGCTGGTAGCCCTCTTGTTCGCCGTTGCTGCGGTAGCCCAGCGGATTGGCGACCACGCGGCAGCCGTCCTTTACATAGTCGAACGGGCAATGCAGATGGCCGTGCAGCCACAGCTGCGCGTGAGGCAGCAACTCATCGAGTGAATTGCAGAAGCCCGCGGTACCGGGCGTGAGGCCGTAGCGCGGATCGGCGCTCGCGAGGCTGGGTGCGAAATGGGTGATGGCCACCGTCGTGCCGTCGAAGGGCTGGGCCAGCGCGTCGCGCAGCCAAGCCTGGCATGTGAGTGCTTGCTCTCGCATTTCGGCCGCCATGAAGGGCAATCCGTTTCGCGTGCCCGCCATTTTCTCGAGATAGAAGTCGGCCGCGCGCATCGCCTTGCCGCGCTTCTTGAGCGCCTCGGCAAGGCCGTCGCGGGGCTCGACCAGCGCGTCGAAATCGGCCCACAGCGTGGTGCCGATGAAGCGGATGCCCCCGATGACCAGCGTCTCGCGCTCCAGCCAGAGGATGCCGAGTTCTTCGCACAGCGCACGCAGGCGCGTATGCGTGGCGTCGAAATCGAGGTTGTCGTACTCGTGGTTGCCCGGCACATAGACCACC
This sequence comes from Variovorax paradoxus, assembly GCF_009498455.1. NCBI lineage: Bacteria > Pseudomonadati > Pseudomonadota > Betaproteobacteria > Burkholderiales > Comamonadaceae > Variovorax > Variovorax paradoxus. Next base: position 1,396,472 of record NZ_CP045644.1, on the reverse strand, counting down.
GGCGTCGGCCAGCCCTTGCGCGGCGAGAAGCGGCCCAGGCCGAAGTCGGTGTCTGTCAGGCGGGAGCCTTCCTGGTAAGAGCCGATATCGCCGCCGAGCACCAGCAGGTCGGCACCCGGGATCGGGTCGGCATGGAAGCGCGGGTGGGATTCCAGGTGCAGGTCGGAGAGCAGTTGCAACTTCATCGTCGGATCAGTCTAGGTGAATCCCATCATGCGTGAGATGCATAACTTGGGGCTTGCTTTACTAGGGATTACCCTTAATCTACATCCATCGTTAATCAACCCCGTCGCAGCCACAAGCCGCGCACCGTCATGTTCAGTCTTCTTGCCCAAGTGGCCCGTTTCTTCCGTTCGTCGCCGACCCAGACCCCCGCCAGCCACGCCGCTGCGCTGATGGAAAGCGCCGACAGCCGTGCCGGCCGTGGCGCGCACCACGCACAAGAACTGCGTGCTGCGGCTTCCGCCTGGCTCAGCGTCGTCAGGTAACTGACGGGCCCGCGCCGCCTCGAGCGGCGCACCTGGTTCAAGGGGGCACGTCACGCCTGTCCATGAACCGAGCCCGCGAACGCCGCGGCCGCCGAGCGCAACAGCGCCGTTCGCAGCCACTCGTGGGAATGCCCGTGCTGGGCGCGCCGATGCCAGATGGCATCCACGTGCACCGGCGGCTGGTCGAACGGCAGGTCGTGCACCACCAGTTGCTCCTCGATGCCGGTCACGCTCACGAAGTGGCGCGGCAGGACCGCCAGCAGGTCTGAATTCGCGACCACGCGCCCGGCGGTGAAGAACTGGTTCACCGTCACCGCAATCCGCCGCTCGCGCCCCATGGCGCCCAGCGTCTGGTCGATGAAGCCATAGGGGCGGCCCGAAAAGCTCACCAGCAGGTGACGCGCCGCGCAATAGCTGTCGAGCGTCAACGGCGCCCCCGCCAGGGGATGGCCGCGCCGCATCACACATACATATTGGCCCAGGTAGAGCCGCTGGGTCTCGAACGGCACCCCCACCCCGGATTGGCCGCGCGCCGCCAGGCTCGCGATCACCGCTGGAAAGTAGCCGACGGCCATGTCGACCTCTTCGTGCTCCAGCATGCGGCGCGGGTCGCGTGTGGTCAGCGGTAGCACGCGCAGCGAAATGGCAGGCGCGTCTTCTTCTGCAATCTTCACCAGCCCCGGCATGAGTTCGGCGGCCGTGGCGTCGGCCATGGCCAGCAGGAAGGTCGTGTCGGCGGTGCCGGCGTCGAATTCACCGGGCGCCAGCGTGTGCTGCAACTGGCGCAAGGCGTCGCGCACGGTCGGCCAGAGGGCTTGCGCACGCGGCGTGGGCTCCACGCCCGCACCGGAACGCCGCACGAGCTCGTCGCCCAGCAGTTCGCGCAGGCGGCGCAGCGAGTTGCTCACGGCCGGCTGGGTGATCGCGAGGTTGCGGGCGGCGCGCGTGAGGTTGCGCTCTGCCATCACCTCGTCGAAGACGCGC